>CAZFLX010000023.1:0-38903 GCA_964519885.1 uncultured Francisella sp. | reverse complement strand
CAGTGCTTAACTCTTACATTAGATTTTACAACTACAAACGCATCAGTTCGGTGCTGAATTATCAAACCCCTGTGGAACGCAGGGAGTTTTTAAAGAAAGCAGCTTAAAATCTCTCCGGAAATACTTGACCATTACAATTCGTCCAAGAGTGGTAGAGCAGAAAGCTTAATTAGCCTGTTGAAATCATAAACAAAGGCAGCCTTTTGGCTGCTTTTGTGTTTGATCTATCAGAACCTTACCTTCTCAGTGTAAAATACCCTCATGACAACAAATACCCAACACACAGAAATTCCGCTTGCTCTGACAAATCGCATTCAAGCCTTAGCGACTTCAGCGACCACTCAGCCTTGGTTGTCTGAAATCGATAAGCAAGCTTTGCGCGAGCGTATTAAACACTTGCTGATCGAGCAAGATGCCGTCTTAGTAGCGCATTATTATGTCGATGCTGACTTACAAGCCTTAGCCGAGGAAACGGGAGGTTGTGTCGCGGATTCCTTAGAAATGGCTAACTTTAGCAATCAGCATCCTGCCAAAACCTTGTTGGTAGCAGGTGTGCGCTTTATGGGCGAAACCGCCAAAATTCTGAATCCAGAAAAGCGCGTGCTAATGCCCGATTTAGGCGCGACCTGTTCGCTCGACGAGGGTTGTCCCGCGACGGAGTTTGCGGCATGGCGCGCGCAATATCCCGACCGAATTGCCTTAGTTTACGCCAATACCAGCGCCGAAGTGAAAGCGGCAGCGGATTGGGTGGTGACTTCAGGTAATGCTTTACAGATCGTTCGCCATTTGCATGCGCAAGGACACAAGCTTCTATGGGCGCCTGATCGTCATTTAGGCAACTGGATTGCGCGAGAAACGGGTGCGAATATGTTGCGTTGGCAAGCTCATTGTTTGGTGCATGACGAGTTTAAGACTCAAGCCTTGCTCGATCTCATTGCCCAACATCACGATGCTAAAGTGCTGGTGCATCCCGAGTCGCCAGAGTCGGTGGTTAAGTTAGCTCATGTCGTCGGCTCAACCAAAGTATTGATTAATGCGGTGCAAAACTTACCCGATGAAAAATTCATTATTGCTACCGATGCGGGTATTTTCTGGAAAATGCAACAGCTGGCGCCACATAAAACCTTGCTGGTGGCACCGACCAGTGGTGAGGGAGCAACTTGCCAAAGTTGTGCGCATTGTCCGTGGATGGCGATGAATGGCTTGCAAAATTTGGCTCAGGTATTAGAAACGGGTCGCAATGCCATTGAAATTGATGAAGCCATCCGTTTAGGGGCGGTTAGGTCATTGAATCGTATGCTGGAATTCTCACGCCAACAGGGTTTGGTCGTGGCTGGTCGTAAAGATACATAAAAGGAGTGAGCTGTGGCAGGACACAGTAAATGGGCGAATATTAAGCATCGTAAAGCACGCCAAGATGTTAAAAAAGCAAAAATTTTTACTCGACTTTTACGCGAGATTCTTGTTGCAGCGCGTGTTAATCCCGATGCTTCGTTAAACCCTCGCTTAAGGGCGGCTGTCGATAAAGCCTTGGTGAATAACATGAAACGTGACACCATTGACAAAACCATTGCGCGCGCTGCAGGTACGGCAGAGGGTGAAAACTACGAAGAGTTACGCTACGAAGGTTATGCGCCTTTTGGTGTGGCGGTGATTGTCGAAACCATGACAGACAACAAACAACGTACCGTTGCTGAAGTGCGCCATGCTTTTTCCAAAAAAGGGGGCAATATGGGTACCGATGGTTCGGTTTCCTATATGTTCAAAAAACAAGGTGTGATCAGTTTTGCCGCTGGAGTAGATGAAGACACAGTCATGAATGCAGCACTAGAGGCAGGCGCTGAGGATGTGGTCACGCATGAAGATGGCAGTATCGATGTCATTACCACACCCGAAGCATTTATGGACGTGAAAACGGCATTGGAAGCCGCGGGCTTATCACCCGAACATGCCGATGTGGTGATGGATGCGGATGTTAAAGTGTCGCTGAATGCTGAAGAAACGCAAAAAGTACTTGATTTGATTGATATGATGGAAGACTTGGAGGATGTGCAAGAGGTCTATCATAACCTAGAAATTTCAGAAGAAGTCATGGCTCAGCTGGGCGATTAAGATGATTATTCTTGGCATTGACCCTGCCTTTCGTGTTTCTGGTTTTGGTGTCATTGAGTTGACGCGTTTTACACCACGTTATATTGCATCGGGTAGTATTAAAGTTGGGCATTTATCTGAAGGTGAGCGGCTGGTAAAGTTGCATGAAAGTATGCAAACGCTGATTCAACAATTTGCGCCTGCTTGTGTGGCGATTGAAAGTCCGTTTATTTATAAAAATCCGCAAACAGCAATTAAACTCGGTATGGCGCGTGGTGTGGTGATGCTTTCCGCTGCGACTGCATCCTTGCCAATTGCTGAATATTCACCCACTCAAATCAAAAGTTCGATTGTTGGTAAAGGACACGCCAACAAATCACAAGTACAGTATATGGTCAGTCAGTTATTGGGATTGTCCGAACCGCCTTCAGAAGATGCTGCCGACGCCCTCGCTTGTGCCTTAACTCATGCTAAAATAGCGGCTTTCACCAGCAAGGTTTCCAAATGATCGCACGATTACGGGGTCAATTAATCGAAAAGATGCCACCATGGGTGTTGCTGGATGTTGGCGGCGTGGGCTATCAAGTTGAAGTGCCTTTGTCTACATTTGAAGTCTTGCCTGCTTTAGGTGAGCAATGCATATTATTGATTGAAATGGTGGTGCGCGAAGATGCTATGTTGCTCTATGGTTTTGCCAGTGAAAAAGAAAAATCATTGTTTCGATTATTGGTTAAAGTAAACGGTATCGGACCAAAATTGGCTTTAGCGGTTTTGTCTTCTTTGTCGGTTGATGCTTTTGTGCAAGCGGTACGTGAGAAAAACGCTAATCTACTCACTAAAATTCCAGGTGTCGGTAAGAAGACGGCAGAACGCATGGTGTTGGAGTTGGCGACCGCGGTGGATTCTATCGAGGGGGCTTTTGTGCTTAATAGCGCTAGTCTGCCATTGAATAATAATGCTGCGGGTATGGATATGGTGATGCGTCAACAAGCCATTCAGGCATTGGAAGCCTTGGGCTATAAAAATGCCGAGGCCGCACAAAGAGTTGATAAAGCTTGGCGAGAGGGCGCGGTATTAAGTGAACAAATCAAGTATGCCTTGCAGGTGAGTTTGTGATAGAACTAGACCGAATCGTTGGTAATCAACAACAGCAAGAAGATTTCACTGCGGTGACTTCATTGCGTCCGCAACGATTCAATGAGTATATCGGTCAACGCTCGGTGTGTGAACAGCTAACGACTTTTGTCAAAGCAGCGCAGGGTCGCCGAGAGGCAATGGATCACGTATTGCTGTACGGACCTCCAGGATTAGGTAAAACCACCTTAGCCCAAGTCTTGGCCAATGAAATGGGTGCTAATCTACGTCAAACATCAGGTCCAGTGTTGGAAAAACCGGGTGATTTGGCAGCCATGCTCACACGTCTAGAACCTTATGATGTGTTGTTTGTTGATGAAATTCATCGACTGAATCCGGTTATTGAAGAAGTTCTCTATCCAGCAATGGAAGATTACCATATTGATATTATGATTGGTGAAGGTCCCGCTGCGCAAAGCGTAAAAATTGACTTGCCGCCTTTTACACTGGTGGGTGCTACGACACGTGCCGGTATGCTCACGGCACCTTTGCGAGATCGTTTTGGTATTGTGCAACGGCTCGAATTTTACTCGGTCGAAGATTTAACTACCATTGTGCAACGCAATGCAGAGCGTTTGGTTGTGCCAATGGATACTCTAGGTGCGGTTGAAATTGCCCGTCGTTCTCGTGGTACACCACGTATTGCCAATCGCTTACTCAAACGCGTACGTGATTATGCACAGGTGCACGCTGACGGACTCGTGACTCAAGCTTTAGCGGGTGCCGCGTTGGATTTATTGCAAATTGACGATACGGGCTTGGATAAAATGGACATTCGTTATTTGCAAACGCTGATCGAACATTTTTCAGGGGGGCCAGCGGGCGTGGACTCTTTGGCTACCGCTTTAGGAGAGGATAAGGGGACACTCGAAGATGTGCTAGAACCCTTTCTCATTCAACAAGGTTTCATTCAGCGTACCACGCGTGGTCGTGTTGCCAATGCAATCGCTTATTCTCATCTTGGTATTGATGTGCCAGAGGTGCTAAAATGAGCGTATATCATTGGCCAGTTAGAGTCTACTATGAAGATACTGATGCTGGCGGTGTTGTCTACTATGCCAATTACCTCAAGTTTATGGAACGAGCTCGCAGCGAGTGGTTGCGGGCTTTAGGTGTTGAGCAAGATCTACTTCGCGCTGAAACAGGCGCTTTGTTGATGGTACATAGTTTGAATCTACGCTATGTAAGTCCTGCGAGGTTCAATCAACAGTTATCGGTAACTGTCGAAGTCAATCAATTGGGACGTGCAAAAGTTCATTTTCGACAGTGTGTAATGTGTGATGATGTGTTGCTTTGCCAAGGTGAAGTGACGATTGCGTGTGTGAATGAAAAGAGTGGAAAGCCGATGGCATTTCCAACTCAATTAAAAGATGCCTTTCAGGGAGTGCTAGTCAGGTGAGTGCAGGTGCGGAGTTATCCATTGTTCAATTAGTCAGCGACGCCAGTTTGGTGGTGCAAGTCGTCATGGCAGTGTTGGTGTTTTTATCAGTGGCATCTTGGGCAGTGATTTTTGCCAAGTCTTGGGAGTTTAATGTTGCCGAACGCCAAAGTAAAACTTTCGAAACCGCTTTTTGGTCTAGTCATGATTTAGCGGGTTTTTACACCTACACGGCTTCATTAAATTTAGAACCCCGTGGTATGAATGCTATTTTTACGGTGGGATTCAAAGAGTTTGTACGTTTGAAAAAACAAGCGGGTATTGAAGCTTCTGAAATAATTGGTGGTGCTCAGCGTGCCATGAAAGTGGCTTTTGGTCGCGAGTTGGATCAGTTAGAGACACGCTTACCCTTTTTGGCTACAGTGGCTTCAGTCAGTCCTTATATTGGTCTGTTTGGTACGGTTTGGGGCATCATGATTTCATTTGTGGCTTTTGCCTCTGCCGAACAAGTGACCTTGGCTCAGGTAGCTCCAGGTATTGCCGAAGCTTTGGTGGCAACGGCGATGGGTTTGTTTGCGGCCATTCCTGCGGTGATTGCGTACAATCGGTTAAGTGTAAAATCTGACCGTTTGTTAAATCAATATGAAAACTTTTCACAAGAATTCTTAACCATTCTGCAGCGTCAAGCCTATAAAAACGATAAGGCAGAGACTGTTTAAATGAGTGCTGATTCTTCCTTTCGTAGCCAACGTAAGCACAAGTTAAAAGCGGAAATTAACGTCGTTCCGTTTATTGACGTGATGCTGGTATTGCTAGTCATTTTCATGATTACTGTGCCAGTGATTCATCACTCGGTTAAGGTTGATTTGCCCGAAGAAGTACAACAAAAAGATAAACCTAAAGCTCGCGGTGATAAGGCAAATGAAATTGTCATTCAAGTATTACCCAAAGCCAAGGCTGAAAATGGTCTTTTGTACAGCGTACAAACCGGACAGGTTGAACCTAAATTGTTTGCACAAGACGATGCCAGTATTCGTGAGTTAACCAGTTATATTGCGGTGTTACGTGCTGGAAAAGGTGACGAAGAAAGCGCGATTGTTGTATTCGGTGACAAGGCCGCTGAATATGGTGATGTTGTGGGTCTATTTTTACGTTTAAAAGGCGAAAACATTAAAAGCGTTAAATTAGCCACTCAGCCTGCCAAGAAACAGGGTAAATAAGCTGTGTTTGCGTTTTTACGACGACATCCTTTAGCCACCTTGTTGGCCTTAATGGTTCATGGTGTTCTGCTGTATTTCATAGTTTATGGTTTTTTGAAACAGCAAGAACAGATGAACGATGTATTGGCTGAAATTTCAGAAGCCGATTTAGTTCAAGCCGATGTGGTTGACCCACGTGTTTCCCAAGCGCTATCGCAACGTCCTACTCCGATTGAAGACAAGCCCGTTCAGCCTCCTAAGCTAGAACCTTTACCGGTAGTGCCACCGCAACCCAGTCCAGAGGCGTTGGCGCAAGCACAAGCTGAAAAACAAAAGCTGGCAGAACAGAAAAAGCAAGAAGAACAGAAGCAGCGGGAAGAGCAAAAAAGACAAGAAGAACAGAAACAACAAGATGCACTGAAAAAGCAAGCAGAAGAGGCGAAGCGATTAGCCGAGGCGCAAGCCTTAGCTAAGGAAAAAGAAGCCGAGAAACTGAAACAACAGGAAGACGAAAAACGTAAACAAGCGGAAGCCTTGAAGAAGCAACAAGAAGCCGAAAAACAAAAAGCGGATGCCGCAAAAAAACAGCAAGAAGAGCAAAAGCAGCTAGAAGCTCAGAAAAAACAGGAAGCTTTGAAAAAGCAACAAGAGGCTGAAAAACAGAAACAAGAAGCTGAGTTGAAGAAAAAAGCAGAGCAAGAAGCAAAAGAAAAAGCCGAGGCTGAAAAACGTAAAGCTGAAATTAAAGAGCAGGCAAAACGTGAAGAAGCCATGCGTAAGGCGATGCAAGCAGAGCGAGAGTCAGAAGCTAAGGCAGCGAATGCCGCTTTAGTTAAACAAGAAACCTCAACATGGATTAGTGCTATTGGCGCCAAAGTACGTCGTGCATGGATAAAAGAATCAAACGAAAATGCCGTTTGTGACGTTTACATGCGTCAGACTCGCGACGGAGAAGTGAAAGAGGTTCGAGTGAAATCTTGCCAGGGAGACGCTAGTGAGGCTTACAAGCGATCAGTTGAGTTGGCGGTGAGAAGGGCTTCACCCTTACCTAAAGCGCCTTCAGATGAAGTTTTCAAAGAAGAAATTATTTTTATTTTCAAACCACAATAATCGGGGTGTTTATGATGCAACTCAGTGGAATGCGTTTGCAGCAATTTGCTAAAGCATGGTTTATTTGTGCCAGTTTATGGATGAGTACTCAGGCCATCGCTCAAGATGCGGTCAGAGTCGAAATTACTGGCGGTACTGAACAAGCTTTACCTATTGCCGTAACACCATTTAAAAATCAGATCAGCATTACTAATCCTGACTATAACATCGCACAAATTATTCGTGACGATTTAACGCGTTCTGGCAGTTTTACGCCCATGAAAGAGAGCGATATGTCGGCAGCGGTGTTAGCAGGTGAGTTAAATCTTGATTACTGGCGTAAAATGATGCAAGACTACTTAGTGATTGGCGAAGTTCGTCAACAAGGTGGTGATATGTATCAAGTCGATATGCGCCTTATCAACACCTTGAATAATCAAGAAATGGTTGCACGCCGTTGGAATGGTGTTTCGGCTCCTTTGTTGCGTACCGCGGCTCACCAAATGTCCGATGCGATTTATACAGCGGTGACAGGTCGTGGTGGTGCGTTTGATTCACGCATGGCTTATGTACGTGTGGAACGTGCGCAAGGCAAACGTAAAATGTTCTTGTTAGAAGTGGCAGATTCTGATGGTTACGGTCCAAGAACCATTTTGCGCTCCTATATGCCACTCATGTCGGTAAGCTGGTCACCAGATGGTAGTAAATTGGCTTATGTGTCTTTTGAAAACCGTCGTCCGGAAATTATTGTGCAAAGTCTAGATGGTCGCAGTCGTCAAAGTATTGCCGCATTTGAAGGCATCAATAGTGCGCCAGCTTGGTCTCCTGATGGTCGTGGATTATTGATGACTCTTTCTAAGGGTGGTAATCCAGATATTTACGTCATGGATGTGGCTAGTAAGCGTCTAACGCAACTGACATTCGATTCTGCCATTGAAACCGAGGCTGTATGGTCATCTGATGGTCAATCGGTGTTTTTTAACTCGGATCGTCGCGGTCAGCCACAAATTTTTCAAGCAAGTTTAGCCAATCCAAGAGATTTGAAACGCATTACTTTCGAAGGCAAGTATAACGCGCGTCCGACGGCATCTTCTGATGGTCGCTACCTAGCTTATATTCGTCAAGAGGTGGGTGGTTTTAAGGTCACGACACAAGATTTAGTGAGTGGTACTTCTAAGGTTATCTCGACGACGGGAACGGATGAGTCCCCCAGTTTTGCACCCAATGGTGATATGATCGCTTATTCTTATAACGATTATCGTGGTGGTGCTATTGGTGTGTTATCACGCAATGGGCGTGCTTTTACCAAATTGAATATTACTGGTGATGTTCGTGATCCTGCCTGGGGTCCATTGAATAGTAGTCAGTAAGTGCCAGTCGCTAGATGTCTGGTTGAACGTTTTAATTGAATAAATGAACAAAGGGGTTTTAAAAATGCGCCAAGTTATGCGTGTTGCGTTGGTTTCTAGTTTGTCGGTGTTACTGGCGGCTTGTTCTGATCCGCCTGTTGATGATTCGAATGTGAATAAGCCAGTTGTTGTCGATGGTATGGCTGGCAACGGTATGAGCAGTGGGGATTTGAAGGGAATTGACTTAAATACCCTAGGTGCCATGGCAGCGATGGAAGATGAAAAAAATTACGCTGTGGGTGGCGTCCAGCCGACCATTTACTTTGGTCTTGATCAATTTTCGATTGATACGAAAGGACAAGCCGTTGTTAATCATTATGTCAAGTTTCTGCAGTCTAAACCAACATTGAATATTGTGTTGGAAGGTCATTGTGACGAGCGCGGTAGTAGCGAATACAACATGGCATTAGGTGAACGACGCGCTAAAGCGGTACGTGACGCATTGTTGGTTGCGGGCGTTCCGGCTAACCGAATTCGTACCGTGAGTTTTGGTGAGGAAAAGCCGGCATCAGAAGGTCATGATGAGGCTTCTTGGTCGCTCAATCGCCGAGTTGAAATGAAGTTTCCTCAATAATTAATTATTCAGCAGAGGTATATGAGGCATGATGTTATCATCCAAAACGCTATTAGCCATCACCATTGGTGGACTCTTAGTGGCTGGCCAGGCGTCAGCCAATCGTGCAGAGGTGGTTGAATACGATCCGAATGTTCGTACACAACCACCCAAAGTAATGGAAGCTGATGTTGGGATGATGGGATACGTGAATGATAAGTTCAGTCGTATTGAAAAAAACTCGTTGGAAAATGCAGATCGTTTGGATCGGATTGAGCGCGATTTAGATAAGATTAAGCAATTAGAAGCGAGAATCGAGTCGTTAGAAAAGCAAGTTCAAGTATTGAAAACAGTTCCTGTGGTCTCTCCCGAAGGCAATAAAACTGATGCTAAGCCTCAAATGTCTGCTGCTGAAATTGAACAAGCCCAACAGGCTTACAAAAAAGCCTTCGATCAACTGATGGCTGGAAAATATACTGAAGCGGGTAAGTTATTCAAGGCTTACGTTGAAGAATTTCCGCATTCAGACCAGTTGGGTAACGCATATTACTGGCATGGTGAAACTCAGTTTGTGGCGCGTAAATATGAGGCAGCCTTAAAGTCTTATGAAGCTTCAGTTGAGGCTGGTGGCCCTAAGCAAGCCGATGCGTTGCTGAAACAGGGTGAATGTTTTGTTGAATTGAAAAAGCCAAAAGAGGCCAAAGTTGCTTTTGAGGAAGTGAAGAAACGTTTTCCTGATAGCACGGCAGCCAAACAAGCCGACAAACTCCTAGCGAGTTTGAAAAAATAAGCGAGTTAACTGGCATAGTCTTAGTAGCTTAACTGTTTTTGTTTATTCATTAAGCTAGATTGGCTGGATTAATAGAAAGTGAGGGATAGTGGTCGGTTGGCTACTATCCCTTTGTTTTTTTGTTCTACATACCATGCTCATAGTCTGAGCAATTTTCGGTTAGCTTAATAGGAATTGATGCAATGCGATTAAATAACGAGCCTCGATTGGCGGTAGTGCTTTTATCGGGCGGGTTAGATTCAGCCACCACGCTCGCTTGGGCAATTGCGGAAGGTTATCAATGTCATACCATTAGTTTTAATTATGGTCAAAGACATGCCGCTGAGTTGCTATCCGCAGAAAGGCTTTCTCGTCAATTGGGTGCGTTAACTCACCGTGTGGTGAATATTGATTTGGCGCAAATGGGCGGGTCTGCGTTAACAGACGCCTCAATACCTGTGCCTGAAATGGAGTCAACGGGTATTCCATTGACTTATGTGCCCGCACGTAACACGGTATTTTTGTCTTATTCATTAGCTTTGGCAGAAGTGTTGACAGCGCGTCATATTTTTATTGGTGTGAATGCGGTGGATTATTCTGGTTATCCTGATTGCCGTCCCGAATTTATTGCAGCTTTTGAGCAAATGGCCAATTTGGCAACCAAAGCGGGGGTTGAGGGACAGACTGTGAGTATCCATGCACCGTTGCAGTTTTTATCTAAGGCAGAAATTATTCAAACGGGTATGCGTTTGGGTGTCGATTTTGCGCAAACTGTGAGCTGTTATCAGGCAGATGAAGATGGGCGAGCTTGTGGTGTGTGTGATGCCTGCCGTTTGCGTCACGAAGGTTTTGTACAAGCGGGTGTGGTAGATCCAACACGCTATGCGACAAAAAAGTGACAAAATAATGACAGGGGGCTTGCAAATTTAACAGCCTCTGCTATAATTATACATATCGAGCGGGTTGTTAGCTCAGTCGGTAGAGCAGTTGACTTTTAATCAATTGGTCGCTGGTTCGAATCCAGCACAACCCACCAAATATAAAGCCTAGCATTTTAGCTAGGCTTTTTTATGTGCGTGATAAAAAATAGTTTGCTTGCCTGTTGTTTTTTTGCAACATTTTGAGTATTCTATTGCTACTGAATTGTTTTATTGGTTTTTTGATTATTTAAGGGGTCTTTTCATGACTAAGTTCAATTTATTCGCAATGGCTGCTGCTGGTTTAGTATTAGCTGGTTGTTCTTCTACTCCAACTGAAGAAGGTACTAAAACGACTGCTGCTCCAGCAACTCCAGTAGTAGGCGCTGCAGCTGCTGCGGCTCCTGTAACTGTTGGTTCAGTTGTTTACTTCGATTTCGATCGTGATGATATCAAACCTGAATTCATGTCAGTGATCAAATCTCAAGCGGCTAACCTAGGCAGCTCTAAAAAAGTGACTTTAGAAGGTCACGCTGACGAGCGTGGTTCTCGTGAATACAACCTAAGCTTGGGTGAGCGTCGTGCTAAGTCAGTTGCTGAAGTATTGAAAGCAAACGGTATTTCTGCTGATCGCATCAAATTAGTTAGCTTCGGTGAAGACCGTCCAGCAGTAGAAGGTCACGACGAGTCTGCATGGTCTAAAAACCGTCGCGTAGAGTTCGTTGCTCAGTAATTCTTAGCCATTTACTGAACTTAAAAGCCCTCTTGGTGTGCCAAGGGGGCTTTTTTGTTTTTAGTCTGTTAAAATCAAGTTTATTTATTTGTGGATGAGTCGCCCTATTATGTCAGCATTACAGCCTAAGTTTTTAGCGGATTATCAGCCTTCATCTTTTTTAATTGAGCGCTTAGAGTTAAATTTTTGCTTGCATGGAACCGCTACGCAAGTCGAGAGTAAATTATACATTCGCGCTAATCATGAAAACGATGGGCAACTTTTGAGCTTGCAAGGCGAAGACCTTAGTTTGCTTTCTGTTAAGCTGAATGGGGAGTTACTATCCAGTCATCAGTACACCTTGACCGATGAATCCTTGCAATTCTTTGTGATGGGCAAAGAAGCGGTTGTTGAAATTCAGACAGAAATTAACCCACAAGCTAATTCACGCTTGGAAGGGCTGTATTTATCGGATGGCGTGTTTTGCACACAATGTGAGGCTGAGGGATTTAGGCGCATCACCTATTATCTTGATAGACCCGATGTGATGTCTGTTTTTACCACGCGAATTGAATCTGATCGCTCATTAGCCCCCGTGTTGTTGTCGAACGGTAATTTGATTGAGTCGGGTGACTTAGACAATGACCGTCATTATGCGGTTTGGCATGATCCTTTTCCCAAACCCAGTTATTTATTTGCATTGGTTGCCGGTGATTTGGTGTGTCAACAGCGTCCCTTTGTTACTGCTGAAGGCAAGGATGTTTCTTTAGAAATCTACGTTAAACAACATCATGCCAGTCGTTGTCAGCATGCTTTGTCATCTTTAGCTAATGCAATGCGTTGGGATGAGCAGACGTTTGGGCGTTGCTATGATTTAGACAGATATATGATTGTGGCTGTTGATGACTTCAATATGGGCGCGATGGAAAATAAGGGATTAAATGTATTTAATGCGCGCTTTGTATTAGCTGATCCACAAACAGCAACAGATACCGATTACATTAATATCGATGCGGTGATTGCGCATGAGTATTTTCATAACTGGACGGGTAATCGGATTACTTGTCGAGATTGGTTTCAATTAACGCTAAAAGAGGGGTTGACCGTTTATCGCGACCAGCTTTACACCGAACAAACCTTGCTAGGTAAGGTAAAACGTATTGAAGATGTGAGGACCTTACGCAGTATTCAGTTTGCCGAAGACGCAAGTCCCTTACGTCATCCCATTCAACCCGCTTCTTACGTTGAAATGAACAACTTTTACACCGCTACCGTTTACGAAAAAGGGGCGGAGGTGGTTCGTATCTATGAAAGTCTGTTGGGTAAAGCAGGTTTCCGTAAGGGGATGGACTTATATTTTGAACGTCATGATGGGCAAGCGGTTCGTGTGCAAGAGTTTCGCCAGGCAATGGCCGATGCGAATGGCGTTGATCTGAGCCAAATGCATGCTTGGTACGTTCAAGCGGGAACGCCTCATGTGGAAGTGAAACACTTATGGGATGAACAGAGCCAAACATTGAGTTTAACCTTTAAGCAGTCTTTACCTCATACAGAGGATTTTCAACCTTTGTTGATTCCCATGTCGATGGCAATTTTTACAGAATCAGGAACCAGGCAAGCCGTAAAATTAGTGCAAGGTCAGGGGCGTTGGCAAGAAAGTGAAGGCTTATTATGGTTATCGCAGGCTGAAGAAAAGGTGGTGTTTTCTCAGGTTGCAGAATCTCCTCGTTTGTCATTATTGCGCAATTTTTCAGCCCCCATTATTTTGCAGCGCGAATTGAGTCTTGAAGATTGGCTGTGGTTGGCAACCCACGATGATGATTTATTCAATCGTTGGGAAGCTTGGCAACAAGTTTGGGTTAAGGTAATTTTGTCTGGTGTGCAGTCAATGCAGCAAGGTCAAGCTATGTCCTTACCTGAACAAATTTTGCCTGTGCTAAGATCGATGATGCTAAATCAAGCATTGCCTGTCGATTGGTTGGCTGAAACCCTGCGCTTACCCAGTTTCGATTATTTAGCTCAGCAACTTGAGGTCTTGTCTCCGAACTTATTGCTGGCTGCAATCGATTGCTTGAAAAATTGGTTGGCAAATGAACTGGCCGATAGCATGTGGCAAGTTATTGCCTCGCGTTTACCCGCTATTGAAGCCTTTGAATACGCTGCCGATGTGATCGCTAATCGTAGTTGGTGTCATGTATTGATGGGCTACTTGGCACACAAGCATGATGAACGGGTATTTGAGTGGGCATATCAACAAGTGATACAGGCAAATAATATGACCAATAGTCAGTTCGCGCTGAGTTTATTGGTTCACCATGCGGCCGCTCAAGCAACTGATGCTTTGGCATTATTTTATCAACGCTGGCATGGGGTCAGCTTAGTGTTAGATAAGTGGTTCAGCGTGCAAGCTTCTAACCCCAAAGCCGAGGTGTCAGATATTATGAATTTGTGTTTGCATGAGCATTTTGTTCGTACAACCCCCAATCGGGTACGGAGTGTATTGGGGGTATTTGGTCGGGCCAATCCGCGCGTGTTTCATCAGGCTGATGGTGCGGGTTATCGTTTGTTGGCGACACAAATTGCTGAAATTGATGCCATTAATCCACAAGTTGCCGCACGTTTAGTACAAGCTTTTAGTATGTGGAAACGATTGGATGCGGCTCATCGTCAGGGGGCAAGCGATGCTTTAACGCAGTTGGTGGGTCAAAAACATTTATCTAAGGATTTGCGTGAGGTGTTAAGTCATCTTGGATTTGTCGAAGCTTAGTCTGTTGTTGACCTCCGTTTGCTGTTTACCATCTCGGTTAACCTGGGTTGTTTTGCTGTTAATGGGTTGTTTTACGGTTCAAGCAGCCGCACAACAACCCATAGTGCTGTTATTGAGTGCTGCAGAACAGACAGATGATCTAGCAAATCGACAATTGGTGATAGGCGCTAAGCGCCTGTTGCCGAGTGATCAGTTGTTCAAAGTGGTTCGTGTGGATGATTTTCAACACTTTAGGGCAGCATGGCATGCGGTTGAACAGCTAAATCCTCGGTTGGTGATTGGACCTTTGCATAAATCAGATGTGGATGCTCTGATTAAATTATCGCCTAAATTTCCGGTTATTAGCCTCAATCAAAGTAGCTTATCTCATCCTCTGGTGTGGCAATTTGCTTGGACGCCAGAATCCAGTGTTTATCAATTAGCTTTACATTTAGCCGAAAAAAATATCGTTGATTTATTGTCACTGAGCATGAATAGTCGGCATGCAACGCGCTTGGTGTCTAGTTTTTTAGCGGTGACGGATGTTAAATTGGTCGATCGATTAATTTACCTCTCATCAGATCAATTGACAACTGGCTTGTATGCTTTAACGGGCTACAACAAAAGTCGACGTCGTATTCAAGCCTTGGAAGCTTTGCTCGAAACACCCCTGGTGGCTATGCCTTGGTTACGTCAAGACGTTGAGGCTCTGGTGTTGTTTGCGCCCTTGGCTGATGCGGTAGAAGTTTCTCAACGGGTGGATTACGCCTGGGGTCAATCTTTTAGTCTGTTTTGGGTGGATACGGGTAGTAATGGATTGCGTGATTATGTTCGAAGTTTGCCAAACTGGGGAAGAATGAAAAGCTTTATGCCTTGGTATCAAGTGGAAGCCATGCAGCAAAAACGCTCAGTGAATGATAGTTTTTTCACCGCATTGGGCGAGGATGCAATGCGCCTTGCTTTAATTAGGTTGTCTCATCCATCAATCAACGCCCAAGGTTTTATGCAGGGTGCTCGTATTCAGGGTTCCTTGGGGTATTTAAGCAAAGATACACTGCAAAGAATCCAGTTACGCCTACCTTTGGTTTGGTTAGGTGATGGTGCTGTTGAAGTGATTGATGAAGATTCTTTCGGTGTTTGGTATTAATTTTGCTTCAATTTACTTTTAGATATTCAGAAATCGTGTCGCTAGTCGATATTCTGTAACAAGTATTATTGAAGTAGGGTTAATCTGTGTCAGATTTTAATGCATTAGATTTAGACAGCTTGGATGCATTGTTGGATGCGGCGGACGTCGCACCTGATGCTGCAGAACCCGCTGCCGTGAATAAAACAGAGCCTCCGCCCAATCCGCTTGCGGAGTTGGCGCTGGAGGATGCCCCAAAAAATGAAGCTGACCTTGATTTGGCTTCAGCCGAATTGGCAATCGAGTCAACGCCAGTTGCCGTTGAGCCGACGGTAGCTCCTGACCCTGATGACGACCTGATGGCTATGGCACCCACTTCAACCAAGCCAGATATGCCCCTTAAGTCAGAACTCAATGAATCACAAGCACCCGCTAAAGCACCTCCCAGTCTTAAAGCCGGTAAATCAACAGCACAGTGGACGGACGCAGAAATGGATTCACTCAAAAAACTCATTATTATTTTTGGTAGCATTTTAATTGTTTTGGTGCTCACAGCCATTGGCTTGGCAGCAGGTGGGTTATTCTCAGCACCGAAAACCGATGCTAAATTGTTAGAACAGGTCGAAGCGATTAAAACCGAAGTGGGGCAGTCTTATTTGATTTTAGAAGATGCAGGTAAGAAAACCAAAACCATGAGCGGTCAATTATCGGATGTGGCCACCCAGTTGGCAGAGATTGCCGAATCGATCGAGATATTAAAGTCGAAAACGCCCACAGCGCCCGTTGCAGCGGCAGCCCCAAATGGTAAACCCATGACAGCAGCAGAGCGTAAAGCGGCCCTGCGTGAAGAGATTCAACAGAACCTTGCCAACGGCGATGCCGACGCGACTAAAGCGGCAGAAACACAGGCAGCTGTTGCACCTAACACTGAAAAAGTTGTTAATTCAGCTCAAGCGGAGCAGTTGACGGCCGATATTAGTGATGTGAAGAAGCGGTTGATCGCCACTCAAAAGGTGTTGGAAAACTTGCAGAAACAATCGGAAGCTTTACAACAACAATCACAGCTAGTGACAGATACCTTAAAGTCGGTGGAAACTGATGTTAAAGCACTGAAACCGGTTGCGAAAGTGTCCAGTGCGCCAAAAGCGCCCGTTGTGAAAAAAGTGGAAGAGAAAGAGGTAGCACCCAAAGCTGAGGTGAAACCTGTAAAGCCGGCTGATGACCCTGAATGGCGAGCTCGTTGGAGTCAACAAATGGGCAAGTCTGACGGATTTCCTTAGGATGGAAAACCATGATTGAAAAATATAGTTGCAACCAGCAACAGACATTGACCGAATTCGGCAATGGGAGCGAGAAATCCATGAAACAGTCCAATAAGGAAGTCTTATTATGAAACCGCTAATTTCAGTTATGAGTATTGCTGTTGCTAGCTCAGTATTATTGCTTGGTTGTGTGAACAACTCGGGTAGCAGTAATCAGGCAACAAAACCAGAGGCGACAGTTGCTAAACCAGTTGCTCCCAAAGAACGTGTGCGTATTTCGGCAGTAGGTTATGGTACAGAAAGCTTGTATGAAGCTTACACGCCTGGCCAACGTCGCTTAATGGCAATTCGTGCTTCTAAACTCGATGCTTATCGTTCGTTAGCAGAACAAATCAATGGCGTCAAAATCGAGGGTAATACTACGGTTGGTGCTATGGCAGTTAAGAGCGATTCTTTCCGTGCCAAAGTCAATGCGATGGTGCGTGGAGCAAGGGTGACTAGCGTTACCCCCATGGCGGATAATAACTATGAAACCGTGATTGAAGTCTTTGTTGATCGTGACTTTTTTGATAATTATTTATCCTACAGTGATCAAGCGATTAATTCCCCTGTAAAATCGAGCTGTGGTACGAATTGTTTTGATCCCGATGATCTAGCACCTCGATAACCTGCGGATGTTAACGTCACCGATATGGTCAAAGGAGGCATCCTTATGAAAATAATGGGTTTTACCTTGCTAATTTTGGTGGGTGTGGGACTGTCGGCGCAACAAGTTTTGGCTTCATCAAGCATTTCAACACGCGTTAAGGTGGTTGAAGAGAAGGTTCGGTTACATGATAAAAAACTGCGTGAATTGTCTGCTCAACAAGAGTTAACCAATAAACAAATTGCGCAGTTGCAAATGGCACGAATTGAAGCTGAAAAAGCCATCCAAGCCAAGGCGGAGGCAGACAAACAAGCCGCTCAAGCCAAAGCGATTGCTAGGCAGCGCACTAAACCAGCTAAGGTTCAAGAGGTGGTAGCGGAAGTAAAGCCTAAACCACCGATTCAATTACACAGTGATCCTGCTAACTATGCTTTTCCATAATGGAAGAGCATAGTTTTTTTCTGTTTAAGGCTGACACCTTTTCGAGCTTATAAGCCTTTTTCTTGAGATAACCAAGCCATAAATCGATCCCATTCTTGCTGATTGGCGGGCAGTCCAAAACGAATGCCATGGATAGCGGGAAAGTGTCTCAGCAACAACTGTGATTGAGCTGCAGACTCAACCCATTTCTGACTATTTTCAACGAATAGCGTCACAAAATAATCTGTTTTATGCGATGCATTGAGCTGATGGCTGATTAACAGTTGTTGTAAACGCTCACTCTGCAGGCGCAGTTGAGTGGCTTGAGTTTTGTGCCAACTCAGGTCTTCTAATGCCTGCTTTCCTGCCCAACGTGCTAGGTGACTAACCGACCAAGGCGATTGTGTTTGTTCTAACTGATCGATTTGATCGCTAGCAGCTAACACAAACCCTAATCGGATGCCTGCTAAGCCAAAAAACTTGCCAATAGAGCGTAGTTTCCAGCTATGGGGTTCGATTGGTAGTGTTGGCGTGGGACGACTATCGGCAAAGGCTTCATCAATCACCAGTATCCCTTGACGCAACTGGTTTTTAAGATGACGGAGTTGTGCTTCGCTTAAGATTATCCCTAGCGGATTATGCGGTTGAATGATAACGCAAGCGTCACACTGGTGTGCTTCAGTCATTAAGGCTTCGATAGAGTCAACTAGGAGCAGATGATGCCCAGCTTGTTGCCATGCGTGAGGATGTTCGCTGTAGCCATGTGCTAGCATGAGCACCTTAAGGGGCTTCACGTACAAACGGGGAATCATTTCTATCGCCCATTGACTACCTGCGACAGCGATACACTCATCAGTTGCAACACCATAATAGGCGGTGGCTGTGACGATTAAATCATCATCGGTTTCGGGCAGGCGTTGCCAGACATTTTCGGGAACGGTAGGCAAGGGGTAAGTCCAAGGCGCAATACCCGTCGAAAGATCAATCCACTGTTCGAGGCTACCACCATAATGGCGACAAGCCGCGCTTAAACGTCCACCGTGTGCTGGTTTCATAAACTCAGTGCTGCGAAAATGAGCAACCAAACAATGACGGCTTTCTGAATGAGTGAAAGGCTGGCTTCAATATGTTGCGCTTTGGGGCGCTTACCCCAGCCAAAAAAAGGGCGACTTTCTTTAATACCTTGGTAGCTTGCTGAACCACCCGATCGAATAGCTAAACCAGCTGCGCCAGCAGCCATGACGATACCCGCATTAGGACTGTCATGTTTACTGCCTTGTTTCCAAGCAACCATGAGTGTTTTGCAGGTGTTTTGACTCACCAGAGCATAGCTGAGAGCAGTGATTCGAGCGGGAAGATAGCCGAGCAGATCGTCACAACGGGCAGCGGCTTTACCGAAATATTCAAAGCGTTGGTTACGATAACCCCACATGCCATCAAGGGTGTTGATGAGTCTGTGAGCCAAAGCTGCTGGTGCGCCCAGTAGAGCAAACCAAAACAGGCTAGCAAATACCGCATCATGACCATTTTCAAGTACCGATTCACAGGTGGCACTGGCAATCTGTGTTTCATTTAAATTTTGCGTATCGCGACTGACAATCATCGATAAGGCTTGTCTGGCCGCGCTTAAGTCTCCCTGACTTAAGGGGGTAGCGATGGCTAAGGCGTGCTCGCGTAAGCTTTGCCAGCCAATACAAAACATTAACACCACTATTTGTATCGCAATGCTTGCCCACAGCGGTAATAGCATCAATAAACCGATTAATAACAATACAGGTACGCCGACCAGAATTAACAGCGCCATGAGTCCGAGCAAAAAACTTTGGCGAGGGCTTTGCTCAGTGTGATTGATGCGTTTTTCCAGCCAATAAGCTAGATTGCCAAACCAGACAAGCGGATGCCAGCTATTGCTGGGTTCACCAAACAAGCGGTCAAGCAGCAGTGCCGTGGTCAGCATGATGAAGAGCATCTGTGTGTCAGTCCTTGGCTAGGTCAGCTTAATAGCTTTTTTAAACAAAGTATTTTAGCCAAGCTTTCAAGGCTTGAATATCACGTTCAAACAAACGTCGATCGTGTTGAATATCTTTGATTTTTTGTTCTAACTGAGCGATATCGCTTTTTAAAAAACTGTGCAGTTTTTTAGGGCTGAGCTTTTCCCAAGGGGACAGCCCGAGCATATTTTTGTAATTCAGTTCTATTTGCTGGGTTTCAGTTTTTAGTTGACGTAACTGATTGTCCAATAGCTTAATAAAAGCATTGATTTTATCATCGCCCAGTTGATGAAGTTGTTGGCTGATTTGGGTTTCTTGTAGTTGTAACTCGAGAAGCTTAATGAGGTTTTTCTCTTCATAAGCCACCGTGACAGCTTGCATGAGTTGGGTTTTGCGGGCGCGTTCATCGGCATCACTTTCACGATCAGGGTGCAAGGCTTTCACCAATTGTCGATAAATGCTTTGAATGGACTGCTGCGCGGCTTCAGCTTCGGCTTTTTCTTGTGCTTCTTTAGCCAATTGTTTGGCGGTTTTTTTACGGGGTTTTTGGCTCTGCTGCTGACGAGAATGATGTTCTAAAACGGCTTGCTTAATCGCCTCAGGATCGTCAAGATCGATGGATTCATCAAGGTGGATGCCAAAGTTTTGAGCAAAAGCCGCGCGTAACGCATCATCGAGTTCCGCTTGTTCCTCGGCTGAAAGTTCCGGTTCGGGTTCTGGCAAATAGCCTTGTGCTAATGTGATAAAGTCGTCGTCATCCGTTTCTTCAATCAACTGTTCGCAAAAGTGAGTGATTAGTCCAATCAGCTGATTGGTTTGTGTTTTGCTGAATTTATAACGGTGCAAAGCATCGTCTAGAAAACATACCAACTTAATCTGTTCTTGAGTGAGCGTTTCCCTTAGCGGTTCAAATTTACCCGCAACCTGTTGTTGACAGCTGTGATGCGCTTGTTGCCATTGTTCCAAAGCGGCTTTTTGTTTGTCGATTTTTTCTAAAAGCGCGTTGTATTTGCGTTGAGCAGGGCTGAGCGGACGAGATAGGGTTTCTTCAATCACGACAACAGATTGATTAACATCACCAAACAAATCGGGGGTAGACATGATAGGGTTTGCCTATTCTTGTTAGAGAAAAAGCCTGGCAGCAGCGCTTGGGTTGCTAGGAAAATATAGATGAATGTAGCTCGCCGTCAGTTTTTCAACGCGATAGACTTTTTCACTCACCCCTTTACCATGCGGATTAACTCCTTGTACGAGCGGCTGCATGTCGGTGGTGGTAAGGCTATGATGGAAAGTATGTCCGCGCAATTCACCTTCAGGTAAAGCGACCGATTGCATCCCGAGCGCGGCTAAACGTTGTTGCATGATTGCCGTTCCCGACAACAATCCCCACATGGGGGCGCTTTTGCCATGTTTGTCGGTGAGTGTCTCGAGCAAGGTCAACATACCGCCACATTCTGCCAAGATGGGTTTGCCTTGTGCATGGTGCTTTCTAACATCTTCCGCTGTGCGTGTTGCTTGTGCAATCTCGTCTAAATAAAGCTCGGGATAACCACCCATCAGATAGACCGCATCACAATCAGGTAAAGCGTCGTTAACCAAGGGCGAGAAGTAGGCAATGTTTGCACCCAAAGCTTGAAGGGTATCGACGTTCGCTTGATACAAAAACGAAAAAGCTTTGTCGCGACTAATGGCAATGGTTTTACCCGCTAATAGCTGAGGTGTTTCAGCTAACGACTGGTTCGAGTTAAAATCGACTTGAGGCAGTTGTGTGGCGTCAGCTAAGCTAGTTTGAGCCAGTTGGTTCGCCATTTGCTGAATGCGTTGTTCCAGGTCGGACAGTTCTTGTGCTTGCACCAACCCTAAGTGACGCTCGGGCAAACTGGCATCGGCATTGCGACGTATAATACCTTTTAACGGCGTGTCTTTGCGCACACTGCTGGCAATTAAATCGGCGTGTAAGTCGCTGGCAACGCGATTGGCTAGAATACCCCAAAAGGGCAAGCTAGGGCGATAAGTTGATAAACCATGTGCCAAAGCACCGAAGGTTTGCGCCATCGATGAGGCATCAATCACGGCAAGCACAGGCACGCCCAAGGCTTCAGCTAAATCAGCCGAGGAGGGCGTGCCATCAAACAAGCCCATCACGCCTTCGATGAGGATAATGTCGCTGGTTTTCGCCGCTTCGGCCAACAACCCCCGAACATGAGCTTCACCACCCATCCACATATCCAGCTGATACACAGGCTGCCCCGTGGCGACTTCATGAATCATCGGATCAATAAAGTCGGGACCTGTTTTGAAAATACGAACCCGCTTACCTTGTTGACGATACAGCCACGCTAAACCAGCGGTAATGGTGGTTTTACCTTGTCCTGATGCTGGCGCAACAATAAACAGCGCTTGTGTCATTAGGCGGTTTGCGTGCTACTGTGACGTTTTGTCCAAGTGCTAAACGCGAGATGGACAATCACACCAATCACTAAATAAGTACCCAAACCTTCTAAATGTCCTGGTAAACGCGCTAAATAATCGCTGAACATGGCAGAAAAGTCAGTTTCAAACTTGCCCGATAGGTAATGGAAGCTGGCAGCAGAAACCAAATAGCCGAGTGCGCCTGCAACAGGAGCAATTAACGCTAATGCCGTTAGGCTTTTTAAGTTTTCACCCGCATACAAACGCGCAAACAGCTGACCACCTGCCCAATAAATGGCGTAAGAAATTAACAAAAATAAATAGCTGTTGCTGAGGCAGAAATCGGTATTACCTGACCAAGTTAAGCCAGTAATGTCCATCGTCCAAACAATAGCGAAAGCAAGCGTGAGTACCCAAACTTTGCGGAAATATACGCCCAGTAAAAAGAACAGACCCATAGTTGAAACTGGAATCAGCTCAAGCGTCATCACATTGTGTCCACGCGTGGTCACGAGCAACAAAATTAACAAAGCAGCTAATAGTATTTGATTGCGAAGGGATAGGGTTGGCATTTTTTTCTCCTAAATTTATAACTCAATGCCGTGCTGGGCTTTGATGCCCGCCTTATAGGCATGTTTAATTTCTTTGACTTCACTGACGGTGTCGGCAACCTCAATCAGTGCTTGTGGTGCACCGCGCCCTGTAATCACAACGTGTTGCATAAAGGGGCGTGTGGCCAAATCGGCTAACACTTGCTCAGTGTCTAAGTAACGCATTCGCAACACAATATTCAATTCATCAAGTAGAATCATGTCGTAGCTATCGTCGGCAAGGAAGGCTTTAACCTGCTCCCAAGCTTTTTGTGCACTGGCAATATCTTTTTCGATATTTTGCGTTTCCCAAGTAAAACCATCGCCCATAACATGGTAGCTGACTTCCTCTGGAAAACGACGGAAAAAGGCTTCTTCACCCGTACTGTAACTGCCTTTGATGAATTGTACCACAGCCACTTTCATGCCGTGACCCAAAGCGCGTGCTACCATACCAAACCCTGATGAGGATTTGCCTTTGCCATCACCTGTCATAACGAGAATTAGGCCTTTTTCGTCTTTGGCACGAGCCATACCGGCATCGACAATTTCTTTGTGTTTTTTCATGCGATTGGCATGGTTCTCTGGATTGATGTTCATTGTGTTAAGCTCCTAAATTATTTGTTAAAACTTATATTCCACACCCGCTAACAGGGTGCGGGGTGAGTAGGCGTAGTAAGCACCAAGCGTGCTATCCGTTGAGTTATTTGCATAAGCTTGGATAATGCGTTCATCGGTTAAATTTACCCCTTTTACAAATACACGAATTTCTTTGTTCCATTGATAACTGGCATTGGCGTGCCACAACCAATAGTTACCTGTGTCAGGGCTAAGTTGCGTGGCTGTTGGTGTGGTCACATAATCTAGGCGCGTGCCAACAAATTGAGTTTGCAACCCCAAGACTGTTTTTGCTAATCCTAAGTAAGTCCAGTCGATACTACCACTGGTTTCTGGGCGACGGGCAAGCGGAATCCCTTTTTCAGATTTCGCATCTATCACTTGATAGCTGAGCGTTACTTCTGATGCTAAACTGGGTAAGGATTCACTGGCTTTCCATTGCCAGCCGTTGAGTTGTGATTCGCCTGGCAAGTTGTAGTAGTTCAGATTCGTGCGATTGTAATCGATCAAATCGGTTACTTTGTCCTCAAAACGGGTGAGACTGTAACCTTTCCAACCTAAACTCATTTCTTTGCTCTCGACCGTTTCGGGACGCAAACTACCTACATCGTTACGAACGCTGGTTGGTAGGGGGGATGGGTTGTACTGAATAAACCGCTCGAATAAGTTCGGCATTCGACGCGTATCAGCCATATTGATGGCAAAGTATGCATCTTTAGTGAGCATTTGCTTGATACCAAAACGCTTGCCAATGTAGCTGTCGTAATCGCTAAAATCATCGTTGCGTAGGCTTAAATTGATGATAGTTGGGTGTTCGGCTTGTGGCAGATGAAATTTTTGAGTTCGGGCAATAAAAAGACCTTTTTGTTTTTGTTGCTTTCCAATGTTGGTATTGCTCATTTTGTCGGTCGATTGTTCCGACTTGTCAGCGCCAAATGTCCAATTACCTAAGCTGTCGTTACGATTCGCTGTAATGCTTTGTTGGTTGCTTTTTGAATTAAAGATTGAATTGTTAAAATCTCTGTCAATTTCACTTTGCTGAATGTTCAACCCAATATCCCAACCATTAATGACGAACCTATAACTGAGGCCTAACGTACTTTGATCGTATTTACTAGGATTGTTAAATTTGACTACGTCTGTATTTGGAACTTTTGGATAGGTTACGCCTTTACTCGTATATGTATCGCTAGGTACTCCATCAAAGTTTCCAACTGATTTTGCTTTAAAAGCGCTAAATTCTAAGCGTTGATTGTTGGTAATATTCCAGCCTAATTTGGCGTTAAGTGTGTCGTTGCGATAACCATCTTTTTCGTAGGCTAAAGGGTTTTGTTTAGTGCCATTAATGATTGGCGTAACACTAGAAAATTCATCGCTGCTTAATCCTGTATAGCCAATGCGAGCATCGAAATTTTTATTAGCAAAACTGACATTGCCTTGGGTTTGTTTTTGTCCTAGCGTGCCTAGCGTATAACTCAAGCTGCCATGCGTGCCTTGTGCAGCTTGTTTGGTAATCACATTTACGACCCCTGCTGCGGCATCAGCCCCCCAAATACCCGCTTGCGCGCCTTCGATGATTTCGATGCGTTCAATATCGCCAACCAACAAATGTTGCCATTGGGCACCACTGGTACTCGACGGGTCGTTAAAGCGCATACCATCGACCAATAGCAGGGTGCGTTTACTGTCGTGTCCGCGTAAGTAAACCGTCGATGTTGAGCCTAAGCCACCATTGCTGTAGTTGGCAATACCGCCAATTCTGTCTAGCGCTTCAGGAAGGGTTTGAATAGCTTTTTCTTGTAGCTGTTCACTGGTAATGACGGTGATATTGCCCGTGTAGTCAGCTTTAGACTGTTCAACGCGCGTGGCAGAAACAATAACCTGGTCTAAGTTGGTCGAGTTCGCCCATAGTGGCGATGCAAAGCAACTTGCACCCGCAAGGCTTAATAAGGTTGGTTTTGAAAGGTTCATGAAAATTCCTTCGGTCATAAAAATATGGCACGAAAGACAAACGGAGGTTAATGTCATTAAACCCTATTGCGTTGTCATCTTGCGTTGTTGCTCGGTGCTCACCTTCGGTCATGTACTGTTTGTACACTCCCTTGTCTGCGCGCCGTGCGCCTAGTCATTTTGCCAACTCATAACGGGTTTTCTGTTCATTAACTGACTTAATCGTCATCAAACAATTTAAAAAATTGCTTCGCCGTATTGCCCACCGCAATCGGTAAATGTGTCTTACTAGGCCGGTATCCAGACTTAAGAGCATTTTCATTTTACCTTCCCGAATCAGTTCGCTGACCAGTGGTTGTGACGAATTGTCACTTAAAATGTCTTCTCTATTACTGTTGCGGGGGCAGTGTCGGCATTGCACCGAGCTTCCCGTTTAACATTTAACAACTAAGCTAAATGCACCTAATAATCAGGTTTACATTACAATTTTAGCATAAAGTTAGATATGCGTTAAGGCGAGTAGGAGCGTGCTGTGCTAAAATAATCGTCTTGTCATTTGCGCCCGTAGCTCAGCTGGATAGAGTATCGCCCTCCGAAGGCGGTGGTCGGACGTTCGAATCGTCTCGGGCGCGCCAATAAATTTCATATAAAACAACAGTTAATATCTTGCTTTGTTCGTCTTTAATTGCTTTCAATTTTCTTAATATTTAACTTTTTTACCTTGTTTTTAAACCTGAGTGTTCCCGTTTCGTCCCTGTTATTATCAAATTGTATCGTGGTTGCTATCTTGGTTGCTATCGTGGTTTGCATTCCACAGGACAGCTCGATTTGTTGTTTGGTGTCGATGAAACCCTCATGAGTGGCGTATTAGCACAAATTAAAGGGCTATTACTTGCCAGCACTAATGAACGTGAAGATGTACAGAAAAAACGCGCTCAGTACAAGGCTATTAGCGAAAAACTCAAAGCACATAAACTGCTTGCCGATTTGTGGTGTGCGCAATGGTTTTTTGTACAGCCCGATGACAACGTGTGCTATATTTGTGCGAATGCAGTGAAAAAGTTGGCTTAATAACCGATTTAGAACGCTTCTACCGTGAACAAGTCGGGCTAGACCATAGCAGTGAAGAAAGCCGATTTACCATAAGCGATAGTGTCAACCGTGATTTAGAAGCCCGTATTAAACTGGCAACGGAGCAGGGGCATATTGGTTATGTGGTGAGTTAGTTATGAAGCTTTACCAACTCCCCATCATTCGTTCTTAGCTCGTTGGGGCTATGCGGATTAACTGTAGTAAAGCCAACTTTAGCTTAACTGGTTCACGAAGCGATTGCGCTAAGGCGTAAGCTCAATTCCTTTTGAGCGAAATCGCACATGGCTTTTTTCTTCTGTCTGAATGCGTCAATTTCCGCTTGAGTGAGCATGACAGAAGTTTGAGAAAGTTGTTTTTTCGTTGCGTTTTGGGGCGCGGGTTGTGGTTTCAAGTTTACGCCGCCTTTCTCATCCAATGATGATCTTGCTCTTCAAACTCAATACGCGTCATGACTTCACTGGTTTCAGATTGGGCTAGTGTTTTGAGTAGTAAGGCAATTTTGCTGTCTTCAGCTTGGCTTTCCAGATAATAGGCACGTAGTAGCACGTCACTACCTCTTGGTATGGCTGTTTCGCTTTTTTCCCAACGTGCAACGGTTTGGCTATCCACGCCTAGCAATTCAGCCAGTGCTTTTTGTGATAAGTTAAGCTCTACCCGCAAAAACTTAAATTCTTTGGCTTCTAGTGGGCTATGCTTGTCTACCAATGTTTTGGCAATTTGTAGGTGTAATTGCTCAAGGTCGTTGATACTGGTGAATGTATCACCTTCTTCATCGACAGTATGAACGCCATTGAGCAAGTAGATGTTATCAAGCCCGCTTTCTGTGTAGTGGTAGGGGGTCATTGTAAACTCCATTTATTTGAGTATGACGGTAACAATAAAGGCATTTGGGTCGTTTTCAGCATTTTTCAAATCAACGACCACTTCAATGATCTCGCCAGCAGCGAAACCTTGCAAATTAAACTTCCAGCTTGCGCTGGCTGTTAAATGCGGCTTTTCGGTGAAACGACTAGCATTGTCTTGTAACACAGTCATCACTTGTTTGGTGGTAATGCCTCTTTCTATCATTCTTTGTTTAGCGTGGGAACCAAAACGAATTTTGTGAGAAGCATTAAGCGCTAAGTCTTGTAAAATTTTTCTGGCAATTTTCTCTTGAAGTGGAAAGCTCACCGTTGTTGCTTCAATTGTCATTATTCTGCCTATCAAATTGATAGCTATCATTTTGATAACTTTGTGTGGTTGTGTCAAGTGTTTTTACGGTTCAGCTTATCAGCAATATCGGCAGGCTTCAAATGCGTGTAGCGTTGCAACATGTGCAATTCTCTGTGTGCTGTCACACTGGCGGCTTCTATAACGTTAAGCCCTGCCTCAAAGAGACGTGTAGCGGTTTCGTGGCGTAGATTATGAAACTTAGGTTGTTGATTTCAGAGCGTTTGCAGGCGCCAATAAATTTCAATAAAAACTGCTAGGTAATTCTAGCCAGTCTTCACTATGCCAATGATAACCAAAGATAGCACCACGATAATGGTCACCTTTAAACGGGTTTGCCAATATGCTGCTTCAATCAGCTGTGCTTGCTTAAGTTGTTGATCGAGCCATAACGAAATTAAAAAGCTGGTGATTAACACTAGCATGAACCATGAGTTATCCAACCACACATAAGCCAGCCACAAGCCTACAGCCTGAATATTGGTTGTGATTTGTAATTTAAAGCGCCATTTATCCGAAAAGCCAAGTTGCTGCCCCCAGTGACTGCCGGCCATAAAGCTGGCAATAATCAAGGCATAAACAGAAATTGCTGAAAAAAGAGGGCCCACAAAGGGAATATTGTGAATACCCATGCTCATCAATAGGGCAGTCGCCACAAAGGGAAGAGCGCCCAAATAAGCTAACAGCGTTTGACGCTGGCGATTAGAAATATTCATGATTTATCCTTAGCATCATTTGGTCTCAATATTAGTTTGTTTAAGGTTCAATCAAACAGCCATCAAAAGCATAACAGTTTCCTGTTTGTTCTGGGGTTAGCCCTTCCAGCACGTCAATTAATTGTGTTGCCGCTCTGGCAGGTGTAAACAGGTTTTCCTTTGCAATGTGTGCTTGAAAAGGTTTGGAAAGTGGGCTGTCAACGGTTCCTGGGTGCAATCCAACTACCACAGACAGTGAGTTACTGCGCTTCAGTTCGATTGATAGGGTTTTTAGAAGCATATTGAGTGCCGCTTTAGAAGCTCGATAAGCATACCATCCGCCTAGCCGATTATCTGAAATACTGCCAATGCGTGCCGACAAGGCGGCAAGCTTGACAGGTTGATGTTTAGCCAATTTAGGCATTAAGTATTTTGTTATCAGAGCGGGAACAATGACATTCACTTCATAGACATGCGCAAACTTTTCAGCGCTAAAATCCCGGATAGATTTTTCAGGTTTTGCTGTCTCATCATGCAAAATACCGGTGGCAATAATGAGCCAATCTATGGTTGGTAATTGAACGGCTAAATCATTTAATTGGGCTTCGTTGAGATAATTCACAACATAAGATTGTACATTGGTAGCAGAGAAATAAGTGGATTGACGCGAGACAGCACTGATCTGCGCTAGGGGATAACGTCGAGCTAATTCATGCACCAACGCCGAACCGATAGTTCCGCTGGCGCCAAAAACAACAAAATGTTGCATGTTGTTCGCTATGTTTAAAGTAAGGTTTTTCATCAATTTAATCCCATCGCTTCCAACTCATCTTTAGACAAGTATTTATAGGTGTAGCCTTTAGCCGACATACAGCGATTGATATAAGCTTCGCGCTCGAGTTCGTTGGCATCGAAGGTTTCAAAGCGCATGCGCGGTTGATAATGACTGACGTACCAAACTTCACGACCATCATGAATTCTACGTCCATAAACAGGCACTTGCACCCAATAGGGTTGTTGTATCCACTTGGTTGGGTAGAGTGGTCTTGCTTCTTGCACACACAGATTGTAGTCAGCATCGTGAACTTTTTGATCGGAAACTGCGCCATCTTTGAAGGCAACGGTTCGTCCGCAAGCCGTAAGTAATAGCAGCATCAGGATAACGAGGTACTTGAACACGATTAACTCCTTGCAGACGACTGACATGAGATGAACTTTTTTGATTCTTTTGCGATTATCGCACAAATAATTGGCTTATGTTAAACTGGTATTAAGGGTTTTGTGATGTGTTATCGACCCAGTATTTGCGGGTAATCATACAGAACAATCTATAACACCAAGGTGGAGAAAAATCATGCTGAAAGCCAACATTATTGAAAAGTTAAATGCGCAAGTGAATGCTGAAATGTTCGCCTCTAACTTGTATTTACAAATGGCGGCTTGGTGTGAGGATAAAGGCTTAGCGGGAGCTGCCGAGTTTTTCAAAAAACACGTACCAGAAGAATTAGAGCATCGTGATAAGTTCATTCATTATTTGTTTGAATGTGGTGCGCCTGTGCGTATCGGTGCATTAGATGCACCACGAGCCGATTACAATAATCTGGTTGAGGTGATTGAGGCGGCTTATGCTCACGAGCAAAAGGTGACCGCGATGATTAATGCCATTGCCAATCTTGCCTTAGATGAACGCGATTTTAACACCTTTAATATGCTGCAGTGGTTTATTGCCGAACAGCGCGAAGAAGAAGTATTGTTTCGTGGCATTTTAGACCAAATCGCTTTGGTAGCATTTAAAGGTCAATCGGGTGAGGCAATGTTTCACATTAATCAGCACTTGCAACGCTTGGCGCAAACGCTTTAATCATTAGTGGTTATGAATCAGCTGGTTCATTTGGCTTTTTATGTGCCCGTTAGCCATGCAGAAGCGGTAAAAACAGCGATTTTTGCCGCTGGTGCAGGTAAGGTGGGTAACTACGATTGCTGTAGTTGGCAAACCTTGGGTCAAGGACAATTCCGTCCGCTGGCTGGTGCTCAACCATTTTTAGGTGAAGTTAATCGTATCGAACAGGTTGATGAGGTTAAGGTCGAAACTGTTTGTCAGGCTGATCTGTTGCCAGCAGTCGTTCAAGCGTTACTCGATGCCCATCCTTATGAAGAAGTCGCTTATATGGCGTTGCCCATGATGGGTGCAAATTCCGCTATAATTAAACCCTAATTTCAATTCACCATTCAGCAAAGATTTCATTATGTCGATTGTCCTGCCTGCTCGTCGTTTGAGTGTTGCCCCTATGATGGCAGTCACCGATCGGCATTATCGTTATTTTCTGCGATTACTGTCTAAACACACCTGGTTGTACACCGAAATGGTGGTCGATCAGTCGTTAATTCATGGTGATAAACAGCGTTTTTTGCAGTACGCCGATTGTGAGCATCCCATAGCCTTACAACTGGGTGGACACGACCCGCAACGCTTGGCGCAGTGTACGCGCTGGGCAGAAGAATGGGGCTATGACGAGGTTAATCTGAACGTGGGTTGCCCTTCTGATCGGGTACAAAATGGCGGGATTGGTGCTTGCTTAATGGCAACTCCGCAAGTTGTTGCAGAAGCGGTTAATGCCATGCAGTCAGCTGTTAAGATTCCCGTTACTGTTAAACATCGCATTGGTATTGATGAGCAAGAAAGTTTTGATGAACTTTGCCAGTTTGTCGAAATCGTTGCTGAAGCGGGTTGTCAGACCTTTATTGTCCATGCGCGTAAAGCGTGGCTGAAGGGGTTAAGTCCAAAAGAGAATCGTCATAAGCCCCCCATTAATTGGCGCATGGTGCATGAATTAAAAGCACAGTTTCCAAAGTTGGAAATCATCATTAATGGTGATATTAAATCATTATCACAAGGCTTAGACCATTTAGACAGCTATGAAGGCTTGCCAGCGGTGGATGGTGTCATGCTTGGGCGGTTGATTATGGATGATGCCTGGGCTTTGCATGATGCGGATCGTTTGTATTATGGGGCGGAGAATCCGTTTACTGATCCTAAGGCGGCTCTGGCTGTTTATGAAGATTACTTAGCTGAGGCCATTGCTGAGGGCGTACCCATCGGCTTAATGTTACAGCATTTGTTGGCTTTGTTTGTGGGTCAAAAGGGCGCTCGTCAATGGCGACGTTACTTAAGCGCGAATATGTATAAGTCCGATGCTAATTTAGACGTGTTGCGTGAAGCGATGGACTTAGTGCAATTTGAAACAAAGGTCAATGCTGATGTCTGATGCGCCGATTGGTGTGTTTGATTCGGGTGTAGGTGGCTTATCGGTACTGAAAGAAATTCGCCGATTACTGCCACAAGAGGCGCTTTGCTATGTGGCTGATTCAGGCTTTGCTCCTTATGGCGATAAGTCGTGCGAGTACATTCAACAACGCTGCGAGCAAATCGTTCAGTTTTTCTTAACGCAACAGGTGAAAGCAATTGTGGTCGCTTGTAATACGGCGACCAGTGTGGCGGTGGACGGCTTGCGTCAGTGGTGTCCCGTACCGATTATCGCCATGGAGCCTGCCATTAAACCCGCACGATTGCAAACCAAAAGTGGTGTCGTGGGTGTCTTGGCAACCACGCAGACTTTGTGTAGTGCTAACGTCAATCGGCTAATTGCCGAGCACGGTCAGGATATAAAAGTACTGTTACAGGCTTGTTCGGGTTTTGTGGAAACGGTGGAGCAGGGGCAGTTGCAGGGTGAAGGCGTTAAAGCGCTGGTCAAGAAGCATGTTCAGCCCTTATTAGCACAGGGAGTTGATACCTTGGTATTGGGCTGTACCCATTATCCGTTTTTGAATGCAGTGATTCGTGACGTAGCGGGTGAGCAGGTGACGATTATCGATCCTTCATCTGCTATTGCGCGTCAATTACAACGCAAACTCGTCGAGCATGAGTGTCTAGCGAGTGGCAATGAGGTCGGATCTGTGCGCTTTTGGACCACGGGTTCTGTTGATGTATCTCAGGTCATTATCAGTCAGTTGTGGCATGAAATCGTGAGTGTTCAGCCACTTAATCATCGTTAAGCAAACGGCTGCACAATACTCACGTCAGGGAAGCAGGTTTTAACGTCGGCTTCATTGCGTTGGTCAAACAAAAGTTTCACATTAGGGCCAGCATCGAGCGTTGCCCAACATGCCAGACCCTCATTGCGCGCTTGCCAGAGAGTTTGCAAGCTGGCGATGGTTTCGGGTAGAAAATAACATAAAGCGGGGGATGCGGATAACATGGTGGCGTGCATGGATAGCGCGTTATGTTCGCTAATCTTGCCAATTTGAGCTATGTCTTGAACGGCAATGGCGGCTTGCAGTTGGGTTAAGTGTTGTTCAACCATGGGTTTCCAAGCGGGATACAGGCTAAGTCCATGTACCGTTTGTTGCATCCCTAAGCGTGAACTAATCGGTTTGGCTTTGCGAGAGAGTGTCAATAATCCCACACGTAAAGCGGGTAATTGTTGATTAATCTGGGTGGCGTAACTGTCCATGCCATCGGTTTGACACCCCGCGTGCCAATGTACCAAGCCATCCCATAATGAACGGCTGGCGCTACCCGAACCAATGCGTGCCAAAATAGACAATTGAGTTTTGCTGAGTTGCCATTGGCATAGGTCATTCAGTGCGAGCACTAAAGCGGCATAACCCGATGCGGAAGAAGCCAGTCCAGCGCCTGTTGGCACATCGTTTTGGGTGTCGATGATAAAACCCAGTGACGGATTAGGGCGGAACAAGTCCAAGTAGAGACGCGTGCGTTCAACAAAGGGATGATCGAAGCCTAAGTTCTCACCGTTCAAACAGATTTGATCCTTTCCTTCCGTCCAACGAATACGCGTATGCGTGCCTAGGGTACGCAAACCGATGGAAAGACTGTCGGTAACAGGCAAGTTGAGTTCGGTATCTCGTTTGCCCCAATATTTAATGAGTGCAATATTAACAGGTGCAAATGCCACCCCTTCACGGCTAAAGTCGGCTATGGTTTTGGGAATAATGTGTTGAATACAAGCTTGTGCGGTCAGCATAAAGTGTCTCTAAAAAAGTAGTATTGCTAAAAGCAATGCGCGCCCAGCGCACTGGTGTGAACAGAGAGGGCATCAGTGAATGGTGTGCTTGGCGTGCCTAACCCAATCACACAGTCACCCAGTCCTGAACCCGAGATTTTAGCGCCAAACAGTCCTTCACAAGCGCGTAATCGATGTGCAATGCTATCGAGGGTTGCATCACTCACGCCTAAGCCGTGCATTAAACCATGCGCCATATTCATACAACGACCCACTTCGGCTAGGTTGTTATGTTGAATAGCTGTTGCGGCTAAATCGGTAATTTGGCTGATCCAGTTAAGCCAGTTTTCCAATAAAGGGTGATGATCTGGCCATAGCGCCTGTACTTGTCGAATCACTTGCGGGGTGGGCGTTTTATAACCGCAATAAACACTGACAATGGGTAATTGTTCAGCGATGCGTTCTATGCTAGGTTGCTTAGGGTCAAAACGAATAATTCCGCCACTTAACGCAACGGCTAAATCAGTTCCGGAGCCTGTGCCTTGTACCGCTCGGATGCAGGCAAGTCCCAGTTGAAAACGTGCCTCGATGGAAGCTAGAGCGTCAGTTAGGCTAGAAAGCCCCGTTACCATCGCAGCCACCACCGCACTGGAACTGCCTAACCCTTGGGTCGAGTTAATTTCGCTGCGAATGGTAATATTCAGACCTTGTTGGCAGGCTTGCGGGTATTGCTTACGGAAAAGCTCGAGCGATGTCATGACAAAACTGAGTTTGGGTTCTGGTGTCAGCGTTTGCCAGTCGGTGTTATGTTCAATAAAATCGGTAACGATGTGAATTTGATGATCGTCACGCTGTTGCCACTCAATGTTCAGCCAGTGGTCGATGGCGCAAGCAATGGCGGGTTTTCCGTGCAATACCGCATGTTCACCAAACAGCATTAAACTGCCTGGAGCGCGACTATGCCAGGGTTGATTCATACCATGGTTTCCAGTTGAGAATTGCTGGCGCTTAAGTCTGACAAACGCCAATAGTCATAGCCAAAAGCTTGGCAAAGTACCTGGGGTTCTTGGTCGGCTAATAACCAAAAAAAGCCGCCGCCGTCACCACCAATACTCCCCGCACCACAGAGTTTGCCCGCCCAGCCCCTTTCAAATGCAGATTGGGCAAAGGCTTGCACTGGTTTTGGCACAACGCCCAATGTAACCAAGCAAGTCTGCAAGCTATGAATCGGTTGTGCTAAGGCTAAACGTGAATCAGGTTCATCGAGGCAGACAGCAATTTGCTCGCTTAAGTGGTTCATCCTTGACCAGAGTGTTTCGTTATTTGCGTGATGTTGCTTCACCCAGCCGACGCAATCGGCGGTCGTACTTTGCGCTTTACCCGTAAACACCAAATAACCCGGCAGGGGATAGCGAGTAGGTAGTTCGGTTATTTTTCCCTCTTTCCAGTGTAAGCGATCACTGAATAAAATGGCGGCAACATCTAACCCAGATGATTTGCCATGAGCTAATTGCTCACATTGTGTAGCCATTTGTTGAATTTGTGATAGGGAAAGTGGGGTAGCGGTTGCTTGGCAGAGACCTTGAATCAGGGCAATAATTAAACTGGCTGAAGAGCCTAGCCCTTGTCCGATAGGAATATCACTGCGAATCTGAATGGATAAGCTTGGCAATGGGTAGTGTTGTTGCCAAAGTGCTAATACGGCTAAGGGAAGGTCAGTCATCTGCGTGAGTAATGGCTCAGTCGCATCTTGTTGCCATTGCTGGTGACGTCGTTGAATCTGTTGCCAATGCAGGTTCAGGCTATAACTATCCCAAGCGATTATTTGACCGTTCGATAGTTGCAAGACTCCCGTGTTGGCTGCCTGAATGTCGCAGTGCGTAGCCCAAGCCAAGCGGGTGGTTATGGCAGTCGCTCCATAAACCACACTGTGTTCGCCCGCTAAAATCAGCTTACTCGGTGCTTGGCTGCTAAACATACAAGTGACCTATAAAAACGCTAAGGGAGTAAGCGAAGCGAACTTTTTAGCTTTGCTCATACTGGCGTTTGTGAGCGCGAATGGCGCTCAGGCGGAAGTGCCCACGACTGTAAGTCGGGATTTCAATATTGTCATTGCGTTCGACTTCACCAAATTGTTTATAGAAATCGAGGTATTGAGAGAAAGATAATTCTTTACGCGAAGCGAGTAGGTTTTGATGTTGCTTGTTGTAGAGAAAGTTACGGTAGTTTTCAGCAACCACACCGCTAAAAAACTCCCCCACACAACCCGAACCATAGCTGAATAGTCCAATACGTTGACCTGCTAGGTTATCGGCATCATTTTCTAGCAATGAAATTAAACCAAAATATAGCGAGGCACTATAGCTATTACCGACGGTGCGATTGTATTTAAGTGATGCGCCCATAGCCTGCTCAATAGCGGCTTCATTAGCTTCTTGCCCCGTTAGCTTCATTAAGCGGCTATGCGCTTTAATGGCCATTTTGGTAAAGGGCAAGTGGTAACAGAAGCGCGCAAAGTCAGCGTAATCTAGGCCGCGACTTTCGTGAAAGTGTTGCCAAGCGTGTTTAAGCGCAGTAAGGTAAACCATGGTTGAATATTTACCATCGACCAAGGCGGTGTCACGATAGTTAGGGCGCCAAAAGTCCATCACATCTTCGGTGTAGTAGCCAGAACCTGCTTCAATCGTCAGAACATCCGCTTGATTACTAACCAGCATAGCGACAGCACCGCAGCCTTGAGTTGCTTCACCGGGAGAACCTAATTCATAGCGTGCCACATCGGCAGCAATGACCAAAATGCGTTCATTGGCATTGACGCGCACCATATTAACCGCCATTTGTAACGCGGCAGTACCAGCGTAGCAGGCATGTTTAAGTTCAACGACACGACAACGAGATGATAACCCTAAGAGTCCATGCACAAATGCTCCAGCCGATTTAGATTGGTCAATGCCACTTTCGGTAGCAAAGAGTACCGCAGTAAAACTTTGTGGATCAAATTCTTTTACGATGGGTAGGGCAGCATTGGCCGCTAAGGTGACAATATCTTCGTCGGGAGAGATGACACTCATTTGGTCTTGACCGATACCAACATGAAATTTATCCGCATCTTCACCACGAGCCTGAGCAAAAGCCCCCATATCCAAATAGAAGGGCGCGGTATAAAAACTGATGCGCTGAATGCCAATAGTCATCGACGAGAACCTTCTGCTAAATCAACGATAAGGTGTTTATTGAGCCAAACGTCTTTAAGGCTAGTATTACCCATTAAAAACAAGCTAATGCGAATTTCTTGTTTAACTTGCTCAATTCGATCAATCACTGCTTGTGTGGACTCCATCGCAGGTTGTAAAAAAGGCGCTGCCATGCCGGCGATGCGAGCACCTAAGACCAATGATTTTACCACATCTACACCATTACGTAAGCCACCACTGGCAATCAGCTGGGCTTGAGGGGCGAGGGGACGGCATTGCTGTAATATCCAAGGGGTAGGTAGTCCCCAGTCTTGAAAGGTCAATCCCATGGGATCGCCTGAACTGCGTAATTGCTCCACACGACTCCAGGAAGTGCCGCCACTGCCCGCTACATCAAAGTATTCAATGCCTTGTGACAATCCCTGACGAATGAGATCAGGAGACAGTCCACTGCCAACCTCTTTTAACAAGATCGGCCGATTAATTTGTTGTTGGCAATCGCTGATCTTTTGCCATAAGTCAGAAAAGTTGGTATCACCTTCGGGTTGAATGGCTTCTTGTAGGGGATTAAGATGCAAATAGAGTCCATCGGCATCCAATTGGTTAATGGCAGCTTGAGCATGAGTGGCATTCAGTTGATAGTTGAGTTGCACTGCGCCTAAGTTGGCAATGAGTGGAATGTTCGGAGCAAATTGACGCAAATTAAAACTCTGCGCAGCCGCATCGTTTTCAAATTGAATGCGTTGCGAGCCAACGGCTAAGGCAACACCACAGTGTTCAGCGGCTTCGGCTAAACGTCGGTTAATCGCTAAGAGTTCTGGGTGATCGCCGCCTGTCATCGATGAAATGAGTAAGGGAGCAGATAAGGGCTTGCCCAAAAACTCACAACGCATGTCAACATCGGATAAATTGCATTCGGGTAGGGCGTTATGCAGCAAGCGGAAGGCATCAAAATAACCACCTTGACGATCGACCAAGGGGTCATTAACGAGGTGATGGATATGGTCGAGCTTGCGTTGACCAATACTCATGCTGACTGATGCCTTTCGAGTTTGCGATGAGATTGCATCAATTCACCGGGATTAGTCTGGGCGGCAAGGAGTGACAATTCACCACAGAGTACCACTGCGGCACAAATCATCGCCAAACGGCGTGCACTGCTACCTGCTTCAGTATTGGGGGTGCAGCCCATTAATGCCAGATTATCAGTAACGAAATCCAAACCCTTACCATTGCCGACGGTGCCAACAACTAAATTGGGTAGGCTAACGGAGAAGTATAAACTCCCATCATCTAACACTTCAGCGTGATCTATCGCTTGAGAGCCTTCGACGATATTGGCCGCATCTTGCCCCGTGGCTAAATAAAAAGCCAGTAACATGTTGGCGGCATGGGCATTAGCCGACATTAAACTACCCGCCAGAATACTGCCAATCAGGTTTTTACGAATGTGTAATTCGACAAAGCGCTGCGGCGTGGTTTTTAAATAACGTGCCACCAGTTTAGCGGGCAGGGTGCATTCGGCAATGACGGATTTACCACGACCTTCAATGCTGTTGACGGCTGACACTTTTTTATCTGTGCAGTAATTGCCTGAAATGGTTACGTAGCTGAGTTCTGGCCACTGAGTCAACACCCAGTTTTGCAGATGTTCGGCAGATTGAGTCACCATATTGTGACCTGAGGCATCGCCACTGTAGATGTCGAGTCGAATATAAATTAAGCGTCCGACAATTCGTGTGTTGAGTGACTTTAAGCGGGCAAAACGACTGGTCGCAGCCACCACTTCCCCCGCTTCGGCAAAGCGAGTTTCTAACTCCAGACTAATGCGACGGGCTACTTGGGCATTATCAGCTTCAACGGTAAAAGAGCGACTCATGTGCTCATTTAGTAAAGTCACTCGAATGCCGCCTGCAGCAGAGCAAACACGCGCCCCTCGATTCACCGAAGGCCATAGGGGAGTTTCATAAGTCGCTAAAGGAACCATGATTTCATCTTCAATATCACCAATCAACCTAATTGGGCCAATGGTTTGCATCGGGATAGAAGCGAAGTGTTGAGTCATGATTAGTCCAAAAAATTACATTGTCTTATTATATCATCTTGTAAAGCGGAAACAAAAAAGCACCCAAAGGGTGCTTCATGCGCGATAAGCGATCGAGACGATTCAATTAAGAAGCGCGCTTACGGAATTCACCCGTGCGTGTATCGATTTCGATCATTTCATCCGTTTCGATAAAGGCAGCAACCTGAAGTTCAAAACCGCTAGCTAAACGAGCTGGTTTCATTACTTTGCCCGAGGTATCGCCACGTACAGCCATTTCGGTGTAAACCACTTTACGATTGATGATAGTGGGGAATTCAACGGTAATTGGCTTGCCTTCGTAGAAAGTGACTTCCACTTCATCAGTCATGCCTTCTTCGATATAGTTAAGGGCATCACCCAGGTTTTCTTTTTCGACTTCGTAAGGATTGTATTCTTCATCCATGAAAACGTATAAAGGATCAGCGTAATAGCTATAAGTACAAGTTTTCTTTTCTAAAATCACTTGATCAAATTTGTCATCTGCTTTAACCACGGTTTCTGTACCAGCACCTGTCAATAGGTTTTTCAGTTTCATTTTAACAACGGCAGCATTACGACCAGATTTGCTAAATTCGGCTTTCAACACGATCATCG
>CAZFLX010000022.1:0-39066 GCA_964519885.1 uncultured Francisella sp. | reverse complement strand
CTGTTGGAGCTGCTGTTGGAGCTGCTGTTGGGGCTTCTGTTGGAGCTGCTGTTGGGGCTGCACCAGAAGGTAAAGGGTTGGCTGGATTTTCGGCTGCGGCGGCTAAGGCGGTAATCCAAGCGTCAATGGCAGCTTGGCTGGTAAAAGCATTACGTGCGGCGGCTAAATCGAATTGTGTGGGATTAACCGCTGTGCCTGTTTCTAGCTCTAGCATAAAGGGGTCAAAGTCGAACCCTAAACGGGCTACTAACAGGCTTTTCGCTTGCTCGTAGCCCATATTGCGTGTTTGTATTAGTCGGTCAAGCGCACTGCTGTAAGGCGTGGCATGACAGGATGTTGGTAAGTCACAACTGGCAGTCAGCGTACCAGGGAAAGGTTGACCATTGAGCGTACCGCCTGTCGCACTGACACGATAAGGCGGATTGGGTGTGGTGTTTAGCGTGTAACTACCATCACTATTCGAAGTACCTGTTGCAAGCACAGCGCCTGTGGTGGTGTTGGTGAGTGTGACTTGTGCGCCGGCTAGGGGATCATCAACTACATAACCCGAAACCGATTGCAGCGGTGCAGGCGTTGGCGCAGGGGTGGGTTCTGGCGTGCTACTGCTACTGCTACCACCACCACCGCAAGCGGCGAGCGTACTGGTTAAGCAAATCAGCTGTATGGCAGTGGCTAATGGGGTGCGAAAAAAAGAAAAATTAGTTAGCTGTGCTGTGCTGTGCTGTGCTGTGCTGTGCTGTGCTGTGCTGTGCTGTGCTGTGCTGATACCAGTGTGGTGCATAGCGTTATCCTGTGTCAATGAGTTGATAAACAATGTTGACACAGAATATCAAGTTATTTTATGGCTTTCAAGTGGTTAAGTGGAAAAAAGTAGGCTTTGGCTAGCTACTTCACAAATGGTCGATAATCAGGCCAATAAGTACCACCCTGCTCAAAAGGCAGTTCAGGGTTAATTTCCGTTAAGCTATCCCCAGCGCGATAGGTAACACTGGCAGGATCATCTAATTCCACACTGCGTTCACTAATCACTTCACCAAAAGCGTGAGGTTTGCCATCTAATTTTAAGGGTTGATTGTCGGGCGTACGCATGGCTTTGAAGGTGTGGGGCGTTTGCGCAAACACATCTTTACCCTTAGTGAAGCTTTGTGTCACCACCACCTGACGATAACGCGCCGCCGCGACCAAGGCATCGACTTTAGGAGGATAAAACAAACCCGCATGAATATGACCCTGTGCATTCAGGTAATCGCCTTTAGCGGTCAGCTCACGCAACAGCTTTTGACGCAGCAAATTACTGTTTTTATAACCTTGGGCGCTTTGCGTATCAATCGCAGGCCAGTCGGCTGAGTAGCCTTTGGCTTGTGTGATGTGTTGACTGAGGAAAGCTTCCATCGAACCTGGCATTTGCCCGTACAAATTCGCGCCTACCACATGCTCTAAAAACAAACGATACTCACCCACATCCTTATCTCGATTGTGCGGTTCGGCAAGGGTTGTACCCTTGGTTTTGTTGTAACCTAGATAATTCATTTCTTGCCAGCCCATGCCATTGGGTAATTGACGCGGGAAAGACCAAGTTGAATCGACGGTATTACCAACACCGCTGGTAAAAGTCGGCATTTCGGTTTCGCGCACACCCGAGTGACAGCCGATACATTGCATCATTTCTTCTTTTTGCTGAGGGCGCAAATCGCCTTTGGCATCTTCGATAAAACCAACCAGATACCAACCCGCACCATTATCCACCCAACCCTGAGCATCACTGCCCATAATGGCGGTGGGCTCAGCGCCAGCCGTGGGGCGTTGACCATTGGGGTTATAGTCTTCCCATTTAATCATGTAACGCACTTCTTTTACCCGTTGGCTGCGTGTGCCAGGGAAGCGGCTGACACTGGCATCACTGCCATCGGCATCCATATCGACATAATGTAAGGGATGCGCAAACTCCGTGCCGACGGGATAAACGCCCTTTTGCACCGCAATCGACTTGGCCTTACCTAGATAGGTTTTCACATCACTGTCCGTCAAGCGATCCTGTACCGCTTTAGCCAGTAAATCGAGATTTTGGGCGTAAATGGCGGTATCAAACTTGCCTTGTTCATTCTGCATAAACGCCACAGGCAAGCGAATATAAATGCCTGAAACCGAACCCGTTTGTGGACTAAAAATGCCATAAGGCATGAAGTTAATGGCGCGCCAGCCCGTCATCACGCCTTGTTCGTCTTTATAAAAGCCCGCTTCAATGCGTTGACTGCGCACAAAGCCGTCGGCTTGAGCGGGCAAGTCAGCAGGATTTAACGCAGGCAATAAACGCAATGGCGATTCGCCACCCGCGTCCCAATAAGCATCTTGCTTTGGACGCTGCGCGTAGGCCTTGCTCCAGTTATCTTGGCGCAAATAAGCCTGCATATCCCAAGCATTGGTATCAATGCCCAAACTCGCTACGTGCGCCGCCAGTTTTTCGGGGTAAAGGGTGTTTTCCCAGCGATTAATGGTCGCTAAAGGGGTGGTATTGTCGTAAGGTGCAAAGCTGTATTCGAGTTGAAAATTGCCAATGTCAGCAAAAGCGCCTGCTTGCGGATTGTTATTACCCATACCCGTTTTCCACACGCCATTGGTATGACAAAACAAACAGGCGTTTTGCGTGCCACTCGCCGTTTCAATGTAACACTGAGCTGGCACTTGCGCATAAGGATTACTGAAATGAGCAGGTGGTGTCATATCACCAACTAAAGGGCGAATCTCGTTACTCGCGGATGGCGTTGCTGTGACAGACGCTGTGGAAGCAGTTTCGGGCGTGAACGCATCGGTGTAAATAAGATAGCCCATCACCGCAGCCGTAATAAGTCCTGCCCTAATTGCCGAACGCTTCCAAATGGATGTTGTCATGCTCCGTCTCTCCTAATCCAAACCAGCTAGCCCACTATTGTAAGTCAATCGTGGTGGTTTACTTTGATACATTTGTATGAAATTTACGGCAAAGGCGTGATACTCATACCACCTTTACAAGGCATTAAGCGCAATTGCATTAACTCGGCTAACCACAGACTACTGAGCAGCCCCAACCCCACGCCTTGTGATTGTGGACGTTGATAGGCTTTCACTGCTTTCCATACCGCTTCAGGCACGCCCTCACCTTCATCGGTTACGCTCAACTTCCAGCCATTGTGTTGCTGATTTAAACTCACACTGACCTTCCCCTGACCATGCACTTGAGCATTCACAATCAAGTTCTGCACCACACGCTCTAACAGTTTTGGCACAGTTAAATTCAGCAGTGGATCGGACTCACAAAAAAAGTTCACAGCGGGAAAACTGACTTGCCAGCTTTGCCACATTTGCTCCATGCTTTGTTGAGGTAATGGCCGATTCTTTTCACCTTGAGCCAACAGTAGCGCGGTTTCAATTTGTTCCGACATGCGCTGAATTTGCTCACTAAACAGCTTCTGTTCTGAAGCGTCTAGTTGCGGCAATAGTGCCAACTGCAATTGCAGGCGCGTTAAGGGGGTGCGTAAATCATGGGCTAATCCCGACAACATAATTTGTTGACGCAACATTTGTCGTTGCCAACGCCCTTGCCACCATAAGGCCAATGCCGTTCCCGACATAGTGAGCAAGCTAACCCAAAAAAACAGACCAAAAATCCAGCCTAAGCGCGGACTGGGAGAGCGCAACACAATCGGTTCATCTTCAATCAGCAACAGTGCCTCGACAATACCCTGCTGAATATGCACTTGACTGGAATGCTCTCCTTGCGCAATCAGGGCTTGTTCGACCCAATCAGCATACCAATGAGGCTTCCAAGCCTCATCAATATTCGGCAACACACCCCGCTCGATGGTTAATCCCGTGTCTTCTTGCAAGCTTTGCACAAACGCAACGCGACGCTCGACGGAAAGTTCTTGCCAAGTTTTGGCAGAAATCGCCATTAATCCCGCTAAATCACTGGCAGAACGCTTGGCTAAAGGCATGGCAACCGAAAAAAACACCAATAGCATCACCAACAATTGCAACAGCAATACCAACCAAAGCAACCGACGACTGAGTTGCTTCATAAAACACTCACCAGATGCTCACCTAAACGGTATCCCTGCCCCCAAACCGTTTCGATAAAGGCTTCATCGGCTACTTTTTTGCGCAAGCGTGAAATACGAATATCAATCGCCCTAGCGCCCGATTCAGCCTCATTTAACGCATCGAGCAACTGCTCCCGACTGACAATTCGATGCGGTCGTTGCACCAAATACCACACCAACTGCCACTCTTTTGCAGTCAACTCGACAATCGTGTCCGCTGTGCGTAATTGTTGACGCTGGCTATCGACCTGCCACTTGCCCAACTGCAACACACTGGTGGTTTTATCGCTGCGAAAACGTCTGAGCAATGCGTGTAAACGCGCGATTAATTCAGCAGGTTCAAAGGGTTTGGTTAAGTAATCATCAACCACCGCCAAGCCTTGTAAACGCTGATCTAAAGTCGCATTGGCCGACAACATTAACACAGGCGGACGATTAGGCTGCCGTGCCAATTTCTCGGCGGCCGTCAAACCACTTTCACCCGCTAGCATCCAGTCCATCAAGCACACATCGACGTTAAGCAACTGCAAGCTGCGCTCGAATTCAGCAATGTTGGACACGGCTGTCACGTCAAATCCCGATTGCTGCAAGAGTTTTGTTAAGAGCAAACGAATATCGGCATCATCATCGAGCAACAACACACGCGGTTGAATTTGTTTTGACATTTTTGAAACACTTTTGAAAAACCTTTTTTCAATAATAGCACCATCGCAACGACAAACGTCAAGCAAATATTCAATCACTCAACCACGGAGTTTCCTTTATGAAAAACGCAGTATTACCCTTAATGGCTGGCATGGGACTATTCACCAGCTTAGTTACTTTTGCCGATGACACCCTCGTATCACCAGGTCGTAACGAATATCAACAACAGCAACAGCGTGACAACTCATGGCAACAAGACAACCAGCGTCAACAACAAGCCAACAGTGAACGCCAACAGCAAGGAAAAGGTCAAGGTGGCGGACAAGGCGGTGGTGCTAAATATGGTCAAGGCGGTGGTCAGGGCAAGGGTAAAGGACAGCATTCGAGTAGCTATTAAGTCCACCTTTTCGTATCAAACCACAGAATCAACCCAGCTTTTAGGAACAACATCATCATGAAACTTCATTACGCGATTGCCATGTTAATGACCAGCGGCCTATTAACCGCCTGCGGTGGCGGTAGCACAGCTGGAGGTGGAGCAGGAGGCGGTGGCAACGCCCCTGCCACTTCAGCCACTTATAGCGTTGAACGCGGCCCCTTACTCTTCACCAATCTTCTTGATGCACACGGCTTTCCCGCCAACAGCTTAGGTAATGGCAACTATGCCTTCACCAATAATATCCCTGCCTATCCGCTCAAAACCACAGGCGGTTACATCGACGTGAATCGCAATGGTATTATCGATGCTGGCGATGTTAAAGCGGGTGAATTGAGTTTACGCAGTATGAGCAGCGGTCAAGCTGTCACCCTTGCTTCGACTCTGGCAAGTAATACTGCCATTAAAGATAAGCTCATTACCTTAGGTTTTACTGAAAGCCAATTAGCCTACAACCTTCCCAGTAACGATAAAATGATCGCCGCATTAAGCGACGAACTTTATCGCTATTGGGCGCAAAACACAACTACCGATTTATCTCAACTCAGCCTTGAGACATTTAACAGTTTAACCACGGCGATTCAAACCCGCATTGCCCAGTATCAAGCATCAACGGCTACAGCGACACAGTTAGAGCAGGTGTTAATGACCGAACTCAGTGCCAGTTTAAATGAACAAATGGTCAGCGAAACCTTAGACACAGCCAACCAAAGTAATTTAATTACCGTGTTAAACAGCCTGCCCGTCTATACACTCACAGAGGCACAGCTTCACAGCTTGCACTACATGTGGAATGAAGAAAAACTAGCTAAAGACCTGTACCTCGCCTTAAATGCAGTTTATCCAGCCAACTCGTTAAAAAACATTGCTACCAATGCCGAAACCCAGCATGTTGGCAGTATGGAAGCGCTACTGGCTAAATACAGTCAAACACAGGCAGTGATTGACAACTATAATCTGGCTCACCCAACCACACCTATTTCGCAATTAAGTGAAATGCCAGCAGGTGTGTTTACCCTACCTGAATTACAAACGCTCTACGATACCTTGTATCGTGAAGGAATTGCCTCTGCAACCGCGTCATTACAAGCTGGCTGTAAAGTCGAAGTAACCGACGTAACCGACTTAGATCAAGATATTATTGACGCAGGCAGTGCCAAAGACTTGGTAACCTTTTTCGAGATACTGCGTGCGGGTAGCTACAACCATTATTGGTCGTTCGACAATGCGCTGAAAAAAGCAGGTGTTACCAATGGCTGTTTAAGTGCGGGGGTTGATGGTTCTCGCTTTCCCGATACCAGTACCGCTGGGGGTGGTAAGCCTTAAAACAAAGTACTCAGCCGTGTGAAAATCTCTGACTTCCCTTTCTAGTCTCATCCTTAAACAAGGTGAGATGTTAGAAAGGGATTTTTGCATTGAACTCGTTCAACTCGGTTTATCCGTCAATAAGTCTTCAAAAAAATAGGCCGACAGTGCATGCCTGCCTGAAACGCCCGCTTTGGTGTAAATCGCTGAAGCCTGCTGACGCACGGTTTTTTCTGAACGGCTCCGAACCGCTGCAATTTCTTCTAAAGACAAGCCTTTGAGCAACAACAAGGCAATTTCTTTTTCTGCGTCCGATAAATGCCAAGTATCAAATTGTCGATGAATAATGGCGGACAACTCGCCCATTAATCGTGCTGTTTTTTCCTCGGTTTTACCCAAAGACACTTGCGCCGCTTGCAAGGCATCGCGTGCCATAGCCAATTCCAACCCACGACGCGAGAACTGTCGCCACAATACCACCATGCCGACAAAGGCAAAAATGGCCAATAAAATATTAATGCTTAAATGCGCCGATGCACCATGATGAGACAAGTCATCCCAAGCATCCCAACCATTACCCAGCATGGTCAACAAAAACACTACGAAAAATAATAAATTGCTGTTAAACCACACTATTTACATCCTTACTGCTATCCGACATCTGTCTTATAACGTCATAAAAGCTGATTTTGCATCATCTGCGACATCACAAATTGAGCGACCTGACGTAGATTAACCCTTGACCACGATGGTTAGTAAGTGTAACACGGATAAAAGGATAAACACACCATGCAAAAATGGGCTTTGCCCCTAGCGGGCTGCATCGCAATCTCTGGTTGTGGCGGTGGTGGAAGCACCAGTAACACCACAGATACTAACATAACACCAACTGCAACCACACTCAGCGGCACCGCAATTGATGGTTATATTATCGGTGCTACTGTGTGTATTGATTTCAATAATAATGGCTTGTGCGATAACGGTGAGCCAACGGCAACAACAGGCAATAATGGTGGATTTAGCCTGAGCGTTGCTAACATTGCCGAAACCAACGGTAAAACACTACTGGTACTCGGTGGGGTTGATGCCGATACAGGCATACAATTAACTACCCCATTAACCAGCGTTGTCGATACCAGCTTAGTTCTGCAATTCGTCACGCCAACCACCAGTCTGGTCCATGCCTACGTTAGCTTAGATAACATGAGCCTAACGCTCGCCAAAGAAAGAGTTGCCACACGCTTGGGTATCAGCAGCAATGGCATTTATCAAGATCCTGTCACGGCTTACAACACAGACCCAGAAACCTACGCACGTACTGCGGCCCTCTATGCTTATGCCAGCAGTAATGGTCGAGACTTTAGACGTGTTAAAGACGATGATGATGACTTGTATCAACATTTCGATGACGATAATGACGATGACGAACCGCGCAAACGTTATAAAGATGCTAAAGCCTATGGTCCTGTCATCAACACCAATACTTCCACGACAGTTATGACTCAACCTATCACCAGCACCGACAATGGTCGCTTATTGGCTTCCAACTGTTTTCAATGCCACGGCACTAATGGTACAGGCGGGTTCGAGCGCATATCGGGGGGCGAAGCCAGTGAAGTCTACGAATATCGTGGTAAAACACCGAGTAGCGACATTATGGCACCTCATGGTCAGGGCTATAACGATGCTCAATTACAAAGCCTGATTAACTACCTTAACCAAGTGCGCTAGTCATCATGAAAGCACTCATCATTTGTTGCACAGCGCTCGTGTTTAGCGCTCAAGCTTATGCCGATGGTCATCAAGCACTCACTAATGCCACTGTCGATAGTCCCAATATCAGCAAAGGACGCTTACTCGCTTCTAACTGTTTTCAGTGTCACAACACACAGGGCGTCGGCGGTTTTGAGCGTCTAACAGGCGTGACTCAAATCAGTACCTTTGCCGAAATGATGGAACAGCGCTTCAAGTTCAAAAACAAAGAAATGGTGGTGCATGCCAAAGGCTACACCAAAGAACAACTCTGGGATTTAGCAGGTTATCTTGCCAGCATCCAAGTCACGCCACAAAGATAGGAAATTCAATCATGGACAGAAGAACTTTTTTACATAAACTGATGCTAACCGCTGGTGTTGGCCTAATGCCTAGCTTAGCATTTTCGGACGATGACGAAGATGACAACAAAAGCACCAACAACAATATTCGTTTTACCCTAGCCAATACGGGCATTAATAATAAGCATGTGATTGTTGTCGGTGGCGGCATGGCGGGTGTCACCGCAGCCAAGTATTTGCGCTTATGGGGTGGTAGCGGTATCAGCGTTACCTTAGTTGAGCCTAACCCTATTTATGTCTCTAATATCATGAGCAATTTGGTTTTGTCAGCGGGACGTAAAATGACCGACCTCAACTTTAGCTATGCCAACCTCGTCAGTAATTACGGCGTCACCTTAAAACAAGCAAGCTTGGTCAGCTTCGATAACAGCCAAAAAATTGTCACCTTGTCCGATAATAGCAGCCTAACTTACGATAAGCTCATCTTTGCCCCTGGCATTCAAATGGATGAGGCCTATGGTTTAACCGCAACCGACTACGCGGGTAACTATCCCCACGCTTGGCAAGCAGGCGCACAAACCGCTAAACTGGCTAGCCTAGTCGCGAACATGGGTAACAACGATACCTTTGTAATGAGCATTCCCGCCAAACCCTATCGTTGTCCACCCGGTCCTTATGAGCGTGCTTGTTTGGTCGCCGACTACCTAAAATCGCGTGGAAGAACAGGGGCAAAAGTGATTATTTTGGATGAAAACCCCGCTATTCAAGCCGAAGCCCACAGTTTTACCACCGCGTTTAACAGCATCCACGCAGGTTATATTCAATATATTCCGAATGTCACGGGTATTAGTGTGACCAAAAGCGCCAATAACGACGGCTCGGGTACAGTCACTTACAACGGCACTAACAGTATTAATGCGAAAGTGATTAGCTTAATTCCGCCTCATCGTGCGCCCAATATCATGACAAACTTATGTAACGGTGGACGCTGGGCGCCTGTGAATGTGCTCAACTACGAATCAACGGTTGCGAATATGGCAGGCGTACATATTATTGGTGATGCCAGTAGCACGACACAACCCAAAGCAGGACATATTGCCAATCAAGAAGCGAAAGTCTGTGCAGATGCCATTGTTCGCGCTTTCCAAAATCAAGCACCCGATGCAGCACCCGTTACCAACTCAGCATGTTATTCGCCGATTACTAACACCACCGCCAGCTGGTTGACGGGCGTTTACCAATATGATAGCGCCAGCAAAACCATGCGCTTATGGGCTAATGGCAATTTTACCGACACCGCCGTTGAAGCTGACAGCATCACCACGAAAAACTTTTCACGCATGAACACTTGGTTCACCACGCTGATGAACGACAGTTTTAACTGATTTCGATCCAGGCTTAAAAAAACTTTCTTCCCCCCAACCACACCCTTTAGCAAGACAAGGTTGGTTGGGGTTTTGTTGTCTCACATCAGCCTCATGACACCCTATTCACTTCAATCGGCACTTTTTGCTGTTGCATGGCGTGTGTTAACGTCTCCCACTCAGCTGCCGAAAGGGTTAGGTTAAAACGAAAATAGGCTGCATAACCTTTCACTTGTTCAGCGCGTGTTAACTGCTCAGCGGCTAAGCCATAGCGTCGAATCGGCATGACATCCATCACGCCTTGGTAGGCTGCCAACAACCAATGTAACCAAAATTCATAATGTTCGGCAGAGCAAGTTAACTCAACGCGTTGAAGATGTGACATGGTTTTTTCTCACAAATTGTTGATAAAGCAACGGCAGCAACACCAAGGTCAACAGCGTCGAGGTCACCAATCCACCAATAATGACGATGGCGAGTGGTCTCTGAATTTCAGAGCCAGGACCTGTGGCAAACACTAAGGGCACCAACCCCAAGGCTGCAATACTGGCAGTCATGAGCACAGGTCTTAAACGACGCTTGGCGCCCTCAATGTAAATTTGACTTGAGTTAACCCCTTCTCTTTCTAACTTATTAAAGGTATCTAACATCACCACACCATTCAGAATAGCAATTCCCAATAAAGCGATGAAACCAATAGAGGCAGGTAAAGACAGGTATTCGCCACTCAAATACAGCGCAACAACCCCACCAATCAGAGCAAACGGGATGGTCGAAAGCGCAAGCGCTGTGGTCGACCAACGTTTTAGGGTAACCACCAGTAACAAGGCAATAAACACTATCCCCAAGGGAATCAGCCAGCTCAAGCGTTGATTAACCCTTTGTTGATTTTCAAACTGACCACCAAATACCAGATGATAACCTTCGGGCAAGCCCAACCCCTGCAACCTTTGCTGAGATTCAGCCACCACACTGCTTAAATCTCGCTCTGCCACATTGACCAACACCACCGCAAACCGCTGTCCTTGCTCTCGACTGATCGATACGGCCGACTCGCTGCGTTGACCCTGTGCTAAGTCACCTAATAACAGCCCTGAAGCCTGCGCATTCGGAATCGGCAAGTCAGCTAAATCACTTAATGACTCATCCAACACCCCTGCACCACGTAACATAATGGGGGTGCGCCGATTCGCCTCATACACAGTACCAGCTGGCACACCTTCCAGCTGACTACGCAGATAAGTTTGTAACTCATCGACACTGAGTCCGTAATAACGGATTTTTTCGTGATCTAAGCTAAAGGTCAAATACTGTAATCCATCATTAGCTGGGGTAAAAATTTCACTCACCCCTTCCATGCCCTGTAACCGCTCAGCAATACGACCCGCCAATTGGGTCAATTGATGACTATCACTGCCATACACCTTAATGGCAATATCACCTCGCGTACCTGTCAGCATTTCCGACACACGCATTTCAATCGGCTGAGTTAGGGTGGTGTTAATACCCGGAAATTGCGTTAACACCTGCTGAATGGCTTGCTTTACTGCTTCTTTATCATAAGGTTTGCGCCAGGTGTCGGCTGGATACAAACTCACAAAGGTATCTGTGTCATTTAACCCCATCGGATCCAGACCAATTTCATCCGACCCGGCACGCGCAATAATGGCACTAATTTCAGGAACCTGTGCCAGCAAGGCTTGTTGAACACGTCCATCCAAGGCCAAAGAGTCAGTCAGGTTAATCGACGGCGTTTTTTCTAGTTGAACAATCAAATCTCCTTCGTCCATCGTGGGCAAAAAGATTTTTCCGATTTGCCCAAACAGTAAAACAGCCCCCACCAAGGCCACACAGGCTAAAGTCAACAATGAAAAGGTATGCTTTTGTAAGCGAACGAGTGAACGCTCGTAAGCCTTTTCGAGCCGAACTAACCACTCTAGCTGACGAGACTGACGATGTTGAATCAACTGAGCGGCAATGGTTGGCAACACCAACAAAGCCAGCAACAAGGCCGAAATGAGGGTAAAAATAATACTCAACGCAACCGGCTTAAAGAGTTTGCCTTCAATTTCTTCTAAACTCAGCAACGGCAAAAAAATCAGCACAATAATGGTCATACCTACGCCAACGGGTAAGGCAATTTCTTTAACCGCCAAAGCCATTAAATGCAGTTTCGGTAGACGATCTTGTGAGGATTGCTCTAACCGATGCACCATATTTTCAACCACCACCACACCATTGTCGACAATCAATCCCAAGGCAATCACCAAACCGCCCAAACTCATTAAGTTGGCCGAAATACCGAAAGCATACAGCCAGATAAAACTGATGATCAGCGCCATAGGCAACAAGGTAGCCACAGTTAAGGCGGCACGCCAATTACCTAAAAACACAATTAACAACAGCAGCACCAGAACAATCGCTTCTAGCAAGGCATGACTAATGGTGGCTATGGCTCGATCAATCAAGTGACCTCGATGATAAAAAACATTCACACTCAAGCTCGAGGGCAACGAAGGTTCTAAACTGGCTAATTTTTGCTCGACGGCATTTAATACCGCTTTGGTGTCCACGCCCGTCATCGCTAGCACAATGCCTTGTACGGTTTCGCCTTCACCATTACGCGTTACGCCACCATATCGTGTTAGGCTAGCGAGTCTGACTTTGGCCACATCGCCAATGGTAATGGTCTGATGCTGGGCTTGTTGAATCGGTAGCGCAGCAATAGCTTGAGTGGTGTTTAAGGTACCCACACTGCGCACAATCAACACTTCTTCACCTTCAACCAAGCGTCCAGCGCCATCATTTTGATTGTTCTGCGCCAAGGTCGTTTGCAACTGAGCAAAGGTAATACCGTGAGAAACCATGCGTTGTGGGTCGGGCTCGACTTCGTAACTGCGCACTTCTCCACCCAAGGCATTCACATCTGCCACGCCAGCAACGGTACGTAATGCTGGACGAATCACCCAATCGAGTAGTTGACGACGTTCCGCTAAGGATAGGGTTGGACTATCTAGCGTGAACATCAGCACATCACTTAACGGCGTGGTGGGTGGTGCAATGCCGCCCTCTAAGCCAGAAGGTAATTTGTCTCTCAGCCCATTCAAACGCTCAGCAACCTGCTGACGCGCCCAATAAATATCGGTGCTATCTTCAAACGTCACGGTAATGTCGGTCAGAGCATATTTAGTGACAGATCTGAGACTTTTTTGTCTCGCAATGCCCAACATTTCCGTTTCAACCAATGCAGTAATGCGACTTTCAATTTCTTCGGGCGTCATGCCCGGGGCTTTTAAAATCACTTTAACCTGTGGACTGGTCACATTAGGAAAAGCATCGATAGGGGTTTTAAACCACGACAGAGCACCTAAGATTAGTAACACCAGCAACACTAACCACACCAACAAACGCTGCGTTAGTGCCACATCAATCAAACGATTCATCATGGCGCAACACCTTCGGTGTAAATCGCTTTTGCCGCAGCGGTTCCGCTCACGACAACGGCGGATTGCTCTGTTAACTCTTTCGACAGGATCACCCAACCCTCGCGGGTTGCTCGCAGCAATTCAACCTGAACTGCACTGAGTTGACCTTGGTTGATAACGAAAACATGTGGCTGACTTTGCACATAAACAATCGCCTGTCTGGGTAAGCGCCAACTTGGTATTGCCTGGTTTTCATCCTGATTTAATAGCACCGCCACCCGCTGTCCTGCCCTGAGTGTATGATGCTTAAAACTAGCCGTTACCATTACTTTTTGCGCTTCGGAAAGCAAGTTTTGAATATTAATAATGGTCGCTCTGGTACCATCGATCAGGCTCAGACTTTGCCCCACTTGCAGTTGTCCCAGTTGGGTCTGCGTGAGTGGAATCTCTAAGGTCAAGGCATCACTGGTTAACAAGGTCATCAGGGGTTGATTCGCATCAAAACCATCACCGACAACCAAAGCCATTTGTTGCACCTTAGCCTCAACCGGGGCATTCAGACTAATAAGTCCTTCTAAATGTCGATTTTTCGGATCTTTGAGTAATGACAATTCCGACTCGGTCAATCCCATACGTGCCATTTGCGTAAAAATGGCTAGCGCATTTTCCTGAGCCTGCTGGTATTCCATTTGCGTCACTTCATATTGTTTTGCGGCAATAATGCCCTCTTTTAACAACTGGGCTTCGCGTTGCTTTTTCTGTTGTGTTAACTGGGCACTGCTGAGTGCATTGTGATATTGATGCTCCAGCATTTGTAGCTCAGGAACAAAAATTTCCGCTAACACTTGGCCTTGTTTAACCACATCTCCGGCCTTTACGCGCACCTGCTTGACTTGCAGTGCATAGGGTTTCGAGATGGTTATTAAAGCACTTGGCGCTTGTTTTACCACAGCCATCACTTGAGCGCGAATCGCCACATCATCGGCAACAGGCGGTGTGGTATGTATGCCCAGCGCCTGTTGTTGATCCAAGGTAATGCTGGGTAAGTCTGCAGCCAAAAGACCTGAACTACTCAGTAGCATGACTAAGGGCAGAAATTGAATAAAACGCATAGGGATTCCCCATATAAATCGCTAGAACAGAGTACAGAATTTGTCTGTACCAATAAATAAAGCGGACTTATGCGTTATGTTTAGGGGGTTTTTGCAAGGAATCGGGGAAAGGTGAAGGTAAACGATCGGCTAAACTTTGGGCGTAAATTTGCCCGTGACAGGGCGCAAGCCTCACCAACACAAACTCAGGAATTAAACTGACTTGATGGGCACAGGCATCGTATTCAATCAGATGCTGAGTAGATTCTTGAGATAAGTCATAATGAATTTCACCATTGTATTCGTGGTGATGTGCAACATGGCTAAAGTGGGTCAGCTGATGTTCCAGTTGGTGTTGCGGCGCATAAATACCCGCTTGAGTTTGCAAACTCAACCAAGGCATCAATCCCAACAATAGCCAAACCAGAAAACGCTTCATTTAGGGGTAATCCACTCCAACCAATCAACATAATATCAATTGGATGATCTTAACATATTCATTCAGTCACCACATAAAAAAGACCAGCCGAAGCTGGTCTGTTCTCGCGATCTTAACCCAACCACTCTCGTGGTTTCAAATAATCAGTCAAGCGCGCTTCAGCACTACCTGCTTCGGGCGTGTAATTGTATTTCCAAGTCACCAAAGGCGGCAGGGACATTAAAATCGATTCGGTACGACCACCCGTTTGCAGGCCAAATAAAGTACCACGGTCGAACACTAGGTTAAACTCGACATAACGCCCACGACGATACAGCTGAAAGTCTTTTTCACGTTCGCCATAAACTGTATCTTTTCGTTTTGCCAGAATAGGCGCATAAGCATCGATATAAGCATTGCCGACCGATTGCGTTAAGCCAAAGCAATGCTCAAAACCACCCGCATTTAAGTCATCGAAAAACAAGCCACCGACACCGCGCGTTTCACCACGGTGTTTGAGATAAAAATAATCATCGCACCATTTTTTGTAATCAGCATAAACCTGATCGCCAAAAGGATCACAGGCATTTTTAGCGGTTTGATGCCAATGCACAATATCCTCATCGAAAGGATAATAGGGCGTTAAGTCGAAACCACCGCCAAACCACCAAATCGGCTCTTGACCATCGGCTTCGGCAATGAAAAAACGCACATTGGCATGAGACGTTGGTGCGTAAGGATTGCGCGGATGAATGACCAGACTCACCCCCATGGCATTAAAGCGTCGCCCCGCCAACTCTGGACGATGTGCCGTCGCTGAGGCGGGCATGGCATCGCCATACACATGCGAAAAGTTCACACCGCCCTTTTCAATGACAGTACACCCTTCCATCACCCGTGTACGACCACCACCGCCTGCTTCACGCTGCCAGTTGTCTTCGACGAACTTGCCGCCATCAATGGCTTCTAATCCCGCACAGATGTTGTCTTGTAATGAAAGCAGCCAAGCTTTAACGGCTGCGAGTTGTTGTTCTGCTGTCATCATCGCCACCATTAACGACGACACTTATAAATGCCGAAACGCTGCTTCCCATCACTTAACCGCTCTTCACGCACTACCGTATCACCACCCACATCGGGTGCACTGTTACGTGCCAGAATAATCAACTCGGCATCGATTTTTTCTTGGCTACGGTCAATACCGACAACACTGTCTTTTACCGATACCACGGTAGCGCCTTTGCGCTCACAACCGGCAATATCATAAAGGGTAGCAACCCGAACCCCTTCGCCTTTTTCGGTGATATTGACAAACGAACATCCCGAAACCAAACCAACCAATAACAAAGGCAATAATAACTTTTTCATGACATCATCCTTATAAGAAATACCACAGCACAAAACAACCAAACACAATACGATACCAAGCAAAAGGCACGAAAGTGTGACTCGCCACATAGCGCAACAAGGCTTTAACGGCAATCATGGCAGCAATAAATGACATGATAAAGCCAAGCGCAAACATCGGCAAATCGGCAAGGCTAAATAAATGCCAATTTTTGTAAACATCGTAAGTGGTTGCCGCCATCATCGTCGGAATGGCCAAGAAAAATGAAAACTCTGTCGCTGCCGTTCGAGACAAGCCAAAAATCAGCCCACCCATAATGGTCGCACCCGAACGTGAGGTTCCCGGAATTAACGCAAACGACTGAGCGGTACCGACTTTTAACGCGTCTTTCCACGTCATGTCATCCACCGTTTGAATGCGTGGCGCTACTTGGGTCATGCGTTTTTCGACCAACAGAATAATAATACCGCCCACAATTAAGGCAATGGCGACGTTAATCGGACTCCACAGAAATTCTTTAATCGCACCATGAAACACCAAGCCCAACACTGCTGCCGGCATAAATGCAATCATTAAATTAGTAGTGAATCGCCAAGCCGCCGACTCCCTTCGCACTAAGCCCGTGGTCACGTCTTTGACTTTCTGACGATAAGCCCACATCACCGCTAACACTGCTGCTAACTGAATGGCAATTTCAAATACTTTACCCTTCTCATCATTAAAATCGAGCATGTCGCCAATAATAATCAGGTGTCCCGTACTGGAAATGGGCAAAAACTCGGTTAAGCCCTCAATAATGCCCAATAAAGCGGCTTTTAATAATAAAACAATGTCTAATTCCATGTTAATGCACCTGTCTACTTGCTGTTGAAGGTTTCACACCCGCTTTTTCTGACAAGAGCGTAGCCTGTAGCCCTGTCAACGCAAAATGAATGAGTGCCAGATTATCCGCAGGCTCTTCCAACAACTCACTCACTTCAGCGCGCATCAGATCAACCAATTCAACACGGCGTTCGAACAATTCATACTCACCCTCATCAGCTTCTTCGACCAGAAACAATTCACCCTGCTCATCACTGTCTTTCAGCGCATAAAGCACGTGTAGTTCTGCCCAAGCACCATCATCCATTTGCTTGCCCCAGCCTTCTTCTTGACGCTCAAAACCCAAAACGAACCCTGCGCACCAAGCGGAAACGACGGGCTGATCTTGATCGTTATAAGAAACCAAAGGTTGAAAATCTTCAATATCGGCTTTACGCAAACCATGCACCACAGCGTTGTAATGACGAATGAGTAAGTTACGCACCGATTGCGTCATCTCTTTGCTCGGAAAACTGGCATCACCCATCACCAGCGGCATCCACTCACCAATGGCGGTCGATTTTGGACTCAAGGCGAGTGCGGCGAACAAGCCATCAACCGCATCTAAAGATAAGGGTAAACGCGCCTCAGCATCCGCTTCAGGCATTGAAGCCAATAGCTGATCTAGACTAGCGTCTAGCAGTTCCAATTCATCATCGGTTAAGGGATTCACAGCGACTTTAACCGCTTTGGGTTTAATGAAGCTTTGCTTTGGCTGTGTATTTTTAGTTGGCATAGTCGCTGACCTTATCCGTGTTAGTGTAATTGTCGATCACTGCCACCACAGCAATCGGTAAAGGCTTTTCCGCTACCACAAGGGCAAAGGTCGGCGATTGTTTCGGGATGCAATAGTTGATCGCGCAGACTCATCACGCAGACTTCTAACAGTTGCTCCCAATGAGCATTAGGATCAAACTTGGCACGATAAGTATCTAAGGCATCGAAAGCAGCAGCGCGCATTTGACGTGCCATTTGCGCGGCTTCATCATTCTCTTCTTCACCATCGACCAGTGCATAAAAACTGGCATCGACATCGGGGGGAAGGAGCGTTGACATACCCACCAATAACTCTAAGGTCAGCGCATCTTCCTCTCGTGGCATGGCGAGCTGCCAAGACTCTTGAGCTATGTTCACCCCAGCAATAAACCCATGACACCAATCGGCAACCCAAGGTTTTTCATTATCCACTTGATACAAAAATACAGGTTCAAACTCGGGCGGTTGTTGCTGACGAATGACATACTGCACGCGATTAAAATGACGCATTAGCAGTGACAGCAACCGCTGTTCAACTGACGCATCGACATCCAGTTCTTCTGCTAATACCCAACTTAGCCATTCGGTCGAGCAGACCGCTTGTGGCGCTAAGGCTAAAGCGGTAAAAAAACCGTCCGCCATCGATAGCGACATACCCTCTTCGGTATTGAGCTGAATTTGCCCCATGGTTTCTGCCAACCATTCCAGTTCGGTTTCGCTGAGGGGCAAACTCATCGACGCACCCATTCACCCGTACGCAGATCACGAATCGACGTCGGCTTTTCCAATCCACCCAACTCGCCTTGCATGACACCAGCAAAACCTTCTGCTTGAAAGATTCGTTGCGCTTCAAACGCATCCTGTAACGGTGGTTGACCATGTAAATTGGCACTGGTTGATACCACAGCACCAGCAAAGGCATCACACAACGCCAGACTGGGAAGGTGATCGGTAATCCGCACCGCAATCGAATCGCGACCACCTGTGAGCCAAGCGGGTGTAGTATCAGCCGCTGGCACAATCCATGTATGAGGACCAGGCCAAGTCGATAACAGCTGTTGATGCTGCTCATCCCTCAGTTCAGCGACATAAGGCACGAGTTGCTGCCAATCGCTCGCCAGCAAAATTAACCCCATCGCCGCTGGACGCTGTTTCAGTTGCCAGATGCGTGCTACCGCCGCTTCGTTCATCGGATCACAACCCAAGCCATAAACCGCTTCGGTGGGGTAAGCAATCACCGCCCCAATACGAAGCGCTTCAGCCGCTTGTTGAATGGATAACACTAGCCCACCAACTCAGGACACTGGTGTTGCAGATGCGTGAGCAACTGTCGAAAGACACTCGGGTCTTTGGTTTGTGTTAACTCGCCTTCACGAGGAACCAGTTGATCGTGCAAACGTGACAAGAAGAAACGCAAAGCCGCACGACGCACCATCATCGGCCAAGCAGCACGCTCGGCATCTGTCCAAGCACGCACACGTGCATAACCTGACAAGAAAGCGACTACGCGCTCGGCATCTAGCCCATGATCCGCTTGACGGCACCAATCGTTCATCGTCACCGCCACGTCATACAACCAAGCGCCATCACAGGCATAGTACAAATCAATAATGCCCGTTAGCAGCTCACCATCAAATAAAGCGTTGTCTAAAAATAAGTCGGCATGAATCACGCCTTTCGGTAAGCTGGTCACATTAACCGCTTGTTGAGCACTAAGTTCCGTATCAATGAACGCGAGCGTTTCGGCATCTGCCATCGAAGCGACTTTGACACTGATGGATTGCATCCAGTCTAGATCACGGTCATTCGCGCGTTGTTCGGCAAAACCGCGACCACCCAAATGAAATTGCGCCAAGGCCTGCCCCATCACCGAGCAATGCTCAGCGGTTGCCACTTCCACCGACTTACCACGCAAGCGCTGCACCAAAGAAGCAGGTTTACCACAGAGTAGGCGTAAATACTGACCATCTTTACCCGCTAATGGATGCGCGGTGGGGACACCCGCTTCCGACAACCATGCCATCAGCTTCAAAAAATAACCCAAGGTTTCAATCGAATGTTGCTCGAACAGCGTCAACACATAACGACCACAGCTGGTATCGACAAAGTAATTGGTATTTTCAATACCCGCACTAATGCCTTCAAAAGCGATCAACTCACCCGCATCGAACTGAGTTAAATAATCGCGCAACTGCGCTTCCGTGACGGTGGTATAAACAGACATAGCGTGCATTCAAATTAACTGAAAAATTAGGCTAATTTTACCACAGCCTAATCAGCGGATGCAGGCTTTTAACGGATTGAATACCTCCCCCTTAACAAGGGGAAACTACGCGGAAGTCACTTACCAATACAAAACTCACCAAAAATACGACCCAATAAATCATCGGCACGAAAAGCACCCGTTATTTCACCCAAGGCTTCTTGCACCACACGCAGTTCTTCCGCCAATAACTCCCCCGCATTGGCTTGGGTGAGTTGTACATAACCGCTATCCAATGCCGATTTAGCCCGCGCTAGCGCATCTAAATGCCGTGCTCTGGCTAAAATCACCCCTTCACCTAGATTATGCATTCCCAGCACATCCAGCAAATGATCACGCAAAGCATCCAAGCCATCGCCCGTCTTCACCGACAAATAAACCGAAGTTTCGCCATCTTCATCCTGACGCACATCGGCATGACCGCCGACCGCGTCTTGTTTATTCCACACTAAGGTAACGGGCAGTTGTGGTGGTAACTTTGCACGCAGCTGAGAGTCGGCTTCTGTCCAGCCTTTTCGACTGTCCACCAAATAAAGCGCATAATCGGCCTGCGCAATCGCTTGCCAAGCACGCTCAATACCAATACGCTCGACAGGATCATCAGTGTCACGCAAGCCAGCGGTATCAATAATCTGAATCGGCAAGCCATGAATGACGATTTCTTCACGCAGCACATCTCGTGTCGTGCCAGCAATTTCCGTGACAATCGCCGTTTCTTGTCGTGTCAGCGCATTCAGCAAACTCGACTTACCCGCATTGGGTTGACCCGCAATGACGAGACTAATGCCATCACGCAACCTTGCTCCTTGATGGGCTTTAGCACTTAAGTTAGCAAGTGTCGTCTGAATGGAGACTAAACGCGACAAAACAACCCCATCACCCAAAAAGTCGATTTCTTCTTCAGGGAAATCAATCGCCGCTTCCACATATAAACGCAGCCTAATCACCGACTCAACCAAATCATGCACTTCTTGCGAAAACTGTCCCGACAAAGAGGACAAGGCGCTTTTCGCGGCAATATCCGAGGTAGCAGCGATTAAATCGGCAATGGCTTCAGCTTGAGCCAAATCCAACTTATCATTCAGAAAAGCGCGTTCGGAGAACTCCCCAGGTCGTGCCAAACGTGCGCCCAATTCACACACGCGCGCCAGCAACCACTGCATCACCACAGGGCCTCCATGACCTTGCAGTTCTAGCACATCTTCGCCCGTAAATGAATGCGGATTGGGGAAAAACAGCGCAATCCCCACATCCAAGTGCTGACCATCAGCCGCCAGAAATGGGGCATGATGCGCATAACGGGATTTCGGCATAAAGCCCAATATCGCCTGTGCTATGGCGGCAACCTTATCGCCCGACACGCGCACAATACCCACCCCACCCCGACCAGGTGGGGTAGCAACCGCTGCAATGGTTTCTGTCATAGTGGTTATCCTTTTCATTCTTTTGCAACAAACAGGGGTTAAAAAAATAGCGGCTGTGCGCCGCTATTTCTTTGTCCACTCGGATTAAGCCTTGTGATGCGCCTCTGGTTTATCCATGGCTTCAATTTTACGCGTGATGTGCCACTGCTGCAAAATCGATAAACCGTTATTCACCACCCAGTACAATACCAATCCCGATGGCATAAACAAGAAAGTGACAGTGAAAATGTAAGGTAAAAACTTCATGATTTTTTCTTGCATCGGATCCGTTGGTGGCGGATTCAACTTCTGTTGAACGACCATGGTGACACCCATCAAAATCGGCAAAATAAAGAAAGGATCGTATTGAGACAAGTCATCCAGCCACATGAAAGGGGTCATGCGCAATTCGACCGCTTCCAACAACACCCAATACAAGGCAAGGAACACGGGAATTTGAATCAAAATCGGTAAACAACCACCGAGCGGATTAATTTTTTCGGTTTTATACAGCTCCATCATTTTCTGTTGGAACATCATTTTGTCATGACCGTAGTTGTCTTTCAGGTGTTGCAAACGTGGCGCCAGCTTACGCAGGTTCGCCATCGATTTGTAACCCGCTTCCGACAATTTGTAAAACAGCGCTTTCAACAAAATAGTGAGCAAAATAATCGCCCAACCCCAGCTCCATAAGCCAGAGAAAGGTTCAACCCAACTACTCAAATGCTCCAACAACCAGAACATCGGCTGCGCCATAAACGCCAGTACACCATAATCGACCGTTAATTCTAATCCAGGCGCTAAGGCTTCTAAATCGCCTTGTAATTTAGGACCTGCATACAACTGAACCAGACTGGTCGCACTCGCTCCCGCCGCAACACTCATCGCAGGTGCCATCATACCCAAAGCATAGCGATCACTTTCCAGTACTTTAGAATAGTAATGCATGTTATCTTGCGTATTAGGAACAAACGCCGCCAAGAAGTAATGCTGCATCATGGTCAACCAACCACCAGCGGCATCCTTGCTTACAGGCTGCTTTTTCATGTCATCAAAATCGACTTTATCGAACTTATTAACCGGATCGTAAACCGCGCCACCCGTATAGGTGGGCAGCCAAAAGCTCGACGTTGGGTCGTAGGTATTACGCACTAACTGATAGTAAGGCGCTGCCTGCCAAGACTGTTGCGTTGCATTGGTCACCGCATATTCAACACCCACAGTATAACTACCACGCTTGAACACATAGGTTTTAACGACCTTAACGCCATCTTTTTCCCAACTCATCGGCACGCGAAGCTCATCCGCACCCTCAGCTAGAACAAACTCTGTTTTGCTGACACTAAACACTTCATGATGATTGGGCGCAATCGCACCACCCTGCGCCGAAAAACCCGTTTGTGCTAAAAACAAATAAGGAGATTTATCCGACATCAAAGTGAAGGCAGCATCATCGTCGCGGGAAACTGGGTAAGCAGACAGACTGACAAAACGTAAATCACCACCCTTGGTGTCTAACTGCACATTCAACACATCGGTGGTAACCGAAACACGCTGCATACTGGGTTGCGCAACAGCTGTCGTGGGCACATCTCCCGCTGAAGCTGTCAAAGATACAGGCGCTTGCGGCACATCACCGGCGGTCGCTGGCAAATTTGCCGACTGGCTCGCCACAGGCTGAGCTGGCTGCTGCTTTTGTGCAACAAAGTAAGTCCACTCGGTATAAAGCATAAACAGGGTAAAAACTAGTGCTATCCACCAAAGGGCGCGAAAATTGGTCATGATGCTGTCCTGTGCGAAGAATTCTCTGTGGCGATTGAAGGTTGAATGGGTAACGGCTGCTTGGTGTTTGTTAACTCAGACTTAGACGAAAAATAAGTAAAAAGTTTGGTCAATTGTGCGACTAAGGTAGCATTATCAGCAGCTTCTGCTGCTTTACCTGCCATAACAATGAGATTAACACCCGATAGTTGTCCATGCATGTGTCGGAAAGTTTCACGCGCTAGGCGTTTGAGTCGATTGCGTTCGTGAGCACGACGCAAGGTTTTTTTGGCAATTGCCAAACCCATTTGTGCTTTGGGTTGCTGATGCCGCCATCCGTAAACCGTCCAATGCGGGTTACCGATGCGCTTAGCTTGGTCAAAAACCTGTTTGTAATCTTTGCCCGTTAATAAGCGCTTATCACGAGAAAACCCATTGGGCTTATCTCGTGCAGACTTTAGCCGACCGAGTGACTCCGACGGCTGCATAGCAAGTAAGCAAGCCTAATTAAACAGTCGTTAAACGTTTGCGACCTTGCGCACGACGATTAGCTAAAACTTTACGGCCACCTTTAGTTGCCATACGAGCACGGAAACCGTGGTTACGAGCGCGTTTCAATACGCTAGGTTGGAAGGTACGCTTCATGGCCTACTCCTAAAAAATTACTGGAAATTCAAAACAGAGCATTTTATTATAGTTAACCTAACTAACGCAAGCAATAATAAGGAAAAACACATGGAATGGGGCATATTACTCGCTTTGGGTGCTTGCGTTGGCTTACTGGCCGGGTTATTTGGTATTGGTGGCGGACTGATTTTAGTGCCGGCACTTTCTATTCTACTCCCCATGCTTGCCTTGGCCGACGAACAAACCGCTTTAGCCAGCGCCATTGCGATTGCCTTGTCCACCATCGTGGTTACCGGTCTTTCCGCGGCCATCACACAAATTAAACAGCAGAAAGTGAACTGGTTTTATGTCAAACGCCTTGCCCCATCACTGACCATTGGCGCGATGTTAGGCGCTTTGCTCACCAGTTCATTACCCACCACACTGCTTGGCTTGGCTTTTGGCGTGTTTGAAATTCTCATTGCCGCTTATATGTTTTACGGCAAACCACCGCAACAGGCCAGACCACAACCTTCCGCGCTACATGGCCATGTTTTTGGTGGTGCTTCCGGCGCGCTATCAGCATTACTCGGTATTGGTGGTGGCACGCTCAACACCCCTTGGATGGTATGGCATAGCCTGCCTTTGGCAACCGCTATCGCCACTTCTAGTGTGCTAGGTGTGATTATCGCCACCGCAGGTACACTCACCCATCTAACCAGCGACCTCATTCAATGGACAGTGGTATTAGCCTTGGTCAGCACCAGCCTCATCACCGCGCCCTTGGGTGCGATGCTAGTACATCGCTTACCCACCAAACAACTCAAACGTGGCTTTTCTCTATTATTGATGCTGTTGGGCGTGATGATGATTGTGAAGTTCGGCTTCTAAAAGGCTCATACCGTTGGTTGCTTTAAACGACTTATCCACAACCTATGGTGGTCATTAACAAACCACCCATACCAGCGAAAAACTTAACAGTTTTTGTCCTTGTTTTCATGACTCATAACCCGCTAGAATAACAGACCATTTCACATTTTTAAGACATGCTAGACGCGGTACAATTCAGGTTAATTTAACCTCCATTGTCTACCAAATCCAAAACAACCGCTGTCTGCTAACCCGTTGAGAGAAGCCTATTTTGAGCAGCCTTTGGTCAGATTGTTTACAAGAACTGGAACACAGCCTATCCCCACAACAGTTCAACTCATGGATCAGTCCGTTACAAGCGGTCGAGCACCACGAACACCAAACCTTACAACTGCTCGCGCCCAATTCATTTATTTTTGATTGGGTAAGAGATAAACTCTGGGAGCACATTCAAGACGCGTTTATACGTGTGCGCGACAAATCACATCAAGCATGGCAACTCACCATTGATGAAGGTCAATTTAGCAGTGCGATGACGGTTAATCACGACCCTAAACCCACACCGGTTGTGACGGCAAAAGCGGTCGAAAACAAGCAAACGGCCCATAAAAACGCAAAAGCTACCCCCCAAATTAACAGCGGTCTGAATCGTATTTACACCTTCGACGGTTTTGTTCAAGGCAAGGCGAACCAGTTAGCCAATGCAGCAGCACACCAAGTCGCCAGCAATCCTGGTGGCGCTTACAACCCGCTGTTTATTTATGGCGGCGTAGGCTTGGGTAAAACACATTTAATGCACGCCATTGGTAACCATATTCTAGCCAATAATCCCGATGCGAAAGTGGTTTACTTATCGTCAGAACGCTTTGTCCAAGACATGGTGACCGCCATTCGTCACCAAAAAATCGAAGAGTTTAAAGGCTTTTATCGCTCGCTCGATGCATTGCTTATTGATGACATTCAGTTCTTTGCCGACAAGACGGGCACGCAGGAAGAGTTTTTCCATACCTTTAACGCCCTACTCGAAGGCAATAAACAAGTGGTACTCACTTCAGACAAGTTTCCGAAAGAAATTACCGGACTTGAAGAACGACTTAAATCACGTTTTGGTTGGGGGCTAACCATTGCCGTTGAACCACCCGAATTTGAAATGCGCGTCGCCATTTTGCAGAAAAAAGCCGCGGCACTGCAAATTGATCTCCCCAACGATGTCGCTTTCCTGATTGCCAAACGTCTGCACTCTAACGTACGTGAGCTAGAAGGCGCACTAAATCGCGTCATTGCCTTCACCCAGCTGACACATCGTCCTTTAACGGTGGATATTGCCAAAGAAGCCCTACGCGATCTGTTTGCGGCGCAAGAACGCATGGTCACGCTCGACAATATTCAAAAAACGGTTGCCGACTTCTACAAATTACGCGTCAGCGAACTCACTTCCGACAAACGCACGCGTAACCTAGCACGCCCGCGTCAAATTGCCATGTTCATTTCCAAAGAATTGACCAGTCATTCACTGCCCGAAATCGGCACAGCCTATAAGCGAGACCACACCACCGTACTGCACGCTTGTAGACAAGTGGTTAAACTGCGTGAATCGGATCGACAACTCGATGAAGAAGTAGCGACTTTATTGCGCATTCTTCGTACTTAATGGATGATTAATTTGTTAAAATTTAACGCAATTGAATTAAACACTCAGGCTGCAGGAAACTAGCATGAACTTTACCATAGATCGTACCCCCCTTTTTAACGCGCTAAAAGCCATTATTGGTGTGGTCGAGCGCAAAAACACTCAGCCCATTTTGTCGAACATTCTGCTGGTGATTCAAGGTAACAACCTGACCCTCACCGCCACCAATATCGAAATGGAAGTGAGTATTCAACTGCAAGACGTGGTACAAGCCTCGCAAGACGGCTCAGTCACTCTGCCAGCACGTAAAGTTTATGATCTTATTGCTACCCTAGCCGATGGCACACGCCTGCAATTCGACATTGAAGCACACCAAGCGCTGATGAAGGTGGGGCGTAGTCGTTATAAGCTTTCTGCACTAGATGCGGGCGACTTCCCCCTCATTGATGTCAGTGCGCAAGAAACCACTGCAGTGATTGCTCAGTCGGTACTGGCAAAAATGATGAAGCAAGTTGAGTTTGCGATGGCGCAACAAGATGTGCGTTACTACCTCAATGGTATGTTGGTAGAAATGGATGGCGACCAATTGACCCTGGTGGCAACGGACGGTCATCGTTTAGCCAAAGCCAGCACCACCTTAGCGCAAGCCCAAAGTGAAAAGACCCAACTTATCGTACCGCGTCGTACTGTTAACGAATTATTAAAAGCCCTCAATGACACGGGTGACGTTACCCTGGGCTTGGCGAAAAACTACCTCACGCTTAACCTAGACAACTTGAGCATGAAAGTGAAACTCATCGAAGGTAAGTTTCCGGAATATCAACGCGTTATTCCCGTGAACATGCCTTACATGCTGGCAGTAGACAAAGCAGAATTACTCACTGCTTTATCGCGCGTTTCCATTCTAGCTAACGACAAGCTGCGTGGCGTGCGTATGAGTGTATCGAGCGATAGTATTGAATTAACGACTAACAATCCGGAACAAGACGAAGCCGATGAGTTCATTGAAGCCAACTTCAATGGCGATGCCTTCGTGACCGGTTATAACCTACGTTATTTACAAGAAGCCTTAAGCGCCATTCCCCATGAAAATGCTTTCCTAGCTTTGCGTGACGGTAGCGCTGCGTGTCTCGCTGCCTATGGCATCGAAAATGATAGCATTCAAGTCAGCCAAGTGATTATGCCAATGCGTCTCTAGTTTAAGAGATGGCACAACTTCAGCGGCTCGTTTTCAACGGGCTGCGCAACCTCACTCCCTTAGATTGTCACATTCAAGGCCAAACCCTACTCATTAGTGGCAATAACGGCTCTGGCAAAACAGCACTATTAGAAGGTATTGCCTTGCTGTCTTCTGGGCGCTCCTTTCGTGAAAATCGCTTACAGCGCTGTCAACAATGGCAAGCACCACAACTCACCCTCTATGCTGAAGTCAGCAACCGCTTGGGAGAACAACGCCTGGGCTGGCAACGAGAAAAACAGCAAAGCACGCTTAGACTGAATGGTGAAACCGCGGCTAATCAAGCCATGCTGGCTCAACAATTACCGGTACAAATTTTCTCACCCGAAAGCCAAGACACCCTAACGCAAGGACCCAACGAACGGCGACGCTTTATTGATTGGGGCGCTTTTTACCACGAACCCCAATTTCTAAGCGCTTGGCGACACTATCAACACGCCTTAAAACAGCGCAATCATGCCTTGCGCCAGCAAAGACCCGACCGTGAAATCATGCTCTGGCACCCACCGCTATTTGAAGCCGCCATGCAAGTACATCAGATTCGACAGAGTTATGTGTGCGCCTTAGCCACCACAGCAGCCCCGATCATGGCAGAAGTGAGTGATAGCCTTATCCACATACAAATGGACTATCACCCAGGCTGGGATTTCAACCAAGACCTATTAACACTTTGGCAAAACCAGCTCGCTCACGACCGACAACTGGGCTACACCCAAGCCGGCCCGCATCGCGCTGACCTCAAACTGCGCTTACATGAACGAGATGCGCTGAGCATTTTGTCGCGTGGCCAACAGAAACTCCTGGCATTAAGCTTATTATTAGCGCAAAGCCAACATTTACACCAAGCCTTGGCGGAAACACCCATTCTTTTACTCGATGATTTAGCCGCCGAATTAGACAACGAACACCAATTGCGGGTATTAGCGCTTTTAACACAATTAAGCGCACAAACCATTCTCACTGCGACACACGCCAACAGCCTAGCCATTCAAGCCGACACCCATTGGCAGCTCAATCAGGGGCGCATCGAAAACCCATCATTCAACGACACCTAAAGCATCAGCGCCTCTGCAGATTGGTGTAAAATAGTCAATAACTACACTTAACTGGAATCATTATGTCATCTCAACCAACCAATCTCATGTGGGGCGGACGCTTTGAAGAAGCGGTCGATGCCTTTGTTCAAGCCTTTACCGCTTCGGTTACTTTCGACCAACGCATGTATGCCCAGGACATTGCTGGCTCTATCGCACACGCTACCATGCTGGCCAAAGTTGGCGTGTTGACGCATGACGAACGTGACCTGATTATCACTGGCCTCAATCAAGTCAAAGCAAAGATTGAAGCGGGCAACTTTGAGTGGTCGATTGCGCGTGAAGATGTACATATGAACATCGAGTCGGAACTGACCGATGCCATTGGCTATGTCGGCAAAAAGTTACACACAGGGCGTAGCCGTAACGATCAAGTGGCGACCGATATTCGCCTGTACATGCGTGATGCCATCGACTTAATTACCCGTGAAATCCGTCGCTTACAAGCAGGGTTAGTTAGTGTTGCCGAACGCGAAGCCAACAGCATCATGCCAGGCTTTACCCATCTGCAAACCGCGCAACCGATTACCTTTGGTCATCACATGCTCGCTTGGACGGAAATGCTCGAGCGTGACCACGAACGCCTAATGGATTGCCGCAAACGCACAAATAGCCTACCGCTGGGTGCTGCTGCTTTAGCCGGCACAACTTATCCGATTGACCGTGAATACACTGCGAGCTTGCTAGGCTTCGAGCGCGTCTGTCAAAACTCACTCGATGCAGTTTCCGACCGTGATTTCGCCATTGAGTTTACCAGTACGGCAAGCATTTTGATGATGCACTTGTCGCGTTTCAGCGAAGAGCTGATTTTGTGGACATCGGCACAGTTCCACTTTATTCATCTGCCCGACCGCTTCTGCACTGGCTCAAGCATCATGCCACAAAAGAAAAATCCCGACGTACCCGAATTGGTGCGTGGTAAATCAGGACGCGTGTTTGGTCATCTCATGGCGTTGCTGACGCTGATGAAAGGTCAGCCTTTAGCCTACAACAAAGACAACCAAGAAGACAAAGAACCTCTTTTCGACACCATCGACACCCTATTGGGCAGCTTACGCGCCTTTGCCGATATGATGCCTGCCGTACAAGTACGTAAAGAGATCACCCGTGAAGCGGCACGTCGTGGCTTTGCCACCGCTACCGATTTAGCCGACTATTTGGTCAAACAAGGCACCCCTTTCCGTGATGCCCACGAAATGGTCGGTAAAGCCGTTGGTTATGGTGTGGCGACAGGTAAAGATTTAGCGGACATGACGCTAGAAGAAATCCGTCAGTTTGCACCCAACGCCAACGAAGATGTGTTCGAGGTATTGACCTTAGAAGGCTCAGTTGCCGCACGCGACCATTTAGGCGGAACCGCACCGAATCAGGTGAAAGCGCAAGTCAAGCGTTGGCAAGCCTTACTGTCTGTTTGAGCTAAGGAACAGGCTCATATCATCACCCCTTGCGCCAGCGTTAAGGGGTGCTTTAATAATCCCACTAGCTTATCGGCCGGTAAAGGCTTGGCAAAATAATAACCCTGACCTTGATGACAACCTACCGACGTCAATAAACGCTTCTGCTCCAAGGTTTCAACCCCTTCGGCAATCACACAAAGCTCTAAGCTTCTACCCAGTTGAATAATGGCTTTAGTAATAGCCAAATCATCTTTAGACGTGGCAATATTGCGCACAAACGACATGTCGACTTTTAATTTATCGAGTGGGAATTTTTGTAAATAACTCAGACTAGAGTAACCCGTACCAAAATCATCCATCGATAATTGCACCCCTAGGGCTGCCAATTGTTCCATGACATCACGCACATGACTTGGGTCATTCATCACCACACGCTCGGTCAATTCAAGCTCAACCAAATTGGGCGGCAAATGATATTGCTCGATTAAACTGGCAATATGTTGCACAATCGGACGACGCACAAACTGTGGTGCCGAAATATTCACCGCCATGGTCACAACCGGCAATCCCTCATCACGCCATTGTGCAAGCTGACGACAGGCTTCAGCCAGCACCCAATCGCCGATTTCTTCAATCAACCCGGTTTCTTCTGCTAAGGGAATAAACACACCAGGCGACACCAATCCCAAATTCGGATGCTGCCAACGCACTAAGGCTTCTACTCCCACCAGCTGTCCGTCTTCCAAACTGACCTGGGGTTGGTAATGCAGCACCAGCTCATGATTTGAAACCGCACGTGCCAATTGATTTTCTAGTAACAATCTTTCAATCGCTTGATTGTTCATGGTGGGCAAATAACACTGGTAACCATTACCGCCCAAGTGTTTCATCGCACGCATCGCTGTTTGTGCCGAACGCAACAAAGACTCAGCATCATGAGCATCCTGAGGATAGATCGCCGAACCGAGTGAAGCCGTTAAACGCAATTGCTGCCCACCCAGGGCAAAAGGCTGATGTAACGCATCAAGAAAAGCCATCATCATTGGTTCAATTGGCTGAGCATGACCGAGCGAGACAGCGTAAATAAATTCGTCGGCACTCAACCTTGCCCACACGCCATGCGCATCCCCTAACGCACTTAAACGCGAGGCAATAATGGTTAATAATTGATCGCCCAAGGTGTGACCTAGGCTTAAATTGACCTTTTTGAAATCATCCACATCAACACAAAAAACAGCCACTTGAGTGCCTGAAGATTGCGCAATCGTAATCAAGTGCACCAGCTGCTCAAGCAGTTCAATACGATTCGCTAAACCGGTCAGACTATCATAGTGAGATAAGTAATGAACCCTCGCTTGAGCTTCTTTGAAACCACTTAAATCGCTTTCGATGGCAATAAAATGTGTTGTTTTGCCTTGAGCATCCGTTACCGCCAGCATGGTTTGCCACACCGCTTGAGATTCTCGCCCTTTACGGCGTTGCATCAACTCACCTTGCCAATGTCCAGAAAGCGACACCAGATGACACATCTCTACAAAATCCACAGCCGTCTGCCCACCAGCATTCACCCAACTTGGATAGTGCTGACCGACAATTTCTGCTGCTTCAAAACCGGTAATTTGCGTAAAGGCTGGATTCACCTTTTGTACCAATCCCGTGTTGGAAAGTACCACAATCGCATCGCGACTAGCGGTAAACACACGCGAAATTAACTCTAACTCTTGCTGCATCTGCGCCCGAGATTCATGCTCATACTCATGGACAATTTGTTCAGCCAAGAGCGCTGCGAAGGTTTTCTCATCCTCCATCCAATGATGGGCTGCTAAACGCTCCAATCGCAACACGCCCAACATTTGCCCATTCGACATTAAGCGTACATGCAACATGGCTTGATGATCCGCCAGATAAGGCGACACTTCTTTCATCATCTGAGCATGTTGTGGCAAAACGTTTAAGGCATGATCACAGGATAATATAGGATGACTTTTTAAATGTTGCCAATAAGTCGTCACTTCAGCTAAGGGAACCGCCTGTTGATGGAGCTTTTCATCGGTCGCACAAACACACACCAAGTATGCACCAGTGGTTTGCTGCTCAAGCAACCAAATGCTGGCTCGATCACTGTGCAAAATATGCTGAGCGACGGATAAAACACGTGTGTAAACATCCAGTTGCTGACCGGCATCCATCTCCGTCGTTTGCCATAAAGACAACAGCGCCCTAGCGTAATTAGGGCGTGATGCTTTTAGGTTGAGCGCCTGTCCTCTGGGCATGTTAAATCCACAGTATTTTCATAGTTTTTGAATCATAGCCAAATTAGGGCTTTTAAGCAATAAGCTTTACCCATTGCTGCGCCAGTAAAGGCAAATCGAAATCCTTCGCTCGCTCCATGGCACCTTGCTGCAAAGCCTGTTTGAAGGTGTCATCAGCCATTAAACGATCCAAGGCTTGCGCCAGCGCTTCGCTCGACTCAGCCGGCACCAATAAGCCATTTACCTCTGACGTGATGATGTCACGAGGACCAAAATCACAATCAGCACTGATACAAGCGCAACCACACGCCATGGCTTCAATTAGGGTATTGCCGAGTCCTTCCGAACGAGAACTCATGACAAATGCCCAAGCGCCAGCAAACCAAGGAAAGGGATTATTCGCCCAACTAGGCAAATACACCCAATCTTGCAAGCCGTGCGCAGCAATTTGAGATTCTAGGTCAGCTCGACTGTCTCCTTCTCCTAAAATCACTAAGGGTTTGACGCGGCACAAGGTACTTTGAGCATAAGCATCAATGAGTAAATCAAAGCCTTTTTGCGGATGCAAGCGCCCCATGCCGAGTAAATAATCGTCACTGACGCCATCAATTACCGGCAAAGCGGGAAAACGTTTTTGATGATCAATCGCAGGTAAATCAACGGGATTGGCAATCACTTGCCAGTCGTGAATAGCAAAATCCGTTTCCAGCACTTTGGCAATGCCATGCGACACCGCAACACGCGCCTTCACATTCGACCAAGGATAGAGCCGCTTCATCAACCACTTTTGGTAACTAGCTAACTCGAATCGAGGATCAAGATGCACCGAAATCACCACCGGAATACCCGATAACACCGCAGGAATATTAGCGGTTTCCATCAAGCTAATCACCAAATCGGGACGCTGCTGTTGATACCACCGACGTAATAACCAAGCACGTTTGGCCAAGTTCCATAACTTACCCATCAACGAAGGCGTCGCTGGCGTGTTTAATATCGCAAGAGTGCCTCCATGAGGGTAATGCTGCACATCCTCCCATAGCAACACATGCACCTCATGCCCATCACGCTCGAATTGTTGCGAAAGCAAGGAAGCGACGCGCTCTGCCCCGCCTTTACCGAGGGTTTGTAATAATAGGGCGATTTTCATGACTGACCCTGTAACGACTGATGAAAACTCAACAACATCAACACCGTCCATAAAGGCGTTTTAAAATCGCGCTGCCCAGACAAATGCGCTTGCCAAGCTTTGCGGACCAACACCGCGTTTAATCCCAAGGCTTCTAACCGCTCTACGGTGAGTAACGACTCAGCCCAATCACGCAATTCTCCACGTAACCATTGCGCCAGCGGTACGGCAAAACCTTGCTTAGGTCTGTCCATAATGGAACGGGGAATATAACGATAAGTAAGCTCTTTTAACAGCCACTTACCCACACCATCACGACGTTTGAAGTGACGCGGTAAGCGCCAAGCAAATTCCGCCACACGATGATCTAATAACGGAATCCGCCCTTCTAAACTGACCGCCATACTGGCTCTATCCACTTTGGTTAAGATGTCGTCACTCATGTAGGTGCGCATATCCAAATACTGCATGATTTCATCCATCTCGACCAAGCCGTCAGGTATCGCCTCCAAGCCAGTCAACAGCGTTAATGGTTCTTGCACCCCTGGCATTAGTGCTTGCATATCTCGCCAATGCGACACCAAGCCACGATAAGCATTGGCATGGGTATCAAAGTAAGGCAGCACATCGGCAATTTTCGACAGCTGATCGCCCGCATTCGGCTTACCCAACACAGCGCCAGCCCGATTCAGCAAGCTCGGCGGCAGAGTATGTAATGCCTTAGCACCCAGCGACAAGAGTGAAGGCAAGTTGCCACCCACCAAGTTCCATAAGCGCTCACCTGTCGCATAATGACTGTAGCCACCAAACAGCTCATCGCCACCATCACCCGACAAAGCCACGGTTACCTGCTGACGCGTTAATTGCGATACCAAATAAGTCGGCATGGCTGAAGAATCGGCAAAAGGCTCATCATAAATTTGGGTCAATTTAGGAATAACGTCTAAGGCATCCTTTGCCGTGACAAACAGCTCCGTATGGGCGGTTTGCAAATGCTTCGCCACCGCCCTTGCGTGTTCCGATTCATTAAATCGTGCATCATCAAAGCCAATCGAAAAGCTATTCACTTGCTGAGGCGAAGCTTGTTGCATCAAAGCGACAACTAACGAAGAATCAAAACCGCCTGATAAAAATGCGCCCAAAGGCACATCGGCTTCCATGCGTAGCGCAACCGAATCTTTAAGCAACCCATCCAATTCATCTAAAGCTTGTTGCTCCGAACCCAGAAACGGATTACGCAAGGCTTGCTCCACCACGCCTCGTGGTTGCCAATAATAGTGAGCTATGGGTAATTGACTGTCACGAAGTTCATGTTGCGCCAGAGTGAGATATTGACCGGGCAATAACTTATGCATCCCCTTGAAGATACTGTAGGGCGCAGGCACATGACCGTGACGTAAGTAAAGTGCTTGCACCTGCGCATCGATTTCTGCCACAAAGTCGGGATGAGCGCGACAGGCATCCAGCGTTGACGCAAAAAACAACACCCCATTCACCCAACCATAACTCAAGGGCTTTTCACCCATGCGATCACGCGCCAGCGTTAAAGAGAGCAACTTCCTATCCCACAACGCAAAAGCAAACATGCCATTAAATTGAGTCAAGGCGTGCTCAACGCCCCAATGCGCAATCGCCGTCAGCATCACCTCGGTGTCCGAATGACCCCGCCAAGGCACCGAAACGCCTTCTGCTTCTAACTGAGCGCGCAACTGATGATGATTATAAACCTCGCCATTAAACACCATCACGTAACGACCACAATGCGAATGCATAGGCTGCGCCCCTGCAGGCGACAAATCCATAATCGCCAACCGACGATGACCCAGCGCCACACCATGGTTGGCATCACTCCACTCATCAGCCGAATCGGGACCCCGTGGCAAAATCGCCTCATTCATTACCGCCACATGTTGACGTAATTGCGCATCGGATGCGGTCAGTTTGGGATCAATAAAGCCAGCTAAACCACACATAATTTCTGTTACCTAAGTCGCTCAATATTCATATTCTAGAATTGTGCCATAAAAGGGGCATGGATAGACTAACAATTCATGCCTATCACACCAAAATCAGCACAAAAACATGCTTAAACATATTGACTTAATATCAAAATATAATTATCTTGAATGCGTGAAAGTTCAAAATGAATTATATGTGTCAGCATTCTTTCACGCTTACCCTAAGGCTTTTCAGATGAACTTAAAAATTAAGCTCTTCGTGTTTATTTGTATTTTATTTGTCATCTGTGTCAGCCTATACGGTTGGGTCATTCACCTACAATCTTCCGATGCCAGAGACATCATCGCCGAGCAGCTTAATCAGCTAGCCTTGCAACAGGCTCCCCTAGCTCCGACGCTGAATGAACTGAATCATGACATTCATCAGCGCCTGGTTGATTTAATCATTCATGGCCTGATAGTACTGGGCGGGTTAGGATTGGTAGTCGCCATACTAATTTATCTGGTTATTGCCTATATGCTGCGCCCACTCGACCAGTTAGCAAACACCATGCGCGACATTCGCCAAACCGGCGAACTTAATCGTCAAGCGCCAGAAGTGGGTGACAAGGAATTGGTACAGCTAGCGCATCAATTTAACCTGCTATCTAAACAAACCTACACCTCGGTTCTTCAGGCGCAAGAAACCTTGGATGCGTTGACTAAAGGCAATTTTGAGGCGCGTATGTCCGGAGATTATCGCGGTTGCTTGGGTATGTTGTCAGAGAGTATTGCCCTCACCGCTGAAATTCTCACGCGTAATCATCAAGCGCTCCATGCCACCATGAGCAACATCAGTTCGGGAAAACTAAATAGTGATGCGAAAACACCTGAGGTGGTGCGTCAAGCCGTCGAACAAATTACCCATTTCAATCAACAGATGAGCCAAGCCGTTGCTGAGTTAGCGGCCGGGAACTTTAACGCACAAGTTAGAGGTGTTGGTGATTTTGGACAGACCGCACAGCAATTCATGCACTCTATGCACACCCTGCAAGCTTCACTGACTGATATTGGTCAATGTATCAGTCAATTGGCACATGGCAATTTAACGGGTAAAGTTCAAGCACATCCTGGTTATTTAGGAGAATTGGCCGAAAACATTAATCAAGCACTGCACTCACTGGCGCAAGCCATTAACCATGTGCAGGGTCAAGCACAGGCTTTTACCGAATTATCGTTACAATTGGGTGATACTTCAAATCTCTTACACAACGTCAACACGCAAGTGCACCAGGGATTAGAAAAAGCCAATGACAGTCGGCAGCAAATGCTGAGGGCTGTTAGCCAAATGCAACAAGAAATTCATACCGCAACACACATTGCGCAAGAAAATCGTGGGCATTTGCAACAAACCACACAGGCCATGAGTCAATCAGTGGACTCTATGCAGCGTATTCAACAGACCTCCACACAAATCAGCAATATTGTTGCCCTAGTCGATACCATTGCTTTTCAAACCAACTTACTCGCCTTAAACGCTGCAGTCGAAGCAGCTAGGGCTGGCGAACATGGACGTGGCTTCGCTGTCGTAGCCAGTGAAGTGCGTGCTTTAGCAGGTAAATCAGCCGATGCGGCGCAAGAAATTCGTCATCTTATCGATACCTCGCTACAACAAGTGAATGAAGGCGCAGATAAAATTCAGCAAGCCTCACTCGCACTAACCAGCATGAGCCAACAAACCCAATTGCTGCAAGATAGTCTGTCTCAAGCCGACCAAGCAGCCAATTCAGTAGAAATGGCCGTAGCACAAACCAGTAGCGCACTGACCGAGGTTTCTACTCAAGAAAACATCCTGCACCAACAAGTGCAACAGTTGAATCAAATTGCTTCACAAATTCAGCAGCAAGCTGAAACGCTTAGCGAAGAAACTATGCGATTCAACACGGGCATGCGTCACCAACCGCATCAACAACATAGACAAATCAGCAACACACAAGCTATGATTAAGTCATAACACAAACATAAGGATTCAAACTCATGTCAACAGTCAACGCCGCATCCGTTCAGTTACCCAAGCCCATTATGATTGGAGCGGGTATTCTTATTTTACTGGGGTTATTTTTAGCATCTGGTGATCCGGGTAAAAAAGAACGTGAGCAATTGAGAGTTGCCTTAACCGAGGCACAAGCCAAAATCACTGCACTGGAATCTGCTCAAGCAGAACAGCAAACATTACTCAAATCTCAACAAGAAAACAGTCAATTATTGTTACGTCGCCTAGAAGTGAGTGAAGAAAACAACACACGTTTACGTGCGCGTATCGATGAAACTGAACGTCAACTGGTTGCTCAACGTAAAGCAACAACCAGCGCAGCAGCCAAAGCGCCCACCAAAGCAACAACGAAACCAACAACTAAGTCATCCACCACAACGAAATCGACCACTACCAAAAAATAAATAGACAGTCGATTTCAGGTCAGGTCAGCTTATCCAACTCGATCTAAAGGCCATGTGACAACATGGTCTTCGAGTTCCTCATCTGTAACATCCAACTCACTCACTAACGGCATACCGCCAATGCCTGCGCCATAATCGTTGGTGCTGTTAGCATTTCCCGTAACCAACGGATGCCAGGCCAGCAGCGGCTTATGCTCATACAAGCGACGATAGGCGCAATCAGGCGGCATCCACTCTAAATCTTCTAAATTATCTTTACTCAGCTTCACACAATCAGGCACAAACTGCTGACGCTGAGCATAATTTTTACATCGTCCTGAAGCGCAATCTAATAGCTGACAAGCGACATCGGTAAAATAAATGCGCTCAGATTCAGCATCTTGGATTTTGACCAAACAGCACTTACCGCAACCATCGCACAGGCTTTCCCATTGCGCATCGCTCATTTCAGTCAGCGGCGTTGTTTCCCACCAAGGTTGCTCGACTTTTCTAATTTCCATACGGGCTTCTCTTTAAACGGATACCAGTGTTATTATCAAGCACTCAAGTAACGAATACCACTGTTAAAACTAATTTGAAGCATAAGGAGATAACTCATGGCCATCTCACTCGCACTTGCCACTCTCGGTGGCGGTTGTTTCTGGTGCTTAGAAGCCGCTTTTGAACCCCTTAAAGGAGTCGAAAAAGTCGTTTCTGGCTACGCAGGCAGCGATTTCCCCAACCCCACCTATGAACTGATTGGCACAGGTAAAACGGGGCACGCTGAAGTCGTTCAAATCAGTTACGATCCCAACATCATTAGTTATGAAAAACTGCTCGACGTCTTTTTCACCATTCATGACCCCACAACTCAAGATCGCCAAGGCAACGATGTCGGTAATCAATATCGTAGTATTATTTTAACGCACGACGAAAGCCAAGCAGCAGCAGCTAAAGCCGCGATTCAAGCCTTAGCAGCATCAAAAAAATACCCCAACCCGATTGTTACCGAAATACAGCCGTTAAAACACTTCTATCCTGCCGAAGCCTATCACCAAGACTATTTCAAAAACAATCCCAACAAAGCCTACTGCCAGCTTGTGGTTAAACCGAAAGTGGATAAAGTGAAAACTCAGTTTGAACCTTTATTAAAGTCTTTCTAAACCTAACTTTCTCAGAGGCGAGCAAGTTCTCGCCTTAACTAAAACATAATTGCTCAAATTTAGGCAATAAAAAACCCCGTTCAAATCTGAACGGGGTTAGTAATTAAGT
>CAZFLX010000021.1:0-39216 GCA_964519885.1 uncultured Francisella sp. | reverse complement strand
TGATGAAAAATCGTATGCGCGAGCGCATGGAAGCGAATAAAAACCAACCCTTAGATGACGATATCGAACTTTTTTAAGCCTAGCACAGCAGCCATAGTGGCAGTTAAGCAACCACCACTATGGCAAAAAATTACAGTGCTACTTCATCTGTCTCGCCAGTGCGGATTCGAATAACTTGTTCCAAAGCGGTAACGAAGATTTTGCCATCACCGATTTTTCCAGTGTGCGCCGCGCTAGAAATGGCTTCAATCACCGATTCTAACTGATCTTCCTTAACACCAATTTCTAATTTAAGCTTGGGCAAAAAATCGACCACATATTCAGCACCACGATACATTTCGGTATGTCCTTTTTGTCGACCAAAGCCTTTAACTTCGGTAACAGTCATACCATGTACGCCCATATCGGCTAAGGCGTCGCGTACATCGTCTAATTTAAAGGGTTTGATAATGGCAGTGACGAGTTTCATCATCCGTGTTCCTTATAACAAGTTTTGAATTAGAGGCTAAGCGCTGGCGTAGTCAATCACGTCATCGTTAGTTTCGTTATCGGGTTGCTGTGTTGTGTTGGCATTGTCGCCAATGGGTTCCAAACTCGCAATGGCTTGTCCCATTAAGACGTTAGTGTCATGAAATTGATTCAAACCATGGGTTTGGTTCGCAGGTAACAACATCACCACGGTAGATCCCATGTTAAAGCGTCCAATTTCTTCGCCCTTTTGGTAATCTAGGTCTTGATCAAGATATTCCCAATATTTAATGCTATTACCATATTCAGGGGTTATTTTACCTTGCCAGACTGTCTCCATGCTGCCAACAAAAATGGCGCCCACCATCACTAACACCATTGGTCCCATGCGGGTTTCGAAAGATAAAACCAAGCGCTCATTGCGTGCAAAAAGTTCGGGTACCATGCGCACGGTTGCCGAATTGACAGCAAATAAATCCCCTGGAACATACATCATACTCAGCAAGCGACCATCGATGGGCATGTGTACACGGTGATAATCCTTAGGGCTTAAATAAACCACGGCATAGTCACCGTTATAAAATGATTTGGCTAAGGCAATGTCACCACCGATTAAGGCTTCTACACTATAGTCGTATCCCTTAGCTTGAATAATTTGATTGTGTTGAATTTTTCCAGCCTCGCTGATTCGTCCATCAGCCGGCGACACAATGGTGTTGGAATCTGGGTCAATTGGACGAGCATTCTCTGCTAAGCGACGTGTAAAAAAGTCATTAACACTTTTATAGTCTTCGATTTCGCTACGTTCTGCCTCGGCTAAATTCACTCCATAGAAACTGACCATGCGTTGAATAACAAAGTTTTTAAACCAGAGCGTTTCTCGATTCATCAGCCAATGCATCAGTGTCGATAGCAGGTGTTTGGGTACTAAGTATTGCCAAAAAGTTTTGAAGAAGTCGATCATGAAATGGCTCGTAGAAATTAAACTAATAATAGGCTTATATTATCACGCTTGATGCTGCCCGTGGCGGCTACATATTCGGTATAATAAGGATTATTTTTGCATTGTGATACAGGGTGTGGATGATGTCGTCAAACAAGTCGTCGATTAACAAGGTAGTTTTGGCCTATTCAGGTGGTTTGGATACCTCAATTATTTTGCGTTGGTTACAGGAAGAGTACAACTGTGAAGTGGTGACTTTTACCGCTGATATTGGTCAGGGTGAAGAAGTTGAGCCTGCGCGCGCTAAAGCCATCAAAATGGGCATTAAACCCGAAAATATTTTTATCGATGATTTACGCGAAGAGTTTGTACGTGACTTCGTCTTCCCTATGTTCCGCGCTAACACCATTTACGAAGGCGAATACCTATTAGGTACTTCAATTGCGCGTCCATTGATTGCGAAACGCTTAATTGATATCGCGCGTCAAACCGGAGCCGATGCGATTTCCCACGGTGCAACCGGTAAGGGTAATGACCAAGTGCGTTTTGAGTTGGGTGCTTACGCCTTAATGCCCGAAGTGAAAGTTATTGCACCTTGGCGTGAATGGGATTTAAACTCGCGTGAAAGCCTGATGAACTATGCTAAAACACATGATATTCCAGTTGATTTCAATAAGGGTAAAAAATCGCCTTATTCAATGGATGCCAACTTGCTTCACATCTCTTACGAGGGCGGTGTGTTGGAAGATCCTGCGGCTGAGCATGAGGAAGATATGTGGCGTTGGTCAGTGTCGCCTGAAAAAGCGCCCGACACACCAACCGTAATTGACATTGCGTTTGAAAACGGTGACCCCGTGGCGCTCAATGGCGAGCGTTTATCGCCTGCAACCATGTTGGAAACACTGAACAAATTGGGTGGCGCGAACGGTATTGGTCGCTTAGATTTGGTCGAAAACCGCTATGTCGGCATGAAGTCTCGTGGTTGTTACGAAACACCCGGTGGCACAATTTTATTGCGTGCGCACCGTGCGATTGAATCCATCACGCTAGATCGTGGCTCGGCGCATTTGAAAGATGAACTTATGCCACGTTACGCTGAGTTAATTTACAACGGTTACTGGTGGAGTCCTGAACGCCTCATGTTGCAAGCGGCGATTGATGCCAGCCAGAAACACGTCAATGGTAACGTGCGCTTGAAACTTTACAAAGGCAATGTCATTGTCATGGGGCGTTCGTCGAGCGAAAGCCTGTTTGATGCCGCGATTGCGACATTTGATGATGATGCGGGTGCTTACAATCAAAAAGATGCAGAAGGTTTCATTCGTTTGAATGCCTTGCGTTTACGTTTGGCAGCGCGTAAGCATGGTCCGATTCGCTAATGCGCTCGGCTACTGGTTAGCCGTCGGTTTTGGTAGTGGGCTGATTAAGCCTGCACCTGGCACTTGGGGCTCCCTTGCGGGAGCCTTATTGTTTTGGGCATTAATCCATATTTCCATGCCACTAACCTGGGCTATCTTACTGCTCGGCACTTTGGCTGGAGCTTGGGTATGTCGCATCGGTGGCGAGCGTTTGGGCGAGGTGGATCACGGTAGCATCGTTTGGGATGAAATCATTGCTATGGGTTGGTTATTGGCAGTGATTGCTGAGTGGCAAGAACTGAGCTGGTTTAATGTTGCGCTTGCCTTTGTTCTATTTAGATTTTTTGATATTGTAAAACCTTTCCCAATTAACTATGTTGATGCTTGGCACACCCCTTGGGGGGTGATGTTAGATGACCTATTAGCTTTTGCTTATGCGGTCATTTGTTTTTTTAGCTTGATGTACCTCATAAGCTAACATACAATCTGCGTATTAAAATAAGTAATCAGAGAGAATCCCATCATGTTTATTTCTTGTGACGAAGTTAAAAAACTCATCAACGAACGCGACGCTCAATTTGTTGACGTGCGTACGCCTGAAGAGTTCATGTCAAGCCAACTGCCAGGCGCGAAAAACATCCCCTTGCATATTATCGAAGATCAGTGTGATGCTGCGCTGGATAAATCACGTCCAGTAGTGGTTTTCTGTCGTTCAGGTCAGCGCAGCCAAATGGCGTTGCAGATTCTGAAGTCGAAAGGCTTTTCAGAAGTTTATAATATGGGTTCTTATATGGCTTGGAACCAGTGCTAAACTGGCTGAAAAGTTTAATCTCTTCGTTGCTGCCAAGCCCCCAACAAACCCCAGTTTATGCTGGGGTTTGTTGTTTGCGCGCTTGGTTAAGCGTTAAAGCAATAAGAGTAGCGCCTAACAATAAACTCAGTAGTAAAATCAACGAAACAATATCAACACTGCCAATGACTAAGCCATAGATGCTGACGGCAACAAACATGGCGATATTTTCCCACAAATTTTGTACTGCCAAGGCTCTGCCTGTGCCCATGTGTGCTTGACCATGATGTTGTAAGGCGGCATTAAGTGGCACAATAAACCACCCTCCCGCTGCTCCTATACTAATTAACAACAATACGGCGATGGATAATTCTGTGGTGTAGGCAAGTATCAATAACAAGGGCGCTAACAATAAACCACCGATTAGCGCATGGATGAGTTGATGATGTTGCAATCGCCATGCCGCCAATCCCGCTCCGATCATAATGCCAATCGATACCATACCCATTAAGGTGGCGGGTAGTTGGTTGTCATCGACCAACAGCGCCACAGGGACCCAAGCAAATAGCATCAAACGCAGAGTACTACCCGTTGCCCAAAATGCACTGGTGCCAATTAAGGTGGTGCGTGCTTGTGGGTGTTGCCACAGTGCCTTGACTTCCGCCATAAAGTTAACTACCAGTCGCCATAGGCTTTCGCTCATATAGGGGCGCTCAACTGGAAGTTTAGCAATGCGGGTGTTAATAACAGCAGCAAGCAAATAAACCCCAACCCAGATGGCTAAACTCATTTCGATAGACCAATCTGCTAAAAGCCCACCGACTACCACACCCAATAAAATTGCCACTAGGGTACTCGCTTCCATCCAAGCATTGGCTTTCACCAATCTTTCGCTACTGACTAACTGACTCAAAATGCCGTATTTAGCTGGCGAATAGACGGCAGCGCCTATACCAACTAGGGCATAACCCCAAAGTGGGTTGCTGTGCAAAATGATTACACACGCGCCTAATAGCTTTAAGCCATTTCCCAGTAGCATAACTCTTCCTTTAGGGAAGCTGTCGGCAAATACCCCGACAAAAGGCGCCAGTAACACAAAAGGTAAGACGAATACCGCTTGTAGCCAAGGGATGTGTTGGCTCTGTTCCATGCTTTTTAGCACAGCGATGGCGGTAATGAGTAACGCATTATCCGCAAACGCAGATAAAAATTGAGCCGTATAGACTGACAATAAGGGGAACTTGTGAGTGGCCATGGTCTTGGTAAATTTTGTTTTTGAAAGTATTATTATGCCTTTTATTGATGCTGGAGTGGCAAAATTGACTTGCCAAGTCTTTCTCGAAGCTTACCCTGAGCAATTGAGCGACAAGGTTGAACGGGTGAAACACTTATTAGATTTACCCGATTCAGTGCCTTTAACCATTGCGGAATCAGCGCGAAGTCATTATCGGATGCGTGCCGAATTTCGTGTCTGGCATAAGGGCGATGAATGGTTTTATGCCATGTTCGATGTGCAGAATAAGCGCCCCGTGTTTATCGAGGATTGTCCGATGGTGGATAAGGCTATTGCCAGCTTAATGCTGCCCTTGCGTGCTCAGTTACTTGCCAATCAACTGTTGTCACATCGGTTATATGCTATCGATTTTATGGCGAGTTCGGAAGGTGAAGTCTTGGTCACGCTGATTTACAAAACACCGTTAACCGATGCGTGGCAACAAGCAGCCGAAAGTCTGACCTTGCCACCCAAAGTCATGCTGATGGGTCGCTCGCGCGGTAAAAAGCGCGTGCTGGTGCGTGATTACGTCGAACAGCCATTGCAGCTCAGCTCAGGTGCCAGTATTCGTTTGCGTCACGTTGAAAATGCCTTTAGTCAGCCTAATGCGGGCATTAATCAACAGATGTTGCAATGGGTGGATGATTTTTGGCGAACGCAACCTCGCGCTCACGCCCTGTTAGAGTTGTATGGCGGTGCTGGCAATTTTACATGGGTACTGGCTCAACATGCCGATGCGGTGGTGATGACCGAGTTGTCAACACAAGCGGTTGCAGCGGCACAACAGGCTTTTGAGCAAGCGGGTTTGGATCATGTATCCATCGCAGCTATGGATAGTGCAGCGGTGTCGGCGGCCCTAGCAGAAAGTTCAGATGTCGGTACTCAGTTAAGCTGGCAGGGTCGAGTGTACGACTTTGCCGGTATTTTGGTGGATCCGCCGCGTGCAGGTTTAGATGAGTTGACTAGGGCATTAACGCAGCGTTTCGAAACCATTGTGTACATTTCGTGTAATCCAGAAACCCTAGCCAGAGATTTACTGGCATGGCAGGACTCCCATGCGTTGGTGAAAGCCGCTGTGTTTGATCAGTTTCCTTATACCCACCATATTGAAGTGGGTGTGGTGCTTCAACGAAAAAAATGATGTGGTTTGATTTGGCTTTGCGTTAGAATAATGCTGTTAATTTCGACAACTTTGACAAGAGGACTGTTAAATGTGTAATGCGGGTTTGTTTGATCGTATTTTTCGCGGCGTACTGGGCTTTGCTTTAATCGTGTCGGCCCTATATGGATTTGAGTGGGGTTGGATTGGTTTGGTGCCATTAGCGACAGCATTTATGGGTTTCTGTCCACTTTATGCCTTAATTGGTGTGAATACAGGCTGTAAAACGGAAGAAGCCAAGGCTTAACCGACCAGTCGTGACAAAAAGCGGTCTTTTAGACCGCTTTTTGTTTTTAAGGTTATGTGACACTAACGAGGTAAGTGGCTTTGTTAAAAAAAATTGTGAAAGGCGCCGCCACCGTGGGTAGCATGACCTTAATATCACGGGTGTTGGGTTTTATACGCGATATTATCATTGCCCGATTATTTGGCGCTTCTGCTGAAGCAGATGCGTTTTTCGTTGCCTTCAAAATTCCCAATTTTTTCCGACGACTAACGGCTGAAGGGGCCTTTTCGCAAGCTTTTGTGCCAGTCTTGTCTGATGTGCGTCACCAACAGGGCGAGGATGAGGCGCGCCGTTTATTAGATGCAGTGTGGACAAGGTTAGCGCTATTTCTAGCCGTGCTGACGCTGTTAGGTATGCTATTTGCCGAGCCACTGATGTGGTTATTTGCTCCCGGTTTTGCTGAAGATGAGCGTCTGCCGATGGCGGTAGAGATGTTGCGCATCACTTTTCCTTATTTATTGTTTATTTCGCTTACGGCTATGTTGGCAGCGGTATTAAATACCTATGAGCGTTATTGGGAGCCTGCCTTTAATCCAGTTTGGCTTAATGTGACCATGATTGCTGCGGCTTTATTGTTGGGTCCTTTGCTCGACATACCTGCGATGAGTTTGGCGTGGGGGGTGTTAATCGCAGGCATGATTCAATTGGCTTGGGTGTGGTGGGCGCTGACGCCCGTTGGTTGGCGTCCCCGTTGGTCATTAGCCAAACACGAGGGTGTTGGGCGGGTATTGCGCAATATGGCACCAGCCTTGTTAGGCGTGAGTGTGGCGCAGATTAATCTTTTAGTTTCGACGATTCTTGCCTCTTTTTTGATTGCGGGCAGTGTTTCTTGGCTTTACTATGCCGACCGCTTATTAGAGTTCCCAGTGGGTATTTTGGGTGTTGCCTTAGCCACCGTGGTGTTGCCTGGTCTTTCTAAAGCACGTTCGGCGCAAGACTGGTCTGCCTATAATCGTACTTTAGACATTGCTTTACGTTTAATTTGGGTGATTGGTTTGCCTGCTACGGTGGCGCTGGCGTTACTCGCTGAACCCCTAATGTTGACCTTGTTTGCCTACGGTGCTTTCACTAACGATGATGCGCGTTTTGCCGGTCAGGCGTTGACAGCTTATGCGTTGGGATTGTTGGGCTTTTTAGCGGTTAAGGTCTTAGCACCTGCCTTTTACGCCCGTGAGGAAATGCGTTGGCCGGTAAAAATTTCGATTGTGGCCTTAGCGGTGAATTTAGTGCTGGCATTATTGCTGATTCAACCTTTAGCACATATTGGGCTGGCATTGGCGGTCAGTGTGTCTGCCTTAGTGAATGCGGGGCTGCTGTGGTGGGTATTGCGTCGTCAAGATTATTATCGTCCTGAATCGGGTTGGTTACGCCTGTTATTACAAAGCTTGCTGGCGGTAGCTGCAATGAGCGCTGTGTTATGGTTTTTGCCTATTTATGGCTTGCCTAGCTGGTCGGGTTTAGGGGGATGGGAGCGTGCGGTTAACTTGCTGTTGTTGGTCATTGCAGGTATGTTCAGCTATGGCATCGCATTATTACTGTTTGGTATGCGTAAACGTCATTGGGTGAGTGAGTCTTAGTTACGGGTTGATATATTAGTCTTTGCTGATATAATGAGGTTTGACTACGTCATTCTTAACAGAGTACGCAATTTTTATCAGTAACTAAGAAGGAGTCAGTATGTTACGTCGTTCGTTTGTATTGGGTTTGTTAATGGCTGGCATGATGGGTAACGCTTTGGCAATTGATATTCCACAAGATCAAGTACCAGAAGTAAAACGCACTGAAAATGGTAAATATTTGACGCCTAAAGAAGCCCATCAGTATATTACTCAAGAAGCTGCGGCAACCTTGTTGATTGACGCTCGCACGCCAGCAGAAGTTCAGTTTGTTGGTTACACCGACTTAATGGATGCCAATGTGCCTTATATCACCTACGATTATTCAGCTTGGGATGATAAAGCGAAAGAATATAAGCGTGTGCCTAACTCTGCTTTTATGACACAAGTAGAAGATGCTTTGGCGAAAAAAGGTATGGCGGGCAAAAAAGATGCGCGTATCATCATTATGTGTCGTAGTGGTGACCGTTCAGCTAAAGCCGTCGATTTGATGGCAAAATCAGGCTATACCAACGTGTGGAGTCAGATTGATGGCTTTGAAGGCGATAAAGCCAAAGATGGCGATAAAAAAGGTCAGCGCGTGGTGAATGGCTGGAAAAATGAAGGCTTGCCTTGGACCTACAACATGAACAAAGCTAAGGCTTATTACTTAGAGTAATGACCTAAAACATGTTTTAGAAAAATAAAAATCCCGCATTGCGGGATTTTTTATTCACTCGGTTTGTCAGTTCAACTGAGTTGCGATGTGTTTATCCCCACACCTTACGTCTTGCTTGAACAGCATTCGCTAGTGCTTCTAAGCTGTCAACACTGGCTTCCCAACCTAAGCAACCATCGGTAATGCTTTGTCCGTAGGTGAGGGCGCAATCGGGTTTCACGTCTTGTCTGCCTTCAACCAAATGGCTTTCAATCATCACGCCCATAATACTTTTGTTACCGCCAGTGAGTTGCTCGGCAATGTTGTCGGCTACTTGTGTTTGCTTACGAAAATCTTTGTTGCTGTTGGCATGAGAACAGTCGATCATTAGCTTTTGGCGCACCCCTGCTTTTGCCAATTTATCCACCGCATCAGCAACGTGAGGTGCTGAATAATTAGGTTCGCCATTGCCGCCACGTAAAATAATGTGACAGTCATCGTTGCCTTTGGTATGGAAAATAGCCGAGCGACCTTCTTTGGTGAGCGACATGAAAATGTGTGAACGCTCAGCTGCACGAATGGCATCAATGGCAATGCTAACGCTGCCATCGGTACCATTTTTGAAACCGACAGGGCAAGACAAGCCCGAAGCCAATTCACGATGTCCTTGGCTTTCTGTTGTACGCGCACCAATGGCGCCCCAGCTAACTAAATCAGCAATGTATTGGGGCGAAATGAGGTCTAAAAACTCAGTCGCTGCAGGCATACCCATGCTGTTAATATCAAGCAATAAACCCCGCGCCAAAGCCAGGCCTTCGTTGATTTGAAAAGACTCATCTAATTTCGGATCATTAATTAAGCCTTTCCAGCCAACCGTTGTACGCGGTTTTTCGAAATAAACACGCATCACAATTAGCAGGTCTTTTTCGTAGCGTTTTTTGACTTCGAGTAATCGACTGGCATACTCGCGTGCGGCATCGGGATCATGAATCGAGCAAGGTCCAATAACCACCAGTACACGGTCATCATTGCCATTCAATATGTCATGGATCTGGGCGCGTGTATCATGAATTAACTTAGACGCACGCTCAGTCATGGGATAACGAGCGTGTAACTCTTGCGGTGAAATGACTTCGGTCATAGTGCGAATGCGCAGGTCGTCGGTAGCGTACTTCATGGCGTTATGGCTGCATAAAAATAAAATTAATAGCCCTACATTATCCCATAAATCAAGGTAAGAGGCTAGTTTTCGGCTAATGTACTTTATTAAGAACAGGCGATAATGAGTAGTTAAATAACGCATTTTAGGCTAAAATTGGCGATTATCTCTAATTCTCGCTCTAAAACGGTCATCATGAAACAAGCTTTGCACTCTCTCGTTGTCTCTGGTTTAACGCAATGTCGTGACGCAGGTCATATTGCTCAGTTCGATCCCGCACAAATTAAAATCGAATTGCCGCGCGATAAGAGTCATGGTGACTTTGCCACCAACGTGGCGATGATGTTGGCGAAACCCAATGGCATGAATCCGCGCGCTCTGGCAGAACTTCTGATTGCGAATTTGCCGAGTGCCGAATGGTTAGTGGGGGCTGAAATTGCTGGTCCGGGCTTCATTAATTTCCGTGTTCAAGCAGCGGCTAAGTTTGCGACATTAGCAACAATTTTAGATAAGACAAGTGACTACGGTCGCATCAATGCCGGTGAAGGTAAATCGGTGCAGGTTGAGTTTGTATCGGCAAACCCAACAGGTCCGTTGCATGTGGGGCATGGACGTGGCGCGGCTTATGGTTCGGCGTTGGTTTCGCTATTGCGCCATGCGGGTTATCAGGTAGATGCGGAATATTATGTCAATGACGCAGGTCGTCAGATGGACATTCTAACCGTCAGTGTGTGGTTGCGTTATTTAGCATTATGTGGTGAGTCTTTCACTTTCCCCAGTAATGGTTATCAGGGCGATTACATCGTCACCTCAGCGCGTGCGCTGCTGAGTGAACAAGGCGAAAGTCTGCGTGCGAGCGCCACCGAGGTGTTTGCTAATGTATCTGCTGATCAGGTGTTAGATGCATCAGGTCATGTGATTAGTGGTGACAAAGAAGCACACATTGATGACATTATTGTTAATGCGCGTCAGTTGTTGGGGACAGATAAATACCGTCTCATTCTTGATCGTGTGTTACACGATATTTTGGTCGATATTAAAGAAGACTTAGCCGAATTTGGCGTGCATTACGATAATTGGTTCAGTGAACGTTCTTTAATGGATACGGGTATCGTTGATGCAGCTTTAGCGCGGCTAGAGGTAGCGGGTAAGCTTTATGAGCAAGGCGGAGCGATTTGGTTCCGTTCTACCGATTATGGTGATGCAAAAGACCGTGTGGTGGTGCGTGATAATGGTATTAAAACCTATTTTGCTTCCGATATTGCCTACCATTACGACAAGCTGTCTCGTGGTTACGAGAAAGTCATTAATATTTGGGGTTCAGACCACCATGGTTATATTCCCCGTGTACGCGGTTCGATTCAAGCGATGGGCGAGGATGATGCACGCTTAGAGGTGTTGTTGGTGCAGTTTGCTGTGCTTTACCGTGGTGCCGAAAAAGCATCTATGTCAACGCGTTCGGGACAATTTGTGACTTTGCGCGAGTTGCGTGAAGAAATTGGTACCGATGCGACGCGCTTTTTTTATGTCATGCGTCGTTGCGATCAACACATGGACTTTGACTTAGATTTGGCTAAATCGAAAAGTAATGAAAATCCGCTTTACTATATTCAGTATGCTCACGCACGTTGTTGCGGTGTCTTTACGCAGGCTGTGGCTAAAGGTTTCACTGCTTGGCAGTCGGAGCTGGGCTTGTCGCAATTGACCTTGCTAACAGAGGAAGCGGAAGCAGAGTTGGCGCAAAAGCTGACTCAGTTCCCTGAAGTGATTCAACATGCTGCGCGTGATTTTGAACCCCACCAAATTGCGTATTATCTAAAAGAATTGGCCACGCAGCTACACAGTTATTACAACAGCACACCCGTGTTGGTAGAAGATGAAGCCTTACGCAATGCACGCCTAACACTCTTAGCGGCAACACGTATTGTGCTGGCAAATGGCTTGACCTTACTAGGTGTTTCGGCACCAGAGCGCATGTAAGCGAATGGTTAGCCTGAGCGAGTGGAGGTGGTGGCAAGATGGCACGTGATTATCGATATGGCCATAAATCTTCTGCGCCAACGCCACGTCGCACTCAGTTAACCGATGAGTCTCATTCGAGCGTTAACAGCGAGTCAAATAAGTCGGTAAAAAAGCCTTTTACGTCGCTCATTCGCAAACGAAATAAGACTGCCAATGCTGAAAACTCGGCTGTTTCAGTCAAGTCGTCAGCTGAAAATCCAGTGGCGAATCATGAGTCAAGCCGATCTCGGGAAAAAGCCCTATCAACTTTTCGTGAAAGCAAAACCGATAGCAGCATCACAAAAAATAGTCCGATTGACGATGATGTGCAGAAGGTTAAAAATAAAGTCTATCGAGAGTCATTGCCTAAGCATATTCGCAAAGAATTAGAAGCCCAAGAAGCCTTGGCAAAAGCTCAGGCTGAACAGGCAGAAAAAGCTAGATTGGCTTTGGAGCAAGCACATCGTGAAAAACGTCGTCATCGACTGAGCTTGGGTGCGTGGGTGTCGATTGCGGGCGTGACCCTAATGGGGTTCGCTTGGTTGTTATACGCGCCTTTTTTTCTTGCCTTTTCGATGGAAATGGGCTGGGTGTCCGAAGAAACGCGTAACCGTTTAGATCCTGCTGCCAGTGTGCGCAGTGAGTTGGCTTCTAAAGCGATTGAAGCGACTAAAAAACCAGAAGTTAGCGTCAAGCCGGTGGAAAATCCTCCCAATGCGGTTCAATATACTTTTTATGGTGAATTGCCCAAAGATGTTGTTTTAACAGGTGTGCAGCCCCTTGGTGTGAAAACAAAAGCTCCCGTTTATTTGCAACTCTTATCTGTTCCCAATGAGGGGCAAGCTCAGTCTGAGCGTCGACGTTTAGCACAAAAGGGCTATGTGGTACAAATGGCCACTTTAGCAGGCAAGTCGGGCAACAGTTATGTATTGCGCATGGGACCCTACGATGATCAGCGTACCTTGAATCGTTTAAAGGTAGAACTGCAGAAATTAGGATTAGATGCGCATGAGGTGAGTTTGGCCAGTGTCATTAAGGCTTCTGAACCGAAAAAGGTGGTGGCTACGCCAACAGCAGCGACTCAACCCAACAATTCTCGAGGCGCTGTCGCGCCACGTTAAACTTTCGCTAGGCTAGTGCGGTTACGTCCTTCAGCTTTGGATTGATATAATGCCTTATCGGTACGTTGGTACCAGTCATCCCAGCTTTCGTTGGGCTTAAAGCTGGAAACGCCTAAGGAGACATGAATGTTATTAATGGTCTCCCCCGTGTCTTTTCGTTTCAGTTGACTATTAGCTACTTTAATACGAATTTTTTCAGCAAGTTGATGTGCTTGGTCTAGGCTGGCATGCTGAATGAGTACGGCAAACTCTTCGCCACCAACACGAGCCAGTAGCTGCGAAGGTTCAATCACTTTTTGCACCACACCGGCAATAAAGCGTAACACGGCATCACCAATCAAATGCCCATAGGTATCGTTGAACTTTTTGAAAAAATCTATATCAAACAAAATCAAACAGAGCTGGTCGTATTGTTTAGTTGATTGCATGGTCTGTTGTACGCGCAGATCGAAGGCGCGGCGATTGGGTAGTTGAGTCAGAGCATCCGTCATGGACTCGTTGCGCGCTTCGGCGAGTTCTTTTTGCAAGGTTTGAATTTTGGTGGTAGCGACAATCAGTTCTTGTTGCATTTCAGATTGTGACGACACAATCGAGCGTGTGGTGGCTAACACATTATGCGTGAGGCTAGCGAGAGTTTGTGCATCGATATCGCCGCGGGTGGTGAGGTCGTGAATGTAGGTATCTAGTGCTTGCGTGTGTTTTTCCATTCCTTTGGTCCAGTCCAATAGGCGTGAAATCATGCGCTCTAAAAATTTACGGAAGGCTTGCTCAAGTTCAGAAGTGTCGGCTTGGCGATCTTTGAGCAGACTTTCGTATATTTTAACCCCTAGCACATTACTGTAACCCGAATGTTGCAGTCCGGATTCGAGCATCTGTTTGAGTTGGTTATCTTGTCCTAAAAAATATTCGTACCACACGACAAAATTGATCGGCGTGGGACTGACTTGATGCTGAGTGAATGCCTGCTCTATTTGATTGAACAGCGCATCAGCTTCAGCTTTGGTTTGAGTGTAAACTTTCATGATGCGAATAGCCTGAGAGGGAGTTGCGTTATTGTGAGTTAGTGTAACATTTTGTGATTTTGTTTTTAAGTGGTAGGATAGCCGGATTCAATGAAAAAGAGAGATGGGCGAATGTTATTAGTTAAACTGCACGTATTGTTTGTGTTGCTTTCTGGTTTTGGTTTTTTTATGCGCGGTTTAGGTCATATTCAGGGCAAGCCGTGGGTTCAGCGTAAATTAGTGCGCATATTGCCGCATGTGGTCGATACTGGCTTATTGGTGACAGCAATTGCGCTGTTGGTAACCTTAGAAATCAGTCCGCTAACCGATTGGGTATTGGCGAAAATTATTGCCTTAATTGCTTACATTGCCTTGGGTGTGTTTGCTTTTAAGATCGCCAAAACACCAGCACGTAAGGCAACCTTTTGGGTGTTAGCGCTGCTGGTGTTTGTTTACATGTACGGTGTTGCTATCACCCATAGCGTGACTTGGTAAGTAGCGCATCATGTCGATGCATTTGCCGGTTCAACAAGCAGAAACGCAAATTCGTGCCTTGGGGCATAGGGTTACCAGTGCGCGGGTAATGACGCTGGCTTACTTGCTACAAGCCGATAAACCGGTAACGCATGAAGAATTGTTATCGAACTTGGCGTTGCCGATGGATAGGGTGACCCTCTATCGTGTATTGGATTGGTTGGTGCGTCAGCGCTTTGTGCATAAGGTAACGACGGAAGACCGTTTGTGGCGTTTTATTGCTGGTGATGGTGGGCGTGTGCATCATCCGCATTTTTATTGTGAGAATACGGGCAAGCTGATTTGTTTGCCCGAGGTAGAAATCCCACCTATTCAATTGCCGAAGCGATTCAAAGTATCGCATGTGGAAGTCATTTTTCATGGAGTTTGCGAAGAGGCATAACGCATGAATTGGAGTAAGGACGCTTGAATGCGTCCTTATTTTTCGCTACTATATGCAACAAGTATACAAAAACAAATTAGTTATCTTTATAGCTAAGTTGCATTTAGGCACATTACCGTGAGATGAATGACATGAAAAAATCCAAATTATCCTTAGCCGTTGGTTTGCTGGTGGCGGGTTTCAACGTGTATGCGAGTGACGATTTGTCGGCTCTGAAGGCACAAATTGCTGCTCAGCAGGCACAGTTAGAAAAGATGATGCAGCAGATGCAGGTGTTGGAAGCCAAAGCGCAACAGGTTGAAGCCAAGGTGATACCGACGGCGACAACAACAGCTGCCGTTGCTGAGCAGAAGGAAGCATCCAGCTATCAGGGAAGCCTAGACCAAGCACGTGCTGCGAGTCGTAAATTGTCTGATCCGGTAAAAGTGGGTGGCATCAAACCTAATCCCTTTTCAGGCAGCAATATGAATCCCGATGTGGCGGTGATTTTGGACGGCAGTTATGTTAATCGTGGTAAGTCAAACGCTGATTACGGACAATTAAGCCTACCGGGCTTTACCCATGCTTTTGCCGAATCGCACGAAGGTCACGCACATGGTTCGGGTTATAACATGAACAACGGTTTTAACTTGAACTATGGTGAGTTGGTTTTTTCAGCAGCAGTCGATAAGTATTTCGATTTGTTTGCGGTCATTCATGCTGGCGAATCGGGTGCAGCTTTGGAAGAAGCTTACGCCAATACACGTAGCCTGCCGTTTAATACCCAATTGAAGTTTGGTAAATTTTTATCGGGATTTGGTCGTTTGAATGGTCAGCATCATCATTATTGGGATTTTGCCGATCAGCCGCTGATTTACCAAGGTGTGTTTGGTTCACACGGTTTGTTAGAGAAAGGTGTGCAAGCCACTTGGTTAGCACCGACGCGCAACTATTTACTATTTGGTGCGGAAGTGTTGCAGGGTGAGAATGAGCAGAGTTTTGGAAACAGTGCTATTCCTTTAACCAATAAAGGTGCGGTGGATGGTGCTGGCTTGGCGGTGGGTTTCATCAAAACAGGTTTTGATATTGGTAAGAGTAGCTGGATGGCAGGGGTGTCTTATGCCGCAGGTCAGGCGCGTCATAGTCATGCCGACGATGAAGCGAATCCCCATGCAAAAGGCGGTAATCGCTCTATTATGGGGTTGGATTTAACGGGTAAATACTTCTTGGATGCCACGCGTTATCTGATGTGGCAATCAGAATATATCAAACGTGATTTAACAGACGGCGTGGTTGCCAATTACACAAGCACTGATGCTGATACTTTGTCACGTGCCTTACGTACTCGTAATGAAGATCAGTCTGGCTATTATTCGCAATTGATTTGGAAGTTTGCTCCGCAGTGGCGTACAGGCTTACGTTATGATGCCATTGACAATAATAAGGGTAATGGTGTGCAAGGTTTGCACGGTGATCGTAATACCGTCATGGTCGAATACAATCCCACCGAGTTTTCGCGTATTCGATTACAATATGCGCAAAATGGTGCTTATGCGCCAGAAGGCGTATCTAAGCTAGAAAAATTTGACGAAGTTTTATTACAGTTTAATATGGCGATCGGTGCGCACGGAGCGCATAGCTTCTAAAACCTGTTATCCGAGGATATAGGATGAAAAAAAGGTTTTGGGCGACATTGGTCGCCCTTTTCTGTTATCAAGGGTCGGCTTATGCCACGCTGAATGTGGTGGCCACTTATGGCTGGATAGGCGATTTGGTACAGCAGATTGGTCAACAGCGTGTTTCAGTAACCGTTTTAGCGCAGGCCAGTTTTGATCCGCATTTTGTGCCGCCGAAACCTTCGTTGGCGGTTAAATTGCGTAATGCCGATTTATTGGTCATCAATGGTGGTCAATTAGAAATTGGTTGGTTGCCGCCTGTGCTGCGTCAGGCGGCTAATGCACGCATTCAACCGAATAGCGAAGGCTTTTTAGACCTGTCTAGTTTGGTAACGCTATCAAATCCTCGCCCACACGCTACGCGTGCTGATGGTGATGTGCATCCCGATGGCAATCCGCATTATGTGTTTAACCCGGATAATATGGCTGCGCTGGCTTTTGGTGTGGCGCATCAGTTGTGTCATTTAGATAAGGCGGGTTGTGGCTTTTATGAGCAGTCCTTGGCACGATTCGATCAGCGTTGGCAAACCGCAACACAGCAGTGGCAGTTGAAACTAGCACCTTTAAAAGGCAAGCAGTTAGTGCAGTATCACGAAAGTTTCGATGATTTAGCCCATTGGTTAGGTATGACTATCGTGGCGAATGTTGAGCCAGTTCCGGGTGTGCCGCCCAGTGCTAGTCATTTGGAAAAGCTGGTAAAACGATTACAAGATCAACAAGTGGTGATGGTGATTCAAGAGCATTTTCGTGACAAAGAAGCCACTGAATGGTTAGCCAAACAGCGTCAGGTGAAATGGCAAGTCTTACCTTCCGATGTGGGTGCAAGTCCTCAAGCAAAAGACCTGTTCAGTTGGTTTGATGAGTTGGTGGAGCGGTTGTCCTCATGACCCTGTTAGAACTCTTCTGGCCTGCTTTACTGTTGATGTTGGCTTTATCGCTGCTGCTCGTTCCCTTTGGAACGGAAGTAGTGAAGCGTGGTGTGATTTTTCTCGATTTAGCGGTGGGGCAGTGGGCAGCATTGGGCGCAGCGGTGGCTGTGTTATGGTTGCAGGAAGCTGAGTGGGCCTTGTGGCTAGGTGCCTTGCTGGGGGCTTTATTGGCGGCTTCGCTGGTCAGGTTTTTGTCGTTGAAAGCCAGTTCAGTGGCATTGGAAGCACCGATTGGACTTTTGTATGCTTTGGCTTTGTCGGTGTTTATGTTGGTGCAAGCTAATGCCGGCAGTCAACGAGAAGTGATTGCTGCTTTGGTGGCTTACGACGTGCTGTTTATTAGTGCTGAACAAGCCGTGTTGAGTTTACTGGTGGCTGTGTTGGTGGCTGTGCTATGGTGGCGGTGGGCATGGTTACGCGGTCAAGGTTTTTACTGGATGTTTGCTTTGGTGTGCGCTTTTGCGGTGAAAATGGCCGGCTTGTTGGTGGTGTTTGCGCTATTGTTAGCCCCCGCATTAATCGGATTAACACGAGTCCCTTCCAGCTTAAGGGTGAATAGCGTCATGGCGGTATTGCTATCTTGGTTGGGATTGGCTTTAGCGTTGGGATTTGACTGGCCAGCCGGTTACACCCTTGTGGCAGTATTGTCGCTGTCGGCTTTGTGTGTTTATGCTTGGAACAGTCGGCGCTCGCTTTAATTTTAATCGCAATTCCGTTACCATGGTGATCTTGCTTAAAAATAGATAAGGAAAGCGAAAACCATGGCTCATACCTTGGCACAAGTGTGGACACGTGCAGAATTAGGCTTAGCTTCTCCAGCAGTGATGGTGGAAGTGCATTTATCGAATGGCTTGCCCAGTTTAACCCTAGTTGGCTTGCCCGAATCGGCAGTACGCGAAAGTAAGGATAGGGTGCGCAGTGCCCTGTTATCTTCCGATGGCGATTATCCGACACGACGTATTACCATTAATCTAGCACCAGCCGACTTGCCCAAACAAGGTGGTCGTTACGATTTACCTATTGCCATTGGGTTGTTGGCTGCTTCGGGACAAGTGCCAAGTGATCGGCTCGCGCAAACCGAATGGGTCGGTGAATTGGGACTTGATGGTGAGCTACGTCCCGTTGCGGGCATTTTACCCGTTGCCATGGCGGCGCGTGAGTCGGGTCGTACCCTAATTGTGCCTACCGAACAGTTAGCGGTATGTGCAGTCGTACCGAATTTACAGGTGCTGGGCGCTTCTCATTTGCGTGAAGTGATGGCATTTTTGTGTGGAACAGGCAGTTTACACAGTGCCGATGGTCGCTTATTGAAGCAAGAAAGTTTGCCGCAGCCAGATTTGATCGAAGTACGTGGTCAGGCAATGGGTAAGCGCGCTTTAGAAATTGCCGCAGCAGGTGGTCATAGTATTTTGTTGGTTGGCCCCCCTGGTAGTGGAAAAAGTATGTTGGCCAGTCGTATGGCGGGTATTTTGCCACCCTTGTCGGAAGCCCATCGCTTAGAGTCGGCGGCGATTCATTCCTTAGCCAGTTTGCCCGTAGAGCCGATATTGGCGGGTCAGTTGCCTTTTCAAGCACCTCACCATTCGGCATCGGCGGTGGCCTTAGTGGGAGGGGGTTGTCATTTACAATAATTAATGCAACATTACAACAATTGTTGCAACAAAAGTAAGTGACGCCCCCTCCAGATCATTAAACATCCTTAACACGGCATGTTATATATGAAAGTTTGGAGGTTGTATTGAGCGGCGAACAAATTTTGCCAAAAGATAATAATAAAACTTACGTTGTCGTGCGGACTTCACGCATTAGTCTTAAAGAAAGTGACTTGTTGATCGAAGTAGCCTTTACAAACATCAACGACGCATCAGATATGTTTGTTCTTGACGTATCTATAATACGAGCCATGCAATATCGTCCTTCAACCTTGTGGCAAAATGGAAAAATGATTGGCATTATCTCCAGTTCACAACTAGAGAAGCTTACTGATGGAGAATTCAATCTCATTCAATCTTCATATCACATTGATCCTAAAACACTGAATGATTGGGAAAGCTTTAAACACAACATCCCGACGATCATGCTACAAAATAATCAAATCAAGTTGCAATCCATGGAGTTGGTGTTTGCAACTTATGGCGCACATGAACTGATCCAAGATTTAATCAGATTCTCCCCAGATGAAGTATTGAAAAAGCACAGCAAAGAAGGCTACGATTCACTGGATTTTAATCATAGTCCATACGAAATTTACCTAAAGAATAAAGCTTGGAATAACAATGTATTTGCCTATACTTTGCTTGCCAATATACGGCACAACAGTCTGGTGCATGGGAGTGTAGCTACATTAAATAAACAGTTTAATTTCTTCAGAGATAGAACCGACGAAAAGTTCTTAATACAAGGTGTTCCATGGCATTGTAAACAATTTACTGTGTCTGGAAATGTCATGAAAAACATCCAAACCGGTGCGGAGTACCTTTGGGGCATTACAGGGGCATCACTAGATGACACAATTCCAGTCAAGCAATTTGTCGATCACTCAAGTTCAGATAGCTCTGATGTAGGCATAAAAAGCGGTTCAAGTAGAATCCGTTACTTTGAATCAGTTGAGCCTGAAATTGTTGATGAAACACCAGGTAGAAACGACGGTGAGTATGTAACCCCATTTAAAACAACACTAATTGGCAGCGCACCCATTCGCATGATTAGTTCAGTGCCTAAAGATTCTAATTCCTCTGGTGGTGGTTCCATTAAAATAGATGCGGAAAGAGTATCTAAAGGCTCTGGCAATGACCCACATGGAATGAATAAGGGCGTCGCTATTATTAACACAGGCGCTAGTCAGAATGATTTCTTTAGCGACAACATGCGTCTGTTGGTTGTTGCTTCCAGAAGTCTAGTGAAATCAGTTTTTACTTCTATTGAGTGGGTTGCTAGTTTAGATTGTTTAGTCTATCCGGAGCCAGTTTGTTTGTATTTTAAAAAAACAGAGCATAACAAAGACTGGGTTGTAGTCGCTAAAAGGGAAAATGAAGAGGCTCGTCGGTTTGTTCTGCTTTTTAAGTTTAACATCAAAGATAAACAACCTGTTTATATGCTAGAGTTAGACTCGGATCAAGCTTGTTGTGTGTTGTTTTTTAAACTGCACAGGAAGGAGAACCCATACCTTTTACGTAGGGTTATGCGCATAATTGCCACCAAAAAGGGCGTAATGTCCCATGTGGTCAATGACAGAAAATTGGCAAAATTAGGTAAATTTGTTAGTAAAAAACATTGGAAAATGCTTGATGAAACTGCTGATACAAACGACTGGATTGAGCATGTGGCTGCGTGGATAAGGGAGCGGATTGATTTTTAACGTTAGTTTCAAGAACGAAGATACAGACTATAGTATCAATTGATAAAATAGAACAATCGTTCTATAATTAATACTCCACACCATCTGGAGTTTGTCATGCTTCGCTTTTCCGTTGCTTCGCCCATGAGTTATATGCCTTGTGCTTATGTTGAGGCGTTGGTGCCTGCAGGCTTTCCGTCACCAGCAGCAGATTACACTGAGCAGAGCTTGGATTTGAATGAGCTGTGCATTCGTCATCCTGCAGCCACTTACTTTGTGCGGGTTTCGGGTGATTCAATGATTGGCGCTGGCATACAAGATGGCGATATGCTCATTGTCGATCGTTCGATTGAGCCTAAATCGGGTGATATTGTCATTGCTGGCTATTATGGTGAACTGACGGTGAAGCGGTTAGAGGTAGATGAGACAGGGGTGAGATTAGTGCCGATGAATCCAGCTTATCCGGTCATTCTGGTTCCCAATGAAAGTGAGCTGTCGATTCAGGGTGTGGTGGTGCATACCTTGCATTCGTTTAAGCGGACAAGCTAGTGTTTGCACTCATCGATTGCAATAACTTCTACGCATCTTGTGAGAAGCTATTTCGTCCTGACTTAGCCCATACTCCCGTTGTTGTGCTGAGTAATAATGATGGTTGCATAGTCGCACGCAGTAAAGAAGCCAAAGCATTAGGTTTTAAGATGGGTGAGCCTTACTTTCAGGCTAAAGAGCGTATTGATCGTAATGGCGTGATGGTCTTTTCCAGTAACTATGAATTGTATGCCGACATCAGCCGTCGGGTCATGGAAACCATTGAATCGGTTGTACCAGCGATTGAGATTTATTCCATAGATGAGGCTTTTGCCGATTTACGTGGTTTTAGTGATGAACATGCGTTATCGCAGATGGGTAAGCTTATTCAATCAACGGTATTTAAACACACAGGTATCAGTGTTGGCGTTGGTATTGGTGCGACCAAGACTTTGGCTAAGTTAGCCAATCATGCCGCCAAGCAGTATCCGAAAACCGGTGGTGTGGTGGTATTAACCAACAAGGCTCGCATTGAAAAGCTCATGCGTATTACCGAAGTAGGTGAAGTATGGGGTGTGGGTCGTCGCTTATCGCGTCAATTAACTGATATGGGTATTCAAACCGTGTGGAATTTTATCCAGCATGATACGGGAAGCCTGCGTAAACGGTTTTCAGTGGTATTAGAACGCACGCAACGAGAGTTAAAAGGGCAAGCTTGTTTTGGGCTAGATGAAACACCCGCCACCAAACAGCAAATTGTCTGTTCTCGCTCTTTTGGTGATCGTATTATAGAATTAGACCACCTAGCGCAAGCGGTTGCCACTTATACCGCCAGAGCCTGTGAAAAACTCAGAGGCGAAGGTATGAGTGCGCAATCCATTACGGTGTTTTGTCGTACCAGTCCTTTTGCCGATAAAGAGCCTTATTACAGTAATCAGGCCAGTAGCCAACTCAGCTATCCCAGTGACGACACAGCTGTCTTTCTACATCAAGCCAATGAACTGATTCAGCGTATTTATAAACCGCAGTTTCGCTATGCTAAAGCAGGGGTGATGCTATCGGACTTTTACGCACCAGGAACCTTTCAGTTGGGCTTGTTCGATGAACAGCCTAAAGATGAATCCAAACGTAAAGGCTTAATGAGTTTGGTCGATCAGCTCAACAAACAACATAAAGGACAAGTGTTCTTTGGATGCGAAGGGGTCAGTAAACCTTGGGCAATGAAGCGGGATAAGGTATCACCACGTTACACGACACGGTGGGATGAGTTGCCGGTGGTGCGTTAGACTGGTTTTCCACAAAATCTGTTGGTAAGCTTGTGGATAGGAAAATGCAATATGCAGATTATGCATTTTGCAAAATAGGTAAATTGCTCATGTGGCATTGGTAAGGAAATCGCAGATGAAAGCAATCGGGATTATTTTGGTTTTTTTAACCCTTAGTGCTACTTGGCTGTATGGGTGGAATTTGCGAGAAGAAGGCCTAATTGAAAATCAGAATTCACTAGCGACCTTTGCAAAAGATCATGATGTAACCTCTCAAGGTGTTCAAAAGTATGCGTGTGTGGCGGGTAAGCTGCACTATGTTATTCGAGAGAGTGTTATCAATAGTAGCGTTTTAGCCTATGAGCCCAGTGTTGAATGTGACGACTCGGCAGTTAAAACGGTCAATCACGAAGGCATGGACAAATTTGTAAATGGAACAGGCATGGTTATGGTTAGTGTTGTTGCCATTTTTGCGCTTATCGTTATGCTTATCGCTTCGTTAGCCAGAGCTGAACGAAAATCTTAATATGCTTTCATTTTCTGTGACGTTTCTAAGCAAACCTCAATCATTACCACGCAACTGAGTAAGTAAATCATGAAATTCAAAGTAGTTGCCGCCTTTATCTGCGGCTTGTTTATTACCTTATCTGTAAATGCTACAGACTTGGTGGGCAAGATTGTCGGCGTTGCTGATGGTGACACAGTAACCATGCTGATAGATGAACCTAGCAGCAAGCAGACGGTTAAAATTCGAGTTGCCCAAATTGATGCACCAGAAAAAGCCCAACCTTGGGGCCAAAAATCCAAACAAGCATTGTCCGATCTGGTTTATGGTAAAACTATCCGCGCTCAAGTAGAGACAAAAGATCGTTACGGCAGGATCGTTGCTAACCTATATGACGGTGATGTTTGGGTAAATGAGAGGATGGTGGCTACTGGTAACGCATGGATGTATCGGCAGTATAGCAATAGCAGTAAACTTGCCCAAAGTGAAGCCAATGCCAAACAGCAAGGGTTGGGCTTGTGGTCATTGCCTGAATCTGAACGAGTACCGCCTTGGGATTGGCGCAAGAGTGAGAAAACTCGGTCGTCAACAAGTGAGCCTTCAAGCAATCTACAAGAAGATAACAACAAACTCAGCGGACAATGCGGTGCCAAGCGAACTTGTGGTCAAATGAGCAGTTGCGAAGAGGCGAAGTTCTATCTGGTTCAATGTGGAGTTAGAGCCTTGGATAGAGATAATGATGGTGTGCCTTGTGAAAGTATTTGTAAAAGGTGATTTGTGTATCTGTCTGAAGAGCAACAAGGTGCAATCAATCTCATCTTAGATGGTCATAATGTTTTCTTAACTGGTCAAGCTGGCACAGGTAAGTCAGTAGTTATCCACGAAGTTAAGCGATTATTTCATGGCAATGTTGCGTTGCTTGCGCCTACTGGAATTGCAGCCGCCAACATCGGCGGTCAAACCATTCATGCGTTTTTTAAGATGGATATTGGTTTTAATACCAAACACACGAATATGGATGCGATCAACGAAATAGACCTGATCATTATTGATGAGGTTTCGATGATTACGCCGGACTTGTTTGGCTGTATGAATGAATACTTGCAGCAATATTACCAAGCTAGGAATCCTTATTATGACCCGCTCAAATGTCTGCCTGCATTTGGTGGTAAGCAATTTTTGCTAGTGGGTGATTTTTATCAATTACCACCAGTTAAAAACGATGAAACTCCGGTCATTGCTAGTGACCTGATTTGCAATACTCAGGACTGGCTAGACCTGAATTTGATTCAGGTTAGCTTAACAAGGGTTTATCGTCAGCAGAATGATCCATTGTTTATGGAGCTGTTAGGCAGAGCCAGAATAGGAAAAGTGACTGAGAATGATTTGCGCTTATTGAACAGCCTACGCCAGAAAGTGCCTTCTCCAGATGCCGTTCGCATTGTTTATACCAATGAAAGGTTGAAGTTTGTGAACGAAGAAAACCTGAAAAATGTCAAACCAACCGATGTGGTAACTTTTTCAGCTAACTACCTTCAGTATCCGATGAGGCGTAGTGAAATTGAACAGCAGATTAGAAATTATCCTTATGACGCAGAGCTTAAGGTTTTTGTCGGCGCAAAAGTAGTCATGCTACGTAATAAGGCACCAGAGTACAGCAATGGTAGTGTTGGTTATGTAGATGAAATTTTTGCTGATCCAATGCTTTCAGATGACCAACCAGCCAGCATTGTTGTTAACATTAATGGTAAAAAGTATCGGATCGGCAGGGTTGAGTTTATAACGATCGATAGCAATGGCAAAGAGTTAAGTTGGGCACAATTCCCTATTAGGTTGGCTTATGCCATAACCGTGCATAAGGCTCAAGGGCAAACGTTTGATGCTATCGTGATCGATCGTAAGCACCGTTCTAAAAATAGTGCGTGGTATAAATTTAGCAGGATGTAATGGTCTAATAATCTCGGAAGGAAAGATAGCTTAAAATGAGCCATCTCGGAGAGAATATGATGACCCAACAAACCAGTAGAAAACCCAAATTAAGCTTTACCCCCGATCAAAAGCTCGAGTATGCCAAGCTCATGGTTGAGGAAGGTTACACCAACCAAAAGGTCATGGAAATATCAGGCGCTTGCGCCAGTGCCGTCATGCGTTGGAAAAAACAGTATCTTGGCGAACTCAATGGGCAAACCCCTGTTGCCAAGGCCATGACTGAAGATCAAAGAACTATCCAAGAGCTTCGTAAACAACTGGCACAAGCACAAAGGGACAACGAAATACTAAAAAAGGCCACAGCCTTTTTCATTCGAGACAACAAACAGCTCAGTTGATTCAATCGATGAAAAAGGCAGACGATCATTTGTGCATCAGTCATCTTTGCGCGCTGTTTGGTATACCCCTGTCTAGTTACTATGATTGCATCGTACGCCCTGAACACAGCATTGAGGCAAGCAAGCTGATCAAACGCATCAGTGAGATCAGTCGCGACACTTACCATACCTATGGCAGCCGAAGAATGCGTGCCGAGCTTATCAAAGAAGGTTTTAATGCTGGTCGTTACAAAACTCGACGTCTCATGAAAGCAGCTGGTATTATCGTTGTTTTTCCCAAGAAAAAGCATCGTTACCCACCCGATGAAATGAGCAACAAGGCACCAGAGTTGCTCAATCGTCAATTTACACCAGATAGCCTGAATACCCACTGGGTTGGGGACATCACTTACATCCGCACACACCATGGCTGGAGTTATTTGGCCTGTGTGTTAGACTTGGCCAGCAAAGAAGTGGTTGGGTATGCCCTGTCACAACGTCCTGACGCACATCTGGTAAAAGCGGCATTGATGGATGCCATTCGCAAACACAACCCAGACACCCGAAAACTGATGTTTCACTCAGATCAAGGTGTTCAATACAGTGCCAAGTTGTTCACCAACACCTTGCGCCTATTGAAAATAACGCAAAGCATGAGTAGACGAGGGAATTGCTGGGACAATGCCGTGATGGAACGTTTTTTCAGGAGTCTTAAGGGTGAAAGGCTCGATCATTTGAGCTTTATTAACCATAATGCCGTTGTGTCGGTGGTGACGGCTTACATACGATTTTACAACTACAAACGGATCAGTTCGGCACTGAATTACCAGACACCAGCTGAGCGTAGGAAGTTTTTAAAGAAAGCAGCTTAAATTCTTTCCGAAAATACTTGACCATTACAGGAAGAATCATGGACAGCTCTACACTGCGCTTTCTAGGGCTAGAACCCTAGAAGGCGTTTTTATTGAGGATGAGGTAGAGAGTGGGGATTTTTATTGCATGAATGCAGGAGCGGTTTAACAAATTGAATTAGTTTCGATCCAATCTGACCGTCACTTATTTTGACTAGGTATCTATCAGATCAGGTTTGAACTATTTCATCTATCAATCAGAAGCCTGTTATTTTAAGCCATAATAAATGGCAATCTGATCTTTAATTTTTTCACGTAGAGTATTGGTGTCATTTACTCGGAGCTGTTTAATTGATGTAAGATTAAAGCCAAAATCTGAATTGACATCGCCTATTGCGCCGTTGTGTAGCAGCAAGAAGTTTTCGTGATTAAGTCCCTTGCCTTGGTTTAGCCCCATCAAATAGCCGATCTCGTGATATACGTTTTTGTTACCGCAGGTCAGGTCGGCAATCAGATAGCCTGATTCTTCGATCAAGCGCAGGATTTCGTTGTTGATCTCGTAGGAATAACCGGTGTCGAACTGGTCAATTCGGATTGGCCGAAGTTGAATATCAAGCCTGTGTTCGTTGTTCAGATCGTTCACGGCGGCCTGAATGGCTGTGAAATTGGCTTTAGTATTGGCCGAGAATTGCATTGACACAAAAATCTGTCGGCTTCGTGCCTCAGCCACCTTTTCAAAGATGCGGATCAAGTCCAAGGCATTGATACGTTGCAATTCGTATTGATGGTTGCGCAGCACCCAATTCTCGAACTGCGCGAAGCGTTGTACACCACCTAGCTGCGTGACATCACTGAGAGCGAAATACAGAAAGGCTGAGAACAGTCCAGATGCAGCACAGCGCTGCAAGCGGGTATCGCCTTCATGCCGGGAGGCATAGCTGGTATTGATACGTTGAATGGCCTGCAACAAGGCCGATTCGCTGGGCAAGCTGGCATCAAGGTTCAAACGCTGGCGTTCGGTCTGCCAGTCACGTAGTGCCTCGATCACGTTCGAGCATCGGGCATCTGGCAACTCTTGCGCATCGGGCAACTGGCCAAACACGCGACGCAGATGCGGCAGATAATCAAAATCCAAGCGCTTGCGCAGGGCTCGACACAGCACAAACTCCGCGCCGAAATCACGCGCCAGCACATCGTCGGGAAAGCCTGCTTCATCGTCGATGATACCCTTATAAACTTCTTCCGATGTCAGCGGCAGCGCCTTGCTGTTGATGTTGTAGAACAGCGCTTTTTCGCTCTGCTTGGCACTGCTTTGCGGAAGCAGCAGGATGCAGAATGAAACGGGTTTGGCGTCCAGTAGGGCCTTGTCTGCCAGCGCTTCAAATGCACTGATGCGGTGGTTGCCATCGATGCGCTTGAGTGGTTTGCCTGATTCGGTGGGCAAGGTCAGATTAACCCGCGTTAGTTCAGCAGCCGTCTTGGTTTTTGTGGGGCGCAGGCTGATACCGTTGACGTTGGACTTGAAGGGTTGGCCTTGCATCAATAGCTGCATTGGATCGGCGCTTGGCACGCCTTTCTTCTCGTAATCCACCCGCAACTCAAGCGCCAGCACCACCTCCGGGAAAAACAGGTACTCGCCACGTTGGTAATAGGCTTGAATGTCTTGCTGATGCTTGGGTTTAAGGTCGCGCTGATAGTTGTCGGCAAACGAGTATTCTGCCAGATCGCTGAGTTTGGCAAAGCCGCGCAATACGCGAAAGCCGCCCAAGGTTTCGGTCATTACGCCTTGGAGGGTCAGGCTCATACAGCCACCTCCCCAAGAAGCATGGCTTCGATGAGACGTTTGGCGTCGTCGAGTTCGTTTTGGGCGGTTTGGTGTAAGCGTTTCGCCTCTTTCCGAATCTTCCTTATGTGCTCTGCAATTGCTATTTGTTTTTCTTTATTTGGTAATGGAATTGGAAGCTGGCGCAGAAGATCAATGTTCACGCCAGATTGGTTATTCCAGTTAGTGCATATACTGAAAAACACTTTCAAGCGTTGATATGCATTGAGCAGTGCAGTGAGGTATTCAGCATCCAATTCACTTTCGATAACTGCGATTCTGGTCATGTGGTTTGAGCAAACAAACGACTGTCCCGCAACGTCCATGTAGGCAGTTTTTCCAACCAACTCCTGGCTGTTGGTGTTGTTGAAGATCACTTCTCCCAGCCGAACAACATCGTCTGGTCTGTCCATCAGTACGGACTTGTCCAGATAAACATTGCGACCAAAAACCAATTCACGGTTTGTATCAATGTTGGTAGGCCGCAGTTGAACAACGCCATCGTTGTCGAAAAGCTGCATATCGCCACCGGCAGCGAACCCCGTCTTCAAATAGTGGCAGCACAGTCCAAGCTTCTTTGTTGGAACATGGGCTTCTTCGATGGCATGCCAAAGCCCAAATGAGTGGAAGAGTGGATCAAATCGCCACCCAGCTAGTTCCTTGCGCTGCGCCGTAAAAATTCGATTGACAATGGTGTTTTCTGGCTTGGGCGGCAGGGTGATGCCGAGTTCTGACAAAAGATAGTCGTCAATAGAATTCAGCAGATCATCGGCGGTTTTAAGAGCCTTTTTATAGGCACGTCGCGCGTCGTTGAGTTGATCAACAAATTGCTCTTGAACCTTGAGTGCAGGTAACAGTACTTTCAGTGCCTTGACTTCAGAGAAGTTGATATTCAACTGAACGCCCCCGTTTGCAATTCGCCGACTTTGGAGCTTACCAATTGAGCTATTCAGAAAATCGCAAAGGTATTGCCCTGAAACTTGGGGGCTAGGTTTGATTCGAACAATGGCCTGATTGATATTTGCTTTCTCCACACCGCTGACCACACATGCATTGCCTATTGAGCCCGCAATTGTGTAAAGAACATCCCCCTCAACTACTTCTGCCCTGATCATCCGTTTGTGCTCAGCGTCTGAAATGAATTTGGTGTCCTTTGCCAAATCCAAACCTAGTTCTGTGACCGATTGACCGCGCAAATATCTAGTTCCCTCCTCGGTGTACTCCACACCACCGTGGTCTCCATTGGTCAACCCATGCGCGATATGTCCGAGCTTTGAAATTCGCCCGGCGTATTTAGAAAAAATAGCGTCAAGTGCGTGAAATTTGGGCTGCCAGTAGAAGGCATCCAATCGGCCACTGACTTCTCCCCTGCCAACGATGAAAACTTTGTCCTCATCGGTGCCAGGGGTCAGACAAAAGGGAGCGTATCTCCCGCTTCAAGCATTTCAAGAAATCGTGCCAGCTCGCGCGTCACAGTATCCAGCTCGTTTTGCGCTGTGAGTCGGCCAGTAGCGTCGTAACCAATGTCTTCGGCAATCGCCATGAAGATGGGGTAGTCCTCGACTTGCGCTTTCACCTTGGCGAGAAAGTCGTCTTCCAGCGCTTCGCGCAGGTTGGCGATGCGTTCGTTATAGTCATCATTGGTAGCCTGCTTCCATTTTTCATAGGCCTCTGTTGCTATATGCGCTTTAATTTCGGCTTTAGCTTCTGCATTTAGTGACTTTTTGATGGAAGCAGTAAGAGTGCCTTGTATATCAAGCGTTTCCAGACTCTCTATCAATGTATTTTCAATGCGTTGAATTGTATCATCCCCCTTTTTGAGCGTAGCTTTCTTTTCTTCCAGTAATGCTTCTAGAGCTTTGCCTTGCGATTGGTTGCCAAATAAATCGTCTTGCACTTTGGTCTTGATAGACTTGATGGCTGTAGTGGTTTGCGCATTATACTTCTTGAGGAACAGTACAGAGCTTTTTACGCCTGCACCGTTGGCAGCAAAAGCAAATTGCGGCAATGAAACTACTGCGACAATACGCCAATGCTCCTCAATCCAGTTGCGCACATACTGCATGCTGCTATTGGTGAGAATACTGTCGGGGATCACCATGGCTAGATAACCGCCAGGCTTTAGGAAGCGGTGACATTGTTCGATGAAAAGTACTTCAGTGGTTTGCTGGTCCCTAGTCGGTCGTTTGTCTTTGCTAACCTCGTCGTCATTTTCTACGGTATTTGATAACTTGACGTGTGTACTAAGGCCTTTCAGCTTCACATCGATCCAATCTTCTCCCTTTTTACCGAGCTCATAACCTTCTAGGTAACGTTTTTCTGAAAACTTAACTTTAGAACCGAAAGGAGGGTTGGTGACGATAAAATCAAAACCTTCAGCCTGATATCCTCGCAACTTGTTAGTCTTTGCTGGCATTTTGCTGATATCTTCCAAACCATCAAAAGCAATAACATTAGTGTGTCCGTCATCGTGAATGATCATGTTCATCTTTGCAGTACGAGCGATACCTTCGGAAATCTCAATACCAAACAAATTGCACTCTGCAAAATCATGCCAATAATGCCAGTGTGATCTTGATCCTTTTTCGTGATAATAGTCTGCCTGCTTACGTATCTTGTCAAGGGTGTGTAATAGAAAACCGCCACTGCCACAACTTGTATCTAATACCACACTATCATTATTAATCGGTAAAACATCAACAATGAACTTAACTATATTACGAGGAGTAAAATACTGACCAAACTCGCCTCTGAAAAAGCCAGTCATGAATGTTTCAAACGCACGCCCCTTACTATCTAAGTCTGTGCTATGTAAGTTGATTCCAGCAAGGTAGCCAACGACGGTTTGTAGTTCAGAATTGGAAAGTCGGATGTCTTCCTTAAATACTTCAGGATCTTTTGTTTTGCCAACATTATAAATAGTCTGAATTCGCTGCTTAAGTGTATCTCCTTTGTCGTCACTAAATACTTGAAAATCGTAAGGTTCACCGATTTTTCGTTTGTCGTAGCGTTCATCCCAAATTTTGCAAAAAATTAGCTTGTCGAGCTCGTCAAAGGCCTCTGCTGGATTCCTCTTACCACCTGCCCACAACGCATCATGTGCCTGTTTGAAGATTCGTGTCAGTTCGTTTTCTTCAACAACTTTCAACTCAAAACCATGCTTCCCTCCTTTAGTGTAACGGGCACGGGAGATATTCTTTTGCCCAGAACGAGGCAGGTCTGCTAATCGATTAGAAACCCTTTCTTTGGGAGCTGAGCGATCTCGCTGAAAATAGTCATTACGCAGGCCGGAGGTCATCCAAACAAAATCGGCATCCATGGAGTTGGCATAGCCAAAACCCTGCTCTACAGCCTGATCCAATTCGCCTTGGCTGGCATCCTCGTGTTTGCACTCAACAACAATAAGAGGTTTCTTCATTAACTTGTCAGTAAAGACAACGATATCTGCAAAGATTGTGGGAACCCGATATTCAACTCTAACTTCTATATCGATCTGATTTGGAGCATAACCGTAATCAAAGATTAACGATAGATAGGCATTAGCACGAACTTTTTCTTCTGGGTCTGTAAATCGTAGGCGTTTATTCTGATGAACGTAGGTGATATTTTTATGTTCCTCATCCAAACTAATAAACCCATTTAAAACACCTTTTTCTATAAGTGGTTGCATAGTAGATCCTTGAGTTGACCGGCGTTGCCGATTATGTTTGCTTGTAATAAATATTTCATTTTTAAACAGCAAGATACAGGGTTACAAGGTGGGAAATATACTGCATCAAGATGGGGAGATTATGCGTTTATTGCCCGCCAAGTTTAGTATTCTAGTAAAACATTATTTCGATTTATCGCCTTCATGCATTGCATAAAGAACATAAAGCTAAACGTACCACGATTGATCTTAGCGGCTACACCTGTGTAAGTTTCATGTACGCCAATAGCGGCAAGGCGTTGTACCAATTCTTCATAACCTATGTTTGCCTTGGTGAGTTCAACCTTGATGGTCGTGGTTGCCAACTTGTGCCAATCCGTGTCCATGTCTATGCCTTTATTCATTTTTAATCTTATTATAGCATTAATGTTTTTATTTGGTCATATTTGACTAATATTTGTTGTTTAAATCGTGTTTGCATTTATGTAGAAAAGTCTACATAAATGACGAATTTTATGGCTAATTAGAACAAAGATTCGTGTCATTGTCGATACAACTAATCTTATCAGCTAACAATTTTGCACAAGCAGATGAGTAGACAGTGGTAAAAGTGATGATTTTTATCACCCGATGATATTTACACAACAACCTTTCGTTATAATCAGCAAAAAATCATCCAAGGAATGGCAATGGACAGGCTAGATCGTGTTTTCAAACTACACCAAATTTTCAGTGAGCGACGCACACCGATTAGCACCGAAGACTTGCTCGATAGGCTAGAAGATTGTTCATTGCCAACCCTGTCGCGCGACATTTCCTGGATGCGCACCTACTTGAACGCGCCGATAGAGAACAGCAAGGGCGAAGGTTATTACTACAGCCGATCGCAGGCGAGTTTTCAGCTTCCAGGGTTATGGCTTAACGCAAAAGAAATTCAGTCACTGTTAACGCTTCACAATCTTGTCTCTGAAATCCAGCCTGGCGTATTGGATGAACTATTAGCGCCCGTTAAGCAACGAGTAGAAAAATTGCTTAACACCACTCAATTGATGGGTGAGCAGAACATTGCCGATAAAGTAAAAATTATCCCACAGCGTTCACGCAAAGTACCATCGGACACCTACCATCAAATAGTGACGGCAATGACCATGGGCAAACAAGTTTCGCTCATTTACAGAGCCAGACTGGGCGCTAAAGAAGAGTCAAGAATACTCTCTCCGCAACAGTTGATTTATTACCGCGATAACTGGTACTTGGACGCATGGTGCCATAATAGAGAAGATTTAAGAAGTTTTAGCATTGACCGCATGTTCGATATCAAAATGTTAGAGCGACAAGCCATTGCCGTTGATGACGACAAACTTAAAGGATTCTATGCGTCAGCTTATGGCATATTTGGTGGCCCTGCTACGGAAATTGCCATACTCAAATTTTCTCCCCATGCGGCACAGTGGGTAGCTGAAGAAAATTGGCATCCTGAACAGAGTCATCGCTGGCTAGAGGATGGATACTACGAGCTGAGTATTCCTTACCGTGAGTCACCTGAATTAATCGGTGAGGTCTTGCGTTGGGCGCCTGAAGTAGAAGTCATCTCACCATTGTCACTGCGACAAAAAATACATTCGATAGTGACTAGAACAGCCCAAAATCATCAATAACAGATCAATTCAGGCTAGAAGAACACAACTGATCAGGTGCGCTGAGTTTTTGAGTCTGCAACTCATTCCTTAACGATACTTGATGTTCGTCACGCAACATCTCCAATCACTAAAAATATCATCCCCTGATAAATAAGCCACATAAGATGCCTTAAGCATCGCATCACGTTTTTCAACAGGCAAAAAGTCATCAACATCACTGACACTCGCATGTTAAGGCGTAAATCATCGCTCAGATCGTTTTGTTGGCGCTTGCCGGATAGTTAACGTTATGTCTTATCGACGTTAGCCATTGTAAGTCTATTGGGTCTATGAATGCGCCCAAGGACAAGAGCAATAGATCAATCACTAAAGGATTAGCAATGAAAACAGTCGCAGTTCGTCAAATAGTTAAATTGGGTTCGGGTGAAGAACTTCGTTCTAAGTCATATCCAATACTCCTTAACGCCACTGATAGCAATGATGATAGTGCCATGAATAACTTGCTTACGCTTTTGTCAAAAGATCTTATGCAGAAAATTGCTGATAAGTCCCTAGTGCTTTTCGTCGATGATCCGCATCCAAAAGCGATTGTCTTTGGCCCTGATTGTTACCTGAACATGATCGCTTCGGTTGAAATAACAGAGGCTTAATGCCCAAAACTGATTGATATTTATCATCCAGAGTTCATCCTTTAATGCTCTTTGCGCCTTCAAAACTGTTTTCACAGCACCGTTTTTTAAAAAACCACTTTTATGTTAGCATCAATTGAGAACAAACGTTCTATCTTTGGTCGTTCTTATCATCATCTGATAAAGACGAGGACTAAGATTAATTTCGAAAGCTGATTAGGTCATACAGACTGATTTCGTAATCTAATTAGCCCAGCATTAAAAGGTAAAGAGGTGTTTTATGAGTGATACGAGTAGGATCAATCCCCCAAAAACAGGGGCGATGAAAATGTCAGAGGAGCAACTAATTGACACCTATTTTTCGGGCAATAGTAGCCAGAAATACGGCGATTCGGATAGGTTTGCGCATGGCCCTTGGCTTTTCATTGATAAAGCAGGTAATGCTTATCTGACACATTCTAAACCTGAGCGTATTAATGACAAAGAATGGAACATGTCTGAGTTACGCGATCTGGTCATGGTTCCACAGTGGTTAGTTGCTGCCATTAACAGAAAAGCAATGTCTTTTGGTGTTGAGCCTATTTTGTTGAGTGATCTTCAATCGGTCATTTAAAACCATGTGCCGTTCGTAAACGCATTAGTGCTTAGGATAAGTGATGAGTGTTTCAAATAAGTTTTTTCACCTAGCGATGTGGATGATGGTGTTCATGGTCTTTTGGTTCAGTCATAGCACACATGAGGAAATACTTGAAGAGCGAAAGCAGTTAAAGGCCGTCTTTGCTGCAATAAAGAACATTAATGTAGAGGGAATTGACGAGCTACAGTGCATCGCCGGTGAGGTTACAGGAATCGTATATACGGGTGTGTTTTCAAAAAGTCTGCATAAGTTTGAGCCTGCCATTAGCTGCAAGGTTGAGGAGTTGGATAAGGTCAATAACCACAGACATGAGAGTGAATCATTTCTCGGGAAGTTCATCGCTATTTGGGTGTTCGTCACCCTTATTTATGGCATCTACGTGTTCTTCTTGTTAATCAGTACCAATAAACCCAATGAAAACGAGGTGACATCTAATGGCTAAATCGACACCAGAACAAGACAGAGTGGTTTTGATTGTTTTTGCTGTGATTGCTTGTTTTGCTTTGATGATCGCAACCAGCAAAGCAGCCAACCAACACCAACAAGACGTTTTTACTCAGTTCTTAGAACAGCATCAGGTTGCGCCAATGTCAGATAGGATCGCTAGCTTGCATTGTATTAATGGTGAATTGCATGTGCTTTTGGATATTAAAAACTATCGCTTACACAAAGCATCGCCTGTGGTTAATTGTACTGCGGCACAGATAGAAGCCACGACTGAGGAGAGTAAGGGTTGGCTTTGGTACTTCCCGATGATTATGGCATTCGTTTTGATGGTTTCGATTATGGCATGGGGTAGCTTTGCCATGGTGCGTCATGTGAAAACACAACACAAGGGAGCTACCCGTCATGACCAAACTTGAAAAGCTCTATTTCTTGCAAGCGGGTCAGTGCTTTTACTGTGGTGAGCAGGTTAGTCTTGATAAAGCTAGTGTCGAGCATTTACAGGCAAAAGCCCATAACGGTACAGATGAAGACGCCAATTGCGTTATGTGCTGCAAGAGCATCAATAATGTGTTTGGTGCCATGCCGCTTAAAGAAAAAATATCCGTGATCAAAGCCCATCATGGCAAATTACCCTGTCCTGAACGAGCAACACTGCATCAGCCAACAAAAGCAGTGCCAACGGTTGATGTGACCAAAGTGGTGCAGCAAGTGAAAGCGGTTCAAGAGCCTAAAGCCGATGCCAACCCGTCAGGCTGTAGCACAGACAAAAGCTTGAATGATTTAAAAGCCATGTTGAATAAGAATCCTAAAGCGAGACCGCGCAAGGTAAAAACATTGCTTAATACCATGCAGTCATTTTTTAAGTTTGGGTCAGAAGATAGTTTTCACATAGCCTTACAACAATTGGTTAAGGACAAATTCATCACCATTAGCGGCAATGACGTGGCTTATGTGGTGCAAAAGTCCAAGTCCAAAAAGTGAGGCGTGAACATGACTATGGCGCAATGGTTAGTGTTGATTACCCAAAGCATCACACTAATCGAGTTGGTTGATTTATGGTTAACAAGGAGGGTTTAGTATGTCTGCCTCAGCAATGATGCTTGCATCGATATTTTTTGCCATTATCACCTTGGCAATACTGACCAAAAATAAGTTTAAGAAGCATGAACATAAGCGTTTTTGTGTCACGCTAACGCCGGATCAAGTTGAAGTATTGCAAGCAGTAGCGAAAGAAAAAAATAACAATGCCAGTCCAGAAGACACGTTGAAACTTCTAGTAGATACAGTCTTGCTCGGTTTTTCTCATCACGATCATGACGTAGAAGCAGCAAAAAAATCACAAGAACCAAAGGATACTGAATAATGTTTGAATTTATGAAACGCGGTACACGGATGACCGCCGCCATTATCCTCGTGACCACTATAGTGCTTTTATTGGCGATCGAATACTACAGAGAGGCAGCTTGGACCGATTTTTCACAAGCCAAAGGCATTAGCAACACCGAAGGGGTGACGCAATTTCGCTGTGCGGCTAACGAACTCTATTATGTGGTGCCAACAGGCAAGATTACCGACACCGCATTTAAGTACAGTCCGACGATTAGTTGCACCGTCGATGAAACCGATCACGTCAATGAAGCTGGCTCAATACTTAGAGCGATCGTGTTTTTAGCAGCCACCTTCTTTTTCCTGATATTGGTGATTTTACCTCTTGATAATAAACAGGGAGAGTCCGAGCAATGATCGAAACCCTTGAACAAGGTGTTTTATTAGCACTGACACTTGCAGCGATTGCGCTCTATTTTTGGCTGGCCTTTAGCCTGACCGCCTGGTTATGGCGTAAGTTCACTGTACTGGTCGATGCGCGTGTTTATCATGCGGAACACCCTGTTTCCAATAAGCTGGTGCTAAGCATGTGGCAAGCTGCTAAAGCAACGCCCATCATATTCTTTGCACCGGCAATCTTATTATGGCGCTGGTTAAAAAACGCCATGAATCGTTATATCAAGGCGGTTGATCAACTGCTTGCAGAACATCAAAAAGGAGCGACATGATGATGCAAAGAATACTTAGGTTTTTAATCCTATTGCTGGTTATTTTTGGCGCCATGAGTCTGTTGCAACACTACGGCCTAGATCAAGGCACTGCCATCATGATCATCAGCATGGTCTTTGTTGCCTTCGCATTATCGGTTAACTGGTTACTTAAGAAAAAGTAAGATAACGCTGAACACCATTCTTAGCCTTGTGTTCCATTAATAGTCGCACTCATTAGGAAAGATAAGATGTTTGATCATTTTTTACCGGCCGGCAGTCGTAACGTCTACCGCTATGCGTTTGTTCAGTTCGTATCAGATAAAAAAGAGTTTGTTACTTGCTCAGTGATCGGCATGGATGCCAACTTACGCACCCATGTAAGGTCAAGTAGGATTCAATCCTTATCCTGTGATGAACAAGGCTTACCTGTTGCGGCGACAACTGAATCGGGCAGTCAATACACATTCGACGGCCAACCTTTGACATCATTAAATGATGATAACGATATGGTTCGCTGGCTTGAAAGCGCAATAGGTCTTGATCGTGGTGCAATCTATCAGCTAATAGATGGCAAGCGTATGAACATGGAACAATTTGCTGAAATAGAAGAGCTGAATCAGCAACTACAAGACAAGATCGATGCAGAGATTGAATTGATTGAGCATAACGGTGAACTTGTTGGCATTAAGACTGAATACCGAACAGCACAAATCATTGATGCGACAAAAGTGCTTAAACTCATTGACTCCGGTTATCAATTTGAAGCGAGAGTATAGGGTTATGACGCACCATCAATTTCAGATTAGGTTGTTGGTTGGCATACCACTACTGGTATTGCTGGTATGGAGCCAAGACCTCTTAAATGCTGAGCTAACAAGCATCCTATTTTTAGCTGTTGCTACGGTCGGGGTGTTATTGGCCTTGTTAGATATTCGAGCACGTAAAAACAGTCACCACAATCCACAAGACAATCGCATTGGCACTAAGGAGTGAACGCTATCATGACATACGACTCATCTTACGAACAAAAAATTATGCTGTGGGCGTCGCAAATTATGGCGACACTGGCATTGATTTTTGTGCTCTGGGCATTCTTTGTTGATCACTTTAAGGTCATAATGGTGACTGGTGAAGACACCACTCAAGAAGAGCGAGCACCCATTATTCTTAAAGGACTGGCCGAGTATTATGCGGTTTCATCTGAAGGCATTAAAAGCATCGCTTGTGCAGTAGACAAGCTTCACTATGAACCCAATGTAGGAAACACTGCCATTCCTTACGAGCCCATAATAGTCTGTGATCTCCAACAGTTTATGGCACTGCACCAACAGCTAGACAGCAAAGCTAAGCAAGTACCACAATCCAGAACGGTGAAAAATCCTGAGTTTGATCTTCTGATGATTCTGACGCTTTTCGCTTCATTAATATCAATTGCAATCGCGGCATTTCTTGGTATGGAGCGCAATAAATCAATCAAGGCATTGGACTCATCTATATCAAGCTCTGATCCTGCCAGTTATATGATTATCGGATTGTTCTTGTTATTGTTGATTTTAACATCTGCAATCTCAGCAACTGACTCCGGCAGCTATTTTGTCATGGTGATTACGATACTCACCATATCTTCCCAGATGATTTTTCACGCCATGCTGCCGCCATTAACAGAACAGAAAACCAGCGAATTCGCTGTAGCAGGCACCTAAGATGATTATAGATGCTGACATTGATAAAAAACTAAGCATACAGGTCAAAGCCATTGATCAGGCACAAGTTGAGATCACTTCGCTACTGATTAACTTCTCAAGCCAATTTGATGATGAACATCAGGAACAGTATGCCCAAGCCATGTCGCTGATTAAGAATCGATTTGATGAGAACCTGATGCTAATTGGAGCATGGCTGACAACTCCCAATCGGCATATCGGTGATATTGCACCAATTCATGCTCTCTCAAGCATCAAAGGGACGCAATCAGTTATTCGCCTGATGAACAGTTTGTCAATCAGCATCCAAATTTGACCAGTTGTCAGCGTTGAAATTTGACCACCCCAGACCCTAAAAAATGAGATAGTTAAATTACGTATTTTTCTTCCTGTGTTTGAAGCGGTAGGAATCATTTCCTGTTTCGATAATATCGCAATGATGCGTTAGTCTATCCAAGAGTGCGGTGGTCATCTTGGCGTCCCCAAAAACCTTAACCCATTCGCCGAAGTTCAGATTGGTGGTGATAATCAGGGATGTCTTTTCGTATA
>CAZFLX010000020.1:0-44678 GCA_964519885.1 uncultured Francisella sp. | reverse complement strand
TTGTAACCGTTGTACCAACGACGAATTTCTTCTCGATCTAATCCTGCTAACTCGGGTGCAAATACACTATCCACATCTTCATCGGTGTAACCACATATTGCACTATATCGAGCATCGATGGTGATGTCTTTTAAATGGTTTAGCCCCGAAAACAAACTGACCTTACTGAACTTACTTACACCTGTCAGCATAGTAAATTGAATGTGAGCATCGTTATCTTTAATCACTGAATAAAAATTGCGTAGTCCTTCACGCATTTCACGGGCGAGTTCGGGTTTGGTGATGTTATCAAGAATCGGTTTATCGTATTCGTCGATTAAGATAACCACTTTTTTGCCGATTTGTTGATGTGCCTCTCGGATTAAATAACCAAAACAAGCGGGAATATCTCGTTTCCAATAGTCATCGCAAATTAACCCTAACCTCTGCTGATTCTGCTCTAACAAGTCAACGATACGTCTGTCTAGCTCAGCGCGGCTTTGTAATTGCCCACTACCAAAACTAAACCGCAACACTGGCGCTGTTTTGCTCCAGTCCCATTGAGTTTCCGCATAAAGCCCATCGAACAATAGCTTATTGCCTTCGAACAGTTCCGCAATGGTGTCTAGCATCAACGACTTGCCGAAGCGACGTGGACGTGATAGAAAGTAATGGGTACCTTGTTCAATCAAACGCAGAATCATGGGAGTTTTATCGACGTAATAACACCCCTCTTCTCGAATTTTTGAAAAGGTCTGAATGCCAATGGGAAGTTTTTTGCGATTTGTCATACCGTCTCCACCTCAAACCCCACCAAGCCTTTGGCTTCTTTACTAAACTCAACACCCATTAGGTGAATAGGTTGTTGGTGGGCTTGGTATTTTTCGGCGTAGTTACGCTCTTTAAGCTGCGCCATCGCCTTGCCTTCGGGGGCAGTTTCCATCACTTTAAATTCGATAATGTAAATCTGGTTGTTAAACAATACCGTCATATCAATGCGACCGCGATTGGTGACATCTTCTAAACGAATCTCTAGCCCAATGCTGGCAAAGTAACTGTAAAACACACTGGCGTAGTAGCCTTCAAACTGGGCAATCGGGTTATTGCGGTACCAGTCGTTGGGGATGCTAGCATAAAAGGCGGTGAAGAGCTGTTCTAAACCCTTAAAATCATTGATCAACAGCAATTCATATAATCTTGAGCCTTGTTGCACGGCAACACTGGCAATGTTGGTGTAACGACGCAACATTACTTCGTTAAGGCTAGATTCGACTTCTCGGTTGGGATAACCCATGATGTATCGTTGTTGAACTCCCATACGTTGCACCGAACGAATAGTCAGGTAGCCAGCTTGAAACATCAGCGCTTCAGTGGCAATGTCATCGACATCAAAACTGGATAATAAGGCTTCACTGGTCAAATATTGAGAGAAGTCAGGCATAAAACTGTGACGCTGTGCCAGTAAATCGACCAAGAAAGTGGGTGTGCCCGTCTCAAACCAATAGTTTCTAAACTCACGAGCATCAAATAATAACAGCAAATCAAATGGATTATAGACGGATGTTCCTGTCCAGTTGTAACCGTTGTACCAACGACGAATTTCTTCTCGATCTAATCCTGCTAACTCGGATGCAAAAACACTATCCACGTCTTGTTCAGTGTAACCACAAATTGCAGAATATTCTGAGGAAACGGTAATGTCTCGAAGATGATTCAGCCCCGAAAACAAGCTAACTTTACTGAACTTGCTCACCCCTGTCAGCATAGCAAATTGAATGTGAGCGTCGTTATCTTTAATCACTGAATAAAAGTTGCGCAAGCCCTCTCGCATTTCACGAGCTAAGTCGGGCTTGGTGATGTTATCAAGAATCGGTTTATCGTATTCATCAATTAAGATAACCACTTTTTTGCCGGTTTGTTCATGAGCACTTTGAATTAGGTGTGCAAAACAGCCAGGAATGTTTCTATCATCTAAATGCACACAAGACAAGTTTAATCGTCGTTGATTTAAGCTAAGTCCATTCATGATGAACATACTTAAATCATCTGCTTGCCTGACCTGCCCACCACCAAAACTAAACCGCAACACGGGCGCTGTTTTGCTCCAATCCCATTGAGTTTCAGCATAGAGCCCATCGAACAATAGCTTATTGCCTTCAAACAATTCGGCAATGGTGTCTAGCATCAATGATTTACCAAAACGACGCGGACGTGAGAGGAAGTAATACTTGCCGTTGTCGAGTAAATCCAAAATTAACGGCGTTTTATCGACGTAGTAGTAATTACCTTCTCGTATTTCAGAAAAGGTCTGAATACCAATGGGGAGTTTTTTGCGATTTGTCATACCGTCTCCACCTCAAAACCCACCAAGCCTTTGGATTCTTTGCTAAACTCAACACCCATTAAGTGAATGGGTTGTTGGTGTGCTTGATATTTTTCGGCGTAGTTACGATCTTTTAACTGTGCCATCGCTTTGCCTTCTGGGGCAGTTTCAACGACTTTAAATTCGATAATGTAAATTTGGTTATTGAATAGCACCGTCATATCGATGCGACCGCGGTTGGTGACATCTTCTAAACGAATCTCTAGTCCAATGCTGGCAAAATAGCTGTAAAACACACTGGCATAGTAGCCTTCAAACTGTGCAATCGGGTTATTGCGGTACCAGTCGTTGGGAATGCTGGCATATAGTGATATAAATACTTGTTTTAACGCATCAAAGTCATTCTTTAGCAGCATACGATATAACTGTCCGACGTGCTTACTGGGTGCTGAAATATCGCCCATTAAGCGTTGCAACATCACCATGTTCAGACTGGCTTCAACTTCTCTGTTGGGATATTTAAGTGTGTACTCAATCATGGCACCACCAAAGTGCATTTTTTCCGCTATGGTTAAATAACCTGCTTGAAAGAGTAAGGCTTCGGTGGCAATGGCATCAACATCAAAGCTCGATAATAAATCATCCATAGCGACTACTTTCGCAAGATCGGGGGTAAAGGTATGGCGACTGGTCAGTAAATCAACTAAAAAAGTCGGTGTGCCTGTCTCAAACCAGTAGTTTCTAAACTCTCTTTCCTTAAACAAAAGCAATAGATCAAAGGGATTATAAACAGATGTTCCTGTCCAGTTGTAACCGTTGTACCAACGACGGATCTCATCTCTGTCTAAGCCCGTCAACTCGGGTGCAAAAACACTATCCACGTCTTCATCGGTGTAACCACAAATTGCAGAATATTCTGAAGAAAAGGTAATGTCTCTAAGATGATTAAGCCCCGAAAACAAACTAACTTTACTGAATTTGCTCACCCCTGTAAGCATGGCAAATTGAATGTGGGCGTCGTTATCTTTAATCACTGAATAAAAGTTGCGCAAGCCCTCTCGCATTTCACGAGCTAAGTCGGGCTTGGTGATGTTATCAAGAATCGGTTTATCGTATTCATCAATTAAGATAACCACTTTTTTGCTGGTTTGCTTGTGTGCCTCTCGGATTAAATAACCAAAACAAGCGGGAATATCTCGTTTCCAATAGTCATCGCAAATTAACCCTAACCTCTGCTGATTCTGCTCTAACAAGTCAACGATACGTCTGTCTAGCTCAGCGCGGCTTTGTAATTGCCCACTACCAAAACTAAACCGCAACACTGGCGCTGTTTTGCTCCAGTCCCATTGAGTTTCCGCATAAAGCCCATCGAACAATAGCTTATTGCCTTCGAACAGTTCCGCAATGGTGTCTAGCATCAACGACTTGCCGAAGCGACGTGGACGTGATAAAAAGTAATGGGTACCTTCTTCAATCAAACGCAGAATCATCGGAGTCTTATCGACGTAATAACACCCCTCTTCTCGAATTTTTGAAAAGGTCTGAATACCAATGGGGAGTTTTTTGCGGGTCATCTCACATTCCTTAGTCATGAATGCATTATAACTCGTCAATCATCTGTTTTTCCGACAGTAGTCCGTAAAAAAGCTCAGCTAGTTGCCAGTCTTCCAATGTATCAATATCGTGAGCTAAATATCGAGGTAAAATAAAAGGTATGGAAGCTTCGGAATGCATTGGGATACCTTTTTTATAAGTATCTGGGCTCATAAAATAGAACTGTCCGGCATCAAAAAAAGTTTTATCCAAGTCTTGGGTGCGTGTCCCACGATATTCTGGGTACATACTCGTTAGCCTACCCGATGGTAATTGTTTTAGCGCACGTTGCGGAGCTGAAGGGTATTCGCACACGGACAGACAATAATCTGCGCCAGAAGTTTGCCATTCTGAATAGGCTTGCTTCAATAGATGGCTAGATGTAAAGGGTGTACAAGGGTAAATACAACTGCACATATCTACGTGAATACCATTTTGCTCATACCAGTCGATGGCGTGAAGTATAACAGGTGCCGTTGCGGTATCATCTTGTGCTAAATCAGTCGGGCGAATAAAAGGCACTTGTGCGCCATAGCTTCGCGCAACTTCTGCAATTTCAGCATCTTCGGTACTCACCACCACCGCATCAAACAAACCACTCTTTAAAGCTGCCTGTATGGGATAAGCCAGCATGGGCTTGCCAAAAAAGGGTTTGATATTTTTTCTTGGAATACGCTTACTGCCGCCACGGGCAGGAATCACACATAACTTCATCTGAACCTCCTGCTTCTTTTTTTGAACCTAAGAGGAATATCGGCCAAATAAATGCGTACTTGATGTCCTTCGTGAGATGAATAATAACTCACCAATAAGCGCCCACCAGACTCAACCAAGCCAGGATAACTGGTATCACCACCCGATGGTAAGCTGAGCCAAGGCTTGAACCTAGCAGTTTTCACATCCAGCTTTTGAATCAGCGTGCGAGCTGTACCCCGTCGGTAATTGATTTTTCTAAAAGCAGCAATCCATTCTCCGTTAGATAAACGCAAAAGTTTAGGACCACCCAAAACAGTGTTGGTTTTACGCCAATGCCAATTTTCATAAGGTGGTTGTGCGCTGCCCAATAAAGCCACAGCGCCTCGCGCAGCATCACGACGGGTTAAGCAATAAGCCATGTCATCGGCATCAAATGCAAGCGATGACTCGTTGGTAAAAACAGAGCTTGATGGAAAAAAAGGGGCAACATGAACACGCCAGCGTAAGCCATCTTTCGATTGATATAAACAACCTTGCCGATCTCGACCTGCATAGCCTACCGCATAAGCAGCGTCTACATTCCATGTCGGTGCCCAGCGCCAGGTTGCCTTACCCATTGCATCGACCATCGGTTCTTGCCACGCTTGCTTGTCGGCATCAAATAAAAAACCCAATGAATAGATGATTTCTCGTGCATTAACGGGGGTTGACCAACGCATTCCTGCTGTCAGCAAAAGCTGCCCATCGGTACAAATAGACAACTTAGGATCACGTAAATCACCTCCCTGCCAAGTCAAGACTGCTTGAGACTGCCAAATTATGGCATCATCTGAGGTGAGCACCCGAATTACACCGTCAAGTGACATGTGAGTGGAGCCTTCTCGAAACACACACCACCAACGCTGCTGATAACATATCAGATCCGTAAATGCCGAGTGCTGCTCTGACTGCCAAATACAGGTTACTTGCATTAAGCCACTAACACCTTATGCAAAGTTATAATAACTTGCGTTTGTTGTTCATCGGTCAAACTGGCATACATTGGAATTGAAATCGCATGCTGATAGTAAGTTTCAGCATTAGGGCAAAGCCCTTTTGTAAAACCGAGTTGACGATAATAAGGTTGCCAATAAACGGGAATGTAATGCACATTGACACCAATATTAGCAGCACGTAAGGCATCAAAAACTGCTCGACGGGATAAAGTGTTTTTTTCTGCATCTAGTTGAATAACATACAAATGCCAAGCTGAGTTAGCCTCACTATCGAAACTAGGCAAGATCAGTGGCAGATCGGCTAATTGCTGCTGATATTGACCCGCTAATTGCCGACGCCGAGCAATCCATTCGGTTAAATGCGTTAATTGGCTTAAGCCTAAAGCTGCCTGAATATCGGTCATGCGGTAATTAAAGCCCAGTGCTTGCTGCTCGTAATACCAAAGCCCCGTATCGGGTTGCTCTAACCAAGCTGGATCACGCGTGATACCATGACTACGCAATAAACGTAATTTTTCCGCCAAGGCATCTGACTGGGTAAGCGCCATACCACCTTCAGCAGTGGTAATGATTTTGACTGGATGAAAACTAAAAATCGTGATATCGGCCCAATCGGCACCGCCAAGCATTTTCCCGTCATAATCTGCCCCTATCGCATGAGAGGCATCATCGATAAGGAAAAACCCATACTGATTGGCCAATCGACGCAACGCAGGCCAGTCACAGGGACGACCGGCAAAATCTACCGCAACGACAATTTTAGGTAGCTTACCTATTTTTTCAGCTTCAACTAACTTAGTAGCCAAAAAATCAAGACTGATATTCAGTGAATGTGCGTCAATATCGACAAAGTCAACACTGGCACCACAATACAAGGCACAGTTGGCTGAGGCCACAAAGGTATTGGGAGTTGTCCAAAGATAATCGCCCTCACCCAAACCCAAAGCTAAACAAGCAATATGCAAGGCAGATGTCGCACTGTTCATAGCAACAGCATGTTTAGCACCCACAAGTTCGGCAACTGCCTGCTCGAAAGCAGGTAGCGCGGGGCCTTGTGTTAGAAAGTCTGAGGCTAATACCGCGGTAACCGCATCAATATCGGCCTGGTCTATGTGCTGACGACCGTAGGGAATCATGCCATTGCCTGAGCGTTAAAAATGCGAATTTCTTCAGGCCTTAAAAAATGCGGGTTGGTTCCCGAGTGATACTCAAACCCCTGTTTAACCGCTACACCCACTTCGCCCAGCGCATTATGGTAATAGTTTCTATCTGAACCATGAAACTTGATGGTGGGCTGCAACACATAATGGTCTGGATATTCAATGGTTAGGTGAGAATCATCAGCGGGGCACATAATTTCGTGCAATTTTTCACCCGGGCGAATACCCACTTCTTTCATAGCAAAGCCCGGTGCCATGGCTTCAGCCAAATCAACAATACGAATGGAAGGAATTTTGGGTACAAAAATTTCACCACCTTGCATGCGCACAAAATTTTTCAGTACAAAGTCCACACCCTGTTGTAGTGAGATCCAGAAACGCGTCATACGCATATCCGTAATCGGCAAGGCATCAACGCCATCTGCTATTTGCTTTTCGAAGAAGGGAACCACCGAACCACGTGACCCAACGACATTGCCATAGCGCACGACACTGAAAGAGGTTTTTCGACCGCCGGCAATATTGTTAGCAGCCACAAACAACTTATCAGAAGCCAGTTTTGTCGCACCATACAAATTAATAGGGTTAGCAGCTTTATCGGTCGATAAAGCAATCACTTTTTCAACATCGTTTTCCAGGGCAGCATGAATGACGTTTTCTGCCCCATGAATATTGGTGCGAATACATTCGGTTGGGTTGTATTCCGCAGCAGGAACTTGTTTGAGTGCAGCAGCATGGATAACAAAATCAACACCACGCATTGCCTGTTTCAAGCGGTCTTTATCGCGCACATCACCTAAGAAGTAACGCATACAGGGGTTATTATATTCCTGCTTCATTTCGAATTGTTTCAGTTCATCGCGAGAAAAAATAATCAGTCGTTTGGGTGAGTAATGCGTGAGCAGTGTTTTAACATACTTTTTACCGAAGGAGCCTGTGCCGCCCGTGATCAGAATCGATTTTCCATCAAACATACTAAACCCTATTGCTGTAGCGACGTTTCGCTGTGGTAACTTTCTCGATGTAGCCTCGCGTCTCTGCACTGGCATGACGTCTTTTAATCGAATCATACACCATTTGTGGCGGCAGTGCATTGATTGCATTGACAGCACGGGTTTTATTGTCAGCAAATACCGATATGGCTCGATTGGCGCCACCATTATAAGCAGCAATCACCGCGTATTCGCGACTTTTGGGATGGTCAATTTCTTTTAGATAATGTTGTTGAAGCAGTGCTAAATAAGCCGCACCCAAACGAATATTGGTTTGCGGGTCGGTGAGCTCCTGACGGTTGGGCTGACGATCCACTCCCGTGAGTAACTTCATCGCATCTCGCCCAGCCCTATCGGGCATGATTTGCATCACGCCTAAAGCACCTGTGCGGCTAACGGCAAAGGGATTAAAGTGGCTTTCGGTTTCTGCGATAGCATAGAGTAAATTTACATCAACACCAAACTCTTGCGAAGCGGCTTCAATATAACGCGCAAAGCGTGCAACACGCACTTGCTTGTGGTTTGGATCTAGGGGCAACTCAATACGATAAATCTCTCCTGCAAGTGTCATGACCGCTTGTTTTTTGTTCACTACTGCCCAGGCTGCAAACTTGTCTGCTTTGGCACGAGTATCAATCGGCTTGCCCAAAGCATCGACTAGCTGACCCAACAAAAAAGGCGTTTGTGTATCAGAAAATGTCTGTACCTTCCTTAAATCAACTTGACGCGGATCATCGGGGGTTAACAAGGCATTAGCTAATAACCGCAACATATTCGATTCAGCGTCGGATGTGACCAAATGCTCAACAATCAGCTTACCTTGTTTCAGATCAATCAGTGAACGAGCCTGTTTATCATCTGAATATTGCACTAACATGGTGGGGGATGATAAACGAGTTTCTTGCACCCAAAGCTGTTCTACTTCGCTGACAAAAGTATCTAACTCTGCGACGCTTTCTTTCAAAACCGGTCGAGAGGCATTGTTAACTGGCACTTTTGCAGGCAATAGTGGCGCTGTTGGTTGCACGGTTGGTGCAATCAGGCCTGCTCGCTCAGCACTTTTAGCTAGGGCAATTAACCTATCGGTTTCCACCATCGATAAACTTGCCGAAATTAACAATAGCGAACCAAAAGTCCACATACCCCAAGATGACATGGCCATCTTTTCCTGAATTTTAACGGATGTAATTAAACAATGACAACTCGCTTATCTTAGCAAAGGTTTGTTGAGACACTTGTAAGCTATTAAGAATTTTTTGATAGTCATTAATACCTGTCACCATATCTTGGTCACGCAATAAGCCTAGGTTATTGGTTAATCCTAATTTGAAATCTTGATTCATGCTATTTTGCATATCAATGCGTTGCAGTCGAGTTCCCACATCGGCTTGAACATTGGTAAGCGATTCAAAGTTTACATCTAATTCATTCAGTAAATCATCTAATCGACTATTTCCAGAGACATTGCCCACCCCTTTTTGACCGGTTTCGAACTGATTAATCAGCTCTCGCATGGTGTCAAAGACATTGTAATTAAGTTGCGGGTTTTTATCGGCTGCATAAGCCGGCTTCCAAGGCGTTGAAGAGGTCTTATCATAAAAACCAAAAGTTTTTGCACCCATGTCCGAAACGCGGACACGGGAAGCATCGCCTTGATCATTGGCATTATCAATATGATCATTATCGGGTGCAATTTGCACAAAGCGCGCGCCCGAATGAGAGCCGGTGTAAGCAAACAAAGGCTCACCTTGGTCATCTTCATAGGCTTGCGTCGTGGCATTCAGTGTATAAATCTTAGCGTTAAAATTATCTACGATTTGGTTGGCTAGCACTTCATTAGCGGCCAATGTTGCTGGAGGAACAGGTGGAGCAACAACATTATAGGTTGTTGTAGTACCATCAATCTTATTAACGGTAAAAGAATTACCTACCCCTACATCGCTAGCACGCGTAAAGTAACTGGTGGGTTGCGGAGTTTTCAACCCCGTCGATAATTGAGTGACATTCGCCGCTGTTACCGCTTGATAAGCGGGCGTGGTCGATTTATCGCCGGCGAAAATGTACTCACCATTACTGTCTTGAGTGTTGGCTAACGACTTTAAGTTTTCAAGCAAACCGCGCATTTCTGCGGCGATCGCTTGTCGCCCATTGGTATTTTGGGTATCGTTCATGCCGTAAATGGTTAGTTCACGGATACGTTGCATCACGTCGGTAAAGTTGGTGAGCGTGGTATCCTCCAACTGTAATTTAGTCTGCGCATAAGCCCCATTCACATTCCACTGGTCTAATTGTTTAATAGATTTGTCCAACGTGTAAATACGGGCTGCTGCTACAGGATCATCTCCCGGTGTGTTAACACGTTTACCGCTGGATAACTTTTCCTTAATGTTATAAAGATCTTCTGTATGCTTACGAAAACCTTCAATACCATTAAAGTTAATTTGTGGGGTAGAAATACGCATGATTCACCTCTTAGTTCAACGCACCGATGATCGTATCGAACATTCGCTGCGACGCTTGCATGATTTTGGCTGCTGCTTGATAAGCTTGTTGGAAACGTAACATATTTGCCGCCTCCTCATCCAAATTGACACCAGACATACTGTCCCTCACTTGTGTTAATTGCGCATTAACCGCATCTTGGGTGTCCATACTGATTTGGTTGGTTTTATGGTAAGTGCCCACATTGCCAGCCATAACCGAATAGGCCTCTTTAAAGGTATTCTGATTATTATTGAGTAATTTCTTGTCTTGCAGACTGGCCATATTTGCCGCATTGACGTTATTACCATTTGCCAAGGGAACAGAACCCGCAATAGGTATGGTACTTAAATCACCGCCTCGGTAAGCGACTTGGTCAGGATTTTTTAACGTGCTGTCGAAGGCTTTAACCGCATCATCCAAAAAACGAAACTCGAACTTATCACCCGGTTTTATTTGGCGAGCTGTTTGGTCAATATCTACCTGTAACCCTTCAAAACGCAAGGTGGTAATACCAGGATAACCAACAGGATCATCTATGCTTTGTTGTAAAGGGATGATCTGACCAGTACGAACATCACTTACCGAGTAGAAACTACCATCAAAACTCAGTGAATAAGTGCGTGGTTGTAATAACGAAAGCTGTTTCTGTACTTGAGTAAAATCAGCAGGGTTACTCATGTCATTCAACACATTTTTTGCACCCACCGCATTATTCGACAAACCTTGTTTGTTCAAGTTAATGGTAATATCATTATTTGTTAGTGTGCCACTATTGCGTGTGTCTTTATAGGCGGTTTGTTCCAATGAAGCATAGAAATCACTGGTACTATATGCCATAAAGCTATCGCCTTTAGCGGGTGTACCTGCTAAAGATAAGGTAACACCATTGAGTACTTGAGGAAGCGCTACACCAGAAGCCACACTCGCATTGCTGTAAGGATCGGTAATGTCGTAATTCGTACCGTTAAAGGTTAATTTATAGGCAAATGCCGACGTGGGAGCTCCAAGGCTACTAATTGTGCCTGTTCCAGTATTAGTAGGCGTGTTGTAAGCGCTGGCTGTTGGCATTAATTGACTTGTTTTATTGTTTAGACTAAATACATCGCCACCACGCACGCCCGCCACATCAAAGCCTTGACGATGCTGTGCGTTCATGGCAATCGCCATACCCGCTACAGACAAACCTAATTCATCTTCAGCGCGCATTAACTGGTCTTTACGAAAGGCTAAGGCACCGCCAATTTCACCACCTTTAATATTGCCACTAATAACCGTTTCTCGACCAGTACCTGGCATTTGGATGTAAAGTTCTAATTGTTGACTTTTAATCGGCGCACCATTGGCCACATCATATTTTTCGAAAGGACTTTCTTTGGTATAAACCGGAATGGCTCGATTATCTGTGATGAGTGGCACTTTACCGTCAGAAGAGTAAACATCAATGGTGCCATCGTCGTTTTGAAAGACTTTAGTATCCATGTACTTATTCAATTCTTTGACCAACTGATCGCGTTTGTCTAACAAATCATTGGCGGGCAATTCGGAACGCTTATTTAATGAACCAAGCGATTCATTTAGCGATACCAATTCACTGGTAATCCGATTCACTTGCGTTACCGATGAACTCAGTTGACCGTTGATTTGATCGTGCAAATCATTGCGCATGCTGTCATAGTTTTCGACTTGCATCGACAACTGAGCCTGAGAATCGAGCAAAAAACGTGGCGAAGTGCTATTGGTTGGGTCATTCGCCATGGTGTTCCATGAAGTAAAGACCGACTGCATACCGGCACTAATGCCCATTTCGGGATCACCCAGGGTGCCATTCAATTGCGTCGAATAAACATCGATATTGTTGTATTTGCTTTGTAGGGTGTAACTATTGTTTAGCTGATTAGATAGGTAATCTTGATAAACACGATTAATTGCCACAGGACGAGAACCTGAACCCACATAGCCACCCGCCGATAACTGCGGCACACCAGCATTAATTTCAACACGTTGGCGACTATAACCTTCGGTGTTAACGTTGGCAATATTGTGACCAGTCACATTTAGAGCTTGTTGAAAAGCCCTAAGTCCTGAACTGGCAGTGAGCAGTAAGTCGGCCATGTTAGTTCATCCTTCCCCAATCAGCTCTGTTTAGGCTGAGTTGTTATTTTTCCTTGCAGCAAATTTCGCAACAACAAACTTTCTTCAGTCGTTGGCAAACCCACCTCATTAGTCGATTTAGGCAACTCTGCAATATCCGCTGCCGGAACCTTCCACCAACCGCTCATATTGTTACCCGAACTGTGCGTGCGAGATAGCTGTTGCGCTGGTCGTGTTGCGCCTTGTTCATCGACCAAATCACTGGCTATGCCCATTTTAGCGTTGTTGTTTAATGCCGGAGCGAGTTGTTTAACAAGCATATCGGCAAAACCCATGGTTCCTTTAGTGGAAAGTGTTTGCGCCAGCTGATCATCACGCCACTCACGGTAGGTATCCATCGAACCCACGCCTGGTACATCTTCACCAAAGCCATCATCCCATGAGGTTTCGCGTGAACTTTTTAACAGTTGTTGCATCATAATCGCTTCAAACTGCTTGGCCACCGCTTTTAGCGCTTCGGTTTTGTCTTCTTGAGCGACTTTGCGTAATCCGTTGACGGCACCAACATCGTTGGCGACATGAATGTTACTGACCTGGTTCATGATGCTTATCCTTAAATAACCAGCAACTCAGCTTTGAGCGCACCTGATGCTTTGAGCGCTTCGAGAATAGCAACCAAATCCGATGGCGAAGCACCAATTTTATTCACTGTTTTCACCAACTCATCTAAGGAAACGCCACTATCGAATTTGAACATGCGTGCAGGCTCTTGATTGACCGCCACGTTAGAAGCTGGTGTAACGGCAGTTTGACCATTCGCAAAAGGGTTAGGTTGGTTTACATTCATCCCTTCACCGACAGACACACTCAAATTACCATGCGCTACGGCGGCGGCACCGATGCGCACATTCTGACCAATGACCACTGTACCGGTTCTGGCATTAACAATAACCTTAGCGGCTGCTTCTGCAGGCGTAATTTCAATATTTTCAATCTCAGACAAGAAACTGACTTTATGCGATGCCATACGAGGTGCCATCACCTCTACCGACTGAGCATCCAAGGCTCTAGCCGTATCCGCCCCAAATTTTTGGTTAATGGCATCGACCATCAGTTTAGCGGTAGTGAAGTCGCCCTGGCGCAAATTTAATGTAATGGTGTTACCGACATCGAAACCGGCATCGACACCTTTTTCAACAATGGCACCGTTTGGAACATGACCACCACCTGGGTAATTAATGGTGATTTTAGAACCATCTTTACCTGAAGCATCTAAACCACCGACAACCAATGAACCTTGTGCCATGGCATACACATTGCCATCTAGCCCACGTAGCGGCGTTAACAATAATGAACCGCCAGCTAATGACTTGGCATTACCCAATGAAGATACGGTCACATCAATGGTTTGACCGGGTTTAACAAAGGGTGGCAAATCAGCATGGACCGCAACCGCAGCGATATTTTTAGAATTGGGCTTCACGTCAGTGGGCATATTGATACCAAAACGCGTCAGCATTGACTTTAGGCTTTGATCGGTAAAGGGGTTTTTATCACCCGTACCATTCAAACCCACCACAAGACCGTAACCAATTAACTGGTTACTGCGCACACCCTGCACTTGTGCTAAGTCTTTGATACGTTCCGCGAAAACAGGCTGCATCGCCATTAAGGCAAGCAATCCAGCGACTATCATTCGTTTCATAAGAAGGCTCCCAAATCTATTTTTATTGTACAGACTAGGTTTAGCAAAGTATATGCCAATTCATAAAACAAAAAGCGCCTTAGCAATTAAGACGCTTCAAAACTAATTATATTTTGATTACCTTGTGTGTTTTGCCCTTAATGGACTATTTTTATTTGTTCAGCAACAAATCCAGATGTTAGCGTAATAGGTTTACCATGGCCAATAGTTGCTGAAGAATCTTGCCAACCACCCCTTCTGCGTCGCTTCATTCACTAACCCATCGCCACTGTAAATAATACGGGCATCGGCGACTTTAGTAGAAGGGATGCTATTGTCTGGCCCCACATCGGCGGGGCGAATGATACCGGCAAAACGAATCACTTCTTCACCTTGGTTGATGGTTACCCATTTCTCACCACGTACCACTAAATTTCCGTTAGGAATCACTTCCACCACGGTAACACTAATATTACCCGTTAGGCTATTACTTTGGGATGCATCACCTTGTCCCTTAAATTGATGCGAAGAGTCAAAAGAAGTATCTCCCAAGAAGTTAATACCGCCAGCTGCCGCACCCACTGTACCTCCTAAAATAGTGGGAGCACCCATGGAAGTGGCATTGGTTTTCTTCTCATTCGCTGCTGCTTTTTTCTGCGCGTTCATTTTTTCTTGTAAATTAACGGTAATAATGTCACCAATCCGACGTGCTTTACTGTCATTAAACAAGTCCATCGCGCCAGGTTGATAGAGTGAGCCGTTACGCGCTGTTTCTGCTTGCGGAATATTGGTTGGGTAAGCAGGTTCATACTCGAACTTACCCATACGTTGTGGTGTATTAGAACAGGCTGTCAAAAAACTAACAGCACTTAACGCTAATATTAATTGAATTTTCATGCTAATCACCGTGAATCAAGTTATACGTTATTATTGAGGTATTGCATCATGCCATCGGCCGCCTTAATCGCTTTGGCATTCATTTCATAAGTACGTTGCGCTTCGATCATACCAATCAACTCTTCCACCGTATTAACGTTAGAAGCTTCTAGGAAAGATTGAATAATCGTACCGACACCGTCAACGCCAGCAACACCGACCACCGGTACGCCGCTGGCAATGGTTTCGGTGAATAGGTTATCGCCTTTTGCGTTCAAACCAGCGGGATTAATAAAGGTGGCAATTTCTAACTGACCTAACTGCTGTGGCTCTGCCTGACCAGGAATGGTTGCCGAAACCGTACCATCGGTACCAATGGTCACGCCAGTGGCATTAGGCGGAACGGTAATTTGTGGCTGCACCAATAAACCACCTGAAGTGACCATATCGCCATTCTGATTAAGTTGGAAAGATCCATCACGCGTATAAGCGATAGTGCCATCAACTTGCTGTATTTGAAAAAAACCTTTACCTTGCAAGGCAATATCTAACTCATTACCCGTGTTTTGCAGACTACCTTGAGTATGCATTTTTTGAATGGCAACGACTTTCGTACCCACACCCAACTGCAAACCAGAAGGCAGCGTGGTTTGTTGGTTAGTAAACCCGCCAGGTTGGCGCACGTTTTGATAAATCAGGTCTTCAAACTCGGCACGACCTTGTTTATAACCGGTGGTATTGGCATTAGCCAAGTTATTCGAAATGGTTGCTAAACGTGTATTTTGCGCTTCTAAGCCTGTTTTGGCGACATATAGTGCTCTGTTCATGATTCTAACCTACCCTTATCTTAGCGATAATAACTGATTGTTTTTTTCTTCGTTTTTATTGCTGGTGTTCATCATTTTTACCTGCATTTCGTACTTACGTTGCAGAGAAATCATATCCACCAAAGACTGAACGGTATTGACGTTACTGGCCTCTAATACTCCACTCATCAAACGACCATCCAGCTGAGGGGTAACGCCTGCTTTAGAGCGCATATACCCATCTAGCCCTTTTTCCATTTGCTGAGGCGAAGCATCATTGGGGCGCACGATGCGCAATTGACCGACAATTTCTAAATTCTGCATTGGCTGTCCGAGTGGTACGATTGAAATCGTACCATCGACACCAATATCAACTTTTTCTGCGGGAGGGATAACAATAGGACCATCAGCCCCTAGCATAGGGTTGCCGTGAATATCCACCAATGAACCATCGGCTTTGATTTGCAAACTGGCGGTTTTAACCAGCCCTTCATCACCTTTAGGTGTTTGAATGACCAACCAATCATCGTTAGCGACAGCCACATCCATATCACGACCGGTGTAATTCATCGGACCAGCAGTTAAATCAGTTGCAGGGCGCTCAGATAAGGCATAAGCACGACTATCGTGTCCAGGACCAGCAACGTGCATGGCGCGAAATTGATTAAAGTCGGCTTTAAAACCAGTAGTGTTGGCATTGGCTAAGTTGTTTGAGTTGGCCGCTAATGAAAGCGAGGTTTCTTTAGCGCCACTCATGGCGATGTACAGCATTCTGTCCATAATCCGCCACTCCTTATTCAGTTATCCCTAAGTCGTCTCTTGTTCGGCTGGCTTTGTCATCACCTCTGTGGTAACGGCAATGCTTGCCTCAAAAATTATTAAGCATTTACTGTGCCAAAACAATCCAAAAGAAAACCCCAACAACTAAATTGCTAGTTATTGGGGTTTAAAGAAGCCGATTAGAGCTGAAGAATGGTTTGTGTTAAGGTTTTATCGGTCGAAATAACCTGCGCACTGGCCTGATACATTTTTTGCATGAAAATCATATTCACCAATTCGCCCGTCACATCGACGTTAGAATACTCCAACGCACCTGCCTGAATGGTACCAAAGCCTGAAGCTTGTGGATTACCCAATTGACGTGGACCGGAAGCGGCTGTTTCCGCCCACATTTGGTTACCCAGTTTTTGCATACCCTGCTGATCACTAAAGTTCGCCAAGGCAAGTTTTGCCACGGTATCCGAACGTCCATTAGAATATTGCGCTTCAATGGTACCGTCTTTATTTACCTGAACGTTAACCAAGTCGCCCGCTGCATAACCATCTTGTGTGACTCCACGAATCGTATAAGCTCCAGCATATTGTGTAAAGTTGGTTAAATCAGATTCAAATGTCATTGCCTCCGTTACACCAACCGTTCCCGAGGTATTGGGTACATCAAAGTACCAATTTTGTGGGGCTGTCACTTTTGATGGTGGCGTGTTATTCCCAGCCATCATAGCGAAATCGCCATTATTATTAAAGTCTAATAACTTACCATTGTTATCAAAACGATATGCCTGAACAACGGCATCAGGAATTGATGTTACAACGCCATTTACTCCGAAAGCGGCATTAAAGGCATTTCTAGCACTTGTAGCTGCATCAAAAGGTAAAGTAAACCCATTTTGTGCCGCTTGCGCTGCCTGCGCTGCCTGCGAAGCATTTAACCCCATAGCGATTGCAGCTGCTTGAGCTGCTTGTGCCGCTTGTGCTGGTGATGTGGGTTGAATTGGATTACCTGCTGGATCATTCACGGTAAATAACGATGCTAATCTTGATGAATCTGAACCCCACGTTAACGTACCAGCATAGGCAGTATAAGCCGTTTGCCCTTGCGCATCAGTAAAAGTGGTTTGTGCTGTAGCAGCTAAAGCATCATTGTATGCAGCGATGCGACCAGCTGTATCATTTGTGAATCCAGTCTCAGCAGCACTTCTTGCCACACTGGCTTCGGCATTCGTACCACCAATTGCCATTACAAGATTGTATGCACTTTCGCCCGCACCTTTGGCAGTTGTTGGTAAACCAAAAATAGATGCTGATTTTTGTGCTGCAGCTGCTTGAGAGGGTGAAGCACCACCTGAAACCAACGTTTGATAGTTTGTGTAAGCATTTTGGTTGCTAGTTGCGTTGGTTGCAGAATCCATACCAGAACCAGATTTATAATAGGTGCCCGTTGCTGGATCAAAGTCTTCCATAATATATTGAGCATACCAATCGGTTGTTTCTTGGGTATAAGTTATAGTGTTACCCGCAGAAGCATTTGCGGTCGGATAAGTTCCTGGCGCATTAACCTGTGCCTTATAATAGTTAACTGTCATGCGGTGCTGACCACCTAAACTATCGTACACTATTTTACTGGTAGAATAATTCGGTGCGCCGTTATAAGACATATCTTTCAAATTATCAGCCGTAAAAGGCACACCACTGGCACTTTGCTTGCCGCCATTCGAAGTAGTTGTGTAAGTTACTGAGTCCTGACCGTTGAGGTTCATATCAAAATTAACTTGTGACGTTGCTTTAGGCACCTTGTTCAAATCGCCAATATTCAATGAGCCTAGTACCGTTTGATAAACGTTATTAGCTGGCGTTGAAAGCACACCATCTTTATTAAAGCCTTGCAGTTTATTACCCATTTGGTCGGTAATAAAGCCTTCTTTATCCAACTTAAACGAACCATTACGCGTATAAACGGCTTCATAACGACCTGAGACATCTTCCATGATAAAAAGACCATTGCCACTAATCGCTAAATCTAACGTATTACCTGTATCGTTAATGGCACCTTGGCTAAAATTCTGAGTAACCGCTTGGGTACGCGAACCTGTACCTGGACTATTTTGTGCGCCGTAGAACAAATCCGCAAATTCGGCACGGCTCGATTTAAAACCAATGGTTTGCGCATTGGAAATGTTATTCGAAATAACACCTAACCCAGTCGAAGCCGAGTTAATACCGGTTAACGCGGTTAATGAAAAGTTCGTTGCCATGATTCTATCCTCGTCTTATCGGATTTGTTGAATTTCATCGAGACCAGCGGCAGAGCCGTCAGCTAAATTTAGCGAAGCGCCCGATGAACCCACATCTACACTAACTACTTTCTGAGCAACTAATGTGCCAACTGCCGCACGCGCCCCTTCAGAATTGGTACCCCAAGCGGTTACGGTATAAGCACCCTGTGGTAATGCGTTACCGCTGGCATCTTTACCATCCCATTTCAAATCACCCTGACCTTGCGGCAAGCTTTCCCAGCTGTATTCACGTACCAACTCACCACTGGCATTACGAATTTGCGCTTTCACATCGGTTAGGGACTCTTCAATATTCACCAAAGCCACAGGCGCTGTACCCGAAATCAGATTGACTTTCGTGCCTGGCACTACCACATCCTTACCGACTAACACGCTGGCTTGCACCGCTTGGTTAGTTTTGAACATTTGGCTCATGCTACTGACGGTATCGTTTAGTTGCTTCATCGCTTCTAGGCTAGAAAACTGTGCCATATCGGCAATCATTTTGGTGTTATCAACTGGGTTAGTTGGATCTTGGTTTTGCATTTGCGTGGTAAGCAATTTCAAAAAGTCTTCTTGACCCATGGTTTTTTGTGGAGCTAGCCTTGCAGCTTCGTTTGCGGTATAGACTTTTGAAAAATCGGTACCAATTTCATTTGTTGCCATGATGTTTATCTCCTATTTGCGGAATAAATTAGTTGCCACTACCCAGCTGAATGGTGCGCAATAATAATTGTTTGGTGGTGTTCATGACTTCAATGTTCATTTCATAACTACGTGAAGCAGACAGCATATTGGCCATTTCTTCGACAGTATCGACATTAGGACGATAGATATAGCCTTGCTCATTGGCCATGGGATGATTAGGGTTATATTCCGCTTTAAGTTCCGATTGGTCTTCAACAATTTCTTTCACACGCACACCGCCTGCTGGGATAACACCGGGTGGCGTGCCCATTTCTGCCATAATGGTCTCGAATTTTGCATGTTTAGCGCGATAGGTGTCTTTGGCATTAGAACTAATGCTGTCAGCATTCGCCATGTTAGAGGCAATGGCATTGAGGCGTACATTTTGTGCATTCATGCCAGAACCGGCGATGTTGATGGTATCAAACATAACTTACCCCTTAGCTTTATTGGCTACGTAAGGCATCTTTAATGCCTTTAATTCGGTCGTCTAGAAATTGCAGTGTCATCGAATGTTGCATACCGTTTTCCATAAATTTGGCTTTTTCAATATGGGTTTCGACGGTATTACCATCTAGTGATGGTTGCGTCGGATTACGAAAGCGCAAATAGTCAGCGGTACTCACAGCACCACCCTCGAAACCAGCGATATGCTTGCTATTGGTGAGCTTCATGCTTGGTGAGCGCAACGTCATTTCATCCCCACGCTGTTTTAACATGGCGGCACGAAAATCTAAGTCTTGTGCTTTGTAGTTAGGCGTATCGGCATTGGCTAGGTTAGACGCTAAAATGCGCCCACGCGCCTCACGCAGCTTTAACGCGTCGGCATGAATACCTAAGACTGAATCAAATCGAGATGACATTGTTGTTACCCTCACGGAGTTTTTCCATGAAAACAACTTAGCAAATTAAATGCCAACAACACCTAAAGAAAACTGAATTGCCGCCGATAACGACAAAAAAGAATGAAAACGGCAAGTTTTGCCGATAAAAACAGATTAATTATCATGCACGAGAGTTTCCCCTCACCCTAGCCCTCTCCCATTGGGAGATGGAATGAAGCCTACGAGTACAACTCAAAAACCATCATGAGCTGGCAAAATAGCGAAGCGGTTACAACGCCAGTTAAAATGGCTAGGCGCTAAAGGCACAAAAAAAATCCTTACTCGGTTGCATTTCACTCAGTCAATGCCATAGATCGCGAAAGCGAACCGCAGCGCTACAAATAGTAGCGCAAAGGTGAAGCTGACAAAGATATAGGGCATTGAATGATGAAATTACCAAGATTTAACGATATCACCCGCCTGCACCAACCCCTTCTTCCCCTCGAACTGCCCAACAATAAAACGAGGTAACACTTTTTGTACGCGGATAAATGCCGTCGGTTCTAAATCAGTACCCAATTCGATGGCACCAACACGATAGGGCCGAGAAGTTCGACTATACACCGCCAACACATCTCCTTGGGATACACCGGAATCGATACTGATGGGTACGACAACCTTATCTTTATCGACTTCGGCAATGGTGGCGGCAATGGGCACACAAGCTAAGCTGTCTTTAATGGAAGAAACTTGTTGCTCTAACACATAATCGAACAACTTACCTGTCGGTGTGACAAAAAACTGACGACTAGCAAAAGGCTTATCTCGACCAACACGCACATCAGCATTGCTGACCGATTTAAAAGCATTGCCCTGTACCAACTGGCGTTCTTGAATGAGATCGATAACATACCATTCAACACTCACGGTGCGTTGTGTCGGCTCTTTGTCGAAACGAAAGGCTTTACGAATTTCGCCTGCAACGGCGTTCTGTTCGACTTCCCAATCGGCTGAGCGAATCACGGTTAGCACTAAGTACTGCGCTAAAGTACGATCGCTGGCCGTTTGCAACATGGTTGAGGATAAGTTTGGAATAATTGGCCGCCCGACATACAAATCACTGGCGGTATGCAAGGTTTCCACATTACGCTGACCTGACGACCAGAGTCGATTTACTAACTCGCCTTGATAGCCAGGTGCAACGTCTAAAATATCTTTCACCGAATATTCATCTTGCACCGCAACCGATGCAATAGCCACTTTAGGCACATAGCGTGCGATATAGTTAGGGCATACCTTGGCTTCCTCGGTTAAACAAGCCGAAACACTCACCCGAATGGCACCAGCTTCTTGTACTTCTGATAGTACTTTCATACTGGTAATTTTTTGCTGAGCAGCAAACTGTGCCGACTGACGCGTTAAAGCAAAATTTTGTGTTTCCGACTGAGCATTAACACGCACATTCGATGACAGCACCGCCTGTGCCAAGGCATCTCGAATCGCCATTTGTCTTGCAAAGGCAATATCCCCATTTTCGATTTGAGCAACCCCATCAACTTCGACACAAGGCGTTTGCGCTAACACCGATCCGCTAATGAAGCCGAAAAAGCAAAGGCTCAGGAACGTGATGAGTGGTTTGGCAAAAGTCATGCTTCAGCCTGCGCTTGATCCCGAGCGCGAATACGATCTATGACCAAGTTAGCCAATTCATCGGTATGCCATTTTGACAAGAACTTATTCGCGCCAACCTTAGCGGTTAAACTGTCATTAAAACCGCCCGACAAAGATGAGTTGAGTACAACAAACAGATCTTTTAAACGTGGATCCTTACGTACTTTGGTGGTTAAGGTATAGCCATCCATTTCAGGCATTTCAATATCCGAAACCAACATTAACACTTGTTTATTGACAGCAATCGCATCACCTTTGTCGGCTTTATCGGCCATTTTTTGTAATGCTTCGAACGCCAAACGACCGTTATTGAAAATGATGGATTTGACGCCCAATTTATCCAGAACCGCCTTAAGCTTGGTGCGAGCAACCACAGAATCATCGGCGCCAATGACCAAGAACTCACGACCATTAATCACATCTTGACCAAGCTTACCCACCTCGTCAGAAACATCCGCCGCACTGCGTCCCGCAACCTCTTGCAGAACACGCTCAACGTCGATGATTTCCACTAAATGATTATTGACCTTAGTCACACCGGTTAAATAATTGACATTCATCAAGGTTTCAGGCGGTGGCAAAATATCTTCCCAACGCAAATGAACGATCTTATCAACCGAACCCACCAAAAACCCCTGCACCGAACTGTTAAATTCTGTGACAATGGTGAGTGTATTGGGAACATCTTTCATCGGTGCTAAATCGAGAGACAAGGGTAAATCAATCACTGGCATGGTTGCGCCCCGTATGTCGGCAATACCAACGATGCGAGCGTCGGATTTTGGCACGGGCGAAATGTGCGGCGTGCGAATCACTTCCCTTACCTTGAAGACATTAATGCCAAAGCGTTGATCATCGTGCAGTGTAAACAACAACAGCTCCATGCGATTCATACCAGCAAGTTTGGTACGACGATCAATTTTTTTTAACAGGTCAGACATAGGTAAAAATCCGTTTTATTCGCTACAATAAGCCTTAATTCGGCCAGTTTAGGTAAATCTTGAAACTTATGCAGAGCATTAAGCGTAAATCATGCCAACAATCCCTAATCATTGGCACAATAATGTTGTTATTTGGTTTTTTCAGTCTGTTTAGCCCTTCAAACAGCCGAGCTGAAAGTCACCTAGAGTTAATGCAACTGGCTCAGGGTTATATCTTAACCCACTTAGACCCGCAACTGAAACAGCCACAAGTCAGGATTACACCACTATCCGTTGCAGCCAAAAAACCCAACTGTGAAACGCCACCGCAAATCAATTTTAACACCAAGCAACGGGTGGGTAATGTGTCCCTTACCATTAGCTGCACTAGCCCGCAATGGCGGCAATATGTGAATGCGAAAGTGACTGGACTATTGCCGGTTGTGGTGGCCATACAAGATTTAATGGCAGGTCAAGCCCTAGATGCCTCGATGCTAGCGATGAGTTGGCGATTAAATTCACAGGTGACCCCTAACCATCTTCGTCAACTCGATGGTCTTGAACACAAAGCCATGCGTCAATTTATTGCTAAAGGCACAGCCTTACAACACAACCACCTCACCAATCGAACACTCATCCATAAAAATGATTTGGTGAATATTGTCAGCGCCGATCCACGTTTTCGCATTGAAATGAAAGGTATCGCTTTGGAATCGGGTAGCTTAGGACAGGCTATTCGGGTAAAAAATCAAAGTTCAAACAAAATTATTAAAGCTTACATTGAATCGGCCGATACAGTCAGCGTGAGGTGAAATGTTTGAACAGTGCGGCGATAAAAAAATAAAAAAAACTAAAGTTTTACGCAATTTGTTCGATAACCCTCTCAGATAGGCAAAAAAATTGCTAGAATGATAATAAAACGGGGTGAGGCAGAAATCATGGACATCAATACATTATTAAGAGGCGTCAATAACGCCAACAAAGGCTCTACCAACCTTGAGACACTCGCTGGACGCAAAGGCGAAGCTAAAACTCAAGATGCTGGGGCGGCAATGATTGCCAAAAGTGACGAAAAGGTCACCATTACCAATACGGCTAGTCGTCTGGGTCAACTCAGTCAACAAACAGGATCATCTTCTGAAGTCAATGCTGAACGTGTTGCTCGTTTGCGTGCTGCCATCGCAGACGGCAGTTATCAGCCTAACCCTGCTGCCATCGCAGCTCGCCTAAGTCGTTTCGAACAACAGCTTAACGGCTAAGTTGTTTAACGACTGATATAATGAGATGAACGCCATGAATGCCTGTCAGCTATTAACACAATGGTCTGAACAACTGAACGCTTTTCTACTCACCCTAGATCAAGAGTTCGAAGCATTCAAGAGCAACCATGCCGAGCGCATCGGTGAGGTTGCTCATCTCAAATCAAATCAGTTAGACCTTCTCATTCAAACCGAACAGGCTTTAGTTGCTTGTTCCACCACCAAACCAGAAGCAGGGAATCTAGCGGACTGGTTAACGTCAATTTGTGATCAGCAAACACTGGTTAGTCGCATTATCAACATCACCCAAGACATTCAACGCAATAATCAGCGTAATGCTATGTTGCTTCAAAACTTGATGCGGTTAAATGAGTTTGGCTTAAGCTTGTTATCGGGTAAAATAAAAACACATGATACCTATGGCGCTAGCGGACAGCTTAGTGCAACGACTCCTATTTCTAGTTTAACATTGGCTACTGCTTAACTTATGAAAGATGCTTCTGCTCAACAACGAGCTTACTTTCGCATGGATACCATGCTTCCCTTTTCTTACCGTGTATTGTCTGACGAAGAAGCGCAAACCCCCTTACCTTCTGTGGCTGATGCCAGCTTCATTGAGCGCTATTTCCCCAGCGCACTCAGTGAAATCGAAACCCGTGTTGAAGAAAGCATCCGTTTAATTGGCGAAAAAAGCTCCCTAATGGCCGATGCACTCACAGCGCTGAACGAAAAACTCAACTTTATTATGCATGGCTTGGGTGAAGAAGCGATTAAACACACCCTACCCACGGTGCCAGTCAATATTAGTGCTGGGGGCCTGTCTTTTAATGCCAGTTGCGCCACGCAAGATAAGCAATTCATCGATTTGTTAATGTTTCTAAACCTACAAGCTGAGCCTTTATTGGTGCGCTCTCAGGTGGTCAAAGTGATTCATCATCCTGATGCCAGTTGCAGCGTAGCTGTTGAGTTTGTTAATTTGACAGAAGAAATGCGTCGTCAATTGGTTTATTTTATCCAAACCAAAGAGTTAGAAATCGCCCGTCACAAACACATTCTCTAAGGCTAACATACGCACAGCTTGTTCGATTAGTCTTGACAGACATCAAATCAATTGTCATCAATCCATCTCGATTGGCGGCATACTCGAGCATAAGCCCCAACATAACAGCTATCAGTCGCTCATCGAATTGAACCCATGAAGAAAATCCATTAAGCTGTTGACCTGAGTAGCGCATAAAGGAAATCGTTTCGAGTGGAAATTTTAATTTTATTGGGTTTAATTGTGCTGAATGGCGTTTTTGCCATGACAGAAATTGCATTAGTCACTTCGCGTAAAGCACGCCTAAAAAAATTAGCCACGGAAGGTAGTCGTTCGGCTGAAGTAGCATTAAACATTGCAGAAGACCCTACTCGCTTTCTTTCTACCATTCAAATTGGTATTACCTCGATTAGTATTTTGAACGGCATTATCGGTGAGGCCTTATTTGCCGCCAGTGTATCCGTTTGGCTACAAGGCTTAGGAATGAGTTCCGGAACAGCCGCTATCATGGCGACTAGCCTGGTGGTAGTGGTGGTGACTTATGTCTCTATTGTCGTCGGCGAGCTGGTGCCTAAACGCTTAGGTCAAATTAATCCAGAACCCATTGCTTGTTTAGTCGCTATCCCCATGCAATGGTTGACCTTTGTGGCTCGACCTTTTGTGGCGCTACTATCGGGTTCTACCCATTTGCTTATGCGCTTGTTGCCAATTAAACAGCAACATTCTGCCAGCGTTACTGAAGAAGAAATTCAAGCATTGCTAGCCGAAGGGTCGGATGCGGGCGTCATTGAACCACAGCAACACGATATGATGCGCAACCTGTTCCGCTTGGATGATCGTAAACTGGGTTCTATTATGATCCCTACCGCTGATGTAAAATTTTTAGATGTAAACCTGCCGGTAGAAAACAATTTAACAGCGCTGATTGAGTCAGATCATTCCCGCTTTCCAGTATGTGAAGGTAGTATGGATCATATACTGGGGGTCATACATTCACGACAAGCACTCGCCGTGTTAGCAAAAGGGGGTCAGCTAGATTTTCGTCATCATTTAACGCCGGCAATTTATGTACCCGAAATGTTAACGGCTATGGAATTATTGGAAAAATTTCGTACCAATCATTTACAAATGACCTTTGTGGTGGATGAATACGGCACCATAAAAGGCATGGTGACGTTAAGGGACTTATTGGAAGCGGTAACAGGAGAGTTTACGCCCTTAAATGATGAAGATGCCTGGGCGATTCAACGTGAGGATGGGTCTTGGCTGCTGGATGGCATTATTCCCATTCCAGAAATGAAAGATCGGTTAAAGTTAACCTCATTACCCGATGAAGACAAAGGACGTTACCACACCCTTGGTGGCATGATGATGTTACTGTTAGGCAAAGTCGCCTCGCCCACTGACTATGTAGAATGGCAGGGTTGGCGTTTTGAGGTGGTGGATATGGATGGCAAAAAAATCGACAAAATATTAGCTACTCGAACGGCTTAACTATAACACATAGCATTTGCGCATAAGCCGGTTAGCGGCAAGTTATCTTTGCACTATTAACTCGCCAGAACAGACACCTTTGCAAAACGCATCATCTTTCCTATAACAGCGGTTAGACATGAGTAACCGATAGCTAAAAGCCTAAAACATAACGGCTTTTCAGGCTATAATCTTTTTCAATTTACCCATATTAGGCTTTGATTGATTGTGAAAAAAACATCCAAAACCCTCATTAGTCTAGCACTCGTGGCGATTTTAGCAAGCAGTTGGTGGGGCTATCAGCGTTTTAATCAGCCCGACGATACCAGCGAAGCCGCTACCTCACAACAGCCTAAACAATCTAAAGACAACCCAGTCAAAGGCGAACGCCCAACTCCTGTCTTCACCGCCAAAGTGACGCGTGAAGACATGCCTGTCTGGATTGAAGCACTAGGACGCATTACCCCACGCCAGCAAGTGGTGTTGCGCTCGCGCATCGACGGCGAGCTACAAAAATTGCACTTTAACGAAGGACAGCTGGTTAAAAAAGGACAGTTATTAGCGGAAATCGATCCTCGTGCTTTACAAACACAATTAGCCCAGCAAAAAGCGCAACTGGCGCAACAAAAAGCCCTCCTCGACAACGCCAAACGCGATTTAAAACGCTACGAAACCTTGGTCGCCGATGACGCCATTGCCACCCAACAGCGCGACACTCAAGCCTCACTGGTACTACAAACCCAAGCGACACTCAACACGGTTCAGGCGCAAATTCAAAACACCGAACTGCAACTGAGTTACACCAAAATTCATGCTCCGCTAACGGGTAAAATCGGTTTCCGTCAAGTCGATGTGGGCAACCAAATCAAAGCCAGTGATACCAACGGTTTAGCCACTATTGTTGAAATAGACCCCATTACTGTGATTTTTTCGCTGCCCGAAATGCATCTTTCTCGATTACAACAGGGGAAACAGGCAACAGAGTCGATGATGGTCGAAATCTGGAATGCTGATAAAAGCCAACACCTGGCAACCAGTGGCGATTGGATTAGTGATAATCAAGTAGATGCCGCCACCGGTAGCATTCGCTTAAAAGCCTTTGTTAGCAATGCCCAACAACAATTAACAGCCAATCAATTCGTGCAGGTTCGCTTGCAACTCGACACTTTAAAACAGGTATTGATCATTCCCAGTCAAGCGGTGTTATATGGTGCGCAGGGTGATTATGTCTATCGTGTGACGGAAGACAATAAAGTTGAAACGGTTGCGGTTAAGCGTCTGTATAGTACCCCAACGCATATTGCCGTTGCAGCAGAATTGAATGAAGGTGATGCCTTAGTGACCGACGGAAGTGATCGACTGAAACCGGGCAGTTTAGTGAAATCAGCCAACGCCGATAAGACTAAACCAGTTAAACAAGCTGTCCCAGTCAATCCTAGCAACGAGTAAAACGCGTGAATATCAGTCGCTTTTTTATTCTGCGCCCCATTGCCACCAGTCTGTTGATGCTGGCCATCATGCTTTCTGGGCTACTGGCCTATCGACTGCTGCCGCTTTCTGCACTGCCACAGGTCGATTATCCAACCATTCAAGTCAGTGCTTTCTATCCCGGTGCGAGTCCCGAGGTGGTTGCCAGCACCATTGTTGCGCCTTTGGAAAAACAACTGGGACAAATGCCCAGCTTGGCACAAATGCACAGTAATAGCACCAGCGGTGCCGCCACCATTACCTTACGTTTTGAACTGAATTTACCGCTCGATGTCGCCGAGCAACAAGTGCAAGCTGCGATGAATGCCGCGAACAACTTATTACCTGCCGACTTGCCGACACCGCCGATTTACCATAAGGTCAACCCGGCCGATGCGCCGATTATGACCATAGCCGTCACCTCGCCGACATTAAACACACCGCAACTACAAGACTTGGTTGAAACCCGATTAGCGATGAAACTCTCGCAACTATCTGGCGTCGGTTTGGTGAGTATTGCCGGCAATCAGCGACCCGCAATTCGGGTACAACTGAATGCCGCACAGGTAGCCGCTTTAGGATTATCGTTTGAAAGTCTGCGCACGCTCATTAACGACAACAACCTCTCGATGAGTAAAGGCAGCCTACAAGGGCCCTATCGTTCCAGTACAATCGACGCTAACGACCAACTGAAAACACCCGATGATTATCGTGCGCTGATCGTTGCTTATCAAAATGGCAATGCCATTCGGCTAGGCGATATTGGTTCTGTGGTTGAAGATGCGCAAAATCAATACCTGAGTGCTTGGTTGAACGAACAACCCGCTATTCTGCTCAACATTCAACGCCAACCCAATGCGAATGTCATTGCTGTTACCGATCGCATTCGCCAAAGCCTACCCGAACTTACGGCTAACTTTCCCGCTTCGGTGAATATTGAGGTGGTGACCGATCGTACCCAATCTATTCGCCAAGCCTTGCAGGAAATGAGTAAAGATATGCTCATTGCCATTATCTTAGTGGTGGCGGTGATTTTTATTTTCCTCAACAACCTAAAAGCCACGCTCATTCCCAGTCTCGCTATTCCCCTGTCTCTAGTGGGAACGCTGGGCGTTATGTATCTTCTCGGCTTTTCGATTAATAACCTGACACTGATGGCATTGGTGGTGGCAACCGGCTTTGTCGTCGATGATGCCATTGTCATGATTGAAAATATCGCCCGTCGTCGCGAAGAAGGCGAATCAGCGCTCACCGCCGCCATTAATGGTGCCGGACAAGTTGGCTTTACCATCATTTCCCTTACTTTTTCGCTAATTGCGGTTCTCATCCCCTTGCTGTTTATGCAAGACATTATCGGGCGCTTATTCCGAGAGTTTGCGCTGACGTTAACCGTTGCCATGCTCATTTCAGCCGTTATTTCGCTCACCCTCACGCCGATGATGGCAGCCTATTTATCGCCTAAGCCAAATAAAGAAAGCGACTCCACCGCTCACCCTTCTCATGCCACGAAAGATACTTGGTTTACGCCGATTCAAAATACTTACCTGCGCTGGCTGAATGGGGTGTTATCGCATCAAAGGGTAACCTTACTGGCAAGTTTCGTCTTGTTACTGGTCAGTGCGCTGCTGTATTGGCAAATCCCGAAAAGCTTTTTTCCCGTGCAGGACACAGGCATATTAACGGTCACTGTCGATGCGCCAGCTAAAAGCTCTTTTGCCCAACAATCGGCGCTGCAACAAGCGCTAGCACAGCGTTTATTGACTGATCCCGCCGTGCAAAGCATCACCAGTTTTATCGGTGTGGACGGACAAAACATGTCGCCCAACAGTGGACGCATGAACATTCAACTCATCGATAAATCTGAGCGTGAGAATGCTTCGCTTATTATCGAACGTCTGCGACAGCTAGCGTCAACCGAAGCGCAACTAGCGGTTTACATCCAACCCAGTCCCGAACTGACCGTCGAAGACCAGTTAGCGCGCAGTCCCTATCAATTCAAACTGACCAGTCCTTTCAGCCAAGACTTAGCCCAAGCCAGTGAAGCCATGGTCAGTGCGCTGCAAAGCTTGCCTCAACTTAGCCAAGTCAGTAGTGATTTAAACCTACAAGGTCAACAAGTATTTATTAATATTAACCGTGATCAGGCCACGCGTTTGGGCGTGACCGTGAAACAAATTGATGCCGCACTTTACAATGCCTTTGGTCAACGGCTGATTGCCACCATTTTCAGTCAATCCAATCAGTACCGCGTGGTGATGGAAATGGCAGAGGCTAGCGCACAAGGACTAGACAAACTGGCTCAGGTTTATATCATCAATAATCAGCAACAAGCCATTCCCTTACATCGTCTTGCCCAGTTTGAAGTTAAATCGACCGCCTTAGCCGTCCAACGCCTAGACCAATTTCCCAGTGCCAGTATTGCATTTGCTGTGAATCCGGGCGTTAGCCTTGGCGAAGCCGTTGCCGCGATTCAACAAACCAAAGCCAGTTTAGAGCTACCCGCCAGTGTTGAACTGAAACTACAAGGGGCAACCCTAGCCTTTGAAAACTCATTAAGTAATAGCTTATGGCTACTCTTAGCAGCGATTATCACGGTTTATATTGTGCTTGGCGTACTTTATGAAAGCTTAATTCATCCTGTGACCATTCTCTCCACCCTACCCGCTGCGGCGATTGGCGCACTCATTGCCTTGCATTTAGCAGGGTTTGCATTAGATATTATCGGTATTATTGGCTTAATTTTGCTGATTGGCTTAGTGATGAAAAACGCCATCATGATGATCGACTTCGCCTTAGAAGGGATGCGCCAACAAGCCCTGTCCGCCGAAGCTGCCATCGTGCAGGCCTGTCGCCATCGTTTGCGCCCCATTCTTATGACCACCTTTGCCGCGCTCTTTGGTGCTTTACCCCTCATGCTTTCTAGTGGATTAGGTGAAGAGCTGCGTCAGCCGATGGGTTACGCGATTGTCGGCGGACTCTTACTCAGTCAGTTGATTACCCTGTTCACCACACCGGTGATTTTTTTGCAACTGGAAAAACGGCTTCCTTCAAGCCGATTAAATGCGCATGAATAACGCCTCGCAATTAGCCATTCAACGCCCAATTGCCACGCTGTTGCTCACCGCTGCACTGGCGATTGTCGGTTTGGTTGCCTTAAAATTATTGCCCGCTGCCCCCTTACCTCAAGTAGACTTCCCAGTCATTTCGGTAACGGCCAACCTGGCAGGAGCCAGCCCAGAAGTGATGGCTTCCAGTGTGGCTACCCCGCTAGAAAAAAGCTTGGGACAACTGGCTGGCGTCAATGAAATCACCTCCACCAGCACCTTAGGTAAAACCAGTATTAACATTCAATTCGACCTGAATCGTGATATTGATGGCGCCGCAAGAGATGTACAAGCCGCCATCCAAGCGGCACGCAGTTTTTTACCCTCTGGCATGACCAGCAACCCCACCTATAAAAAAGCCAATCCTGCTGATGCGCCCATTATGGTGCTCTCGCTCACCTCCGACACCCTATCCCGGGGTCAGTTGTTTGATTTGGCTGATACCATACTGGCGCAACGCCTAGCGCAAATTGAAGGCATTGGTCAGGTAGTGGTTGGTGGTGGCGCATCACCCGCCATTCGTATTCAGGTGGACAGCCAAGCGCTTGCTCATTACCAACTGGCACTCGACGATGTGCGCACGGTCATTAATAATCAACACACCTTTTCCCCCTTAGGCAGCATCGAAGATAAGCAACTGCGCTACCAATTAGGCAGCAATCAACAGCTCAGCCAAGCACAAGACTACGCAAAGTTATTACTTAAAACCGATGACAATGCCCAGCAATTAAGACTCGGCGATGTTGCCACGGTCACCCAATCGGTGCAAGACACCCGCACCTTCGGTTACAGCCGAGGCAAACCAGCGGTGGTATTAATTCTCTATCGTCAGCCCAACGCCAATATGATTGCCACCGTTGATCGTGTTTATGCCAGCCTACCCAGTTTAGAAGCACTCGTGCCCAGTAGCGTTGAATTTGGTGTCGCTATCGACCGCACCCCCACCGTGCGTGCCTCACTCAAAGAAGTGGAAGAGACCTTGATTATTGCCATTTTTCTGGTGGTGTTTGTTGTCTTTGCCTTTACCCGCACCTGGCATACTACCCTCATACCGGCACTGAGTATTCCGGTATCGCTGCTCGGTACACTGGTGGTGATGGTTTGGCTAGATTTTAGTCTGAACAACCTTTCTTTAATGGCGCTCATTGTCGCCACCAGCTTTGTCGTCGATGACAGCATTGTGGTGCTGGAAAATATCTTACGTTATCGCGAAAAAGGACTTAGCGCCTATCAAGCCAGTGTGCAAGGCACACGAGAAATCAGCTTTACCGTCATCGCCATTAGCCTTTCTTTGGTTGCGGTATTCATCCCCTTGTTGTTTATGGGTGGATTGATTGGTCGTTTATTTAGCGAATTCGCCGTCACACTGAGTGTTGCGGTGCTCATTTCGATGGTCATTGCCCTAACAACCACACCAGCCTTAGCAGTGAAGCTACTACCAGCGCAACGGGTCACTACCCGACGCAGCGTTACTTATCATTTATGGTGGCGACAAGCCTATAAACGCTCATTAGCCTGGAGTTTGCGTCATCCCAAAACCCTACTCACCCTGCTATTGATGGTGATTGTGTTAAACATCAGCCTCTATGTTCATGTCAGCAAAGGCTTTATGCCCGAACAAGATACCGGGCGCATTATGGGACGCATTCAAGCCGACCAACACATCTCTTTCGATGCCATGCAAGGCAAGCTCAATCAACTGCTCAGCATCATTCAAGCCGACCCGGCTATTGATACCGCCACCGCTTTTATGGGATTTGGCGCCAGCAATAGTGCGGTGGTGTTTATTAGCTTAAAACCTAAGGGTGAGCGCACAGAATCGGCCAACGATGTCATTAACCGCTTGCGTCCACTCACCAATCGCCTACCCGGTGCCAGAACCATGATGTTCCCCGTGCAAGACCTGCGCATGGGCACGCAAAACCCCACCGCCTCCTACAACTTCAGTCTAAAAGCCGATAGTTTGGAAACGCTACGCGAAGCCGAACCACGAGTACTAGAAGCCTTGCGTGCGCAAGAAAGCCTCAAAGACGTTGACTCCAACCAACAAAGCAAAGGCGCACAAACCTATATTCAGGTTGACCGAGATGCGGCACAACAGTTAGGCATCAGTATGCGTGATATCGACAACACGCTGAATAACGCTTTTGCCCAACGCTTAATTGGTACCCTGTATCGCCCACTCAATCAATACCGAATTGTATTAGAATCTCATGCCAATGAGCGCCTGAGCGAAGCCAACCTAGCCAGCCTATTTGTGCTTAATAATCAAGGTCAAGCCATTGCGCTGTCACGTATTGCGCGCATTGAACAGAACAGCGCCCCACTAGCCGTTTATCACGAAGGTGGATTTCCCGCCTACACCATTAGTTTTAACTTAGCGGAAAAAGTCAGTCTCACTCAAGGCATCGAAGTGATTGAAAACGCCATTGCCGAACTGGCGCTACCCAACAGTGTGCAAGTGGTTTTTGGCGGTAATGCCAAACTCTTCAAATCAACACAATCGAATCAGCTCATTCTCATTATCAGTGCTTTCGTCTGCTTGTATCTCATTCTTGGCATCCTCTACGAAAGCCTACTTCACCCGTTGACCATTCTTTCCACACTACCCACCGCAGGACTCGGCGGACTGATTGCGCTGGAACTACTGGGTATGGAACTGACGATTATCGCTCTCATCGGTATTTTCTTACTGCTTGGCTTGGTGAAGAAAAACGCCATTTTGATGATTGATTTTGCCCTGAACCAACAAAGAAGCCATCACCACTCTGCAGCCCAAGCGATTTATATTGCCGCGCAAGTACGTTTTCGTCCGATTTTGATGACCACCCTCGCCGGCATCCTTGGCGCTGTCCCGCTTGCGATAGGTTTTGGTGAAGGTAGCGAACTACGCGTTCCTTTAGGGGTGACGCTGATTGGTGGTTTAATTGTCAGTCAACTAATCACCCTATACACCACACCCGTTGTCTTTTTAGCCTTAGAAAGGCTCAAATCAAGATTACAAGGCAAACGCAGCCTAAAATCCAATAAGCTGGTTTCATCCTCGATGATTAGAGAAAGTTAACATTATGAATTACCCAAGCGTCTCGCTCAATCGACTGCTACTCAGTGCCTCGCTACTAACTTTGACTGCTTGTAGCAGCATGGCTCCAGATTATCAAACGCCGACCATCGCAACACCTGTTCAATTTGCCGGTTATAACGTGCTTAAACCGTTTGAACAACTACCCCAAACGGCACATCCATCCGCTTGGTGGCAAGCCTTTAATGACCCGCTACTCAACGCGTTGAATGAACGTTTGACACTGGACAACCAAAACCTCAAAGCCAGTGAAGCACAATACCGTATTGCCTTGGCGACGCTGCAAAGTGTCTCGGCCAGTCGCTTACCCACTGTTAATGCCAATTTCAGTGTTTCACAAGGGACTTTAGCCTCGACCACCAGCTTATCCAGTAACGAATTACCGAAAGTAACCACTCACAGCTTGTCTGCTAATGTATCGTGGGAGTTGGATGTGTGGGGACGCATTCGGGACAATATCAGTAGCAATCAAGCTAAAGCACAAGCCAATCTAGCCGACCTCTATGCCGCTCGACTGAGTACGCAAGCCCTGCTGACGCAAAGCTATTTGCAACTGCGTCATTTAGATTATCAACAACAACTATTGCGTGACAGCGAAGCCGCTTATCAACGATTTCTAACACTCACACAAGCGCGCATTCAAGCGGGTGTTGCTTCAAAGCTCGATGCCACGCAAGCCGAAACGCAGCTTTACAGCGTTCAAGCACAACGCCTCGATTTGCACGATCAACGCCAACGCTTACAAAATGCCATTGCCACTTTGGTCGGCACACATAGCAGTGGATTAACTATCAGCGAAGAACAAAGCTATCGCTTTAGCACTCCAACAACGCCCGAACTGATTCCTTCTGCCCTGCTCACACAACGTCCTGATATTATCGCCAGCGAACGTCGTGTTTACGCCGCCAATCAACAAATTGGCGTAGCACAAAGTGCCTATTTTCCAACCATTAATCTCGTTGCTTCCGCCTCTTATCGCAACCGCGAACTGGCAAACCTCATCGATATTCCCAACACTTTTTGGTCACTAGGGCCAAGCATGGCCTTAACCTTATTCGATGGCGGATTAAGAGCAGCCAATAAAGCCATTGCCGTCGCTACCATGGAGCAAGCCGCCGCGACCTACAAGCAGACAGTGTTGACCGCATTTCAAGAAGTCGAAGACAATTTAAGCAGTTTATATTGGTTAGCCGAAGAAGCCAAGATTCAACAACAGGCCGTGGACTCTGCCAGTCAGGCTTTACTGATTGCACAAAAACAATATCAAGCTGGGATTAACAGCGCCTTAAACGTGATTAGCGCCCAAACCGCCGAACTCACGGCTAAACGCACCCTAGCCGACATTCAACACCGACAACGCCTCGCTACCGTGCAACTGTGGAAAAATACCACAACGGGGATGACCACGGAGGGAGTAGGACCAAAAGGCAACAGCTAACATATAACCGATAACCAGCTAACCAATACCATCAAGCTAAAGCTGTCAGCTCCCTTTGAGTTGAGTTAACAGTTTCAACACCATTTAACCAAAGTTCAGATTCAGCTAAGTCAATTTCATCGTTCCAACTAATACCGTAGCCTCCAGTATCAACTTTAACCTGATTGAAAAGCCAAACGTGTTGCAGTGGCTCAAACGCTTTCATCACCAACAAAGGAGCACAGTCGTAAAGCTTCTCCGTTCCCTCATCAAAGACCACCCATAAACGTTGTTTTTCCATTGGCTTAACTGACTTTATTTTCGGGTATTTCATCTTAAAAACCTATTCTAAACTTGGCAGCTTTTTAAACTCATGGGTATCCCACATGGTTTGTAAGTCATTTTTATAACACTCAGCCCATTCTTCAATCAATTTTCTTGCTTTGTTGGGTAAATCGCCTTCAATCATTTCAAGTGTTTGAATATTAAACACGCCATTAAAATCACCATATAAAGCATGAAAGTGAGGAACACCATGTTCATTAAAATACATTTTGATGGTAATTCCGTAAAAACGAGTAATCACTGGCATGATGATGAGCCTTCTAAAAATCTTAATGCTTTAGCATAGCCAAATTTGATCCACAACACAATCCAATTAAAAAACAGCAACAGGTATGAATAACGAGCTAACGCTAACAAAAAAGCCCCAGCACTCGCTGGGGCTTGATTAAGTCAACTCAGTTAATTACTTAACAATTTTGACCGTATTGCTTGTTGACCGTATTGCTTGTTCCCTCATAAGGAACTGGACTATCTACAATACGCACATCTGACTGCTCACGATAGAAATATTCACCATTGTGGTAAACACCCTGACGACCCGTAATCATATGCTCATAATCGGTACGCGGCAAATAAGCCTGTGCTGAAGTCGTTACCACGCCAGTACGCGTATCTACGGCACGAATATTCAACACCACACCATCGGCTTGAAATGAGTAGGTTCCAGAAACCACATCAGCAATGTTATATTGCTTTTTCAGGCGTTTTCTGACACTCACACAAGCACGCATTCAAGCTGGCGTTGCTTCCAAACTCGATGCCACACAAGCAAAAACACACCCTGGCCGACATTCAACACCGACAACGCCTCGCTGCGGTGCAGCTGTGGAAAAATACCGCCACGGGGATGACGTTAAATGAAACGGAACAACTGTAACCAAAGCTTAATGCGGAAAAAACAACTTCATGAAAATCGCACCCACACCCGCAACTAGAAGCGCTAACATAAACTTTATCAGTGTAAGCTCATTTTTAATAGGCATCAACTCGGTATGCAAATCAGACTTAGTAACCAATGTTGAGTCGGCTAATGCTTTTTGACTATTAACTACCGCCTCAGCTTGTGCTTCTGGCATCCCTGATTTAATTAATGCCTTGATGTGTTCGTGAGTGTCCAATGCAATGGCGGACATACTTTAACAGCCTTCTTTAAGACTTATTTTAATGAAGTAATTGTATCAGGGTTCAAAAAAAATGAACAAATTACTGTTCAGCAACAACTATTTGCACTCTAACACCGACAACGCCTCGCTGCCGTGCAACTGTGGAAAAATACCGCCACAGGGATGACCCAGCATGAACAATCGACTGAAAAAACACAGCTAAAGAACGCTTGATAAGATAACTTGTCGCATTTACAAAATAGTAATACAATTTGTATTACTTATTTTGCATCGGAGAAGCTCCATGTCAGCCGTATCTTTAAGATTACCAGATGACCTCATTGCCCAAACCAATCGTCTAGCCAAACAGCTGAATCAAAGCAAGACCGATTATATTCGTAAAGCGGTTGAAAACTTTAACCGCTATAACGAGGAGCGATTGTTTGAACAAGCATTAATTCGATCTGCCAAAGAAGTACGTAGTGAAACAAGCGCGATGTTTGACACGTTTAGTGATGCAGATGGTGATAATCTAAATGGTTAAACAAGGTGCTATTTATTTGGTCAATTTCAATCCATCAAAAGGCACCGAAGCAGGAAAAATAAGACCTGCTTTGGTGGTGCAAACCGATTTATTGAATCGGCTTGATCACCCAAGTGTACTTGTTCTGCCCTTAACAACACAGCTGAGTAATTCTGATAATGTTCTTCGCTTTAGAATCACTCAGCGAGAAGAATTGATGCAAGACTCAGACATCATGCTTGATCAGATGCGCGCCATTGATCAACGTCGTTTCTGCTCGCAAGCCATTGCCCATATTAGTGATGAAGAATGTTTACAAATTAAAAGCATGTTTTGTCGGTTGCTGTGAAAGCGAAAACAAAAAAGCCCCAGTTAATGCTGGGGCTTGATTGAGTCAGACTAACACCAAGCTTACTTATTCGCTTGGTAAACTTTAAGGTAATCCTCGTAATTACCGATAAAGTGTTCTACTTTATTTGGCATGATTTCGATGATTTGTGTCGCCAATGACGACACAAACTCACGGTCGTGACTGACGAAAATCAGCGTACCTGGGTAGTTTTCCAACGCCAAGTTGAGCGACTCAATCGACTCCATATCCATGTGGTTGGTGGGTTCATCCATAATCAGCACGTTTGGCTTTTCCAGCATCAATTTACCATACAGCATGCGCCCTTTTTCACCACCCGATAACACCTTCACCGATTTTTTAATATCGTCGGCATTAAACAGCAAACGACCTAACACCGCACGAATGGCTTGTTCATCATCACTCGGTTTTTTCCACTGCGTCATCCAATCGAACAGATTCATGTCTGCTTCAAATTCAGTCACATGATCTTGAGAAAAGTAACCAATTTGCACGTTCTCAGACCATTTAACCTTACCCTTATCAGCTTCTGTTTCACCAATCAACGTACGTAATAAGGTAGTTTTACCGGCACCATTCTGACCAATTACCGCAATACGCTCACCCACTTCACACATAAAGCTGAGTCCAGAGAATAAGGTGTTACCATCAAAACCTTTCGCCAAGTTTTCCACTTCCAACGCCAAGCGATAGAGTTTCTTATCTTGATCAAAACGGATAAACGGATTCTGACGGCTTGAGGGCTTAATTTCAGCCAACTCAATTTTTTCCAACTGTTTAGCACGAGACGTCGCCTGACGTGCTTTAGAGGCATTCGCTGAGAAGCGCGAAACGAAACTTTGCAACTCGGCAATTTGAGCTTTCTTCTTATCGTTTTCCGAACGCATTTTAGCCTGAATGGCTTCGGCAGCAATCATGTAATCGTCATAATTACCTGGGAAAATATTCAACGCACCATAGTCTAAATCGGCCATGTGGGTACACACCGAATTTAAGAAATGGCGGTCATGCGAGATAATAATCATGGTGCTATTACGCGCATTCAACACATTTTCTAGCCATTCAATGGTATGAATATCCAGGTTATTGGTTGGCTCATCAAGCAATAAAATATCAGGATCAGCAAACAAAGCCTGAGCCAAAAGCACACGAAGTTTCCAACCAGGTGCGACGGCACTCATTAACCCATAATGCAGGCTTTCTTCAATACCCACACCCAAAAGTAACTCACCCGCACGAGACTCAGCCGTGTAGCCATCTAGTTCAGCAAACTCGACTTCCAAATCGGCGACTTTCATGCCGTCTTCTTCACTCATTTCCGCTAAGCCATAAATACGGTCGCGCTCTTGCTTTACTTCCCATAAACGCGCATCGCCCATAATCACCGTATCAATGACCGAAAAAGCTTCAAAGGCAAATTGATCCTGACGTAACTTACCCAACTTTTCGCCATCATCCAACATCACATTGCCCGATGTCGGCTCTAAATCGCCCCCTAGAATTTTCATAAAGGTCGATTTACCACAACCATTGGCACCAATTAAACCATAACGGTTACCATTACCAAACTTAACCGAAATATCTTGAAATAAAGGCTTGGGACCAAATTGCATGGTGATGTTAGCAGTAGCGAGCACGAGAAATATCCAGAATAAACAATAACAAAAGCGCTATTATACCAGTTTAGACTCAACTAAGTATGACATTATCCCAACACTATCCCCGTGCTTATCCCCAAGCTTACCAACATAAACTGGGGATAAGTCTGTCGGATGCTCAATTAGGCGTAGACGCGCTCTAAGGATCCAACTAAGTTATCAAATACGATAGGCTTGCTTAAAAAGTCATTCATACCCGCTTCGAAACAGCGCTGTTTGTCCTCTTCAAAAGCATTAGCCGTTAGGGCAATAATGTGTGGTTGTTGCACATCATTTAATTCACGAATTTTTCGTGTAGCAGACAGACCATCCATTCGAGGCATTTGCATGTCCATCAATATCACATCATAGGCTTTGCCTTGTACTGCTGCCACCGCTTCCAATCCATCGACAGAATTATCTGCCACTATGCCGATTTTTTGCAACAGTTTATTAATAATCATGCGGTTAATGGCGTTATCTTCAACGACTAACACCTTTAACTGCGTCACATCCACTTTAGGCAAGGCGGCGCTTTGAATTGGCAGTGCTTCTGGCTCGGTAACAGTTTGAGCACTAAAATCGAAGGTGAAGCAACTGCCTTTATTTAACTCACTATTCACCCAAATTTGTCCGTCCATCAAACCCACGAGGTTACGACAAATGGCTAAACCCAACCCCGTACCGCCGTATTCTCGCGTAATGGACGTGTCGGCCTGAGTAAAAGCGCTAAATAGTTTAGCTTGATGCTCAGGGGCAATACCAATACCGGTATCGCAAACACTAATTTGAATGCCATCCGATCGCTCACTAAACTGGCACAGTAGACTCACTTCTCCTTGATGGGTGAACTTAATACTATTAGACAAGAAGTTAGTGCAAACTTGCTTCAAACGCATAGTATCACCGACAATTCTATCTGGCGTTCCTGCCTTAATTTCCAAGCGGAAAGACAATCCTTTAGCGCGTGCCTGAGGTTCAAACATGGCTTTTAACTCTTGCAACAAAGCCATTAAACTAAAAGGACGCTGTTCAAGATCGAGTTTACCGGCTTCAATTTTAGAAAAATCTAAAATATCATTAATAATATTCAGTAATGATCGACCACTACTTTCTAAAATGTTCAGCTGTTCTCTTTGCTCGTCTTTTAATTCGGATTGGCTGAGTAAAGTCGCCATACCCAACAAGCCATTCATCGGTGTTCGAATTTCATGACTCATCACCGCCAAAAATTCGCTCTTAGCTTTAACGGCACTTTGCGCTTGCTCAAGGGCAAAGGACAACTCTTCAGTACGCTGAGTAACTTTTTGTTCTAAGTTTTGCGTTAATTCGGTCAATTCGGCATTTTTCAGGTGAATTTCATTAGCCAATCTCACCTGTTCGGTAATGTCTTTAGCGGTTAACAAAATTTGCTGATGCTCCTGCATCATCACCATATTTACATTCACAATAATGCGCTTTTGGTTACTCACCACACAGGCTTTCTGAAAATCGGATACAAAGCCTTTGCGTTTTACCAACTCCATCATTTCCAGAGAGATGGGCATATCCTCATCACTGGTTAGCGAAATACAACTTTTACCGAGCAATTCGCTGCGAGAAAACCCGGTGAGTTCTTGATAGGCTTGATTCACTTCCAGAAAGGCGGTGGTATGCACATCTAAAATGGCAATACCGTCTTTAGAGGCTCTAAAAATGGCTTCAAACTGTTCCTTCTGATCAAGCAAGGCTTTGGTTTTCTTGTTGATATTGTCATTTAATAAGCGTTTTTCCGCTTCCCATGCCTGATAAAACACCACCATATTAACCGATCGCGACAACTGGTCAACCAGATCTCGCAGCATGCCAACATAATGCGTATTTAACAATCGTTGATGCTCATCTGTCTGTTCAAAACCAGCAATGATTAATCCGTAGGGAACTTCCACATCGCCTGCAAAAATTTGTACATAGGCTTCACTGAAATTCAGTTGCGCCAATAAAGCTTGTGCAATACTGGGTGGTAAAGCCGGATGCTGGATTAGGTAAGGTTGCTGATGTCTTAAGGTCTCGACAATCTCACCAGAGAGCAGCACACGGATGGTTTGAAAAAAAATAGGCGGCAAGGCATCACTGAAACCACGATGGGTGGCCACTTTGAACAACCCTGTTTGATCGTCATGCAACAACACAATGGCTTTGGTAAAACTCAATTGATCGGTGACGAAGTCCAACCCCAGCTCGATAAGATGATCGACACTATAGGTTTCATTAACTGGTTGCCACTGCGCATGCAGCTGTCGATAAAATGCCAGTTGACGGCTTTCGCTTAGCATGGACTCAAGACCCTTTATAAATAGACTTCGACTTCCAAATAGTCATCACCACAAGTGATGCCCTTAGTCATATTAGTTTTATACTTGGCCTTAGAACGGCGCATTTGGCGAAAACCTTCCTCACTGTCCGTCAACTTTCCTTCAACCAAATCGGTGTTGTAAATCAGTTGCATCAGACCGGTAAAACCGCCGCTATTTGCCCAGTGAATGGGGAATTTAGGTAATGGCTGGTCACCATATAAACGCATATAACTTAAGTCTTCAAAGTCGTTGTAATTGCGGAAAATCGCTTTTTCTTGCGATAAGGTCACAGCGGTATGATAACCCCATCCCATGGTGTTAATGAGTGCCGATAAGCCTTTAATCCAATCTTCTTTGCTGTGAAGATAAGGCGAAACAACTTGCTTCCATTCTGGTGACGTCATCACACCCGCATAAGTAAAGAATCCACAGGCATGACCGGCTTCTAGCAATAACTCGCGCGCCAAACTGACCCCATAATCACCAGCGACCGACTGCATGGCTAACATAAACTCGATTTGCAATCGGTTAATAAAGTCGCTTTGATTTCGAACCAAATAAACCCCAAACGCTGGGATAAAACCCTCGGCATTGCCAACAAAGGTAGCATGAGCGCCTAAGAAAGCCTGAGTAATCGCCGCTTCATGCTCCCAATTGAGAGAAAGCTTTTCTACCGCCTTAAATTCAGTGACTCGCTTAGGTCCATACAGTGAAAAATTGCTTTCTGCCACGCGAATTTGGTGGACATTCATGGAATCGCCCATCGCCATGCAATGGGTTTGCTGGGCAAATACACGGCTTAGCGGTAAGTTATAAATCACCGCAAAAGCAGCAGCGATATAACCGGTGGTGTAATAGTCCACTGGCTTTTGACTGTTACCAAACTTCATCACCCAAGTTTTTGAGTAAAAGGATTTATAGGTTGACACCTCACCACCCTCGGCGGTTAAGGTTGATAAGTCAATGAGACCATAACCAAAGGCTTGATACATTTCTTGCGCCATCAACTTGGCATCATCAACCGACAAACCCTGACACAAATGACTTAATTGATGATAAACCGCATCGGCTGCTGAGCCAATTAAAAATCGAGCAGAATCAATATACTCTGCATCTAAAATGGAACGCTGTAAATAATTGACATAATGGTGACAATGAAACACCATGGCTTCACCGGCAATTTCCAAGTAATTATGAGCGACATCATAGGGATAGCGATTAATATCAAACAGTTGGTAATTCATTTTAATTACCTACCGTTTCGCATGAAATACCTGTTAGGCTTTCTGCCGCCTGAATCATACGTAAATACAAGGCTTCAGGAACCATAATGGGATCTGAGCCTTCTAGCATTTCGGGCGTAATATTGATGTGATGTGCCATGAGTTCTGGTAACACCGACACTAGAATACGTTCGACAATCTTAGGTTCGCTTTTAGCCACCGCGCAGGCAAATAAAGGTTTAACATCAATCAACATAGGTTCACCTCGCTCATAATAACTTGATTGTAACTTATTTAATGCTGATGTGTGGCACAAACACCACGCCAATCTTCTAGTTCTAACAGTGGACTTTCTTGACGAAAGCGTGCGTAAAGTTCAATGCCTTGACGATCTTCTTTAATTTCTACCCGAACACCCTGCTCGGTCATATAGCTTTCACTACCTGATGCATTCGTCACATCTCCCACCACCACGCGTGAAAAACCACGCATGGTCAACAGACTGGCACAAATATTACAAGGACTCAGTGATGTAAATAAGGTAGTTCGACTAAAATCAATGCGTCCCGCATCTCTCAGTGCAGCGGTTTCGCCATGATTATAAGGATGATTTTCTTGCACTAGCGTATTGTGACCCTTGCCTAAGATTTGCCGAGTCTCGTTATCGATGATGACAGCGCCAATGGGACAGCCCCCTTCATCATAGCTTTTCTGTGCCAGCCAAACCGCAATACGCATAAATTGTTTATCGGTTAGCTGTTGGCTGAACGACGCATCCATAAGTACGGGCAAACTGCGCGTAGGCATGTGCGCTACCGCACGCAGCACCTCATCGCTAATCGGCGTATCGACTGAAAATAAAGGTCCCATAACGGCAATCCTTATTGAGTTAAACTATATATGATGCGTTTAATGACTCTGAGTCTTTAACTCAATTATGACCTGATCGAAAAACAAAAACCAGACGATAGAAACAAAAAAGCCACCGTTTACAATAAGCGGTGGCTTTTTATGATATTTACAACTCTATGAATTATAAACCGAATTTGGCTCCCCGACCTGGACTCGAACCAGGGACCTGCGGATTAACAGTCCGTCGCTCTACCGACTGAGCTATCAGGGAATTGTTTCTAAGCCGTTGTTCATACTTGCTTAAATTTATCGTCTAACCGATATATAGTCAAGAGTTGCTTGCTGGTTGCTTGCAGATTTGAGCCTTTTTAATCCGTTTTCTTCCCCAGCTTTGCCTCTTGACGGGCAAGCTGTGTCGAGTAGCAATAACCTACAAACTAGCATCACATAATAACCTACACACCTTAACGCTTCGACTCATTAGCAAATTACGGCTCGTTTTGTGTCGCTCCATTCTTACTGCTCCCAATCCACACCTAAGCGGTACTCCCCCCGTATGCCTGCTAACTAGGTTCTTTATTTCCAATAGGTTGCGTTATAATGAAACCATTAAC
>CAZFLX010000019.1:0-49123 GCA_964519885.1 uncultured Francisella sp. | reverse complement strand
TGATGGAAAAAGTTAAAGGATTGGGCGCCATGGGTGATGTGGTGTCCGTTAAAGGTGGTTACGCACGTAACTTCCTAATTCCTAATGGTAAAGCTAAAATGGCGACTGCGGCTAACGTCGAAGTTTTCGAAGCGCGTCGTGCTGAACTTGAAGCTGCTGCAGCTCAAGCCTTAGCTGATGCTCAAGCATTGCATGAAAAAATGCAAGGTTTGGTGGTTGTTATCGAAGCGAAAGCGGGCGACGAAGGTAAGTTGTTCGGTTCGGTTGGTACGCAAGACGTGGTTGATGCTTTGGCAACTCAAGGCTTCACGGTTGAACGTCGTCAAGTTCAAATGCCAGATGGTGCGATTCGCGTTGTGGGTACCTTTGAATTGACTTTAGCGTTACACGCTGATGTGAATGCGACCATTACGGTAGATATTAAAGCAGCTTAATTGGCTTGCTTGATTATTGACTGAAAGAAAGGAGCCGAAAGGCTCCTTTCTTTTTTGTTGCTTAGGCTATAATACTAGGCTATGTTACGTCCAATTTCTGGATTAGTTTCTGACATTCATAAAGAGATTTCATGGCCAAAATCAACGCAACCGATACTCTGTTAACACAGTTATCTGATCAACTTAAAACACCACCCCATGCGATTGAAGCAGAGCAGTCAGTCCTAGGTGGGTTACTGATTGACAATAGTAGTTGGGATCATGTTGCTGAAATGCTGATTGAGGCGGATTTTTTTCGTCATGCGCATCAGTTGATTTGGCGTACCATGTTTCAGTTGGCGCAAAAGTCTATTTCATTTGATTTGGTGACATTGGCCGATGTGTTAAAAAGCCATGACTTATTGGAGGAGAGTGGCGGTATTGCCTATTTGGCTTCACTAGAGAGTTCAACACCCAGTGCAGCTAATATTCGTGTTTATGCACAAATTGTGCGAGAGAAGGCTTTATTACGTAAATTGATTACTGCGGGAACTGAAGCGGTGAATATGGCCTTTTTGCCTGAAGGTCGCAGTGCTTTAGATGTCATTGATACCGCTGAAAAGCTGATTTTTGATGTGGCACAACAAGGCCAGTCAGGTAAAAAAAGCTATGCCAGTAGTAAAGATTTGCTCAAACTCTGTGTCGAACGGATTAGTGATTTATATGAAAATCCGAATCAGGTAACGGGCATTCAAACTTTTTACGAAGATTTTGATGCTAAAACCGCAGGCTTGCAAAAAGGCGACTTAGTCATTGTGGCCGGTCGTCCTTCAATGGGTAAAACCACTTTTGCCATGAATGTGGCTGAAAATGTGGCTATTAAAGGTAAAAAGGGCGTCGCCGTATTCAGTTTGGAAATGCCAGGCGAACAGTTGATGATGCGGATGATTTCGTCGGTGGGTCGCATTGAAGCGCAGAAATTACGCACCGGGCAATTAAGTCAACAAGACTGGTCTGGCTTAACTTCAGCTATTTCACGTTTAACCGATGCCCCCATTTATGTCGATGAAACGGCTGGTTTATCGCCGTTAGAGTTGCGTGCGCGCGCACGACGCTTGAAACGTGAACACGATATTGGTTTGATTGTTATCGACTATTTACAGTTAATGCGCGGTAATTCACCGAATAACAACCGTACCGAAGAAATTTCGGAAATTTCACGTTCGTTAAAAGCCTTGGCTAAAGAGCTGGAAGTGCCAGTGATTGCCTTGTCTCAGCTTAATCGTAGCTTGGAACAACGCCCTGATAAACGTCCTAAAATGTCGGATTTACGTGAATCGGGTGCTATTGAGCAAGATGCGGATATTATTTTGTTTATTTATCGAGATGAAGTTTATCACCCTGATACCGATCAAAAAGGGGTGGCTGAAGTTATTATTGGTAAACAGCGTAATGGTCCAATTGGTAAGGTTTTGTTGACCTTTATGGGAGAGTTTACCCGTTTCGAGAACTTTGCTCAGGGTAGCGGTTGGGTGGACGAATAGTGGCAAGACCGATTTGTGCGCTGATTGATTGCGAGGCGGCGCGACACAATTTACAACGTATTCGAGCCATGGCACCCGAAAGTAAGATTATGGCGGTGGTGAAAGCCAACGCCTATGGTCATGGTATTGAGCGTATGGCGCCTTGTTTATCCGAGGCGGATGCTTTTGCCGTTGCTTCGGTGGATGAAGCCTTGGCTTTGCGTCATTTAGGCGTCACTCATCCCATCGTGCTACTGGAAGGTATTTTTTGTCCCAGCGAGTTGCCCGATGTGGTCGAACATCGCTTGGAGTTGGTGGTGCATTCGGATGAGCAAATCGCTATGCTTAAAACCCATCAAGGCTGCCATAACCTCGTTATCTGGATAAAGGTCGATACGGGTATGCATCGATTGGGCTTTGCGCCGAGTGAGGTGGCGCGTGTTTGGCATCAGCTTCAGGGATTGAGTTGTTTGGCGCAACCCTTAAGGTTAATGACGCATTTTGCCAGTTCTGATGAGCCAGATGCGCCCGCTAATACCTCGCAATTAAATGAATTTAAGCAGTTACTATCTTATTTGCCTGACCCCTTAGCCGTCAGTTTATCTAATTCAGCGGCGATTATTCATTTGCCTGAAAGTCATGGTGATTGGATTCGACCTGGCATTATGATGTACGGTGTCAGTCCTTCACAAACTTCAATTCATGACCTAGATTTAAAACCTGTGATGACGCTCGTTACGCGCGTCATTGCGGTTAAAACTGTGGCAGCGGGCGAGTCGGTGGGTTATGGCGGTAGTTGGCAAGCAACCCAAACGACTCAATTAGCGATTATTGCAGCGGGTTATGGTGACGGCTATCCGCGCCACATTCCGTCGGGTACGCAGGTATTGGTTAATGGTATGCATGCACCAATTGTTGGTCGCGTGTCGATGGATATGATTAGTGTGGATGTGTCACATTTGGGGCAGGTTGAATTGGGTGATCCGGTTGTTTTGTGGGGCAAGGGTTTACCGATTGAGCGTTTGGCACAAGCTGCTAATACCATCAGCTATGAATTATTATGTGGTGTGACTAAGCGTGTGCCGTCGGTTTTGGCCGCAGCGGATGCCAGTTGGTATGCAAAGCCAGTGAGGGGATCGGATGAGCTGCACTAAAGAATTGTGGCGTTTTGGTCAAGCGAGTGGCTTTTGGTGGCGATTAGAGCGTTGGGGCGCATTAGCGGTTTTGTTGGTCTGGTTGCTTTATGTTTTTATTGCAAAAGACTTTGCTGGATATGCCAATACGGGTCAATTACAGTTGATTGATTTATTGTTGGGCGTACCTATTTTAGTTGCCATGGGCTTAGTCGGATCCATTATTTGGATGGGTGTGGTGCGCTTATTCAGTTGCATCTTAGGTAAGTTGGTTATGGAACCAAGCGCACAGGTTGACCATGAAGCTTAATTGGTCAGAAATTAAACTGTTGCTGCTGTTGAGCTTGCCTTTGGTGGCGGGACAATTAGCACAAACCGGCATGGGTGTCGTCGATACCATGATGGCAGGTGGCGTGAGCAAGCTGGATTTAGCCGGCGTTGCGCTGGGTTCAGCGGTGTGGTTGCCGACTTTTTTATTCATGAGTGGTGTGTTGTTGGCCCTAACGCCACGCATTGCGCAAGCGGTGGGTAAGCAGGATAGGGCGTCAGTGAAAGCTTCGGTGATGCAGGGTATTTGGTTAGCCTTGTTGCTGACCCTTTTAACGCTGGCCATTTTATTGTCCTCATCATGGTGGATGCGTTTTTTTACGCTAGAAGCAGCGGTTTATGATATTGCCGTAGATTACATTCAGGCTTTAGCGTGGGGCGCATTGCCGGCACTGTTATTTCAGGTGGTGCGTTTTTTCCATGAAGCGCATGGCTTAACGAAAATTACCATGCAGTTATCCATCATTGGGTTTTTGCTGAATATTCCCCTGAATGCTTTGTTCGTATATGGTTACGGACCTATTCCTGCTATGGGTGGCGTGGGTTGTGGTTTTGCGACCAGTTTGGTTTATCTGGCTATGGCTTTAGTCGGTTGGTGGTTGTATTGGGTGCATCCGCGTTATTTGGCTTATCGTCAAGAAGCGAGCTTATGGCGTTTACCTCAATGGCTTGGATTGTCGCAATTGCTCAAGGTGGGTGTGCCCATTGGTGGGGCTATTTTGTTTGAAGTGGGATTATTCACTTTCATTGCTTTTCTGGTCACACCTTTGGGTACCGATGCCTTAGCGGCACATCAAGTTGCTATTAGTTTTACCGCACTGATTTTTATGTTGCCTTTGTCTTTAGCGATGGCGCTCACCATTCGCGTCGGACAGCTCACGGGAGCGGGGGAGTCAGCACAAGTGCGCACTGCCATCAGTTCCGCTTTATGGATTTCATTGGTGTTAGGCACGGTGGTTGCCTTACTGACTTGGATGTTTGCGATTGATATTGTGCAACTTTATACTCAAGATGCCAGTGTGGTGCTGATTGCAGTGACTTTGTTGTGGATGGCGGCCTTGTATCAAATTTCGGATGCGCTTCAAGTCGCTTGCGCGGGAGCTTTGCGTGGTATTGGCGATACCACATCGGTGATGTGGGTGACGCTGGTAAGCTATTGGGGTATTGGTCTGCCCGTTGGGTTTTATTTATGTTACGGCGACTGGAATACCGAGTCAGGCGTTTGGTTAGGTATCACCGGTTTTTGGTTGAGTTTTGTAATTGGACTGACTGTGGCGGCCATTGGCTTGGGATGGCGCGTGTATACTCAGTTCTTTCGCTCTTCAGCTGCGGTAGTTGCTCGCTAAGGTGGTATTTTTCTTGCGCAGATGTAACACAATCGGGCGACCCGGTTGTTGGTCTTCAAAGTCGAGCGTAATGCTGACTTGTTCATCTTCCCAACGATAACTTTCGTAGTTTTGCAGTACTGAGTCAGTACGTCTAACACGACTATTCGGACTGCCGATGGTGGGTTCTAGTTGAGTGCGAATATCCTTGATGCTCAAGGGTTTGCTACTGTTGTTGTATTCGCTGTGATAGGGGCGATAGCGAATCTGTAAACTCGAAAAACTGCCATCGAGTTCGTAGCGAAAATCGACGCGGTAGGTTTCTCTTAAAATATTGACCGGATAAAAACGATCCATTTGTTTGCTGTGTAGTGAAGCCTGAGGTTTCATCAACCCGTCCCACTTATAGAGTGCTTGGCGAATTTCAGTTTGAGACATTTCACTGACCTTCATTCCGAGGAGCGAAAAATCTGATGGCGTCGCTGCCCAGGTTAAGCAGGGTGCTAGCAGCAAAATGTTTAACATGGCTTTTAACATGGTCGTTTCCGATTGTAAACAGTCTTATGGTGTCTATTAATCGGCTCAAACCGCTAAAACTTGACAGATATGGCAGGAAATTAAAGCTTGTGCTGTTGACCTTGCCAGTAACGAATTAGTGATTCTTCAAGCTCCACTAAGGCTTGTTGATAAACATCTTTTTTAAAGTTGACCACTTCGTGCACGGGTTGCCAATAGGGAACCCAACGCCACTCTTCAAATTCTGGGGTGTGGGTTGCTTTCAGATTGATGTCATCTTCATCGCCGACCAAGCCCAACATAAACCAGCGTTGTTTTTGACCAATGCAAATGGGAGAAGCATTTTGGCGAATCAATCGTTTGGGTAGGTTGTAGCAAAGCCAATCTTGTGTTTTTCCCAGAATGCGTACATGACGCGGCTCAAGACCAATTTCTTCTTTCAGCTCACGAAACAAGGCTTGTTGTGGCGTTTCGTGGGCGCGAATCCCGCCTTGTGGGAATTGCCAAGCATCATCATGACCAATGCGACGACCCAAAAACAGTTGATTCTGTCGGTTGACTAAAATAATGCCAACATTGAGTCGATAGCCGTTTTCATCGATCACGAGTGTGTGGTCCTTTACATCAATAAAGATAGGGTTTTGTTACTATTCGACCATTTTAACTTAAAAAATCGTTTTATTGCGCATTCAGATCGGCTAGGATGCTCCTATTCTTTACCTATTAGGTGATTTTATTATGCAATTAGCTATTTTTGATTTAGATAACACCCTGATTGCAGGGGATAGTGATTACGAATGGGGTGAGTTTGTCGTGCGTAAAGGCTTGGTCGATGCACAAGCTTATGCCGCTCAAAATGCTGCATTTTATGAGGATTATAAGTCGGGTCAGTTGGATATTATTGCCTATCAGCGTTTTGCTTTAGCTCCGTTGGTGGGTATTCCGGTTGCGGAGCTCAGAGCCTTACACCAAGAGTTTATGCAAACTGTGATTGAACCTTTAGCCTTGCCCAAAGCCTTTGAGTTGATTGACTCTCATCGTCAGCAGGGACATCAGCTGTTGGTTATTACCGCCACCAATCGCTTTATTACCGAACCGATTGTGCGTTGGTTGGGGATAGATGACATCATCGCTACCGATCCTGCGTTTGATGATCAAGGTCATGTTTTAGGTGATGTGGTGGGTACTCCTAGTTTTCAAGAAGGAAAAATTCAACGCTTGCAGCAGTGGTTGGCTGTAAAAGGATTTAAGCCTGCTGAAACTTGGTTCTATTCAGATTCTCGAAATGATTTACCGTTATTACAACAGGTTAATTATCCTGTTGCTGTGGATCCTGATGATGTTTTACGCGACTACGCACAAACAAAGGGCTGGCCAATTTTATCCCTTCGTGCCAAGGACAAGGCAGTTTGATGGGATATCTGGTATCATATTAAAACCATTTTGCCATCAATGGGCGCATAAAAGGGCTGGCTCATAGCGCATGCCTGCCTGACTTACCCGTCTGCGTGTGTTGGTGGTGTGTTAATTTTCATGACCCCATGAGGAAGAAATATGAGCGAAACCTTTGTTGACCTTGATCCACAAGAAACGCAAGAGTGGTTGGATGCCCTAGCGTCGGTGGTGGAGTTTGAAGGAACGGAGAAAGCACAACATCTCATCAATAGCCTAATTGCGCATGCGCGTAAATATGGTATTGATACGCTTTACAGTGCTAACACGCCTTACATCAACACCATTCCTGCTGAGCAACAGTCTGCTTATCCAGGTGATCAAGAAATTGAAGGTCGTTTACGCTCATTAATTCGTTGGAACGCGATGGCGATGGTGGTGAAAGCCAACCGCTTATCGACCGAATTGGGTGGTCATATTGCATCTTTTGCTTCCAGTGCAACCCTTTATGAAGTGGGTTTCAACCACTTTTTTAAAGGTCCTGATGCACCCACGGGCGCGGACATGATTTTCTTCCAAGGTCATACCTCTCCTGGTATGTATGCTCGTGCCTTCATGGAAGGGCGTTTGAGCGAGGAAGATCTGGGTCGTTTCCGTCAGGAAGTGGCAGCTCCTGGATTGTCTTCTTATCCTCATCCTTGGTTGATGCCTGATTTTTGGCAGTTCCCGACTGTTTCGATGGGCTTAGGGCCATTGATGGCGATTTACCAAGCGCGTTTTATGAAGTACATGCACGCGCGTGGACTAATTGATGCAACGGGTCGTAAAGTTTGGGCATTCTTGGGTGATGGTGAAATGGATGAGCCAGAATCTCAAGGCGCAATTGCCCTAGCGCATCGTGAAAAGCTGGATAACCTGATTTTCGTGGTCAACTGTAACTTACAGCGTCTCGATGGACCAGTACGTGGTAACGGTAAAATTATTCAAGAATTAGAAGGTAACTTCCGTGGCGCGGGTTGGAATGTCTTAAAAGTCGTTTGGGGTAGTGAGTGGGATGGTCTGCTAGCTCGTGATAAAACGGGCAAGCTGATGCAACGCATGATGGAAGTCGTAGACGGTGAGTACCAAGCGTATAAAGTTCGTGGTCCTGCTTATGTTCGTGAGCATTTCTTTGGTAAATATCCAGAAACGGCCGATTTGGTTAAAGATATGTCAGATGATGAAATCTTTAAGTTATCGCGCGGTGGTCATGATCCCCGTAAAATTTATGCTGCCTACAAACAAGCGACCGATCACCAAGGTCAACCAACCGTTATTTTAGCGCACACTGTGAAAGGCTATGGTATGGGCGAGTATGGTGAAGGCGCGATGGCGGCTCACCAACAGAAAAAACTGGATATTAATGGCTTACGTCATTTCCGTGATCGTTTCAGTATCCCGATTTCGGATAGCGAATTAGACAATGTGCCTTTCTACAAGCCACAAGACGATGCAGCGGTGATGAAGTATTTGCATGAACGTCGTGCGGCTTTGGGCGGTTATTTGCCTTCGCGTCAAGATCGTTCAGAAGTATTACCTGTACCAGAGTTGTCGGCTTTCGATGCCTTGTTGCAAGGTACAGGCGAGCGTACCATGTCAACCACCATGGCGTTTGTGCGTATTTTGGCAGTGCTACTTCGCGACAAAGCTGTTGGTCCTCGTGTGGTGCCGATTATTCCCGACGAAGCACGTACTTTCGGTATGGAAGGGTTGTTCCGTCAAGTGGGTATTTATGATCCTGCGGGTCAGTTGTACGAGCCAGTCGATGCAGACCAAGTGATGTGGTACAAACAAGCGCAGAATGGTCAGGTGTTGCAAGAAGGCATTAACGAAGCGGGCGCTATGTCATCGTGGATTGCTGCCGCAACCAGTTATGCCAATCATGGTGTGGCGATGATTCCTTTCTACATTTATTACTCAATGTTTGGTTTCCAACGCATTGGTGACTTGGTGTGGGCAGCGGGCGATTCGCAAGCGCGTGGCTTTATGCTCGGTGGTACCGCAGGTCGCACCACCCTAGCAGGCGAAGGTTTGCAGCATCAAGATGGACATAACCTGATTCAGTTTGGTCAAGTACCTAATTGTATGACTTACGATCCGACTTTCGCTTATGAGTTGGCGGTGATTGTACAAGACGGTTTGCGTCGCATGACCGCTGATAAGGACAAGGTGTTCTACTATGTCACGGTAATGAACGAAAACTACGAGCATCCTGCGATGCCAACGGGTGTTGAAGATCAGATCATTCAAGGTCTCTACCGTTTATCGGAAGCAAGTGGTGATGGTCCTCGTGCGCAGTTAATGGGTTCGGGTACGATTTTACGTGAAGTAATTAAAGCGGCCGAGCTGTTAGCGCAGGACTGGGGCGTTCAAGCGGACGTTTGGTCGGCAACCAGTTTCAACCTGCTTAAACGTGATGGTGATGACTGTGAACGTTGGAATACCTTGCATCCGTTAGAACATAAACGCGTGCCTTTCATTACCAAGCAGTTAGCGGGTAGTGAAGGTCCTGTCATTGCAGCAACAGACTACTTACGTGCTTATGCCGACCAAGTTCGTGCCTTTATTCCAGGTGACTTTGTTGTCTTGGGTACAGACGGTTACGGTCGTTCGGATACACGCGCTCAGTTGCGTCAGTTCTTTGAAGTCAATGCGCATTATGTCGTTATCTCGACTTTAAAAGCCTTGGCAGATCGTGGTGAAGTGCCTGCACAAGTGGTGGCTGATGCCATTGCGCGTTACGGTATTGATGCGGATAAACCCGCACCTTGGACAGTGTAAGGGAGGTGAGCAATATGTCTATTAAACCTATGCTACTTCCTGATATTGGCGACTTTAAAGGCGTTGATGTCATTGAAATTTTAGTGAAAGAAGGTGATGTGGTTGCCGTCGATGATGCTTTATTGGTCTTAGAAAGCGACAAAGCAACCATGGAAATTCCCTCACCGATGGCTGGTAAAATCGTCAGCTTAAAAGTTAAGGTGGGTGATAAGGTTGCCACAGGCGTGCTGATTGCGGAAGTGGAAGCCGATGAGTCGGCTGTTGCCGTGAAAGCCGCTCCAGCACCTCAAGCTACGCCAGCCCCCACACAGGCCGTGGCGGCAACTTCTGTGCCCGTGGCGACTCAAGCGCCAGCAGCTGTTATGCCTGTTGTGTCGGCAGAGAAACCGATTAATGCGCCCGTGGCGGGTGCTAAGGCTCATGCCAGCCCTTCGGTACGTTTGTTCGCACGTGAGTTGGGTGTGGACTTGTCTTTAGTGACTGGCACGGGTGTTAAAGGTCGTATTAGCAAAGATGACGTACAAGGCTTTGTTAAAGGCGTGATGTCGGGTGCAAAACCTTTACCGAATGCGGTGGGTGCAACGGGTGGTATGGGTATCCCAGCCATCAAACAGCCTAATTTTGCTGACTTTGGTGACATTAGTGTTGAACCCTTGTCACGCATTAAGAAAATTTCGGGTAAGCACCTACACGCTTGCTGGTTAAACGTGCCTCATGTGACTCAGTTCGATGAGTGTGACATTACCGAAATGGAAGCTTTCCGCTCTGGCCTAAAAGAACAAGCCAAAGCGCGTGGCGTGGGTGTCACGCCGCTCATCTTCGTGATTAAAGCCGCCATTGCAGCCTTGAAAAAATTCCCGCACGTGAATGCGTCTCTATCTGCTGATGGTGAAAGCTTAATTGTGAAGCAGTATTACCACATTGGTGTCGCAGTGGACACGCCGAATGGATTGGTGGTTCCCGTTATTCGTGATGCCGATAAAAAGTCGATTTGGGAATTGGCAGAAGCTTTGAAAGAGTTGAGTCACAAAGCGCGAGAAGGCAAGTTGTCGCCTGCTGATATGTCGGGGGCGACTTTCTCAATCTCTAGCCTAGGCGGTATTGGTGGTACTCAGTTCACACCGATCGTTAATGCGCCAGAAGTGGCGATTTTGGGTGTTTCTAAAGCGAAAATGCAACCCGTATGGAATGGTTCAACCTTCGAGCCGCGCTTGATGATGCCTTTCTCAATGTCATACGATCATCGTGTCATTGATGGTGCTCAGGGTGTGCGCTTCACCAGTTATTTGGGTCAAATGCTGACCGATATTCGTCAACTATTACTCTAAGGGACGGCTATGGGACAGATTATTGATATTAAAATTCCTGACTTAGGTGATTTTAAAGACGTTCGCGTGATTGAAATTCTGGTTAGTGCGGGTGACGATGTGTCAATCGACCAACCGCTAATCACTTTGGAAAGTGATAAAGCCACGATGGAAATTCCTAGCCCTCATTCAGGCAAGATTGAAAGCCTGAGCGTGAAAGTGGGTGACGTCATTAATACGGGCGTGGTGATTGGTAAAATGGCCAGTTCTGCTGCGGCTAAGTTGACGGAAGTTGAAAAGCAAACGGCAACTTCGACAGTGGCATCGGTTGCACCAACGGCAGTGGCGGTATCGGGTGATGCCGATATGCATTGCCAGGTATTGGTGTTGGGCGGTGGGCCAGGTGGTTACACCGCGGCTTTCCGCGCTGCCGATTTGGGTAAACAAGTGATATTGGTCGAACGCTATGATGTGATCGGTGGTGTTTGTCTGAACGTTGGTTGTATTCCTTCTAAAACACTATTGCACATGTCGCACATTTTGAATGAAACCAAAGAAATGGGCGCGCATGGTATTACCTTTGCCGAGCCACAAATTGACATTGATAAGATGCGTGGCTTTAAGGAAAGCGTCATCAAAAAACTGACCACAGGGCTAATTGGCTTAGCTAAGCAACGCAAAGTGCAAGTGGTACATGGTTTTGGTCGGTTTGTCGATAGTCATACCTTGGCTGTGACAGATAAAGAGGGTGGGGTTAAACGCATTCGTTTTGAACAAGCCATTATTGCTGCAGGTTCGCGTGTCATTAAATTGCCGTTTATCCCGCATGATGATCCTCGTGTGTGGGATTCGACTGATGCTTTGAATTTGCAGAACATTCCGCCACGCTTACTGATTTTGGGTGGTGGTATTATTGGTCTAGAAATGGCACAAGTCTATGGTGCTTTAGGTTCGGAAATTACCGTGGTTGAATTGATGGATCAACTCATTCCCGGTGCTGATCCCGATATGGTGCGCCCATTGGTTAAACGCATCAAACCTAAGTACAAAGCCATTCACTTAAAAACCAAAGTAACCGCTGTTGAAGCCAAACCAGAAGCCTTAACCGTGACTTTTGTTGGCGAAGGCGATAAAACTTGGCAAGAAGATTTCGATGCGGTACTGGTTGCGGTAGGTCGTGCGCCCAATGGAGCGATGATTGATGCCGATAAAGCGGGGGTGACGGTGACGGATCGTGGCTTTATTCCCGCCGATCAGCGTCAAAAAACCAATGTCGATCACATTTATGCCATTGGTGACATTATTGGTCAACCTATGTTGGCGCATAAAGCGGTGCATGAAGGCAAGGTCGCTGCAGAAGTGATTTGTGGATTACCGTCGGCATTTACGCCAGTCAGTATTCCGTCAGTCGCTTACACCGATCCTGAAGTGGCTTGGGTCGGTATGACCGAGCGAGAGGCTAAGGAAAAAGGCTTTGAAATTGAAGTGGGTGTCTTCCCTTGGGCGGCATCGGGTCGTAGTCTCAGCTTGGGTCGTGATGAAGGCATGAGTAAAGCCATTTTTGATGCCAAAACTCACCGTCTGTTGGGTGCTGCCATGACAGGCCCAAATGCGGGCGAGTTGGTAGCGGAAGCTTCTTTAGCCTTGGAAATGGGCGCGGATATGGCGGATATTGCCCTAACCATTCATCCGCATCCTACTTTGTCGGAAACCTTTGCTTTCGCTGCTGAAATGGCAGAAGGCACAATTACCGATTTGATTGCGCCTAAGCATCGTAAGAAGTAAGTTTTTACTTGAACTGATGTTGTTAGAAAAGCTCCCACTGGTTGGGAGCTTTTTTATTGTAGCTTTAATAGGTTTGACGAATAATGTTGTGTGGGTTAATGGCGTATTCTAAAACGATGATAGATAACGCTCAATAAACTCAGTTTCGCTTAAGGGCTTAGCAAACAAGTAACCTTGAACGTAATCACAGCCGTAATTACTTAAGTAAGCAAGTTGAGAATCAAGCTCTACCCCCTCAGCAACGATTTTAATGTTAAGTGCTCTTGCCATATCAATCACTGCTCTAACCAATAAGGCTCCTTCTTTACTTTGAGTTATTTCATCTATAAAGCTTTTATCAATTTTAAGCTTGTGTACTTTCATTTTTTTAATTTGGCTAATGTTGGAATAGCCGGTGCCAAAATCATCGATGCTTAAGTTGAAACCAGCCTGAGTAATGGCGTTTAGTGTATCACTAACCAATCTATTTGAATTCAGTAATTGTGATTCTGTAATTTCTAATTCAATTGATTTTGTGTCTAGACCATAACTGTAAACGGTCGCAATGAGTTTGGATAAAAAATCTGTCTCTGATAAAACACAAGCGGGAATGTTAATTGATAAGTTGTTAATTTGAATACCACCACGACGCCAATGTGCTAGGGTTTCTACGGCAGTTTCGATAATCCAGTCAGTGATAGCAATAATGTGACCCGTTTCTTCAGCTAACGGGATAAAGTCAATGGGTGAAACCAATTGCCCGTCATTGTCTCGCCAACGTATTAACACCTCTGCGCTGTCCCAGTTTCCAGAGTGTAAATTGACTTGCGGTTGATAGACCAGAAACAGCTGGTGTTTATCTAAAGCCTGATGAAGTTGATTGGTCATATTCAATTTTGAAAGAGCTAACTCTTCCAAAATGGGCAAAAATAAACGAAACTGATTACGACCAGCATGTTTAGCTGCATACATAGCAGTGTCAGAGTGACGTAATAAGGTGTTGAAGTTATCTCCATCATCTGGGTAAATGCTCGCACCCAGACTAGCGCCAATTTTTAGCTGTAAGTTATTTAAATAAAAGGGTTGAGTAATGAGAGAAATTATATCAATTGCAATTTGATTGATGTCATCCATTGAGTCGGTGTCGATCGGAATGAGAAATAAAAACTCATCGCCACCATGTCTACTAATAATTGCTTGATGTGGTCGATGCTGTTGTAATCGTTGAGAAAGAAGTTGTAGCAGTTGATCACCCACTTCGTGGCCTTGGGTGTCATTAATGAGTCGAAAGTCATCGAGGTCTAAAAACAGAAAAACTATGTACGATTTTCTTGCATCAGCGAGCTTTTTCATTTGCTTAAAGGAATCACGCACACTATGCCGACTGGGTAAGCCAGTTAACGCATCATAAGAAGCAATTAAATTTAAATGACTTTGTAAACTGGCTTCTTCTGTCATATCAGCGACCGAACCAATCATGCGTGTGGCTTTGCCTTCTGCATCCCAGTCAGCCACGCGACCACGATCCCGAATATGCTTTACTTCACCCGAAGGCAAGATAATCCGATATTGTTGCTCAAACAGTTCACCTGTTTGTTGCGCAGCTGCAACGGTATGCCATACACGCGCAATGTCGTCCGGATGAACACGAGCCTGAAAATCAGAGAGCAGCTCAGCACTTTCGTGTAAGGCATAACCAAAAATTTCCTTCCAGCGATCATTGTGATAAATAAAATTGTTGGCTATTATCCACTCCCACAAGCCTTCGCGTGTAATATCATAGGCTTCGGCTAGTCTTTTAGCGGATTGAAGGCAGTCATCTTTATCGTTCATTACTAAAACATCCTGAGCATACTTGAAGACTCAGCTTCTTCTCGGCCTTGCTCGCCTAAGTAGTTGAGTTGATCAATAGAAATTCGATAATTTTCCAGTAATTCAAGCGTTGTCAATGAAAGTTGTTCTGGTTCTACAGTCATCATGCCATTATCTTGACCAATGTACAAGGTAGCGGCTTCAGCTAGGTGGGTGATAACAGACAAAAGCTGTTTATTTTCTGGCAAGCGTCGTGGATGATGATGCGTCGCTATCGCCAACACAATATGTTCGGGTAAGTGCCATGTCTTGAATAACGCAGCTCCAAGCACTGCATGACTCATGTGAAAAAGTCGAGCTTCCGCTTCAATCCAACGTTCCATATTCGGGCAATTTTCTAGTAATAAAGGAAATTCCTTGTAATAGCGAAACATCAGTATTAAACCTGCTTCATGAAGCAGCGCTGCTAAAAATGCATCGTGTTTATTGACTTCCCATTTAAAGCGCCTAATACCGTATTCGACAATTTTTTTTGCAGTGAAAGCGCTAATAATGCTGTGTCGCCAAAATTGCTTGGCATCAATACAACGGTGGTAAAACAACTGGTGAAGGCTGACAGCATGTACCACGTTACGCGCCTCAATCATGCCAATACGATGAACGGCCTGTGCAACTGAAGTGCTGTTACTGTCTCCACGATGAAGCACTGAATTGGCAATTTCAATTAAACGGGTAGAAATACGAGAGTCAGCTTCCAATACCTTACCCAGTTCGCCTAAATGGTGATTGGGTTGTTGCCATAACGTCTCGAACTGATGCAGAGTATCCGGCATTTCAGGTAGTTGATCGTGCTGTTTTAACCAAGATAATATGTCATGTGTTTTCGTTACTCGGTTTATATTAGACATTCTTTTTTTCTTTTTAATTGAATGAATTGGAACAAGTTTTCAAAAGCTTGATGATTTGTGGCTATGGTTCGATGAAGTCTTTCGAGAGATTGAGCTGAATGAGTTTCAGTACTCGAAGCCACATAGCAAGCTAATGATTGTTCAATTTTTTGTTGTACATTTGCCAAATTGATCATAAGTAGGTTTAGATCCTGTATTTCTGCTGAAAGTAGATCTATAAGGGCTTGCTCTTCAGCAGAAATTTTCATTGGTTGGTTCATCTCAAATTGCTACCCCAAACGGCATAAAACAGCAGTATAGAAGATGTTGGTATAGGTTTTGTACATGACATCGCCAACTGTTATTTAATTGTTATTTTGTTTAGCTATGCATCAAAATTAAGGTAAAATCGCCAGCTTACTTTCAAAACAATAGCCAATCGATCGACTACTTTTTAACGGAAAAACGACATGGCATTGATCTAAAATTTTCTTACGCAATCGACCAACACTGACATGCAGTAGTTTTTCAAATCCTTCACTATTAGTACGCTTAAAAGCGATGGCAAAGGCTTGTCTTTCAATAACAGGAGCTTCACCATGTGCTGCTATCACCTCAATAATACGTAATTCGTTCGGAGTGAGTGTGACATCCCTTCCTTCAGGTGAATAGAGACGATGCTCTAATCGACAACAGCTCCAATGCTCATTGGGCTGCTGATAGATGGTTTGAATAATTCTTGCGTGTCTAAACGCATTTTTCAGCACAACAGCAAATTCTGGTTCATAAATGGGTTGGGTTAAATAATAGTCAGCTCCAGATACCAGCGCTTTAACACGGTCTTCCCGTTGGTGACTATGACCAATTTGTATGATGCTGGCTGTACTGAATTGGCGAAAATGTCGAATGATAGGTTGACCACAATCTTCTGAAATATCGCTATCGATAATGATGCAATCGGGACGTTTTTGCATAAATAGTTTTAGTGCTTCTCCGGCATTAAATGCCAGACGAATTTGCGCCATCACATCACTATAGCGCTGTGTTAATGTTAGGGTGTGCCCATTACAGCCAATCAACAACAGATCGGCTGTAAAAGGAATTGAAACATCATGGGGGTTCTGGTTCGGCATAAGCTAACCTCGCTCTAAGTTTGCTAAAAATCCTGCCATTCATTGCTGAGGGAGTTTTTAGGTTTGGGCAAGGCAAGTGTTTTGGTTTGTTGAGACTTTCCACTCTGTGCCGAAGGTTGAGTTTTAAGGTTTTTTAGGGCTGCCTTTTGTGTTTTGGGGCAATTAGCTGTTTTAAAATGAAGAAGGGTCGAGTCGAGTTGTTGCGCAATGCCTCCCAGCATTTCTGCCAAGGAAGCATTTTCTTCAACCTGTGCTGCCGATTGTTGCACCGTTTGGTCAATAGTGGTGATCGCTTCGTGCATTTGGGCTAAGCCTTTAGCTTGCTCACCGGTATTGCTGGCAACAGAGCCGACTAGACTGTTAATTTGATCAACGGCATCGATAACCTTTTGTAAGGAGCGATTGGTGTCTTCGACCTTTTCTGTGCCGATTAAAATACTGTCATTGGTTTGTTCAATCAGTTGTTTAATGTTACTGGCAGCTTCTGAAGCTTTTCCGGCTAAGGCGCGAACTTCACTGGCAACCACCGCGAATCCGCGTCCATGTTCGCCCGCTCTTGCCGCTTCAACCGCTGCATTCAGTGCCAGTAGATTGGTTTGAAAGGCGATACCATCAATCAAACCGACAATGGAGATAATATGTTCACTCGAGTCCTTAATTTTATGCATGGCATGCATCGCTTCACGCATAACTTGACTACTGTTCACGACGCTGGCATGAGCATGGCCTGATAGCGTGGCGGTTTGTTGTGTTTGTGCTGCTGTGTGTTGAACTTGACCATTGAGTTCTTCCATGGCCGCAGCCGTTTGTTCTAATGAGGCGGCCTGTTCTTGAATGCCCTGCGACAAATAATCGTTACCTTCAGCCACTTGTTTAGCCGATGCAGCCACTTCTTGAGATTGTTGTGCGATTTGGCAAAATGAGTGATTTAATTTTGCCACCGATTCATTCAATGTTTGAATTAGCAGCCCCCATGCGCCTGGGTAACTGCGTTGATTCTGATAGGTTAAATCACCCAGAGATAAGGACTGAGCCTGCTGTGTAACATCTTGAATAACCTGTTGAAGTTGTTGACTCATATTTTCGGTTGCTTGTTTCAGGGTGTTATAGACTCCTTTCATATCAGCCGTAATATGGTGATTAAAGTTGCCTTCTATCATCGCCAACATTGCTTGATTGATCTCATGAAATAGCTGTTCTCGACCTTGCAATACTTGTGCTGCGGTTTCAATCGTTATTTGCCATTCTCCAGAATAGTGTTGATGACGATCTGCCCATTGTTCATAGGTTTTGCCATCTAACACGGCATTTAATGCCGACGCCATGGTTTTTACAGCACTTTCGGAAACGCTGAACGAAGTGTTTAATTGCTTGGCTAAATGACCAAAATCACCCGGTAGGGTTTCTTTCATGGTATGACCAAAGTCACCGGCTGCAAAGCTTTGGGTGCAACCTTGGGCTTGGCGAAAGGTGTCTTGTAAACTTTCTCTAAACTGAATCAGTGCACGGGTACTTTGTGTGAGTTCATCATTGCCAAGCAGACGAATAGGTGTCGCTAATTGCCCTTGACTGAGCTGATAGAGGGCATTATTCAAGCTGGAGGTGCTTCGATTGATGCTTTGTACAATGAAATAGCCCAAGCCAGACAGTAACAATAAGGTTAGCAAAATGAGGATTAGCGCAAATACCAGACTATCACGGTAGGCTTGGTCTAAGCTTTCGTAATCCTTGGCGGCGACGATTAATTGAATGTCGATTAATAGTGCAAATTTTTCGCTGAGCGGATCAATGGTCGGATAGAGTTGGGTGCGTGCGAAGTGATCTAAGGCTTCGCAGGCGCAATCACCATCACTGTTTCTCGAGGCTTTAATAATACGTGTGAGTTCGTCGAGTTTGGGTTCTGCTGACTGCATTAAAGGTTCTATTTCAGCAATCAATTTTTCCTCTTCAGCTACCAATACCGTACCTTTATACGCTTGCCACAAGTCTTTAATGGTTTGTCTGGCTTGGCTAAAGGATGCTAGGGCCGAATCATAACTGATGGTGCGTGCATTCAGTTTATGGGTCGTATCAACAATATTGACGGCATATAAGTCGGCAATCGTTTTTAAGTCTTTCAGCGGAATAATACGATCTTGGTACATGCTCTGCACAATATCAACATCGGCTTTTTGAGCGGTTAAATTGTGAAAGGTGTTGATGAGGAGTGCTAAAACGGCAAACAAGATAATAGCAATAATTTTTGTTTTAATGGTAAAGTTCATTGAACAGTCCTAGTTGGTAGTTGCTTAAGCATGTTAACCTGAGTGTTTGGCAAGGGTTTGCCTGCTGCTTGGCGCAGTCTGTTTCATAAGTTTAATTTAACATGATTTAAGTAATTGCAATCAGTATAGTCAGTAGCTGTTAGTAAATTGTTATTAAGTCAGCTACGGTGCTTTTATATACTAACTATCGGGCAAAGTCTGTGACGCAGTTTGGTTAATGAGCGTTATAGCGTGTTTTGTTTGCCAGCTTAATTAATGATGAAAGGTTTTCCTATGCGCCAAGATGCTCATGAATTTATTTTGCCTGCGGATATGGTTATTTTGTCCCGCTCTGATTTGCTCGGTAACATTGTGGATTATAACGATGGCTTTAAGGATGCTTCAGGTTATACCGATCAGGAACTGATGAATCAGCCTCATAATTTACTCCGCCACGAAGACATGCCCGATGAAGCTTTTAAAGACTTATGGCAAACAGTTGCTGGTGGTCATGCTTGGTTTGGTATAGTTAAAAATAAACGAAAAAATGGGGACTATTACTGGGTTGCAGCCAATGCGACACCCATTTACAGTCAAGGGAAAATTACCGGGTATGTTTCTGTGCGTTACCCGGCAACGCGAGAACAGATTGGGCAAGCCAGCGCGCTTTATGAAGGGGTTCGTGCCGGAGCCTTGCCATTTCCATGGACAAAGGTTAAAACACATAGAATAAATGATTTTATTTGGTGGGCACTGGCTATGCTGGCACCACTCAGTTTGCTAGTGTTGGGTGTTAACGAACCTGAATTGGCATTAGTTGGTTTGTCTATTTTATCGAGCCTAGCACTGGGTTTAATGATTCGCTTATTGCGCCAACGATCCTTGCCCAATGCTCAACAACAAATGGCCATCGAACAATTGGCGAGTGGCTACTATCAACAACCGCTTGAAGGCCAAGATGCTTGGATATTTGCCCTCAATATGATTCGATCGCGTATTGCTGAAAATGCTTCACGAAATTACGATGTTATGCGACAAGCCAAAGTGCTACAAGCCGCGGTGGATGCAAGTAGTACTAATTTAATGTTGGCCGATGTTCATTTTAACATTACTAGCATTAATGCTTCCCTTGCGGCGATGTTTGAGAGTAATGAAGCTGCGTTAAGGTCTGCTTTACCGCATTTTAGCGCGAATCAGGTTGTGGGTAGCAATATGGATATTTTTCATCGAGATCCACGTCATCAGCGACAATTACTCGAGCATTTGGTTCAACCCTGGACAGCGGAGTTGGCTGTCGGTGGTTTAGTGTTGCGCTTGAAAGCCATTCCGATTTATTCGGGCGAACAAAAGCTGGGTTATGTGGTGGAGTGGCTGGATAGAACCCAAGCAGCCAATTTAGAGCGAAACTTATCGGAAGTGTTAACGGCTTGCCTAAATGGTGTACTTCACCATCGAATTGATGCCACTCAAGCGACAGGATTTTACCGCACCATATCGCAAGATATTAACCGTTTGGTCGATTACTTATCGCAATTTGCCAATGTGATTTCCCATTCAATTGGCGAGCTGGCTTTTTCTCGATTGGCTACCGAAATGCAAGGAGACTTTAAAGGAGTTTTTTCCAGTGTACAAAACTCGGTTAATTTATCGCTGAGAAATTTGAATGAAGTTTTGGGTCAGGTGCAATTTACCTCGCATTCGGTTAACCAAGAGATGTTGCAACTGAGTGAGGGCGTTCATCATATTTCAGATCAAACGCAACAACAGGCCGCAGCTGTAGAGCAAACCGCAGCCGCGATGACGCAAATTCTTTCTGGCGTAAAAAGTAATGCCGACCATGTGCAACAGGCTAATTTACTTGTGCACAGCGTGAATAGCTATGCCGATCAAAGTCATCAGATTATGCAGCAGGCGATACAAGCAATGAGTCGTATTGATGCAGCGGGTCAACGGATTGGTGATATTGTAGAATTAATTGATTCCATTAGTTTCCAAACGAATTTGTTAGCCTTGAATGCGGCAGTCGAAGCAGCAAGAGCCGGTGAGTATGGTCGTGGTTTTGCGGTGGTGGCGAGTGAAGTGAGGTCGCTTGCTCAGCGGTCGGCTGAGTCGGCAACGGATATTCGTAGTTTAATAGATGAAAGTGTTCAGCAAATTCGACAGGGTACCGCTTTGGTTGAGCAAACTGCCAATGCCCTAACCGAGGTTAGGCGTGCGATTACCGATATGGCACAGCTCATGTCGGGTGTGGCCGATGCTTCAAGAGAGCAAGAAAGTGGCATTAATGAAGTGAATCGTGCATTGACGATTATGGATGGTGTTTCGCAACAATCTGCGGCTTTGGTGGAAGAGGCAGCGGCTTCTTCTTCCCATGTGGTTGAGCGTGTATCGGCACTAGATACACTGGTTAAACAATTCAATTTATCTAAACAAGGTCAACAGATTGCGCATAATGGGCGATCCATTTTAGCCAACATGAAGCAAGCGCACTTAAATTGGCGCATTCGTATGAGTAATGTGATTTTGGGTCATGAAGTCATTGATGATGTATCCAGTGTGAGAAATCATCACATTTGTGGACTGGGGCAATGGCGCGACCAAGATGGCAGGGCGTTCGATCACTTACCCGAAATGCAACGTTTAGACGAAGCGCATCATCGGTTTCACCATTTGGTTGCCGACGTGGTGGCTATGGCAAATAGCGGCGATTGTGATGGGGCGATTGCTCAACTCGATACAATTGATCACGCCTCTGAGCAAGTGGTTATTTTATTAGAAGCCCTTGAGCAGGCTATGCTGGCTGCTGGCGCGAGACAAGTTTAGTCTTTATCGTGTTAATTCTACCTACTAGATAGAAGAGACTGACGTTATGGCCGTGTTTCAACAGGTAATAAAGCCAGTTCTTTTTCAAAACGAAAACCAGAGGCACGTACACTGGTTAGCGGAAAGGCTTCACCGCAGCCATCTAAAATTTTTTTGCGTAATCGACCGATACTGACATGAAGGAGTTTATCGAATCCTTCAGTGTTAGTTCGTTTAAATGCGGCAGCAAAAGCATGATGCGTAATGACACTTTGATTATGAGCCGCGATAACTTCAATCAGGCGTAACTCATTCGGTGTCAATTCAATGTGATGCCCATTGGGCGTGTACAAGGCTCTATCTAAGCGACAACAACTCCAGTGATCTGGTAGCTGATTGTGTATTGTCTGTACGATTTTAGCGTGACGATAAGCGTTTTTGATGATCGCGGTCAATTCTTCCAAATCAATTGGTGTGGTGATGTAGTGGTCAACACCTGCCGTTAGCGCCTGAATCCGCTCTTCTCGGTGATTGCCTTTGCCTATTTGAATAATACTGGCAGTGCTGAAACGGCGGAAATGCATAACCAAAGAGTGGCTGCAATGAAAGGGTAAATCACTGTCAATCAGAATCAGATCGGGACGTTTTTGGGTGAATAACTTCAATGCTTCAGTAACCATGTTAGTGTTGCGAATAGAAGCCGATGGGTGCAGCATGGGCTGAATGAGTGTTGGTATATCCCATTGGCTACCAATAATTAGCAGATCGGTATTGAAGGGTAAGCTGGGCGAAGTTGCGGTCAGTGTCAGCATGCAAGAACCTATGATACAACGTTTTATCAGTCTAAAAAATACTTAAGTTGGATTATTTGAATGGTGTCGTATTTTTGTTCATGTTAAGAGTAACACAGTTTTTGGCATTTTTCCCCTTGTTCGGTATTTTTGTTATCAAATTGTTATCAAGTTGTTATCGTATTTTTGTTAACGAATCAGATTCGGTAAAGTAAAATGACAAAGTTTGTATAGTTTAAGTTCAACTTGCACCAGAAGCGTACATCTTTTTTTATATAAGGCATAGAAAATATTTGTTTAAATAGGGTTGATTAATTTAAGTATTGTTTTTAAAGTAAAGCTAAAATCATGGTTTAATATTTGCTTAAATTAGGCATCGCAAACGCTGTGTTTGAGAGCAATCAAAAGGAACATTCAGATGATAACAACCATTCGCGCTCGGCTACTATTACTCATATCCATCAGTGTTATTGCTCTGGTGAGTGTCCTTACGGTGGGCATTGTGGGTTTGAAGAAAGATATGGAAATTGTTCAGTCTTTGTACAACGATCGGGTCGTTCCTTTACGAGATTTGAAGGTGATTGCTGATATGTATGCGGTTAATGTTGTCGATATTAGCCACAAGCTCCGCAATGGCAACGTCAATTGGCAACAAGCTAAAGAGGGTATTTTACAAGCTCAATCCGTCATTCAGCAGAAATGGACCACTTATTTGGGTACAGTGCTTGTTGCGGAAGAGGAAGCATTAATTGCCAAGATTAAACCGATGTTGGTTACAACCAACAAACGCGTGGAAGAATTGTTAGCTATTATTGATGCGCAGGACCATGCTGCGCTAACCGAGTTTACGATTAGCAAGCTTTATCCTACTATCGATCCCATCTCAGAAGAGTTTGCTAAGTTAATAGAAATTCAGTTAGACGTTGCAGCAAAAGATTATGCGCGCATGCAAGATTCTTACAGTGATAGCCGAAATCTTGAAGCGGCTATTTTTGTGCTGGCTTTGCTAATTATGTTGTCTGTCGCTTATTTCATTATCAAAAATTTGGGGCTGAGTTTAGCGAGTATGCTAGAAGCGATCCAACAAGCTAGCCGAGGTAATTTTTCCACGCGCGTTGTGGTAGCGGGTAAAGACGAGGTGGCTGCTTTGGGGCAACCGTTAAATGCGTTAATGATGAAGTTGGAGTCGGCTGTATCGGAAACCAACACCGTAGTTGAATCTTTAGCGCAAGGGCATTTTGCAACGCGCATCACCGGTAGCTATGAGGGTGATTTGGCCAAACTAAAAGATGGTGTGAATCATTCATTAACAACCATTGAGTCGGTAATGGCTGAATTGTCGAAAGTAACGCAAGCTCTGAAGACCGGTGAGTTTAAAGCCGAAATATCTGTTCAGGCTGCCGGAAGTTATGCTCTTATGTTATCCGATGCTGCGGATGCGATGAAATCATTTGACGCGATTATGCAGGAAATAAACCAAGCTATGTTTGCCATGAGTCAAGGTAGTTTTGACGCTCGAGTTATGGCCCATGCTCAGGGTGAGCTGTTGATGGCAAAAGACAGTATCAATGCTTCAATGCAAGCCATTGCTACAGCTATTCATGCGATTAGTGAAGTTGTTGGCGCACAAGCATTGGGTGATTTAACGAGAGAGTTGCCATCGGGTGTATTCAAAGGTCAGATTCATGAATTGAAAAATGCCATCAATTTCTCATCCGAAAAAGTCCGTTCGACCGTTGTTCAAGCAGTAGAGGTTTCCAATATTGTTAATAATGCAGCGGCCCAGGTCACTCAAGGATCGAGCGATTTATCGGCAAGGGTTCAAGAGCAAGCTGCTGCCTTGGAAGAAACCAGTGCTACCATGAACCAAATGGCTGCTGCTGTACAAGCAAACACGGCTAATGCACGCAAAGTAGCTGACCTGGCGCACCAAGTGCAGCATCAGTCTGAAGATGGTAGTGTGGTGATGCGCGAAACGATTGATGCCATGCAGTCGATTAAAGAATCGAGTAGCCAAATTTCGGACATTGTTAGCATTATTGACGGTATTGCTTTCCAAACCAATTTGTTAGCATTAAATGCGGCGGTCGAAGCCGCCAGAGCGGGTGAACATGGGCGTGGTTTTGCCGTTGTTGCCAGTGAAGTGCGTGCCTTAGCCGGTAAGTCTGCTGATGCGGCCAAAGACATTAAAGTGCTTATCGAAGAGTCAGTAACACGCGTGGCGAAGGGCACTGATCTGGCAGAAAAATCAGGAGAGGTACTCAACGGTATTACTGACTCGATTGAACAGGTAGCAGAAATGATTGAAGCGATTGCCAATGCTTCAAATGAACAATCTATCGGTATTAATCAAGTGAACAAAGCCATTGCGGATATTGATGTGATTACGCAACAAAACGCTGCTTTGGTTGAAGAAACCACCGCCGCTGCTGAAAGCCTGAATCATGAAGCCAACGAGCTGCGTCGGAATATGGCTTTTTTCAAAACGGGGCAGAACAATATGATGCCAACAGCGACGCGAGCAGCAACCAATCGCTCAATCCCTAAATCGAGTAAGCCGGCTACTAAGGCATTACCTGCACCGAGCAAACTTGACCAGGCAACGGAGTGGCAAGAGTTTTAATGTTATCTAATGGAAGTGTAAACAGTGTTGTGCACACGGAAACGATAAGGCTATCTGAATCTCAGTGGATTGATACAATCGATAGTATTGGCGATGGTCTTTGGGATTGGAATTTACTGACCAACGAAGTCTACTTTTCAGATCGTTGGAAGCGAATGCTGGGTTTTGAACCAAATGACATCCAACCAAGTTTGGATGAGTGGGCGAAGCGGGTTCATCCTGATGATTTGAATAGCGTTTACGCAGAAATTCAGCGTTGCTTGCGTAAAGAAGTTCCGGTTTATCACAATAAGCATCGCGTGCTTTGTAAGGATGGACGTTATAAGTGGATTTTGGATCGCGGTGTCATTGTAGAATGGACTGAGCAACAACAACCCAAGCGTATGGTGGGCACACACACAGACATTGATGAAAGTGAAAGAGTTGCTCAATTAAATCAAGCCATGATGCAACATGCCTCTGATGGTATTTTTATTATGCGCTTCGATGGTAGTTTGTATCAATCTAATCCGCGAGCAGCGGAAATGTTGGGTTATGATCCTTCAGAAATGACACAACTCAGTGTATTTGATTGGGATGCACAGGTTAACCATGAAGTGATGCATGAGGTGTTTGCTTCGCTATCTGAAACGCCGATTGCCTTTGAAACCAAACATAAGCGCAAAGACGGTAGCTTGTATGATGCGTCAATTACTGCCGTTAAGTTTACACTAAACGGTGAAGCCTTCATTTATGCTGCTGTACGTGATATTAGTGAGCAAAAAGCCTTAGCAGAGCAAGTTCAAGAATTGAGTCAGCGCCTAACAACGATTGCCGAAAACGTGCCAGGCGTAATTTATAGTTTTCAGATGTTTGCCGATGGACGTACCTGTTTTCCTTATGCTTCAGCGCACATTCGGGATATTTACGGCGTCAGCCCTGCTGAGGTTCAGCAGGATGCTTTGCCGGTGTATCGGGTCATTCATGAAGATGATCTGCCTAGAGTGAGTGAGAGTATCATTTTTTCCTTTGATACCATGAGTGAATGGCAGGTTGAATATCGTGTCAATCATCCTGAAAAGGGCTTGCTGTGGGTCAAGGGAGTGTCAACGCCTGTAAAACAGACTGATGGCAGTACCATTTGGTATGGGTATATACGTGATATTACTGAAGAGAAGAAAGTAGAATTTGCACTGAGCGAAGCCAGAAATTATTTTGCTTCCTTACTGACTTCGGCAACCGATGCCATTCACATTGTGGATCAGCAAACAGGGCAGTTGTTTGATTTTAGTGATTCGTTTGCTGATATGTTGGGTTATAAAAAAGACGAATTAACTGCTAGAGTTTTCTCGCCTGTTGATTGGGATGTGGGAAACAGCTCAGCGCAGATTGAGCAAACTATCGCCCAATTGCACCAAGGATCGGCTCGCTTTGAAACCGTGTTTCGTCGTAAAGATGGCCAAGAGCTCAGCGTAGAGGTAAGTGCGAGCAGTTTTGAGTTTAATGATAGACGCTTTATTTACGCTTCGGCGCGTGATATTACTGAGCGTATTGCGGCACAACAGGCTTTACTTAAAGCCAAAGATTCTGCAGAACAGGCCACCAAAGCTAAGTCGGCATTTTTGGCCAATATGTCGCATGAAATTCGCACCCCACTGAATGGCGTGATTGGCTTGAATACCCTGTTACTTAAAACGCCATTGGATGAACAGCAGTCCGATTATGTGAAAAAGTCGTTGCAATCTTCTAAAGCCCTGTTGGGCGTTATTAATGATATTTTAGACTATTCGAAAATTGAAGCGGGTAAGTTAGAACTCTCAGCGCATGCTTTTTCATTAGAGGCTTTGCTACACACCACCAGTGATTTATTTGAGTACGCGATTTTAGATAAAGGGTTAGAGATTCATCTGGATTGCGACCATCGGATTCCAAAACTTGTGATGGGTGACTCGTTAAGATTAACGCAAGTGCTGAACAATTTAGTCGGCAATGCGGTGAAGTTTACTGAACAAGGTGATATTTGCTTATCGGCTCGTGTAGAGTCGATATCTGACAGGGATATTCGACTTGTTTTTTCGGTGAGTGATACTGGCATTGGTATGACAGAGGAAGAGTTGAGTAAATTGTTCCATGCTTTTAGTCAAACCGATGTATCTAATACGCGAAAGTATGGCGGTACAGGTTTGGGATTGGTCATTGCCAAACAACTTGTAGAACTAATGGACGGGTACATTTCGGTAAACAGTGTTAAAGGACAAGGTAGCGAGTTTACCTTTAGTGTTCGGTTGGGATTGACCGAGGATAAAAGCTTACTAGCCCCACCGCAAGAGCGCTTTAAAGATCGCTGTTTTATGGTGATTGAAGATAATGCCATTGAGCGTGAGCTGATAGGTCGCATTCTGAACTCCTGGGGTGTAAAACCGATTTTGTGTGCCAGTGCTGAAGAGGCATTAGCCATTGCTGATCATGTCAACATTGATTATGTGTTGGTGGATTGGAGCTTGCCCGGTATGAATGGGCTGGAGTTGATCGATGTCTTACAAACTCGCCATAGGGGACGATTTCCTAAAATCATTATGATTAGCGCATTAATGCGTGATGAGTTGATGCAGGTGGTGCGTGAGCGCTTATTGCAACCCGATGTCATTTTGCATAAACCCGTTACTCAGTCGGTATTGTTAGAGGCATTATTGGGTCAGCAAGTTGCCTCACAGGTAACGGCTACCAGTAAATCGCAAGCACTTTGTTTCAAAGGGCGAGTGCTGGTTGCTGAGGATAACGAAGTCAACCAGTTGGTGATTCGTGACCTATTAGAAAACTTGGGTGTTGAAGTGGAGATGGCGAATAATGGCGCCGAAGCGGTGCAGTTGTGTCGTCGCATTGCTTATGACTTGGTGTTAATGGACATTCAAATGCCGATTATGGACGGATTTGAAGCCGCGCAGACCATTCGCTCTTTTAATACCAAGCTGCCCATCATTGCGTTAAGTGCAGCGGTCATGCAACAGGATAAACGCCTATCCGTTGCCGCAGGTATGCAGGGACATTTGGCTAAACCAATTGACATAGAATTATTAACAGCAACGCTGGCAACTTATCTTCCCAGTTATGAAGCTAGTACACAAAATAAGCCCAAGAAAGCCGAAACAGTCGAGTCAGCAGCTGTTACGCCTATTGAAGGTATTGAGTTGGATGGACTATTGCAGCTGTTTGGTGAGGTGTCACAGGTGGCCAGTTTGTTGATGACCTTTGCGCATACCCAGCGTGATTTCTGTCGAAATATTCAACAACTGCCCATTGATAGTGAAGATTTTAGACGCGCCGTTCATGCATTGAAGGGCGTTAGTGGTAGCCTGAAAGCGACGCGACTTTATCCTTTATGTGTCAGTATTGAAAAAGCCGATGCTGCGGTGAGAGCGAATTTATTGCCAGTCCTCTGTAGCGAATTAGCGAGGATACTCAATTCAATTGACTCTGCTCAATGGTTAACACTGCCTAAAAAAACATCCGTTCAAATGGGGCGATCAGAATTGAATGCGTTATTGGTTGCAGTGCAAAGCAAATTATCGCAGAATGCTTTTATTCCTTTAGTGGAGCGTGAATCCCTAACGCAGGCATTACGCCCTTTATTAAAAGATGCAACTAGAATAATTGATTTGTCGAACGCTTTTTCTATGTTTGATTTTGAACGGGCGCAAAAGCTTTTACTGTTAATAAAAGATGAGTTGGATGAATAAAACAGCTTTATTAATTGTTGATGATGAACCCATTAATGTGCAGATGGCAGCAGAATGCTTGGCGGCTGATTATGATATTTTTGTTGCTAAAAGCGGCTTTGATGCCTTAACGCTATTACAACATCAGTCGGTAGGATTGATTTTATTGGATATTGGCATGCCTGAAATGGATGGCTTTGCGACAGCAGAGGCTATTGCCGAATTACCAGATTGTGCAGCCATTCCGATTATTTATTTAACGGCAGACAATAGCGAAGAAACAATATCTAAAGCTTTCGATATGGGGGCGGCTGATTATGTTATTAAGCCATTTAAACGCAAAGAGTTACTGGCTAGGGTCAAAAACCGCTTAGAAACCGAGAGACTAAAACAAGAGCAACACGACTTACTCAAGCGTAATACGCATTTGATTGAGTTAATTAAATCCCATGTTGCTTATCTTAAAACAGATGTGAATGGGATGATCACCGAGGTGAGTGTTAGTTTTTGTGAGCTATTTCTGTGTCAAGAAAACCCTGGAACCGATTGTAATAGCTATTTTATCGGTAAAAATGTCAATATGTTGAAAAGCGGTTCTACCCCGGTTGGTCAGTATCAAGACTTGTGGCGCTCATTAGCTTTAGGTGAAGTATTTACTCACACAATAGAGGACAAGCATCCATGTGGTACGAGCGGTTGGTATCGTGTCACCATTGCGCCCGATATGAATGAAAGTGGTCAGCTTATTGGCTACATCGCTTTTTATTTAAATATTGATAAAGAGGTTCGTTTTGAACGCGAAGCGACGACCGACTACTTAACTGGGCTGTGTAATAGAGCCAAGTTTGATCGTTTGTTTCATGATGAACTATTGCGTGCCCAGCGCTATCGGCATTCGTTTAGTCTGATTTTGGCGGACATTGACCATTTCAAAACAGTTAACGATGACTTTGGTCATTTGGTTGGTGATTCAGTGTTAAAAGAATTTGCGCAGTTGTTGTCGCAACATATTCGTCAAACGGACAGTGTGGCACGCTGGGGTGGTGAGGAGTTTATTATTCTTTGCCCGAATACCGATAATGTTGGCGCGGTGCAACTGGCAGAAAAACTACGTCTGGTGATTCAAGAACATGTTTTTGCCAGTATTGGTCAGAAAACGGCCAGCTTTGGCGTGGCAACTTATCATCCACAGTGGGATGGTACAGATTTATTTCGACAGGTGGACAAAGCACTTTACCAAGCGAAAGAGGCTGGAAGGAATAAAGTGGTGAGTTTCATAGCCTAGGGTATGTCCAAGCTTGAAACAGACTAATCACGTTCTTTTTGCACTTTAAGATGGAATCATAATCGCGACTTGCGTTCAGCTAACCACTCAATTAAGGTTGCTAAGGGCATAGGTTTAGCGATCAAATAACCTTGGCAAGATGAGCAACCATGCGCCCTAAGCCATTGCGCTTGCTGATCTGTTTCTACGCCTTCAGCAATGGTTTCGAGTTGTAAAGCACCGGCCAATGCCAAAATGGACTCACATACTGCTTCATCATCGCTGTCTTTGCCGATGTCTTGAATAAACGAACGATCAATTTTGAGTGCTTGAATGGGGTATTTTTTCAAATAGGAAAGTGAAGAGTATCCTGTTCCAAAATCATCAATAGCAATTCTCACCCCCAAGTTATTTAAATCATGAAGGATGTGTAAAATGCGATCGGGTTCAAGCATTGCCATTCGTTCTGTCAATTCTAGTTCTAATTGGTGGGCTGCAATACTTGGAAAAGCTGTAAGGTGGTGTTGAATACGTTGAAATAGTTCTTGTTGTTTGAATTCACGTGCCGATATGTTCACTGCAACACGAAGATTAGTATATCCCAAGGCGGTAATTTGGCTGAGTCCATCCAGAGCCTGTGTTAATATCCAATCGGTGAGTTCAATCATAAAGTCCGATTTTTCGGCTAAGGGAATAAACACATCAGGACTGATGCTCCCTAGTGTTGGATGATTCCAACGTGTGAGCGCCTCGAATCCAATAATGGTTTGCGTTGATGAATGAAGTTGTGGTTGAAAGACCAAATAAAGTTCATCACGCTGAATGGCTTGTTGTAAAGCCATCTGCAGTGTAACGTCTTTGTTAAGATTATCTGCCATCCATGGTTCAAAACAATAATAGGCATTGCGTCCATTAGATTTAGCATGATACATGGCAAGGTCAGCAAATTTGAGTAATTCACTGTATGTTTTCCCATGTTGAGGGTAGCTAGATACACCGATGGAGGCTGAAACTTTAAGCGCATGGCCATTAATTTGATAGGGTTGGATGATGGATTGCAATACAGCATGGGTTTGTTCACCGATGTCATCACAGCTTCTGTTCGGTAGTAATACCACAAACTCATCGCCTCCCAGACGGCAGATGGTTTCTTGATCATGAAAGTATTGCGTTAAGCGTTTGGTAACAATTTTGAGTAGTTCATCGCCAACATCATGACCAAAAACATCATTAATTTCTTTGAAGTGGTCTAAATCTAAAAACATCAACGTAAAGTGATTGTCAGAATGTTCGCTTTGTAATTGCTTGTCAACTTCTTCTCTTAATAAGTAGCGATTGGCCGCGCCCGTTAATAAGTCATAAAATGCGAGTTGGTGTATTTGCTCTTCAGCTTGCTTTCTGGCAGTAATGTCAGCAAAAATGCCAACGTAGTGGGTAATATTGCCATGCTGATTGCGCACGACAGAAATAGATAGTTGTTGTGGGTAGGATTCTTTATTTTTACGCCGATTCCACAATTCCCCTTGCCAAAAGCCTAGCGTGAGTATGCTATGCCACATGGATTGGTAGGTTGCTAAAGGTGTTCTTCCCGCGCTCAGTATACGTGGATTTCTACCCAGCACCTCGTCTTCGGCGTAGCCGGTAATTTTCTCAAAACTGCCATTGACCGAGATGATTTTTACATCGTTATCGCAGATCATGATACCTTCATGGCTATGTTCAAAAACTTTGGTGGTTAAGCTAAGTTTTTGTTCGCCACGCATATCCACCAACATAATTATGGTGAGCTGCAAAAAGTAATCTTCATGGTCATGATGGACAGCGTAGGCATGAACGGGCAGTAACTGATTGACTTGTTGTAAGTTAAGGGGTTGATGGTTGATCAGGTTGTTTTTTTTCATCATCATTTGAGCTAGCCAGTTTGCACTGTCGGCATCGAAGAGACGATAAATAGAGTGATTGAGTAAGTGTTGCCGTTTGGTGTGTGTGAAGAGTTGAATAGCTTGTTGGTTAACTTGTTGAATCATACCATGCTGATCGACCACCAGCGCAGCAATGGGTAAATGTTGAAATAGTTGTAAGTAATTTTGTTGACTGTTTTCGAGCTGAGCTTGAGTGGCACGCAATGATTGATTTTGTAATTCTAGTTCCGCATGATAAATGCGCAACTCTTCCAAAATGCCATTTAAGTCATGTTGTTGTTCATAGGTAAGATGTGCCATATTGAATTGACCTGTTGAAAGTGCACTGAGTGCTTGTTGTCTCAGGCTATCTTTTTGCACTTGCTCTTGGGGTTTTTCTGCTTTCATCATTTGTTTGTCTCTGCATGGTACCAAGAGCTAATATCGACAAAAGTAATTACTGCTCCGTTATGGTCACTGTAAGAAACATGGTAGGGCAGTGTTTTTAGCAGATAGGTTTTGCCGTTGTTATCGATAACCTCTTGTTCAAATTCATTACCTGTGATCAAAGTTTGATTAATTAATTCGATGTGATGGTTGCCAGTCAGTAGATGGCTAATATCACTAAGCGGTCGTCCAACATCTAAATCTCGCAATTTGAATAGCGACTTGGCTTCGGTGGTAAAGCGCGTAATTTGTAAATGTTCATCGACAAAAATAGTGGCCACACCCACCGCTTTAGCCATAGTATCTAGGTCAGCGTTGACCTGGTTTAGTGTCATCACCTTTTCTTGGTATTCGGCATTTACCGTGTTAATTTCTTCATTGACCGATTGAAGTTCTTCGTTCGAGCTTTGCAACTCTTCGTTAGAAGCCATCAGCTCTTCATTGGTAGCTTGTAGCTCTTCATTAGACGTTTCGAGTTCTTCAATGGTCGCCTGCAAGCTTTCGCGTGTGGCATTGAGTTCTTGTTGTAACACTTCAATACGAGCAGAGGTTTCGGTTGATACATCAACCGTTTGATATTGATCGTTTACGTTATGTGTTTGCTGTATTTCAAAACTGAGTAAAACAAATTTTTCATCCCCTTCACTGTTCATAAAGCGGACACAGACACGCAATAGTTGTAATGATTGGTCTAGTAGTGTCAGTTCAAACACATCGGAATAAATGGTTTGCTTGTCTTTGAGGCATTTAAACACTAAAGCGGAAACAACGGGAATGAGCTTATCTGGCAAAATACGATTAAGCATCATGGTGACCGCACCTTGACGCAACTGAAAAAAAGGTTGAAGGTTGCCATACAAGTGAACTGCTTCGTAACGGTCATTAACTAAAATAGACGGGGGAGCATAAGCGGTTAATAAAGCGTTGGTGGCGGCGTCAATTAAAGACACGTCATTTAAGGCGCGATTAATGGCAACAGAGCGGCTTTTATGACGCTTATTATCTGCATAAGCTGTGCGGCTTTGATTGGCTAACTCTAAGATAATTGGTAATTTATTGTTATTGCGTTTAAAGAGTTTGTGTTTAGCGCTCAATACACTAAAGTTATTCGATACGGTAGAAATGGATTCGCTAGAGCCTAAGAACAAAATACCGTCTGTTTTTAAGGCATACTGTAGTCGTTGCATCGCTCCGAGTTGTGCATCGCTTTTGAAATAAATTAGGGTATTGCGACAGCTCACTAAATCCATGCGTGTAAAAGGGGGGTCGGTTAGTAAGTTGTGGCGTGCAAAAATAATGCATTGGCGCAACTCTGGTTTAACGGTGTACATGCTGCCAGCCAGATTAAAAAAGCGATTGAGTCGCTCTTCAGTGAGTTCGGCCGCAATAGATTCTGGATATTGACCAGCTGCGGCGTATTCGATAATTAATGGATTAACATCGGTAGCAAAAATTTTTAGGTTTGGCCATTTTTTATATCGATCAAAAGCCTCTAAAAATAGCATGGCAATAGAGTAAGCTTCTTCACCGGTTGAAGTACCTGCCACCCAAACACGAATGGTTTCGTTTGATTTCGTATTGCAGACCAGTTCATTAATGCCCAATTGTGTGAGATTTTCAAATGCTGCCGCATCGCGAAAAAAACTGGTAACAGGAATTAATAACTCACGACGCAGGTTCATTAATTCGGTTTTATCTTGCTCTAAACAGAGGGCGTAATCTTGCAAGGTCGCAATGTGTTTAAGTTGCATACGTCTTTCGATACGTCTACCAACCGTTGCTGGTTTGTATTCTCTAAAGTCAATGCCACTCAGTTGTATGAGTAGTTGAAAAATAAGCTCTAGTGATGACTCTTCATCGACAGGTCGATCATAAATCACACTGGCTAAATTAGCGGGTTTTGGCTGAGGGTTTTGAGTGTGATAGACAATGCGTTCGGCAATGGCTTCAGCAGGTAGAATTTCATCAACCAAGCCAGTAGCAATAATGCTGTTGGGCATGCCATCAAATTTGGCTGTTTGCGGCTCTTGGGCTAATAACAGACCGCCTGCTTCGTTAATCGCATAGGCGCCTCGCGTGCCATCTGAGCCTGTTCCCGAAAGTATCACACCAATAGAGTGCGCTTGAAAATATTGAGCCAATGAACTGAAAAAATGTCGATAGGTAGGGTGAACACATGCGGTGATTTTTTTGTTAATAGAAACTTGTTGCCTTCCATGCGCATTAGATTGCCGGCAGGAATAAGGTAAACACAGTTGGCTTCTAATAGCATGCCATGCTCGACGACTTTAATGGGCATTTTGGTGTAACGTGCCAATAAATCAGACATCATGCTTTTATGATCGGGTGATAAGTGTTGAATCACCACGAATGCCATGCCGGTATCAGCTGGACAAGTAGAGAAGAACTTTTCTAACGCTTCCAGTCCACCCGCTGAAGCACCTATGGCGACAACAAAAAGATCTTTATAGGTTTTGGAATTGTGGGGGGCTGTTTTATTCATACGTTAACAATCCAATTGGGGTAGTCGATGAATTTCGCCTACAAATTTAATACCTGAGCCACGAACTAAGGTGAGTTCAAAAGGTTGGTTAGAGTGTTGTGCGACTTTGTTACGAAGTCGAGAGGCAATAACGTTGAGCAGTTTATCGAGACCTTTGGCGTGCTCTTTATTGAGTCCAACAGCAAACGCATGACGTGAGATAACTTGTTGTGCCGAAAACTGCATGATAACGCTAATAAAACGTCCTTCGTTGGCTGTGAGTTGGATGCTGTTGTGTTTAGCATCAATCAATCGATTACTGGCCGAGCAATAATGCCAAATGAGTTGCTTATTGAATACGGAAAGTCTATGCCTACTTTCTCCGACAATACGATCTATGTGTGTGATCAGATCCGTTAACGGCAAATTAATATTGATGTGTTCATAATGCTGAGGCGTGTTGAGTGTATCCGACATTGTTGACTCATCGCCGATGTGAATAATGGGCAAGTAGGGGTCGTTTTGTCGAAGGTTGAGCGAAGCAGAAAGTAAGTCAGCTTCACCCTCAAGCCGAATGAGCACCGCATCAACAGACTGACAAGAAAGTATATCTTCAATCCCGATAACGGTGTTACTGGCTGTAATATGGTCTCCGCGTCCCACAATTTGGGGTTGTAACTTCATCCATAATTCGGGCGCTTTTTCAATGATCATAAAATGACGCTGATAATCGAGGGTTTCCGAAGCGTGGAAAGAAGCTGATGGATAATTCTCAATAGACTTGCTCAGTAAAATATTTATTTTATTCATGCTTATTGTTTTTATACTAAAAATTTATTCAAGCTTTTAATGTGCAAACAGGTCTTGTGTTACACAAAGCATAACATAAGTATTTCTGTCATAGCTTGTATAAAAGTCTTTGAAGTTGAATTGTTATTCATTTGTTATTGAGATCTACTTAGTTGTTCATCCATATAAGTCATTGTGTATGCGCAAGTTGGGCAATTTTTACGATTAACTTTGCTGCTATGGCTGTGTCGTATTGTGTGACTCGTTTATAATGGAAGTCATAATCTGCGTTTGCTTTAAGGAGAATAGTTTTGGTTCGTACTCGTTTTGCCCCTAGTCCAACAGGTTATTTGCATATTGGTGGTGCGCGTACTGCCTTATTTTCATGGTTATATGCGCGCAAGCATGGTGGTCAATTTGTGTTGCGGATTGAAGACACCGATTTAGAACGCTCTACGCCAGAATCAGTTGATGCGATTTTGCAAGGGATGGCGTGGTTGAATTTGGATTACGATGAAGGTCCTTTCTATCAAACGCAACGCTTTGACCGCTACAACGAGATCATTCAACAATGGTTGGCGGAAGGTAAGGCTTACTACTGTTATGCTTCTCAAGACGAATTAGACGCCTTGCGTGAGCAGCAAATGTCGCGCAAAGAAAAGCCACGTTACGATGGACGCTACCGTGATTTTACCGGTACGCCGCCAGCAGGTGTTAAACCCGTGGTGCGTTTCAAAAACCCGTTAGACGGTGAAGTGGTGATTAACGACATGGTGAAAGGTCGTGTCGTGGTTCAAAACAGCGAGCTTGATGATTTAATCATTCAACGCTCAGATGGTTCACCAACTTACAATTTCACCGTGGTGGTTGATGATTGGGAAATGAATATTACCCATGTCATTCGTGGTGATGATCACTTAAACAACACGCCTCGTCAAATCAATATGCTCAAAGCCTTGGGTGTTGAGCCGCCTGTATATGCACATTTGCCGATGGTATTGGGTGAGGATGGTCAGCGTTTATCTAAACGTCACGGTGCGGTGAGTGTATTGCAGTACAAAGAAGCGGGTTATTTACCCGATGGCTTGCTGAATTATTTGGCGCGCTTGGGCTGGTCTCATGGCGATCAAGAAATTTTCAGTCGTGAAGAGCTGATTCAGTATTTCGACTTAGGGCACATTAATGGTGCTCCGGGTAAATTCGATGCGGATAAATGCCTGTGGACAAATCAACAGCATATTCAAATGCATGGTGGGCTAACGCTGGCACCGCATGTAGCGCCTCATTTGGCCGTGGCGGGTATTGATTTAGATGTCGGGCCTGATTTGCCGACTGTGTGCGATTTGTTAAAAGAACGTGCGAAAACCTTGGGGGAGCTGGCATTACAGGCGCATTATTTTTATGCTGACCCAACCAGTTTTGATGAAGCTATGGTGGAAAAACATTGGAAAACGCCAACCGCTAAAGACGTGTTAGTTAGCCTGCGTGAATTGTTGGCCAATACTGACGCTTGGAGTGTGGAATCTGTCCATCAAGCCATGGCAGAAGCAGGTAAGGTTAATAGTGTCAAAATGGGGCAGGTGGGTATGCCATTCCGTTTGGCACTGACGGGAACGGGTCAGTCGCCAGCGATTGATAGTGTTGCGTATGTGTTGGGTAAAACAACGATAGTGCGTCGTTTAAGCACCGCTATTGAGCAACTGTCATAAAATTGTCGCTTTTTAACCGATTCAACTTGACAGAAAAATACACAGCCCCTATAATTTGAAAAATCTTAGGGGCTATAGCTCAATTGGTAGAGCGCTTGCATGGCATGCAAGAGGTCAGCGGTTCGATTCCGCTTAGCTCCACCAAGAGTACCTAAGATAAGAAATCATTAAACAGCCACAAGTTGAATAATGACTACCATGTCCCCATCGTCTAGAGGCCTAGGACATCGCCCTTTCACGGCGGTAACCGGGGTTCGAATCCCCGTGGGGACGCCATAAAGCGGGATTAGCTCAGTTGGTAGAGCATAACCTTGCCAAGGTTAGGGTCGAGAGTTCGAGTCTCTTATCCCGCTCCAAATTTCTTTACACAAGAAATTGCTAAAATTTGTTATAAAAAGTTCTATGTCCCCATCGTCTAGAGGCCTAGGACATCGCCCTTTCACGGCGGTAACCGGGGTTCGAATCCCCGTGGGGACGCCATAAAGCGGGATTAGCTCAGTTGGTAGAGCATAACCTTGCCAAGGTTAGGGTCGAGAGTTCGAGTCTCTTATCCCGCTCCAAATTTCATGTTATTTCATAGCAAAATTCTTAAAAATGTTAACTAACTGTTTGTTAATTGATGTTTTATCTTATGCCTTTGCATTTCAATTTTTTCCTGTTTTCCTTGTTAATCTACTAAACCTGTTAAAATAGTGTCACTATTGTTTAATGAGCTATTGCTGAGTTTATGCGCGTCCTCATCATTAAAACATCGTCTCTCGGCGATATCATTCATACCTATCCTGCGTTAACCGATGCGGTGAGAGCCATTCCTAATATTCGTTTCGATTGGTTGGTTGAAGAAAGCTTTGTTGATCTTCCTGCACTGCATCCTGCCGTGGATGAGGTGATTGCTTTACCTTGGCGTCGCTTGCGTAAACGACTTTTTTCACTGGATAGCTGGCGTGAATTGGCTTCTTTGCGTCGTCGTTTACAATCTAAACACTATGATTTGGTGATTGATGCGCAAGGACTGTTAAAAAGTGCGATTTGGACGCGTTTTGTACATGCACCGATTCATGGTTTGGCTTCTGACAGTGCTCGGGAACCTTTGGCGAGCCGATTTTATCAAAACACCCATTCTGTTGCTTGGGGGCAACATGCCATTACCCGTGTACGTGAGTTGTTTGCTAAGGGCTTAGGTTATGCCTTACCGAATATGGATGAAACGGATTTTCACATTGCGCCAAAATTGCGCGTTATTCCTTCTGAACAGCCTAATTATTGGGTATTTGCTCATGCTACCACTTGGGAGAGTAAGCATTGGCCCGAAGCCTACTGGCAGTCGTTGATTTTATTTGCCCGACAACAACAGCGAAAAGTGTTATTACCTTGGGGGAATGATGAAGAACGCGACAGAGCAGAGCGCTTGGCACGCTTAACGCAACACGTTGAAGTACTCCCTAAACTGGACTTGGCGGCGATGACGAGGGTGCTGGCTGGTGCTGAGTGTGTGGTGGGTGTGGATACGGGACTAACGCATTTAGCCGCGGCTTTACATCGACCTGTCGTGGCCATTTATGGCGCGACTGAACCAGGGTTGACGGGGGTGATTGGTCCTAAGGCGCTGGTGTTGCAAGCTAAGTTTCCTTGTGCGCCGTGTATGCGCGAGCAGTGTATTGAATTGACCGAACAGCAGTTGATTCCACCTTGCTATGAAAAAGATATGTCGGTTGAGCGTGTGAGTGCTGCCATCAAACAGGTATTAGCTCATGCTTGACTGGGGGGCTGAGTTAAGAGCGCAGGGTTTCAAGGGCGATTTTGATGCCAGTGTGGGTGCTCGTCAGCGTTATGCCACCGATGCTTCGGTATATGAGCAGTTACCACAGCTGATTTGTTGGCCACGGGATGCTCGGGATGTGCAGGTACTGGTTAAGTTGGCTCAAGAGTTTAGTTTGCCGATTACTATGCGCGGTGCTGGTACTTCTTTGGCGGGTCAGGCGATTGGTGATGGCATGATTGTCGATACCACGCGTTATCTGACGCGCGTTTTAGAGGTTGATCTTCAGGCGCAGACTGTTAGCGTTGAACCTGGCGTGGTGCTGGATGAGCTCAATGCACAACTTAAACCTCATGGGTTATGGCTTGCCTTGGATACCTCGACCGCTAATCGTTGTGTTATCGGTGGTGTCGTTGGTAATAATTCTTGTGGGGCATATTCGGTTGCTTATGGTACACCGCGCGATCAGATTGTGTCTGTTGATGCTGTTTTGTCCGATGGTAATTTAGTCACTTTTGCTGAGTATGATGCAGATGTTTATGCGCAAAAACTGCGTCAGAACGATTGCGAAGGGCAGGTTTATCAGTCGATAGATGCGATTTGTCGTCATGGGCAAGCAGAGATAGTGCAGGCTTACCCTGATGCGAGCATTATTCGACGTAACACGGGTTATGCGTTGGATGTGATAGCACAACAGTCACGATGGCAGTCGGATTTGGGTAGGGCTAATCTCGCGCAGCTCATTTGCGGTTCGGAGGGTACCTTGGCGTTGGTTACGAGCGTCACTTTTCGTTTACAACCCTTACCCAAACATCGGGCGTTGGTGGTAGTTCAGTTTGACGATGTGTTTGCTGCGTTAGATGCGACACCGAGTTTACTCAGTGTTAAACCCATGGCGGTTGAACTGATTGATGCCCCAACCATGGCGGGTAGTAAAGGTCATGCGGGATTTGAACGCTTTCGCTTTTGGTTAGCAGGTGATCCAGAAGCAGTGCAAGTGGTGGAGTTGGCGGCTGACAGTGAAGCAGCGTTAAACGATAAGATTGAGTTAACCAGTCAGCTTGCTCGCCGTTTAGCCCATGCTTATGATGTGCGTTGTTTACGTGGTGCTGATATGACCGCCGTTTGGCAGGTGCGTAAAGCTGGTTTGGGCTTGCTAATGGGTAAAGTCGGCAAGCGTAAAGCGGTGGCGGTGATTGAAGATGCGGCAGTGCCTGTCCATTCGCTCAGTGCCTTTATGCGTGATATTCGAGCCTTGATGACTGAGCTATCGGTAAATTGCATTTATTACGGTCATGCTTCGGTGGGCTTAATTCACTTACGTCCTGAATTAGATTTAACTTTAGCGGAAGATAAGCGCAGATTCGTGCAAATTGCACAGCGGGTTTCTGGTTTGGTCAAACATTACAAAGGCGCATTGTCGGGTGAACATGGCGACGGGCGCTTGCGCGGACCTTTCTTGCGTGAGCAATTAGGCGATGCGGTTTATAACTATTGTGTTGATGTTAAACGCGCTTTTGATCCGCAGAATTTATTCAATCCGAATCGGATTATTTCTCAGTTGCCGATTGATAGCGATTGGCGTCAGTCGGTTGCGGATGTTGATTTAACCACAGGATTTGATTGGTCGTCTGAGGCAGGTTTTGGCGCTAGTGTCGAAAAATGTAATGGGGCGGGCGCTTGTCGTCAGTCAGTGGGGGCTATGTGTCCTTCTTTTCAGGCGACGCAAGATGATGAGCATTCAACGCGCGGTCGTGCCAATTTACTGCGCTTTGCTTTGCAGTCGCCAGAACCGCAACAAGCTTTGTCTGGGCAACAGCTTTCAGAAGCATTGTCGAGTTGTTTGTCTTGTAAAGCCTGCAAGTCGGAATGTCCAGCGAGTGTCGATATGAGCCGACTAAAATCTGAAGTGCTCTATCAGCAACGGTTGGCGGGAGCAGGCAGACTACTGGATCGCTTGTTGCGACATTATCATCGAGTCTTGCCGTTGTTAAATAAAGGGCGTTTTTTCGTTAAAGGATTGAATGCACTGTTATGGTCTCAACGTAAGTTCCCTTTGGCTGATGGTGCGGATGCGCAGCAATGGTGGTTGCAACAGGGCAAGCAATTTAATCCAATATCTGCCCACAAACTGGTGGTGTTGGTGGATGTGTTCAGTCGTTGGTTGCACCCACAACAAACCCAAGCAACCATTCGGGTGTTACAACAGATGGGATATGCAGTCGAACCGATTTGGTTGAAACAGTCACCACGTTTGTTGATTAGTCATGGGTTTTTAGCCGAAGCCAAAAACCTATTAACAGGCGTTATCGCTGAGCATGGTGATTTGTGTGATAGCGCAGAAGCGATCGTCGGCATTGAACCTGCTGAATTATTGGTGTGGCGTGATGATGGCTTGGCCTTGTTATCAGGTGCGGACAAAGCACGTTTGAGCGATTGGCAGTCTAAATGCTTTGTATTTGAAGAAGCGATGTTGGCATTAACGCCACACGTTGCTGGCTGGCAATGGCCTGCTTATGAGCATCCTGTTGCTGTGCAAGTACATTGCCATCAACGCAGCTTGGTTGGCTTTGCAAAAACTCAACAAGCCTTTGCATTAATTGGGGTGCAAGTGGCGTCACTCAGTGATGGCTGCTGCGGCATGGCGGGTAGTTTTGGTTACCAGCACCCAGAGTTGTCCGTCAAAATAGCGCAAAAGCAGCTGCTTCCTAGCATAGCACAGCAAGATGAGACAACAAAAATAGTCGCTTCAGGTAGTAGTTGTCAGCAACAAATGAGTGATTTGGCTGGTAGAAAAGCCGTACATTCTGCATTAATTTTTGCCGATGCTTTGAAATTATCCTGTTGACTGCTTTAAATAAAAAAGGTCGTTTTCACGACCTTTTTTAGATAACTAGCATAGCTTAGCTTAATTATTTAATCAAAAACTCTTCACGACTACGACCCACAGCTTCGTAACGTTTGATCCATAATGGGGGCAAACCGCGACCTGACCAAACATTGCTTTCATTGCCAGGAGCTGTATCACGATATTTAGGCGTGACAGGCTTACTGCTTTTCTCGCGCACACCACGCGGTGCTTTACCCGCACCAAACTCGCTAATTAATGCTTTCATTAAAGCCGCAGGATTTTTTTGATGGTTTTCTGTTAGAGATGTTTGGATAAAATCAATAATGTCCGCAACCCATGGCGTTTCTTTATTAACGAAAGCAGCTTTTTTTTGATTTTCCAACGCTTGCAACTCTGCTTGCATTTGCGCTAATTTTTGTTGAATTTTTTGCATTTTAGTATCGATGTTAGCCATGAAGTCCTCTCACGATTAAGTGGTTTATAAAGCTTGCCACGAATTTTAATATGCTGTATGAATCAGATTATAACCCTATCTAATTTATTTGGCTATATATTTTGTTAAGTGCGAAATAATTTTCTGGGTTGCGCCTTGTTGTTGGTTAAAAAAATGCTGTGCATTTAGGCCCAATTCTTTTCCTTTCTTCGGCTGCTGGTAGAGTTGCATTAAATTTGCAGCTAACTCAACTTCATCATGGATTTTAATCATACCATTAACGTCAATTAATCCCTTTTCAATCTCACTAAAATTATGATTATATGGGCCTGTTAAAATTGGCTTAGCCAAAGCGGCTGGTTCTAACAAATTGTGTCCTCCCCATGCGACTAGGCTGCCACCAACAAAACAGACTTGCGCAACCTGATAGCAGAGCATTAATTGACCTAGCGTATCGACTAAGAGTAGATCAATAGAACTATCTAAGTTTGTTTCCTTGGCATACCATTCACGCCACCTGGCAAAGCGAATGCCCTGTTTTGCCAAGCTTTCGGCCAGGTTATCAAAGTAACTCGGATGACGTGGGACTAATATCAGCAAGGGCTTTTCAGCAACCATGGTCAATTGATGGTGTGCGTGTATAAGAGCTTCTTCTTCGCCTGCGTGGGTGCTGCCTGCCGTCCAAATCCATCGACTACCCAGACGATTTTTTAGACTTTGAGTGTGTTCTGCTAAGTTAGGTGCAAGATTAAAATCATATTTAATATTACCTAATAGATGACAACGGTGTGCTTGAACACCCAGTTTGATCAGTATTTGTGCATCTACCTGTGTCTGAGCAGCAACGAATTGAACAGGACTGAGGAGTTGTTGTAATAATGGTTGACCATATTTTGGATAGCGCTTGCGTGAAGACTGAGATAGACGTGCTTGAATAATGGCAACAGGTACCTTATTTTGATGGGCTGTGTTAAGTAAATGTGGCCAGAATTCTGTCTCCATCAAGATTAGCAACTTGGGATTGACTGCTTTAAACAAGCGCCGGCGTAACCAGGCATAGTCCAGCGGTAAAAAACTGATACTGACATTCGGAACCGCTTTTTGAATGGCTGCTTGAATAGCACTGCTGTTACCACCAGTAAAGAAAATCGGCTGATCGGGATGGATTGGACGTAATTGTTGAATTAGAATAAAAGCCGCTTGAGTTTCACCCAATGAAACTGCGTGAATCCAAATGGGGGCTTGTTCAAACTCTGGCAGTTGAATCGTCCATAACTGTTTCCAGCAACTCCAAGCGTTCTTTTGGTTGCGGCAGCGTTTGATGCTGTAATAAACCCAAAGTGGCCATAATAGCCACATGAGTAATTGGTAAATCCAAAGGCGCATGTTTGATAATCAGTGGTTAAACCAAATCATTACTTAAAATCGGTAGCCCAATTCAACAAAATGGAAGTCGGTAGAGGGATTAGGGATTTCAATGTTAGCATTAGAAACGTGCATATATTTGTAACCAACACGGAACTGTTGATTTTCCCAACCTAAGCCAAATTGATCGCCGAATTGAAACTGAGTGGATTTAGTGTAATCCTTGATTTTAACTTCATTTAGTAAATGCACGCCGACACCGACTTCAGCATACCAAGGAGAGGTTTCATGCGGTTTGAGTTTGAAAATAGGCGTTAAGCCAATATCTGTTATCGAGCGATTGATGTATTTGCGATCGGCTTGCCATTGTCCCAGGCTCATTTCTAAATGAGCACTTAAGGCGAAATCTTTAGTTTTCCAAAATGTTTGCTTAGGGTCTAAACGGTAAGCTAAACGAGCCGAATTCATATCACCGTCGGCATCAACACCACCGATAATACTGATTTGTTGTTTTGCTACGCCTGAGCGAGCGACATCAGTCAAGTTATTACCATAGATGCTACCTGCTACAGCAGCGCCGGCTGCGGCGGCAACAATGCCATAAACTGCAATACCTGCGTCTGCCTGAGCGGTTGTGAAAGCTTGCGCACCAACCAAACTGGTGAGAAGCAGTGAACGAAATAAAGATGACATAAGCAAATCGCCATTAAGATTGGTAAAATAACATTTTAACGGATTATCTAGGATAGCTAAAGTGCTGAATTTTGAACGTGCGCGGGTATTGGTGGTTGGTGATGTGATGCTGGATCAATATTGGTCTGGTGATACGGGACGTATTTCACCCGAAGCCCCTGTGCCTGTTGTGCGTGTTCAGCAAATTCAGGCGCGTGCTGGCGGTGCTGCTAACGTGGCGATGAATGCCAAAGCGCTGGGCGCAGCATCAGTGGGAATGGTGGGCATTATTGGTCAGGATGAAGCGGGGGATACGCTGGATCAGCTATTGGTTGATGCAGGTGTGGTGACGCATTGGGTCAGAGATGCGGCTATGCCGACCGTACGCAAATTGCGTATTGTCAGTCGTCAGCAACAACTCATTCGCTTAGATTTTGAAGAGACGCCGGCAGTTCAACAAGCAGAAGCCTTATTATTAAAGGTCACTCAAGCTTTAGCGGACTATGATGTATTGGTGATTTCTGACTATGCTAAGGGAGCCTTAGCTTTGGTTTCCGATATCATCACCATTGCCAATAAAATGAACAAAGCGGTGTTGGTCGATCCGAAAGGTAATGATTTTTCACGTTATCGTGGTGCAACGCTGATTAAACCAAATTTGTCCGAGTTTTGTGCCATTGTCGGCAAAGTAACCAGTGATGAGGCGATTGCACTGCGTGGACAAGCGTTAATGCAAGAGCTAGGCTTGGCTGCTTTATTGGTCACGCGTAGTGAGGCGGGCATGACCTTATTACAGCAGGGTCAGGCGCCAGTGCATATTCCCACCAAAGCACTAGAAGTGTTTGATGTCACGGGTGCTGGTGATACGGCGATGGCAACCTTGGCGGTGGCTTTTGCTTCTGGGATGAGTTTGCCGGCTTCGGTGCGTTTAGCCAATGAAGCATCAGGTTTGGTGGTACGCAAGTTGGGTACTTCGATTGTGACTCAAGCGGAGTTGGAGCAAGCAACCCATCCCGCTGCGCATATCGGCTCGGTCGCTGATTCATGGCAATCGCTTCAGCAGTGGGTGAAGCAGGCGCAATCTCTGGGTGAACGGGTGGTGATGACCAATGGTTGTTTCGATATTCTGCATCCTGGTCACATTCGTTATTTACGTGAAGCCAAAGCCTTGGGCGATCGTTTAGTGGTCGCTGTCAATTCTGATGCCTCTGTAAAGCAGTTAAAGGGAAATAGTCGACCTGTGAATGGCGTGTCGGAGCGCATGGAAATGTTGGCTGCTTTAGAAAGTGTCGATTGGGTGGTTGAGTTTAACGAAGAAACGCCCGAAGCCTTAATCTGCACGGTGAAGCCAGATGTCCTGGTTAAGGGGGGTGACTACACCCCTGAACAAATTGCAGGTGCAAACTGTGTTTGGGATGCTGGTGGTGAAGTGAAAGTGTTAAATTTTTGGCAGGGACATTCAACCACCAAAATTATTCAGCGTATGACGGTTAAGTAAAAATATCTTAAAGCCTATGCGAGTGCTTAATGATGTGTCAAGCTAGGCAAACCCATTGATTTGTCGTAAGATATAGATAAATATATGGGTAATGCCTTCTGGGGGAGGTGAGTATGTCCATCACGCCTTTAGCATCGCAAAGCGCTCAACCGGTCGTTGTGCCGTCTTCGTTTACACAAAATTCGGTTACACCCAATCAAGCTGTTGCGGAACAAGGTAAAAATATTTCCGTCAATCAGAATTCAGAAGAATCAAACAACGCTCAATCTAAAGGCTCCAGTCCGCCAACCGCCAATGGTGTCGATTTGAATAATCCGGAAGTAAAAAAAGTCATTGCTGAGTTGCAAACGCGGGATCGAGAAGTACGTATTCATGAACAAGCTCATGTGGCCGCAGGGGGCCAGTATGTGACTTCGGGTCCGAGTTACAGTTATCAGTCGGGACCTGATGGTAAACGCTATGCGGTAGGGGGTAATGTCGGTATTGATGTTTCTCCCATTGCCGATGATCCTAAAGCGACCATCAATAAAGCGCGCCAAGTCATTCAGGCAGCCATGGCGCCGGCTGAACCTTCCTCTCAAGATTATGCCGTGGCTCAGTCTGCTCGAGCTATGTTACAGCAGGCTGAACAGGAATTATCGAGTCAGCAACAGCAAGAAATGTCGGGTGATGACAATAAAGAAGATTCACCATTATCAAGTCTTAGTCCTAATGCAGAAGCGGGTGAAACAGCTTCACGTTTTGAACGGGTTGCCAGTCGTTTGTACAATCAAACCGAATTGGCTACCAACGCCTTAGTTGGACGCGTGGGTGGTTATCAAGATAGCGCTTTAAGACTCGGCTTGAGTTTTCAAGCATAGCCTTTGATTCGATAAACCAGCCAACCGACCCATTCATGCCAAGCTTCAGTAAACATGGCTAAGCCACTGGCTTGGGGCAAAAAGTCCAGTAAATCGCTACCGATTGCCACCACGCGAATATCCGTCGGTGCAGCGCTCACTGTCAGTTGAGCGTCTAAGTTTTTAGCCGCCGTGGCCATAGCACGGGGCATATGTGCGGCAGAGGTGACGAGTAACAGGCTCTGCACCGAGTGAGTGCTTAACAAAACTTGACTATTGAGCATGTTTTCGTAAGTGCTTTGGCTCTGATCTTCTTCAATAATCACGGATGCTGGAACGCCTAATTGAACGAGTAGGGCTTTCATGGCGCTGGCTTCACTTTGTTGAATGCCTTTCCAACTCAGCGTGCCACCGCTAACCAAAATCTGTTTCGCTTTACTGGCATGGTAAAGTTGTGCTGCGTAAACAACTCTATCAGCGGCATCGTTTAAATCGGGTGCGAGTCGCCAAGGTGGGGCGCTACCGTGTATGCCACCACCCAGAACCAAGATCACATCGGCTGGCTGAATGCTATCTATCGGCTGTTCTGGGTATTGGCTTTCGAGTTGATGCATCAGCCACTGACTGGTAACAGGTATGCTAATCACGCTTAATAGCACTAAGGCACTGGTTGCGGTAAATTTTGCAAGGCGCTGTTTATGCCACCAAACTGCAATCACACTGAGTGTTAGTAAAAGCACAACCCAGGTGAGTGGGTAGAGAAAATAACTGAAGAGTTTGGCAATATAAACACTCATCAGTAAGCCATCCAATTCAATAACCACGCATCAATAGCGGTATCAATGGGTGTGAACTCATCCAGCTCTGCAAGTGGGTAGATACGACGATGAACGCGATCGGCTAATCGAGGTAGCTGCCAAAGCTGAATACGCGGTGAAGCGGTAGCGCCTAATTCTTGATTAATAATCGGTAACCAAGCCGACCACAGTGAGCTGGATGCCCCCAGTTGATTGGTGAAGGCTAAGGCTTGCGGCTGAGCAATCCAAGCGATAGCAGTTTCAGTCAAACGTCCGTTTAAACTTTTAAATAGCATTAACGGGTAGGTGACATTGAGCATCAGTCCTTGTTGCCAGTGTTCGAGCGATTCATTAAGTATCGGTGTCGGCTGGTCGAGCCAAGCGCCAGCCCAACAGAAACCCGATAACTGAGGCGCGGCTTGTGCAAGTTGTTGGCATTGCGTTTCAAAATCGGCTTGTAGCGGATTAATGACTGCTAATAGCGGTTCTGCATGACCCGCCGCTTCCAATTCATCCGCCAGTTGTGACAATTTGGCTTCGTCACGATCAATCAGTAATAATGGAAAGCCTTGTTGAGTCAGTCGCCAAGCTAAGCCCATTCCCAGATCGCTGGTTGCGCCTGCAATGGCGTAAGGATGTTGTCGTGTGTCTGGATTCATACCGCTAACTGCATTAAGGTGAGTAATTGATAGGGAGAATCGACCACCCAGTCAGCGCCCCAATCATGTGCGCTTTCGTTGGAACTGATATAGCCATAGCTGGCTGCGATTGCCTTCATGCCTGCCGCTTTCGCGGCAATCACGTCTCGATGATGATCGCCAATATACAGACATTGCTCAGCGGGTGTTTGGCACTGTTTTGCTGCGAGCCATAGGGGTTCTGGGTGAGGTTTAGCCACCGCTAGCGTATCGCCACCAACAATAGCGCTAGGTGCATAATTCAATGACAGACGCTGCATAATGTCACGAGTTAAGCCTTCTGGCTTATTTGAAACAACCCCCCAAGGAATGTCTCGTTCGGCAAGCTGTGCTAATAATTTATCCATACCTGGGTAGAGCTGAGTGTGCCAGACAATATCGTCCTTGTAATAACTTACCAATCGATTGCGTAATGATAAGAGAGACGGTTTATCTTCGATGTCAGGAAAAGCGGTTTGAATAATGGCTAAAGCGCCATTCGATACTTGCGAACGCACTTGCGACAAAGAAAGCGATTTTCTTTGTTCATCGGCGAGGAGTCGGTTGAGTGCCAGCGTAAAATCGAGTGCGGTATCGCACAGCGTACCATCTAAATCAAATAATACGGCTTGGTAATTAAGGTTATGCTTCATGTTGTTTTTTGAAAAGCCATTAAATAATTCACATCCGCAGGCAAGGCAAGGTGTGTGCTACGTTTGAACGGATGATAGTGTAATCCCATCAACTGAACGGCGGTTAATCCGAGCTGTTCAGTCCATGCTACCAACTGGTGCGGTGCGATAAACTGATCGGCATTATGGGTGCCTTTGGGAATGAGGTTTAATATAGTCTCAGCCACCCAAACTGCCAAGGCTTTGGCTTTAAAAGTTTGATTGATGGTCGAGGCAAATAACCAGCCTTGAGGAGCAAGGCAGTGTGATGCTGCTGCTAAAATGGCAGCTGGATCGGGAACGTGCTCTAGCAGCTCCATGCAGACGACGACATCAAATTCTGCTGGATATTGTTGTGCGAAATTTTCGGCACTCACACACTGATAATCAATAGTGAGAGATGAATCCTTGGCATGTTGCTGAGCCACTTGAATCAACTCGTCGGCTAGATCAATGCCAGTGA
>CAZFLX010000018.1:0-49642 GCA_964519885.1 uncultured Francisella sp. | reverse complement strand
TTTTAGTTGGGGCTGGAATGCGGATTACCCCGATGCCGAAAACTTCTTGTTTTTACTCGCGGGTAGCAACGCCAAAATGGAGTCGGGCGGTGAAAATGCCAGCAATTACAAAAATCCTCAATTTGATGCTCTTTATGAGCAGATTGCGCGTATGGAAGATTCCACCGAGCGTCGAGCTTTAATTCAACAAGCCGTTGCTTTGGTTCGCGAGGATGCCCCTTGGGTGTTCGGCTTGCATCCGCAAAGTGTTAGCTTGTTTCATGGTTGGGTGAATAATGTCTATCCTAACTTGATGGCTAACAATACCTTAAAGTATCGCCGCATTGATGTGGCGAAGCGAGAGCAAGCGCAAGAGAGCTGGAATCAGCCCGTTTTGTGGCCGTTGGCGCTGGGTGCTTTGTTATTGATGGGGTTGGTTGGATTGCTGTGGAGAAATACCAAGCAAGCCCAATTAAGGTAGAATAGGCAGCATTCACAAACACCTCACAATTAGGACACCCATGTTTGAACAAACCTTTAAAAACATCGACGACATGCTTCATAAAGATGCGGGCTGTTCGAGCGAGTTAGACTACACCGAACAAACCTCGTGGATGTTGTTTTTAAAGTACCTAGATGATTTAGAATTTGAACGCTCGCAAATTGCTGAGCTAGAAGACAAGCCCTTTGCTTACCTAATAGATGAAGCCTATCGCTGGGGTTCGTGGGCTGTACCTAAGAATGTTCAAGGGCAAACGGACTATCAAAATGCGTTGATTGGTGATGACTTAATCGATTTTATTAATAACAAACTCTTCCCGTATCTTAAATCGTTCAAAGAACGTGCCGACCATGCCAACACCATCGAATATAAAATTGGCGAAGTGTTTAGCGAAATTCGTAACCGCATTCAAGACGGTTATTTATTGCGTGGTGTGTTAGAAAAGGTCGATGAACTGCAATTCCGTTCTCAAGCCGCCAAACACGAACTGTCGCATTTATACGAAGTCAAAATTAAAAACATGGGCAATGCAGGGCGCAATGGCGGTGAGTACTACACGCCACGTCCGCTCATTCGTGCCATGATTCAGGTGATACAACCGAAAATCGGTGAAACCATTTACGATGGCGCGGCAGGGTCGGCAGGCTTTTTGTGCGAAGCTTACGATTATTTGCGTCATCAGCCTAATTTAACTGTTTCCGACTTAACCACACTGCAAGAGCGCACTTTTTACGCCAAAGAGAAAAAACCGCTGGCGTATGTGATTGCGATTATGAACATGATTTTGCATGGCATCGAAGCGCCGAATGTGGTGCATACCAATACCCTTACCGAAGACATTAACAGCATTCAGCCGAGCCAACAAAAGCACATTGTGCTGGCAAATCCGCCTTTTGGTGGTAAAGAACGCGCAGAGGTGCAACACAATTTCCCGATTCGCACAGGTGAAACGGCGTTTCTATTTTTGCAACACTTTATGGCAATGCTTAAACCTGGTGGACGGGCGGCGATTGTCATTAAAAATACCTTTTTAAGCAATACCGATAATGCCTCTATTGCTTTGCGTAAAGAATTATTAAGCTACTGTAATTTGCATACGGTGCTGGATATGCCTGCCAAAACCTTTTTAGGGGCGGGCGTTAAAACGGTGGTGCTGTTTTTTACCAAAGGTGAGCCGACACAAAAGATATGGTACTACCAGTTAGACCCAGGGCGTAGCCTGGGTAAAAGCAACCCGTTAAACGATGATGATTTAGCCGATTTTGTCGCCTTGCAAGCCACCAAAGCTGACTCGGCAAAGTCTTGGACGTTAAACATTACCGACATCGATACCACAACCTACGATTTATCGGTCAAAAACCCAACCGCTCAAGCGGTGGTAGAATTGCGTGACCCCGACGATATTTTAGAAGAACTTGCCAGCCTAGATTCACAAACTGCCGAATTAATGCACAGTATTAAGGAGCTGTTAGCATGACCTTACGTAAGGGGTGGGAGGTTAAGAAGCTGGGGGATGTGTGCTTAAAAGTTACTGATGGTAGTCATAATCCACCAAAAGGGGTAGAAAACAGCGACTATATCATGCTGAGTTCAAAAAATATTTTTAATAATCTAATTACATTTGATGAACCTAGATACTTAACTAAAGAAGATTTTGAGCAAGAAAATGCTAGAACATTAGTTTCTACTGGTGATGTTTTACTAACAATCGTTGGTACTATCGGTCGTGCAGCTGTTGTCGAGAATGAAAGTAAATTTACACTTCAGCGAAGCGTTGCAGTCTTAAAACCAGATGAAAGACAATTATTTTCACGATTTTTGATGTTTTTGTTACAAAGTAGTATTGGCAGGCTAACCGAAGGAGCTAGAGGGGTTGCTCAAAAGGGAATTTACTTAAAACAGCTTCGAGAAATGCTATTTTCTATCCCCCCACTTTCCGAACAACAACGTATTGTTGACATTCTCGACCAAGCCTTTGAAGCCATTGATACCGCCATTGCCAACACCCAACAAGCCATTAGCAATGCGAAAGAGCTGTTCGATACCGAACTAAACCGCATTTTTAGTCAAGGTGGTGAGGGGTGGGAAGTTAAGAAGTTGGGAGAGGTTTGTATTGTTCAACGGGGAAGCTCGCCGCGTCCAATTAAAAGCTACCTTACAACAGAATCATCTGGTGTAAATTGGATTAAAATTGGAGATACTAAAAATGATCAAAAATATATATCCGCAACGTCTGAAAAAATTACACATGAAGGATCATTGCAATCAAGATATGTTGTAGAAGGTGATTTTATTCTAACTAATTCGATGTCTTTTGGCAGACCATATATTATGAAAACAACAGGATGTATTCACGACGGATGGTTTGTATTAAGACTAAACGAGACAATTAACACAGACTACTTTTATTACCTTTTATCGTCTAATTTTGTTCAGAAACAATTTCAATTATTGGCAAGTGGGGCGATTGTTAAAAATATTAGTAGTGATCTAGTTAAGAAGGCGGTTTTGCCAATACCTAACATTGAATCGCAAAAGCAATTGGTGAATACTATTGAACGACTGCAAGACCAAACCCAAGCCTTAACCGATGTGTATCAACAAAAACTTGTCGCCTTGCAAGAACTGAAACAATCGCTATTGCACAAAGCCTTTACAGGTGAACTGACGGCACATTGGCAGGAAAGTGCATGAACCAGCGTTATTTACTGTTGCTCAACGATTTGCTACGAGGCAAGGGTGAAACCAGTTGCGTCGAATTTAAACTTAATAACGAAGAGCCTGATACGATTGCAAAACTCTGCTCGGCATTATCGAATGCTGCCCGCATCGAAGGGCAAGAGTTAGCCTATGTGGTGTGGGGTGTCGATAACGATAGTAAGCAAATCGTTGGTACAAATTTTTATCCCGAAAGCAAAACGGTGGGCAATCAGGTATTTCGTTTATGGCTGGCGCAACGTTTATCGCCTAGCATTCCCGTGGTGTTTTACGAAGTCGATCACCCCAATGGTCATGTGGTGATATTAGAAATACCAGCCGCTACCAGTGTGCCTGTTAGTTTCGACAATATTCAGTATGTGCGTATTGGCAGTGGCACCCCCAAATTAGCTGACTATCCCGAATATCTACAAAAGCTCATCACCAACCTACGTCCTCACGCATGGGAAAAAGGCATCGCAAAACCCTTCGCCACGAGTGATGAGGTACTCGCGTTACTCGATTACAGTCAGTATTTTCATCTTATAAAACACCCGTTACCCGATAATCGTAAAGGTATTTTAGAAAAATTAGCAGCCGAAGGTATTATTACGACCGATGTTGGTGAACATTGGAATATAACCAATTTGGGTGCCATTTTGTTGGCACGTGATTTAACGACCTTTGGTCATGAGTTAGCTCGTAAAGCAGTTAGGTTTGTCGTTTATCAAGGCAATAATCGTGCCGCTACCGTTGCGCATAGATACGATGCTAATACTGGCTATGCTGTAGGTTTTGAAACCTTGCTTACCTTTATACAAGCGCAATTGCCACATAATGAGCACATAGGCACAGCCCTGCGTGAGACGAATCGTATTTACCCAGACTTGGCGGTTAGAGAAACGATTGCGAATGCGATTATTCATCAAGACATGACGGTTAGTGGTGCAGGTGTGATGGTTGAGTTGTTTAGCGACCGATTGGAAGTGACGAATCCAGGTAAACCGCTGATGAACCCAGACCGTATGATTGACTTACCGCCTCGGTCACGAAATGCTATTTTAGCTAGTTTAATGCGTCGCATGGGAATGTGCGAAGAACAAGGCAGTGGTTTAGACAAAGTGGTGATACACATTGAACTGCACCAATTACCTCCGCCTAAATTTTATGCCGATGCTGATTCTCTACAAGTTATTTTGTATGCGCCACGTAGTTTCGCTGACATGTCGCCCAGTGAGCGATTGCGCGCCTGCTATCAACACGCTGTGATTCAGTATTTAACAGGAGTACGCATGAAAAACGCTACCTTGTTGATGAGATTGGGTATTGAGGCTCGTAATGCGGCACAAGTTTCTAAAGTCATTAAAATGGCAGAAGCTGAAGGCTTAATTAAGGCGGCTGATCCAGAGCATCCCCGGGCAGGCTATGTACCTTTTTGGGTATAATTTTTTTGATCGGGTTTTGATTGTTAGACCAAAAGTAGTAACGTGATTTAATCTTTTTCAGTTAAATCATAATCCTATAAATAACATATTTTTTGATCGGGTTTTGATTCACCGATGAAACAGGAATGAATAATATGACCAGTATGAATGAAGCAGACACCAGAGCCAACCTCATCGACCCTAAGCTTCACGCGGTGGGTTGGGGTAAGCTTGAACATGCTTATATTCATCGGGAAGTGATTTGTCCAGGGCGTATTATCAATGCAAATCAGCGAAGCGCCGAGGTTAAAAGCGATTATGTATTAAGCTACCAAGGGCGTAAACTGGCCGTTGTCGAAGCTAAAAAAGAGTCATTAGACGCGAGCGAGGGCATACGCCAAGCGATGGACTATGCAAAACGCCTAAATTGTCGCATTGCTTACAGCAGTAATGGACATCAGATTTATCAGATTGATACCTTAACGGGCGAGCAAGCTTATGTAGATGACTTTCTATCGCCACAGGATTTGTGGGCGCTGACGTTTGACGATACTGATACCGATGCCGTAGTTTATTGGCGCAGAAGTTTTGCCGCTGTTCCTTTTGAAACAAAAAGCGGTACTTGGAAACCACGTTACTATCAAGAAAATGCGGTTTATGCGGTACTCGATAGCCTTGCAAAGGGTAATAAACGCATTTTGCTAACACTGGCAACAGGCACAGGCAAAACCGCCATTGCGTTTCATTTGGTGTGGAAGCTGTTTCATGCACGCTGGACACTGAACGCATCGCTCAGTCATTCGGCGAGCAGTCGCCCACGTATTTTGTTTTTGGCAGACCGTAATATTTTAGCCGATCAAGCCTTTTCATCCTTTGGTGCGTTTGGTGATGGTGCGCTGATGCGCATCACACCAGAGCTAATCGGCAAACATGGCGTGCCTAAAAATGCCAGTATCTTCTTTACCATTTTTCAAACCCTGATGGGCGCAAGCAACGAGCAACAAGCCGATAATTCGGAAAAAAACTACTTTACCGACTATCCAAGCGACTTTTTCGACTTCATTATTATCGACGAGTGCCACCGGGGTGGCGCAAACGATGAGAGTAGTTGGCGTGAAATTCTGACTTATTTTGCACCAGCGGTGCAATTAGGACTCACTGCTACCCCAAAGCGCAAAGATAACGTCGATACTTACGACTATTTTGGTGAACCTGTTTACAGTTACACCTTAAAAGAAGGCATTGATGATGGCTTTTTAACACCATTCAAAGTCCAAATGATTAGCGGCATGATGGATGAATACATTTACACCCCAGGCGACGGTGTTGTTATTCAAGGTGAGCCAGAAGCAGGGAAGCTGTATAAAGCGGGTGATTTTAACCGCATCATCACCATTCCCGCCCGCGAGCAAGCACGGGTTGCTTATTGGATGCGTCAAATCAATCCGCACGAAAAAACGATTGTATTTTGTGCTTCGCAAGAACATGCCGCCATGGTGAGAGACATGGTAAACCAGTGGGCAGTTAAACAGGGTATTACGCAAAATCTCGCTTACTGTGTTCGTGTCACCGCACACGATGGTAAAGAAGGCGAAACGGATTTGCGTCAGTTTCAGAATAATGACCGAACCATACCCACGATTTTAACCACCTCGCGCAAGCTTTCGACAGGGGTTGATGCCCCTAACGTACGTAATATTGTACTCATGCGCCCTTGTAATAATATGATTGAGTTTAAGCAAATTGTAGGTCGTGGCACGCGCCTTTACGAAGGCAAAGCATTTTTTACTATTTACGATTTCGACAAGGCATACCATAATTTTGCTGACAAAGCATGGGATGGCGAGCCATTGCCTCCTGAACCGACAGAGTCGCCAACGCAAGCTCCTACCGAAGTGCCTAAGCCGACCCCAGACCCTAGCGTGCCTCCAGATCCGACACAGCCACCTAAGCCGCCTAAAGAAAAAATTTTGATCCAACTTTCCGATGGTCAAGCACGCAAAATTCAACAACACCTTGCCAGTAGTTTGTATTGGTTTAAAGGAACTTTGGTTACAGCGTATGCGTTTATTCAACAGTTATACGATGATTTGCCCAGTCTGTTTCATAATGAAGATGAGCTAAGAAAGATTTGGAGCCTGCCTAGCACACGAGATGCACTTCTGAATAAACTGCGCGAATCTGAATATACTGATGAAAAACTCAAGGAAATGAGTCATCTGATTGGTGCAGTGGATTCTGACGTTTACGATTTACTGGCTTACATTGCTTTTGCGAAAGAAATCCATACACGGGCTGATCGTGTTAAAACGGCATTACCAGATATTCAGCAAGCCTTTAGAGATGATAAACAACACGTTTTTATTCAGTTCGTTCTCAATCAGTATGTGCGTGATGGAGTTGGTCAACTTTCGCAAGATAATATGAAAGGACTGCTTGAACTTAAATATGGCGGTATTGATGATGCATTGCAACAGTTTGGTAGTGTAAATGAGATTAAACAAACCTTTGTCGGTTTTCAGCAGTATTTGTATCAAGATTCTGTTATGACGGGGGGACTTGTATGACCACCTACATTATTCGCCGTTTACTCTGGCTACTACCGATTTTATTGATGGTGAATCTGCTCACCTTCACCTTGTTTTTTGTTGTCAACTCCCCTGATGATATGGCACGTGCTCAACTCGGTAATAAACATGTCACCGATGCGGCTATTGCCGCTTGGAAAGCGGCTCGTGGCTATGATTTGCCTTTGCTATGGAATAGCGAAGCTGCTGGCCGGTCGATGCTGTCACAAACCATTTTTTGGCAGAAATCGGTGCAGTTGATGATGTTTGATTTTGGTGTATCGGATGCGGGTCGTGCCATTGGTGCCGATTTAGCGCAACGTGCTTGGCCATCTTTATGGTTGGCTTTACCAAGTTTTGTACTGGGATTAATCGTTAATATTGCTTTGGCGTTATTACTGGTGATGTTTCGGGGTCAGTGGCTCGATAAATTAGGCTTAGTGATTACCGTCATTATTATGTCGATTTCTGGGCTGTTTTTTATCATTGGTGGTCAGTATGTGATGGCGAAACTTTGGCATTGGTTTCCCATTTCTGGCTATGAACCCGATGGAGACTTATGGCGGTTTTTGCTTTTGCCGATTGTGCTCGGTGTGATTGCAGGGGTAGGGGCTGGGGTGCGCTGGTATCGTAGCATTTTATTAGAAGAAGCTGATAAGGATTTTGCACGTACCGCACGAGCAAAGGGGTTAAGCCAATGGCAGGTGATGCGAAAACATGTGCTACCGAATGGCATGTTACCCATTTTGACTGGGGTGGTGGCTGTGTTGCCTTTACTCTTTATGGGTAGCTTAATTATGGAGTCTTTTTTCGGTATTCCCGGGCTGGGAAGTTATACCATTGATGCCATTAACAGTCAGGATTTTGCCATTGTACGTGCGATGGTTTATTTGGGGGCGGTTTTATATGTGTTCGGACTTATCTTGACCGATATTGCCTATGCGTGGGCGGATCCTCGCGTTCGTTTGGGAGATGACTAATGTTAGTGCTCTGGTCAGATATTGTTGTTTGGTTGCTGGTGCTCAGCCTAGTGGGTTTTGCTTGGCAACTCAAACGAGATGAATTAGCGCGTGAGCGTTGGCGCTTGGTCGTGCAAAGTCATACCGCTTTGGCGTCATCGGTTATTTTGTTGTGGTTTGTGTTCATTGCCTTGGCTGACTCGATTCATTGGCGTACCGACAATCCTTATCGTCCTGTGGTCAGTGTGTTAGATGTTGCTTTGGCTAAAATGGCGACGGGACAAGAAAAAAGCTATTCCGCCCCTTTTGCCATTGAAAGTCTGTGGAAAGAAACGCGTCAAACCGAGGATGGTGCAGTGATTCGTGCACCTGTCGCTTTGAAATATGCTGGGACTCATCTAAATGATGCATCGGAACAGGTCACGGATATTGTGCAACAATCCCTTTTTTGGTTAGTCGTAGGTGCTGGCTTGGCGGCTATTCTGGTCATGATACTAGCAAGGTTAAGTCTTTTTAAAGACACTGACATTCCTTGGCGAACCGCCGCCTTGACCTTGGTTAGCTTATCAGCCTTGTCGGCTTGGTTGTGGGGCATGGGGCAGTCTTATCATGTGTTGGGCACCGGCAAGGTTGGGCAAGATGTGCTTTATGAAACCTTAAAAGGGGTGCGTACGGGTGTGCTGATTGGTGGACTCACTACCTTGCTAACCCTCCCTTTTGCCATCAGCTTGGGGATTGCCGCAGGCTATTTTAAGGGCTGGGTGGATGATGCGGTGCAATACGCCTATACCACGCTTAATGCCGTGCCAGGGGTATTGCTAATTGCCAGTGCCATGTTATTAGCACAACTTTATTTAGCGCAACATGCCGAACTCTTTGCCAGTGAACAGGAGCGTGCGGACGTGCGCTTGTTGTTGGTGTGCTTAGTGTTAGGATTGACGGGCTGGACGGGATTGGCACGAATATTACGCGCGGAATCGTTGAAACTGCGCGAAATGGAATATGTGAAAGCGGCTAAAGCCTTTGGTGTTTCCGATGGTAGAATCATCGGCAGACACTTATTACCCAACGTCGGGCATTTGGTGCTGATTGCAGTGGTGTTGGATTTTAGTGGTCTAGTGCTTGCTGAAGCAGTTTTGTCTTATGTCGGTATCGGAGTCGATCCGACCATGCCCAGCTGGGGTAATATGATTAACTTAGCACGACAAGAACTGAATCGAGAGCCTGTGGTGTGGTGGAATTTGTTTGGCGCATTTGCCGGTATGTTTACGCTGGTACTATCGGCTAATTTATTAGCCGACCGCATTCAGCAGGTATTTAATCCCAGAGCAACAAGAAGTTAGGAAGGCAAGATGCCAACAAGTTTATTAGCGGTTGAAAAACTCAGCGTTCAATTAACCGATGAGCGTAAGCTGGTCGATGAGGTCTCCTTTAGCATGCAAAAAGGCGAAGTTTTCGCTTTGGTCGGTGAGTCGGGTTCTGGCAAGTCGTTGACGGCCTTGGCGTTAATGCGTTTGTTACCAGGGAATATGCAGTTATCGGGACATATTAAGCTGACTGAAAGTGAGTTGTTGTCTTTATCGGAAGGGCAGATGCAGAAGGTGCGTGGTGGTCGTATCGGTATGATTTTTCAAGAACCGATGACGGCGCTTAATCCCTTAATGCGTGTGGGCGATCAAATTGCCGAAGTGCTTCATCTTCAAACGACACTACGCGGCACGGAGCAGCGTCAACGTGTCATTGAATTGATGGAAGAAGTCGGTATTCCCGATGCGGATGAGCGTTATAACTGGTATCCTCACCAGCTATCTGGTGGACAAAAGCAACGCATCATGATTGCTATGGCGCTTGCTGGCGAGCCTGAGTTGTTAATTGCCGATGAGCCGACAACCGCTTTGGATGTGACTATTCAAGCGCAAGTGTTAGAACTTCTTTTGTCGTTACAACAAAAGCGTGGACTGACCATATTATTTATTACCCACGACATGGGGCTGGTTGCTCAGTTGGCGCATCGGGTGGGGGTCATGTACAAGGGTAAGCTGATTGAAGTGCTACCGATTGAACAATTTTTTAAATCTGCCCATCATCCCTATACACGTCGTTTAATTGCCAATGCCTTGCCAGTAACAGAGTTTCGCTCTGCTGTTGCGCACAGTGAAATCGTGCTTTCAACAGAAGGTTTAACCGTTAGTTTTGCTGGGCGTCGTAAAGGCTGGTTATTGCGTAAACAGCCAGATACCGTGGCGGTGAATGCCATTGATTTGCATGTTCATAAAGGTGAAACACTGGCGTTGGTCGGCGAGTCGGGTTGTGGTAAAACCACGCTTGCACAAGCCGTGCTTAAATTAGTGCCTGCACGCGGTCGCATTTCTTTTTTGAATCATGCACTCATCGATTTAAGTGAACGTGAAATGCGCCCACTGCGTAAGCATCTTCAAGTGGTCTTTCAAGACCCTTATGGTGCTTTTAATCCACGCATGACCGTAGGCAAACTGATTCGGGAGGGTATGGATAGCTTAAATGTCGGCGAGCCAAGCAATCGTGACGCTCGAGTGGCTGAATTATTGGTTTTAGTCGGATTAGAACCGAACCATGCGCAGCGTTATCCGCATGAGTTTTCGGGTGGTCAAAGGCAACGTATCGGTATTGCGCGTGCCTTAGCGGTAGAACCCAGTTTAATTATTTGTGACGAACCCACCAGTGCCTTGGATGTAACGGTACGTGGTCAAATACTTACCTTACTGGATGAGCTACAACAACGCATGGGCGTTTCTTATTTGTTTATTACCCACGATTTGTCGATTGTGCCGCGTATTGCCCATCGTGTGGCGGTGATGCAAGCGGGTAAAATTGTGGAAATGGGAACAACAGAGCAGGTGCTCACAGCACCCAAAGAAGCTTATACGCAGCGATTATTGGCCAGTGCGCCTCATCGTTATTTGCAACAACGTTTAGCTTAAGATTTTTTGAGAAGATCATAACCTTCGTCTTGATAAGGCGGAGGAATAGGGTATTTTTTAAAGGTAGAAAGCCTGAGTCTTATCTGTTAACCCATTTTCGGTACTTTAACAGCCTGACCGGGTTTAATGGGATCTTTTTCTTTGGCATTGTTAAAGCTCAACAATACATGGGCAGGAACTCGATTTTGTTTAGCAATCGATTGCCAGGTATCGCCTTTTTTGGCCGTTACCGAAATTACCTTTTCTACAGGAATAATCAGCTCTTGACCCACTTTCAATTTCGATTGCGGAGTTAAATTATTAACAAGAGCCAGCGCACGTAAAGAGACACCGTAATATTCAGCAACTTTGGATAACGGCTGATTCGAGCGTAGTGTATGCGTAATTTTTTGCTTTTTAAGAGCTTCTTTACGTTCCGCTAAAGCACGCGCATTGGCAATTTCACGACTTTCCAGTGCTAAGGTTGTTTTTAGGCTGGTTTCAGCAGAAGCAGCAACATTTTCATCCAATTGTTGATGATCGACAGGAATGAGCAGGGTTTGTCCTGTTTTAGGTGAATAACTTAACTGATTGATACGTAATAAAATTTCAGGGGTGGTGTTGTGCCGTTTGGCAACATCAACTAAGCTGTCGTTAGCCGTCATGGTATAAGAAATCCATTTACCATTAGTCTGTGGCGCAAAACGCGTTAAATTAATGGCAAAGGTGCTGAGCTTATCAACTGGAACCACCACATGGGTCTTTTCATCGGGGTTGGTGGTAATGCGTTTGTGCCCCGCATTGATGCGGTGGAAGTCATCCCAAGACATGTCTGCCATTTGAGCGGCAGTGGATAAATCAATTTGTTGGTCGATTTGAATGCGTGTTAGCAGGGGGGTGTTTGGAATATTCGGCAAGGCAATTTTATATTGAGGCGCGGATTTAACCATTTCTGCTACGGCTAGTAGTTTCGGCACATAGCGCATGGTTTCGGTGGGCATTTTTAAGTTCCAATAGTCGGTAGGCAATCCCTTGGCTTTATTCTTGGCAATAGCAGCTTTTACATTCAATGCGCCCCAATTGTAGGCTGCAAGTGCTAACATCCAATCATTGTCCAAACGACCATACAAACTTTGTAACAAGTCCAACGCAGCCACAGTCGATTCGTAAACGTCTCTACGACCATCGTACCACCAGTCATTTTTTAAGCCGCGAACTTGCGCCGTATCGGGCGTAAATTGCCACATACCAGAAGCGTTGGCGCTAGATAGGGCTTTGGTATTAAATGAACTTTCAATAATGGGTAAAAAGGCAATTTCCATTGGCATGTTACGTTGCTGAATTTCATGCGTAATCATGTACAAATAAGGTGAGGCACGTCGCAAGGCTTCAGGAATGGTTTTGGGGCGCGCATGATAGAAATTGATTTCGTTTTGAATTCGACTGTTAATCGATTGATTGAGTTGATAACCATCGGTGATTTTTTGCCAAATATCAATACTGCTATCTTCTTCATCGGCTTCACGGTTAGTCAGATCAATTTCTTTCAACTCATGCAAACTATAGTTCAACATGGCTCCAGAGCGTTTGCCCGTCGTTGCCGATTTTCCCGATAAATTCACTTCATCTTTAATGCCTTGGCTACATCCCGTCAGTAACAGGCTGCTGACGCATAAGGCAAGTAAAGAAAAGCTTAGTTTATTCATTCGTCATGCTCCAATACGCCTGTAGCATCAAGTTGGTTTTTCCATGCACGTAACTGGGCAAAGCGTTCGACTGGATTATCGGCTTGTGCTTTCCACCAGTGATTAATGGCAACCGAGACAGCCGGCAGGTGTGTGCGTAAAAATGGATTGGTGGCGCATTCTTCACTGAGTACTGAGGGAACGGTTGGCAGACCTTGCGCTCTGAGGGCTTTGGCATGAGTTAAGCGTTGTTGCGTGTCACGATTGTCAGGTTCGACCCTAAGCGCAAAGCGCAGGTTGGCGAGGGTATATTCGTGGGCACAATAAATGGCTGTCTGCGCTGGTAACTGTGCAATTTTGGCTAATGTGTCGGTCATTTGCTCTGGGGTGCCGCCATTAAATAAGCGTCCGCAACCTCCCGTAAATAGGCTGTCACCACAAAACAAAGCTTGCTCTTCAGCCCAGTAAAAACCTATATGGTCGGGGGTATGACCAGCTAATAACATTACCGATAGACGAATATCACCGATATTCAGAATTTGTTCGGGTAAAATCGGATTGAACGCATAGGTTAGTTGGGCGTCAGCGTTAGCATAAATAGGTAAATCCTGACCGTAAATTTGCAGCAAGTCTGAAATACCATCTATGTGGTCATGATGCGTGTGTGTGAGTAGAATAGCACTAGGTTGTCGGTTATTGGCGCGACACCAGTCTATTACCGGTTGGCTTTCACCCGGATCAATAACCAGTGTTTGTTTAGCCTGTGTTATTATCCAGATATAATTATCATCAAGTGCGGGCAAACCGACGATCTTGACATGAGCGTGTGATGGGTTAGTCATCTGAACATAATAGTCAAGCAGGCTGAAATGGTCAATAACCAAAGGAGCGAAGATGCGTCATCTGAGTCATTTTTTAAAAGCCTTTTGTGCCACAGATGCTTGTGATGCCTTAATGGCGCATCAACAAGCTTGGTTGACAGCTGTGCTTAAAAAACAGTTTGGTTACTATGGGTTACAGCTGGGTGTGGCTACAGATTATGCGCAGGCTTGGCGTAGCTGTCCGATTGGTGAACATTTTATTTTGACCGATAGCCGATTGACCAATACACATGCCGTGGTCGATTTTGAAGATTTGCCCGTTGCCAATCAAGCTATTGACTGTGTGGTAATGTCTTTTACCTTGGAGTTGTCGCACGATCCTTACGCGGTGTTACGTGAAGTTGATCGCATTCTAATTAATGACGGACGCTTGGTGGTAATGGGTTTTCATCCGTTGAATGCTTGGCGCGGTCAAATTTGGGGTGCACACCGTCAGGCGGCTTCAGGATTGTCTCTGTTAGGTGCAGGCAGGTTGGTGGATGCATTGCAAACCTTGGGTTATGAAATTCAACAGGTGGACTTTTATCCTGCAACCGGCTGGAAACGTTGGTTTCCTTGGTTGGCGACACCTTTTTCACAAGGTTATGGTTTGGTTGCGCACAAAAAAACGGCACGTGTTAAACTCATTGGTTTGCGAGATGGTTGGCGTTGGCAGTCGTTATTGCCGCAATTGGCTAAGCGTCAACAAGCTGACGTTGGTGTGACGCATCGAGAAATAAAACAAAACGATAGAAAAACATGAAGCAGATAGAAATTTTTACAGATGGTGCCTGTTCAGGCAATCCTGGACCAGGTGGCTGGGCAGCCTTGCTACGCTTTGGTGAAGTCGAAAAAATGATTAGCGGCGGAGCTGCTAATACCACCAATAATCGTATGGAGTTGCAAGCAGCGATTGAAGGTCTGAATGCCTTAAAAAACCCTTGTCAGGTGACTTTATATACCGACTCGCAATATGTGCAAAAGGGTATGACGGAATGGATGCCTGGTTGGCAACGCAAACAGTTCAAAGACGTGAAAAATCCCGATTTATGGAAGTCTTTGGTGGCCGCCGCGCAGCCGCACACCATTAACTGGCAATGGGTACGAGGGCATAACGGTCATGTCGAAAATGAACGGGTAGATGAGGCGGCGCGTAAAGCGGCGGAACCTTTTGGTTATCCGCCAAGCTGAAGGCTTTGAGGATATTTTTCTACCCAAACGCAAGCTTTCTTTTGCATGTTGGTTAACATGGCATGGTGGGCAGTGAGTTGGGACTCATTCAGTTGAAAAGCGGGTAGAGCTTGAGCAATGGCGGCATCGATTGTTTGATAGCCAGATGCATTATCCGAATGATTGTGTTCATTAAATAGCCCTAATCCAGTCTGTCCACCTGTCATGGCTAAGTAAACATCGGCCAGAATTTGACTATCGAGTAAGGCACCGTGAAAGGTCCGCGCACTGTTATCAATAAACAATCGTTTGCACAAAGCATCTAAATTGTTGCGCTGACCAGGATAACTCTTCTTGGCCATGGCTAGGGTATCGGTAATGGTGACGTGGTCTTCCAGCTTTCCCCAAGGATTGTTGCTAAGACGAGCGAGTTCGGCATTGATATGTCCCACGTCGAAGGGGGCGTTGTGAATCAGCAATTCAGCACCCTGCACGAACTGCATAAACTCATGTACCACTTCAGCAAATTTGGGTTCGTTGGCAACGCGCTCATTGCTAATACCATGTACCCGCATCACTTCTTCATCCATTTGTCTTTCTGGGTTGAGATATTGATGATAAGTGCGTCCGGTAGCTTGACGGTTTTCTAATTCGACCGCACCAATTTCAACAATACGGTGTCCATCTTTAGGATCAATCCCCGTGGTTTCAGTATCTAAAACAATCTGTCGCATGAAGTTCTAACCATTTTGCTATAATGAGGCTTATTTTAAGGCATTAGTAAGGAATTGTTCATGAAAATTCGAAATGGTTGTGTGGTTTTGATGCATTACACGCTAACCAACGATGCGGGTGAAGTCATTGATACCTCTGTAGGCTATGAACCATTAGAATATGTTCATGGAAACGGTGACATCATTCCTGGGTTAGAAGGGTTTCTTGAGGGTGAAGACATTGGCTTTGCGGGTAAAGTCGCTGTTGCCCCTGAAGAGGCTTATGGTGAATACAATCACGGTTTGTTGTTACTGGCACAAAAAGAAAACTTTCCTGAAGACATGGAACTCGAAATTGGTATGCAGGTGCAAACCGAATTACCCGATGGGGTGGCATTGTTCCGAGTAACTGAAATAAACGAAAACGGTATTAAGTTAGATGCCAATCATCCTTTAGCAGGTCAAACACTACATTTTGATGTGGAAGTGTTAGATGTACAAGACAGCGCACTGATGGGTGAAAGTGGTTCTTAATCTTAATTGTGGTGTCAAGCATAACGATAAAGGCGCTCATTGTTGAGCGCCTTTATTATTGGCTTAGTGATCAATGGTATGTATTGTTAGGCGTTTGCCGCTGTAGGCTCATCAACCTTACCACAGACCATGTTTCCAGGTACTGAAACCGCTAAACGGCGAGGAGGAGGTAATTTCATCGCATCCATGATTTCCTTGAACTCGGCAAAGGTTTTGCCGCCACCTGCACGAACGTTGAATCGTTTTTCTTCGCCAATGGTACTGCAGCTAAAGCCTTTGTAATCGTGTCCTGGGAATACAATGGTATCTTCAGGTAAGGCAAATAAACGCATTAAGGAGTTGTACATAGCTTCTGTGTCACCTAACTGGAAGTCGGTGCGACCACAGTCACGTACCAGCAAGGTGTCGCCAGTGAATACGGCACCCTCAATCTTGTAGCTGATATCCATATTGGTATGTCCAGGGGTGTGCATCACCTCGATAGCATGTTCACCTAAGAAAAACTGTTGACCATCAGTTACTAACTGATCGGCACAGCTAATGGCGGCATTTTTGTGAATAATGATTTCAGCCCCTGTGGTATCGCGCAATAATCCATTTGCCGTAATGTGATCGGCATGAATGTGTGTGTCCAAGGTATATTTAAGCGTTAAGCCAAGCTCTTTCACTAAATTTATGTCGCGCTCGTATTGCTCACGTACTGTATCGATTAAAGCGGCTTCTTTGGTGCCTTCATCCCATACCAAATAGGTATAGGTCCAAGTTTCGTAATCAAAAAGCTGTCGTACGGTTAAAGGTGTGCGAAAATGACTCATAATTAATCCTCAACTGTGTATTGTTATCATTCGTATAATATAAGCGTTAACCGAAATAAAATAAAGCTATTTAGTCATTAAAAATATTTATGAAAGAACTGTTTGAAAAAGCGGGCTGGAAAACAGTCTCTAAACCGAAAAAAACATTGAGTGAGGCATTAACTAAGCCTTCAATCAAAAAGCCTATTGATGTGTTATCGCCGACCAATCCTATCGTTGCGCCTAAAAAACATCAAAAAAACTTATCATCACAGTCTCAACGAAGTTTGCCAGTCGATAAAATTCGTTTAGACGAGAGTTTGCCTGTGGTGCAAAGAGCCGACGAAATTGTGCAGTCTATTCAACAACATCAAGTAGTGGTGCTGGCGGGAGAAACAGGTTCGGGAAAAACCACACAGTTACCAAAATTAGCTATGCTGGCAGGTCGAGGTGCTTTGGGGCGCATTGCTTTAACGCAACCGCGTCGTTTGGCAGCGCGCAGCGTAGCCAATCGTTTAGCAGAAGAACTCGATTCCAAGGTAGGGGAATGGGTAGGCGTTAAAGTCCGCTTTCATCAACAAATCGCGCCACAAACCGCTATTAAAGTCCTTACCGATGGTATGTTGTTAGCTGAAATTGCTGGTGATAAGTTACTGTCTGAATACGACACCATTATTGTCGATGAGGCGCATGAACGCAGTCTGAATATTGACTTTTTATTGGGCTATTTACGCCAACTCATCGAGCAACGCCCCGACTTAAAAGTGATTGTTACTTCCGCTACCATTGATTTAGAACGCTTCTCTCAATTCTTTAATGCTGCGCCGATTATTTCGGTTTCGGGGCGAACCTATCCTGTCGAGGTGCGCTATCGTCCGCTGACGGAATTAGCCATCAGCGATGATGAAGAAGTCGATATGAATGTGGCGATTGTGCGTGCCGTTGAAGAATTGACGGCTCACGATCCATTTGGTGATATTTTGGTGTTCCTTCCCGGCGAAGCCGATATTCGTGAAGCCAGCGAGGCCTTGCGTTTAGAAGGGCTGAAAAATACCGATATTCTGCCCTTGTATGCGCGTCAGTCCTTTGCCGATCAACAACGTATTTTTACCACAGGTGGACCGAGACGCATTGTGTTAGCGACTAACGTTGCAGAAACCTCGCTCACTGTGCCGGGTATTCGTCATGTCATCGACAGCGGCTTAGCGCGCATTAAACGCTATTCGGTACGCAATAAGGTGCAACGTCTGCCGATTGAAGCCATTGCACAAGCCTCGGCCAATCAGCGTAAAGGGCGTTGTGGGCGCGTGGCGCCTGGGGTGTGTATTCGGCTATATAGTGAAGAGGACTTCTTGGGTCGTCCAGCTTTTACTGAACCCGAAATGCAGCGCTCTAATTTAGCTAGTGTGATGTTACAAATGCAGGCGCAAGGGCTGGGTAATTTAGAAACTTTTCCACTAATTGATCCGCCTGCGAATAAGCTGATTAATGATGGTTATCGGTTGTTAGAAGAGTTACAGGCGATTGACGACAAGGGCAACCTAACTAAGCTAGGTCAAACCCTATCTAAACTGCCACTTGATCCTCGTTTAGGACGTGTGCTGGTGGCGGCGCAACAAGAAGGCGTATTAAGTGAAGCCTGTGTGTTGGCGGGTGTCTTGTCTTTACAAGACCCACGCGAAACGCCAGCCGATAAACAGCAAGCGGCACGCGAAAAACATCGATTGTTTGATGATGCCCGCTCTGATTTTTTGTCTTTGCTCAATTTATGGCAAGCCTATGAAGATCAACGTAAACACAGCACCAAAAATAAGCTAAAAACTTGGTGTCAGAAGCACTATATTTCGGGGCGGCGCATGCGTGAATGGCATGAATTGGTGGCGCAATTACACCAAAGTGTCAGTGAATTGAAATGGGCACTCAATCCCTTAGCAGTCAAAGAAGTGTCAGAAAAAGAATCAACGACTGAACCAGGCTTTAGTGACCAACTTGCCTATAACCTTCATCGGGCATTGCTCACAGGCTTGTTAGGGCAGGTGGCGTTGCGTGATGAACGCACACGACTTTATCAAGGTGCGCGTGGTGTTCAACTTGCCATTCATCCTTCATCAGTATTAGCCAAGCGACAAACCAAATGGATCATGGCGTTTGAATGGTTAGAAACCAGTCGTACCTGGGCGAGAATTGTCGCTGAAATTGACGTGCGCTGGTTAGAAAGTTTGGCAGCGCATGTGCTGAAACGTCAGGTGCATTCACCCTATTGGTCGAAAAAACAGGGCCGGGTGCTGGCAAAAGAAACGCTAAGCTTGTACGGGCTTGTTATTGCCGCAGATCGCCCAACTGACTTTGGTAAAGTAGATGTGGCTGAAGCCCGTAATATTTTTATTCGTGATGCCTTAGTGACGGGTGACGTGAATGCCAAATGGGCTTTTTTAGCCAAGAACCAAGCGCTAATGGATGAGGCGCTCGACTGGGAAGATAAAACCCGTCGTAGTGATATTTTAGTTGATGATGAAGCCCTAGCCGATTTTTATGCCGCTCGTTTACCGCAAGGCATGTGTCGAGTCGTTGACCTAGATCGTTGGCTGAAAGCTGACGGCGAACGCGTGGCGCAATTGGTGATGACGCGCGAAGATGTATTCCGCAAAGAAGTAGATGCGCTACAAGACTTCCCCAATCGTCTGCGTTTGGCGAATAAATTGAGTCTGCCATTGAGTTATAAGTTTTCTCCGGGAGACGACGACGATGGTATGACGGTCAAAATTAACTTGGCTCAGTTGCCTTTACTTAACGCTGATAGTTTAGCGCGCTTAGTACCAGGATTGTTACCGCAAAAAATCGAAGCCATTATTCGCTATTTACCTAAGACCTTGCGGGTGCGTTTACAGCCCGCCGCTGAACAAGCACAGATAGCAGCCGAAGCTCTGCAAAGCAAAAATCATCTGCCATTTGATGTGTTGTTAGCGCAACAACTTTCTCAGCAAGCCAAAATACTGATTACGCCTGAACACTGGCAAGACATTGTTTATCCTGCGCATTTATCACCTCGAATTGCCTTAATGGGTGAAGATAAAAAGCTGTTGGCAACCAGTCGAGACTTATCAGATCTACAAACACGTTTTGCCGAACAAGCTAGAACTGCCTTACGCGAGCAAGCTGCATTTAGTGAATCTGCTGAGGAGGCAGTGGGTGAGGTCACTGAGTGGATTTGGGAAAAAGTTGCCTTAACGCAAAAAGTACCTGGTGGTGGCCTAGCTTGGTTGGCGTTGACACCTGCGAATGAAGGAGTAGTCTTAGCCCCTTTACCGTCACAGCAAGAGGCAGATAAAGCCCATGCCGCTGGCGTTCGCAGATTGATTAAATGTTCCTTAGCACAACCCATTGCAGGTATCCGTAAAGAATGGTTAAAACATCAAGGATTGTGTTTGCCCTGGGCACGTTGGCAACGCACTTGTGCCGATTTAGTCGAACAACTCATCGAAAGAGCCATTCAAGACTTATCACCAACCGCAAGCCTAACGCGCACTAAAACTGAATTCAATGCCTTAGTCGCAAGTGTTCGTCATAAGTTAACAGGTCAGGTACGTGATTATGCTTTGCAAACCCAACATCTGTTACAACAAGGTCAACAACTGATGGCATTGTGCGACAAGCTTAATACACCGACCCGACAAGTGAGTATTGAGCATACGCGCGCCTTCATTCAAGCGCAGTTGAGTGCCGGTTTTGTAATGAATATGCCTGAAAATGGTTGGCGTGATATGCCACGTTATTTAAAAGCAGCAGCTTATCGACTAGAAAAAATCAGCGAAAACCTGCCCTTGGATGAGCGTCGAATGGATGAATACCAAGCGGTTGAAGACCTATTGCAAAAAGCTAAACAGCGAGGTATTGCACAGCATCAACCCGATAGGTTTGCACAATTAGAAAGCATGGCTATTGAGTTATGGGTGATGATTTTTGCTCAGCCGCATGCACAAAAAGGCGCTGCATCGATGAAGCGGTTGGAACAGTTAGTCAACAGTTAGACTAGCTGGTTTAACTTATGCCGACAATGCCGAATACGACTGCTTTGAACAGATTGAATAAGGGCATGATTAAAGGGGTTAACCAACCCATTACCATCAATCCAATCAAAATCAACAATCCATAGGGCTCTAGGCGATTATATTGCCAGCCGAGTTGGTTGGGTAACAAAGCCGTTAACACGCGGCTACCATCCAATGGTGGAACGGGCAGTAAGTTCAAGGCAATTAACACCAAATTGATACTGATGCCAGCAATCGCCATGCTATGTAACCATTCGGTGGCACTACCGACAGACACATAAAGCAATAACGCCCAGCCGATGGCTTGAATAAAATTACTGGCAGGACCTGCAATCGCCACCCAGGCCATGTCGCGTTTGGGGTGAGACAGGTTTTTGATGGAAACGGGAACAGGCTTCGCCCAACCAAACAAAAAGGGCTGACTTCCCATCAGCCAACTCATTAACAACAGCGACAAAGGAACCAGAACCGTACCAACAGGATCAACGTGTTTCAGTGGATTCAGGCTTAATCTACCCAGCATTTGAGCGGTTCTGTCACCAAAAGCCAAAGCTGCCCAGCCATGAGCGACTTCATGAAGGGTAATCGCCAACAATACAGGAATAGTCCAAATGGCGAGTGTTAGCATTAAGTCATTCATCATTTTTCCTCAAGGGCGCGTTTTATTGGGTTTGCTTTCTGCATTCAAATCATAAAGTAAAGCCATGACACTGTCGATATGCCATGTCAAAGCCAATCGTCTTTTCGCCTAATCAATGCTCGCTTTTGCTATAATTACGCTATTCGTTATTAAGGAAAAATTATGTTAGATGTGAAACGCTTTCGCACCGATTTAGACGGTGTTGCTGCTGGTTTAGCGAAACGCCATGTGGTTTTGGATACTCAAGCTTTTACTGCTTTAGAAGAACAACGCAAACAACTGCAGAAAACCTTACAAGAAACCCAAGCAGAACGTAACAGTAAGTCGAAAGCCATTGGTATGGCGAAAGCGAAAGGCGAAGACATAGCCCCTTTACTGGCCGCCGTTGAACATTTAGGCGAACAAATGAAAACCGCTGAAAGCGCTTTTGCGCAAGTTGATGCACAAATTTCAGAATTACTTTTAGCAATTCCCAATATCCCACACGATAGCGTACCTATGGGTAAAGGCGAGGAAGACAATGTTGAAGTCAGTCGTTGGGGAACACCCAAAGGCTTCGATTTTGATGTGCAAGACCACGTTGCCTTGGCCGAAGCGCGCGGTTGGTTGAATAACGAAGAAGCCACTAAAGTCACCGGCTCTCGCTTTTCGGTGATGAAAGGCGCGGGTGCGCGCCTGCATCGTGCTTTGATTCAGTTTATGCTCGACCAGCATACCTTACATCATGGTTATACCGAAACCTATGTGCCTTACTTAGTGAATGCCGATTCGATGCGTGGTACGGGTCAGTTGCCCAAGTTTGAAGAAGATCTGTTCAAAATCAACATGGGTGAGGGTGATAGCCGTCAGTTTTATCTGATTCCTACCGCTGAAGTTCCCGTAACTAATTTGTTACGTGATGAAATTGTCGCCGAAGAAAGTCTGCCCATTCGTTATACCGCACATACCCCTTGCTTCCGTTCCGAAGCGGGTTCAGCAGGGCGTGATACCCGTGGTTTGATTCGTCAGCATCAATTTGAAAAGGTGGAAATGGTGCAATTTGTGCATCCAGACGCCTCTCATCAAGCTTTGGAAGAATTGACGGGACATGCTGAAAAAATCTTACAACTGTTAGAGTTGCCATATCGAAAAATGCTGTTGTGTGCAGGTGATATGGGCTTTTCAGCGGCGAAAACCTACGATTTAGAAGTCTGGTTACCGGCACAAGATAAGTATCGTGAGATTTCTTCATGCTCAAATTTTGAAGACTTTCAAGCACGTCGTTTACAAGCACGCTTTAAATCTAAAGACGGAAAACCGCAATTACTGCATACACTGAATGGTTCGGGATTGGCTGTCGGTCGTACTTGGGTTGCACTGTTAGAAAATGGTCAGCAAGCCGATGGTAGCGTTTATATTCCCGTCGCTTTACGTCCTTATTTGGGTGGCGTTGAAAGTATTTAAGTGAGGGTTGAGGTGTAAAAAGTGAGGGGTGAGGTGAACCCTAGCCCCTGACACACAACACCCAATTTCTCACGCTTCACTCATTACCCTTAACTCCTCACTACTAAGAAGAAAGAAAAAGTTCATGAAAACTCGTTTTGCGCCTTCACCGACTGGCTATATTCACATGGGTAATGCCCGTACGGCATTATTTAGTTACCTTGCCGCTCAAGCTGCTGGTGGCAATTTTGTATTGCGTATCGAAGATACCGATGCAGAGCGTTCACGCGAGGAGTATGTGGATGCACTGCGTGAAGATTTGCTGTGGTTAGGTTTACCTTGGCAAGAAGGTCCCGATGCCGACAAGGGTAATGGACCTTACTGGCAATCGCAGCGCGATGCGATTTACGCTGAGTACTATCAAAAGCTGCAAGATATGGGTATGGTTTATCCCTGTTTCTGTACCCCTGTTGAATTAGAAGTGATGCGCAAAATGCAGGCACAAGCGGGCTTGCCGCCACGTTATGATGGTCGTCATGCCAATTTGACAGCCGAACAGGTGGCGCAACGTAAAGCTGAGGGTCAGCCCTTTACCTTGCGTTTCCGAGTGCCCAAGGGTGAAGAAGTGGTTTTCGATGATATGGTGAAAGGCAAACAGCGTTTCAAATCCGATGACATTGGTGACTTTATCATTGCTCGTGGTGACGGTTCGCCCGCCTTTTTCTTCTGTAACGCCATCGACGATGCCTTAATGGGCATTACTCACGTGTTACGTGGTGAGGACCATTTAACCAACACACCGCGTCAAATCATGATGTTGCAAGCCTTGGGATTGCCGATTCCTGCTTACGGTCACATGAATTTGATTTTAGGTACCGATGGTGCGCCCTTGTCAAAACGTAACGGCAGTCGCAATATCCGTCAAATGCAAGCGGAAGGTTTCCGCCCTGATGCAGTGTTGAACTATATGGCACGTTTGGGGCATTACTACGAAAACCCATCTTATATGACACCTGCTGAATTAGGTACACACTTTAAAGTCGAAAACTGTGGTTCTGCGCCAGCACGTTTCGATGAAGCTCAATTGCACTACTGGCAAAAAGAAGCGGTAATGCGTATGGATGATGCCAGTTGGTGGCAGTGGATTGGTGCTGAGACGCGTGAATTAGTTCCTGAAGATAAACAGGCGTTATTCATCGAAGCTATCCGCCCCAATACAGTATTTCCTCAAGATGCACACACCTGGGCAAATATTTTATTTAGTCCCTTAGCTTTTGATAGCGAAACTGAAGCCACTATTGCTGGCGCAGGATCGGTTTTCCTAACAGCGGTTGAAGCCCATGTTAAGGCAAGCTATGCCGAGATGATTGAAGCCGTTAAAGCAGCGAGTGGTGCCAAAGGAAAGGCGTTATTTTTACCCTTGCGCTTGCTAATGACCGCTCGTCATGATGGTCCGGAAATGCCTAAACTCTGGCAACTCATTGGCAGTGAGGCCATGCTGGCGCGTTTGGGGCAGGTGATGTCAGTACAAGCCGGTTAGGCTTGGTAAAAATAGGTTCATTTTCTGCGATAAGCTTCATCTTCTTATCACAGTAATGGGCTAGAATGCGGTATGTTTTGGTCAGTATGCGTTGAGGTGTTCAGTTGCGATTAGTGCGTTGGGTTTTGCTTGGTTCGTTTATGCTGTCAACCCAGCTAATGGCTGCGAACATCATTAGTGAACAACAGGTGTTGCAGGTTTTTATTGAGAAGAATCTGCCCTTGTTGGCGGGAAAAGCGCAACTCGACATGGTGCAAGCACAGCTAGTGGTTTCACGTCAGTTTACCAATCCTTCACTCGGTTTGAGTGTTACAGGCTTGGGCGATACGCGCGGCTGGAAGGGGGGATCAGCATACTGGGATCAACCCTACAGCAATAACCTGACCCTCACTCAGTTTATCGAAACCGCTGGCAAGCGCCAGCTTCGTATTGAAGGGGCGCAGCTGGGTGTCGAAGCACAGACCTTGTTGTTTGAAGATTTATTACGCGTACTTAAAAAAGAGTTGTTGATTGCCTACTACCAAGTAGTCAAACAACAGAAAATGGTGAGTATTTACAACGAAATACTCCAGCAACTGAATGAAACTTCTCGCGCCAATTATTTACGGCTAAAAGCAGGCGACATTTCTGAAACCGAATTTAACCGTATTGAAGTTGCGGTACTCAAAGCAAAAAATGATGTGGAGCAAGCCCATCTGGCACTGAGTTTGGCTCGACAACAGCTTTCTGAATTATTGGTTTACCATTTCGAGCCCGATCAATTACAAGCAGTTGATCAATTTCCAATGACTCAGCCACTTAAGCAACAAGCTACTCAAGTTCTGATAGAGCAGGCACTACAAAACCGTCCCGATGTACGCGCTTCTCAGTTGTTAGTAGAGCGACAAGACAAACAGCTTAATCTGGCAGAAAAGTTAAAATTGCCCGATGTTCAGGTAGGTATGCAATTAGTGCATGATCCTACCGCTTTCACACGCGATAGCTTTGGTGTGGGTGTCGAATTGAGTATGCCGTTATGGCATCAGTTTCAAGGCGAAGTGCAACAAGCTAGAGCAGAAAAGAGATACTCTGAATTAACTTATGCACAATTACAGCAACAAGTTAAAACACAGGTACTTCAAGCTTTTGCACAGTTTCAACAAAAAAAGCGCAGTTTAGAACGTTTTGATAAAGAACTGATCGCTCGTGCCATTCAAATTCGCAGTTCGTCATTGGTAGCCTATCAACAAGGTGCTATTTCTTTATTAGAACTCTTAGATGCTGAAAATAATTACCGAAGCACCATGCTAGACTACACTCAAGCCGAGTATGATTTGTTGCAAGCCCAGTTAAGTTTAGATTACGCCATTGGCGAAGAAGGAAAGCGTTAAATGATGCGTCACCTCGTTTGGTTACTCGCAAGTTGTGTGTGGTTAGTGGGTTGTGATGAATCGACCTCATCAGTCACACAAGCTCAATCACCTTCAGAAAATGCCCCAACTATCCCCACATTTTTTGCCGATGGCAATGACGTGGTCGTTACCGAGCAAGACTCCCGTCATAAACATTTAGGGCTATACACCCTTGTTTACGATGATTCTCCCATCCTGCCGCCAGCAAGTGCCACACTCGCTTATGACGAAAGTCATACCGTTCGTCTTACCTCACCCATCAGTGGGCGTGTCATTTCAACGCCTTTGTCTTTGGGGGCGCAACTTAAAAAGGGTGATGTGGTTCTTCAGCTAGATAGTCCCGATTTCAACGATGCTTTGTCTGCACTAGAGAAAGCCAGCGCCAATCAAAAATTAGCCAAAGAATCCTTTGCTCGCGCGCAACGCTTATTTGAAGCTAAGGTCATGTCTCGCAAAGACTATGAACAAGCACAAGATGGCTTAGTACAAGCCAACTCCGAATTTGAACGCTCACGTAAGTTTTTGGAAAAATTGGGTGTTCAAGCAGGCGGCTTGAGTATGCAAACGGGAGCCTTTCACCTTCGCACCCCCATCGATGGCACCATTACTGAAGTCACTGTCAATCCAGGTATGGAAGTACGTCCCGATTTAGCTTCACCACTTTATGTTATTTCCAATTTGGGGCAGTTGTGGTTGTGGGTCGACATTTTTGAAAAAGACATTGCTAAGGTAAATGTTGGTCAGCCCATTACCGTGCGCGTAGCATCCTGGCCAGATTATGCCTTTTATGGCAAAGTTGATTTCATCAGTCAGGTCGTTAATCCGCAAACACGTTCCATTCAAGTGCGTTGCAAATTGGCTAATACCGACTTGAAATTATTGCCTTCCATGCATGCTCAAGTATCGATTCGCAATAGTAACGAGCAACCTAGCTTGTTGATTCCCCTAAGTGCCGTGGTCACAGAAGGTGACAAACACTATGTGTTCAGTAAGGTCGGCGATGATCGGTATCGTTGGCAAGAAGTTATCCTAGGTATGCGGTTTGAAACGCAAGCTATGTTATTAGCTGGATTGAATAAAGGGGATCAGGTCATCAGCAACGGTGCTTTAGCCTTAAGACGTGACATGTTGCTGCTGAACAGCGCTCAATAAGAGACAAGCCAAAGCTATGATTCGTAATATCCTTGTTTTCGCTCTTCAGCAACGCTGGATGGTGATCATTATCACCTTATTAATGGCCATTTACGGTGCCTTGGTTTACGAACGTTTACCGGTTCAGGCATTCCCCGATGTACAAAACGTCTATGTAGTCGTCATCAGTCAATATCCTAACCAGTCGGCAGAAGAAGTTGAGAAAAAGGTAAGTATGCCGATTGAGCGCGCGATTAATGGTGCGCCCAATCTAATGCATGTTCGTTCTGTTTCGACCTTTGGTTTGTCGGTGGTGACCGCAACATTTAATGATAAAGCCGAAGACTATTTTTCACGACAGCAAGTATTAGAAAGACTCAAACAAGCCAGCTTACCTGATGGTGTGCAACCTGTTTTAGGTCCCTTAACCACGGGTATCGGCGAGATTTATCGCTACGTGGTGCAGAGCGATAATTTACCCTTAACCGAGATTCGCGCCTTACAAGATTGGGTCATTGCGCCACACATCAAAACAGCACCGGGCGTCGCCGATGTCACCAGCTTTGGTGGACAAGTTAAACAGTATCAAGTGAATTTAGACCCTGAACGCTTGCGTTCATTTGGCTTAACGGCAGCACAAGTCATGGAAGCACTCGCCGCCAATAATCGCAATACGGGTGGCGGAGTCTTACTCAGTGGTGAACAAGCGATGGTCATTCGTGGCATTGGCTTGTTGCAAACCCTAGATGATATTGCTCAAGTCGTGGTGGTGAATCTGAATGGCACCACGCCTGTGCGTGTGCGTGATTTGGGACGGGTTGAAATTGGTCATCAAGAACGCACGGGTATCGTTGGTTTTAATACCGAAGACGATGTGTCGCTGGGCATTGTGTTAATGACCAAAGGCGGAGATGCCGTTAAGGTGATTGAAGGGGTTAAACAGCGCATCGATGAATTGAACCAAGTTTTTTTGCCCGCTGGCACGCGCGTTGAGGTGGTGAATGATCGAACCAAATTAGTCACCCATACCATTCACACAGTTACCGATAACTTGCTGCATGGCGCTTTGTTGGTGGTGATTATTTTAATGGTATTTTTGATGCGCCCGATTGCAGCCATGATGGTTGCGGTGATTATTCCCTTATCTTTGCTATTCTCGTTTATTTTAATGAGTTTAAACAACGTATCCGCCAACCTCATTTCATTGGGAGCAGTCGATTTCGGCATTATCGTTGACTCGACGGTGGTGTTAGTGGAAGCGGTGATGGTTAAACTTACGGCTGATATGGCGCAGGGCGCCTCGATGTTGCATCGTCGGCAAACGCTCATTTCTGTTGGCGGACAAATGATTCGCCCGATTTTATTTTCTAAACTGATCTTAATTGCCGCGTTTTTACCGGTACTTACCTTTAGCCAGGTGGAAGGTAAAATTTTTACCCCCATGGCGCTAACCCTTACCTTTGCTTTAATCGGTTCAGTGCTACTAACCCTAACGCTTGTTCCCGCGATGATGAGTTTCTTTTTAGATCATCGTTTAACAGAACGTCACAATCCAGTGATGGAACGCATTAACAAAATTTACACGCAAGTGCTGAATCTTGTCCTCAGTATGCCCAAGCGTTTTATGGTGTTTGCCGCACTGACACTGATTGTTAGCTTGTCGTTTGTCAAACAACTCGGCACTGAGTTTATGCCTAAGTTTGATGAAGGCAATATTTGGTTAACCGTGGTATTACCCACGTCCACCTCATTAACAGAAAGCAAATCGGTAGAACGTCAGGTTCGTGACGTGTTAATGGGCTTTCCTGAAGTTAAATTGGTGGTCAGTCATTTGGGTCGGCCTGAAGATGGTACCGACAGTAAAGGCTTTAACAGCATGGAAATTCATATTGAATTAGAGCCTAAAGAGACATGGCGCTATGCTTCTAAAGTGGCGTTAATTGAGGATATTAAGCGTAAGGTAAGTGTTTTTTCAGGCTTGACGTTTAACTTTTCTCAACAAATTCAAGCCAGTGTAGAAGAAGCGATTTCTGGTTCACAGGGTGAAGTGGTGGTGAAGTTGTATGGACTGGATTTACCGGTGATGCAAGAAAAAGCCAATCAAATTGTCAGTATTCTCAATAGTATTCAAGGTTCAGCAGATGTTGCTGCCGAACAGCAAATGGGGGTTGGTGAAGCCCAGTTAATTGTTAATCGCGTTAAAGCAGCGATGCATGGGGTTAAAATTGAAGATGTTAATCAACAAATTGAAGTGGCTCTGGGTGGTGGGGTTGCCACTCAAATTCTTGAAGGTGAACGTCGCTTCGATTTGCAGGTAAGATTATTGCCGAGCGGTCGCAATTCAGTCGCTGTTATTTCAGATTTGTTAATTCCCACTCAAGATGGCACCTTGATACCATTAGGTGAAATTGCTGATATTGAACTTAAAACTGGTGCCAACCGAATTTCGCGAGAGAGCAATTACCGGCGCATTGCCATTAAAGCCAATTTGGTGGATAGAGACCAAGGATCGTTTGTAAAAGAAGCGATGAAACGTGTTCATCAAGAACTGGAATTGCCAGCGGGGTATCGTATTGTTTGGTCGGGTGAATTCGAAAATCAACAACGCGCAATGCAACGTTTGTATGTGATTGTACCGATTTCCCTATTACTCATTTTCGCCTTGTTGTTTTGGGCATTTAAGTCAGCATCTCAGGCGCTGTTGGTCATGCTGACAGTACCCTTTGCCATTGCGGGGGGTGTTTTATTGCTGTGGATTCTAGGCGTAAATTTAAGTATTTCGGCGGCAGTAGGCTTTATTGTGTTGTTTGGTATTTCGGTTCAAAACGGTGTCGTGCTGATAGAACATATTAACTATTTGCGTGCTAATGGTGAGGAAACTTTAGCGGCCATTAAAGAAGGCGCTTTGGTGCGCTTACGTCCGGTTCTTATGACGGCATTAATGGCAACACTCGGCTTACTACCCGCAGCCATTTCCACTGGGGTGGGTGCAGAAGCCACTCGACCTTTCGCCTTAGCTATTATCGGTGGATTAACGACTGCAACCATCGCCACATTGACGCTTTTGCCGGTTATGTATTGGTTATTGATCAGTCGCCAAGAGCAAGTTAAAACTCAATAAAGGGAAGATAGCTTAATGCAAGAAATTCGTGCCTTCATTAAACCATTTATGCTGGAAAAATTGACCTTAGCTTTAATGGAATTGCCAGACTTTCCAGGAATGTCAGCGATGACCATTAAAGGATTTGGTAAAGAGCGCACTCATGATATGCAAGAGTTCGATCCCTTCATTGAAAAGGTGCGCATCGAAATCATCGTGCCCGATGAAATGGTCGATAATATTGTACAAATTATTCTTACCGTCGCCCACTCGGGTAAAGCGGGGGATGGCAAAGTCTATGTCGCCCCTGTATCTCGTGCCTATAGCATTAGGGAGCAAAGTCAGATAACTTAAGAAAGTGTTATGAGCACCTATCCAAAATAATTTGACGGATTTCTTCTAGAAAAGTTTCATTGATTAAATGGCTGCAATTAAGCGGACAATCATCGGCTTGGTAGTGTTGCCAATTATTTTTTGTACTTTCCTTGAAGATGGTGGGACAGTATCTTGATATTAGCACGAGGTGAGGTTTGGATTAAGATAAGAAAAAATTAGCGTTTTGGGGTTGTTTGATACTGCGATTTTTGCTTTGATGTTGTGGTTTAGTGTCCCAATTTGAATAAAGAGGAATGTTTTTTGAACAGAAGAATGCGTAAGTGCTTGAATTTAATGGGGTGAGTGATGGGGATCGAACCCACGACAACAGGAATCACAATCCGATAAATTTAACACCAAACAAAACAATACGAATCAAAAAAGCAAATAATATCAATTGGTTGTTATGTGGTGGTTTTGTGTCGTATTGCCTTATATACGTCTTATATTGTCCCTTAGTGTCCCGCCAGTGTCCCGCGGTAGTATTATCTTAGCCGTGCTGTTTGTGTTCTGATCTTATGGCTGGCGTGTTATGGCTGGGAATTGTTGCCAAAAATAAAACCTGTGCTAAAAATGTTGTATTTTGATTGCCAAATTACCCCGTTATGGTCTGTTAAGCTTCCCCGCTTAACGGGTAGCCTTTACCTATCCCCGTTGGTGGGCATGGTTTTATGCTGTTCGACTTATGGCGCACTTTTGCGCTGTGACTAAGCAAAACTGTTTAGAATCAATACAATCCAACTTTGGATAGCGTTTGAGTTTCCGACCTAAACGGGTTCTTACCCTATCACGCTTGAAACGAAAAAGGGTTACGCCTGAAACGTAACCCCTTGCCGTATGGTCTGCTATTTAACGCTTATTGGTTAGCTGTACCCCTGTTGGGCTAGCATTGCACTGAATTGGTCATAAAACTCCCAATCAATAGCATCATCATTTATCGGGTCTAGTATTGCATCATCCATAAAATGCACCCGTATAACCGATTCAACCACGCCCAAACCCTCTAAGCTGTGCTGAATGGCTAACACTGTGGCGTTATATCTAGCCAATGCTTGCGCTTCATCCATGCCACTATAAAGCCGCTGATAATATTCCGCCTTTGCCTTCCAATAGACTGTCGGCAAGGTCATCATCACGCGCATTAAATCCATGTGCTTTAGCGTAAAAGCGATATGGTTAGTTAAATATGCCCGCTGTGGTACGCTTGCCAGTACGCGCTGGCGTTCTAGTTCGTCATCGTCCGCTATGTGGTTGTAAAACAAAACGGCAAGCTGTGCGGGGTCTAGGTTCGCATAAACCTTGGTCAAGTCATTAGTCATTTTTTGCTCTCCTTTGGTGGTTGTGTCGCAAGTTTTAACAATTCAATGTTTCGTTGTAGTTCGCAAGTTTCTAGTGCTTTGCGTAGCATATCCAGCACATAAACCAACTTAGTGCCCTCCGCTGTTTCTAGCCTGCCTGCTCGCATATCACGGTAAACGCTTGCCATCTCCTGCCTTATCGCGTCCGCATTATGTAGGTTGATTCTAGGGGCTTTGGGTGGGGGTGGGGGTGTTATGTCACGCCCTTGGTCATCAAAGGTTCTAGGCTGTTTGGTTTGTGCATCATCCATAAAACACCCCCATGTTATTTTTACCTGTTACTGCCAGCGGTAGGTTGTAAATTTGCGCCAGCTTATCCCGATATTCGCGCCATTCGCTAGGGTGTGTTAATGCTGTGCCGTCATCGTCGTTGTACAAATAAACGCGCCGTTCTGCAAACTCCATATCATCCCACGTTCTGTGAACACTCAATTCATTAATCAATCTAAGCGGTATAGGCTTTGCCAGCTTATAGGCATAATCGCGGTAGTTTCTAAAAAATTGCTGTTGTTGATTGGGTAGTGATCCAATCGGTTTATAGTTGCGATTTAATAGCGTTATCGCTGTGCCATTGTCGAATAGTTCAATGCAGTAAGGGGTCATTTGCTTGTAAATTTTTTCGTCATGAATAGCCATTTGTTCGTTCTCCAAAATGTTAGCCGTGGCTGTTGGTTATGCCAAAAGGTAGCAGTGGTAGCAGTGGTAGCAGTGGTAGCAGTGGTAACACAAACTCTTAGAGGGTAATTACAGCTCCATTAATACCAATAACTAAATTTATCTAGAGTTTCTAAATATACTGCTACTCTGCTACCCTGCTACCTTTCCAGTATTTACAGGGGTTTCAAGGTAGCACTTAAAAAATAATCGTCTTTATACTGCTACCTTTTCTACCCAAAAGGGCTTACACGGTCGGGCATCTTATAGCGTCGGTTATTCGATCCCCCCACTTTCTTTTGCACCGCATCACCGCATCTATTACGCAAGTAAGCCGCGGCTGTGTTTACGTCCTTTTGATTAGGTCGGTAATCGCTACCAAACAGCACGGCTAAAGCCTCACCTGCCGATAAGTAGTTAGTCCACTCTCTCTGATCCGATTCCCACTTAAACGCGCCAGCTAATGCCTCACTGATTGGGCATAACTGCTGAAAGTGTGCATTGTTCGCGTCGGTCACGGCTTGAATTTCATCATGCGATAACCACCAACTTTCGCCCGATTGATAAAGGCTGTAAGCTTGCGCCCATAGCTGTTGCATATTTAGCTTGTGCTGATAATCGACGCGCTCGACTGGTATCACCCAAAAGCGACGGCTTCCCGTGGGGTCTGTTAAAAACGTCTTAGCGTTCGCTGATCCGCAAAAGGCTGTACGACGTGGTAGCTTTTGAGCCGTCCGCGCGTAAGGTGCTCTCACTTCGTCGGTGGCGCTAGTGATAAAGGCTTTGAGTTCGCCAATCTCTCGGCGGCTCATACTTGCTTCAATTTCGCTTAGTTCATAAACCCACTTCTTGCCAATCTTCAAAATGCTGTCCTTGTCTCGAACATCTAGCCCACCTGTGCCTAACAAGTCGGGGTCTATGGCTTCCACCAATCGCTTAAACCATCGCCCTTTCCCCGCGCCATGATTATCACTTTGCAGAATCAACACGCCGTGCGCTTCCTGTGGTCGCTGTGCTGTTGCAAGCATCACCGCACTGACTAACCACTTGCGCAAGTAAACCCTAGCAAGGCTAATATCAAACCCTTTTGCAATGGTTAAAGTGTTCAATAGTTGCTCGATATAGTCGGTCTGCTGATCCCACGGCTGGCGCATGATGAAAGCTTCAACGGGGTTAAAGCTGTTCTCACTGGCGACGGTTGAAAGGTAATCCGTTATAAGTGTCACTGGCAAACTATACTTTTTAGCCGCGCTGATAAGCTTCGTTAATCTGTCAGCGTCCGCTGTATCGCCTTTGCAGTCGTAAGAATCGCGCCATTCAATTTCGCGCCCAATCGTTTTATAACGTAGGGTCACGCCTTCCCACGCCAGCAATGCCTTAAAGTTTTTGAGCGTTTCCATGATAGCGGTCACGTCGCCTTCTTTGTTGCGTCTCACATCCCAAAAGTTTGGGCTGTTACGAATTGGGCAATCCGCAAAATATGGCTTAATGCTAGTTAGCAACTGCTTAATAAATGCACCATTGCCACGATTTAACAGCTCGTTATGATCCACGCTTGCTATGCGTAGCTGGTTTGATTCCATGCCTGCATAGGGTGCTTTGTTTTCAGTCAACATCACCACCAAACAGCGGGGGTCTGCATCATCCAACAGCTTGGCTAAATCGTCCGCGCTCTCGACTGAGTGCAAATGGTCGCGGCAATGGGTTTCCATCAATCGCCATTTAATGCCTTTGTGATCTGTTGCGATAACTAAGCCCGTCGCCTCGAATGTTTCAAAGCTTGCCACTACTGGCGCGTTATCGGTTTCAATTTCACTTATTACACCGTCCGCATCAACTGCAATGGGTGCTTTAATCGGTGTATTGCTTAACAGCGCATCGAATGATAAAAGCGTCGCTGTTTGCGCCTGTGCTGTCATGTAAGCTCGTTGGTTGGCTTTGGTTAGGGTTACACCGTCCGACGTTGTAAACATCGCGCCAGCGGCTTTAACTGCTTGTGAATAGTTGCCGTTATGCTCATGAAAAACAAACAAATCAAAAGCATCACCCGATTGTCTTAATCCCGCGCTTATATCGCTTTGGTGGGCTGTGATATAACGCCCGTCTTTAACTTCTAGTCCAGCAATACCACTACTAGAATTAGGCGACAAATAGCGGCTTTTACCTGTACGCATATAGCCGTAACCAATTAACAAGCTGTCTAGGTCATAGCTGGTATTAAAGGCTTCAATAGGGCTATGCGTACCACTGGCGACGCGTTGGCTTGCCTTAATCCGTGATTGCTCTAGCCGTTGCTGTCTGTCCTTTTCCGCCTGCTGTTGTTGCTCATCCAGCTTGGCTAATTCATCACGCCAAAAGGTAATCGGGTCAAAGGGTTGTGATCCATTGTTAACAGTCTGATAAAACGCCCCTTTGTTTGGTAGGTAGCAAATTTGAGCGGGTCGCTGTGTCGCATGGTCTGGGATAACGCCCAATGCTTCCAGCTTGTTATTGAGCACGGTTTGACATCGAATGAAGTCATCAATGCTTAACGGTGTCTCGACTGGTAATATTAGCCTGCTCTTTTGGTTGGTTTCTGTCGCTGACTTGGTTGTGTAAGCCATTAAGCGAACATCACCCATAAAGTCGCTTAGTTCTGCTGTAACTTGATCCGCTAAAGCTTGCAAGGTCACGCCCTGCATATCGTCAACATCACCCCATAAGGCATAAAATAAGCCATTGCTGGCGCGTTGCTTTTCTTTTGAGCGTGTTAATGCGTCGCATGGTATAAACCACTCTGATTCGCTTTTATCGCACTGTTGGGGCTTGGTCATCATGCGTTCAATGTCGCTTAATGTTATTGAGCGCAAGGGCTTTGGGTTGTTGCCCCCGTCGCTGTGGAATTGTCCGCGCCCGCTTGCTAACTTAATTTCATTCATACCTTTGCGCCCCCATTCGCTAAGTGATAACGTGCGACGCGTCCGTGTTTTATTCCCACGCGGTCGTAAATCGTTTCCATTGTTCGCACTATGCGCCAGCCTGCTTGCCGTAACTCTTTAACCCTGCCAGCGGGGTGCATCACGCCAGCGTCTCTGAGTTCTTGCGTTGTTACTGATCCACGGGCAAGGGTTCGCAAAATGTAATCGCGTTGAGCTTGCGTCTCGTTGGTGTTAAGGCTTAAAATGGCATCGGTGGTTGCGCCTGCTCTAATTCCCTCGATTGGGTGGGTGCTATCTAAATCACGCATAAGTCACCCCCAATCCCCACGCTAGTGAAACAATCATTACGATCCAGCTCGCAAGCGTCGCACGTCTAAGCCACTTTGTTAGCATTGTTAAAAAGGGTTCTTTGTCACGCGTTGTAATAAATGCGTCGGTTTGGTGGTTGCGCGTCATGATTTACGCCCCCTTGCCAGCAATACTTCTAGCACCGCCATTAGCGATAAACTCTCTGAGTTTCGGTAGGTTGATTAGTAGCTTGCGCCCAAAACGACAAACCACGCCAGCCGCTTCCAACTTTTCACCGTGGAAAAATTGCAGATGACGAAAGCCGCCAGCGGTTAAAGCTGGTTCAAATTTCGGTAGGTCGGTTACTTTAATGAATTGCTGTGATTCCATCTTATACACTCCGTGATATTAAAATCCGCTAGGTGTTGCCTTGCGTTGGTGTGTATTTTGATGATCCAGCTAGTTGCTTAGGTCTATATGGAAAAAACCCATTCCATATAGACAATATAGAAAATTTAGATGCCGTCTTTTAGGTATTTATAGATTACTTTGTCGCTTATATCATCGTCTGAGTTTGCAATAATTCTAGGAACATCAAGGTTAGGATATGCTTTATTTAACGCTTTGAAAAATATGTTTATTGTGGTTTTGCTTTTGGGTGCTGGTTCTTTTTGCAGTTCCGCTATTGTTGCAAGTGCATCATTAAGCTGTTGCTGTAAATTTTCCACGGTATCGGCTGGCGAATGGTTAGCCTGTGCTGGTTGTTTTTGCTCTAATAAACGATCAACATCATCGGCTCTCATTGCTAAATAAAAGTTATTACAAAACGCACCTAAAACCCTTGCCGCGCGTAAATCACCAAACTTAATATCTGACTCAATAGCTGATGATATTTCGTGACTATCTAAAGCCCGCGCCTTATGAATCTTTCTTATTTGCTCGTTAGTTAAAATAAGCTCTTCAAAGTCATCAGTTAATACTAATTCAAAAGCCCCCGCGTGTGCTTCAAGCAATAACATTAATTGGGTTTCGCTATTGCCAGCACTTGCATTAACGCCAATGATCTTTTTGAATTTATCATCTTTTAATTGTTCGGCGGCTTTATAAAGTGAAACGTATTTAGGTTTTAACATATAGCCTCCCTCGAAGCTTTATAGGTGGTTGGTGGTGGTTATTCGGTTGTTTTTAGGTCTGCTGTTACTTTTGCCGCCATGCGTTCAATTACGCTGGTAGTGTGGTCGTGTGATAGGTGGGCATAGCGTTTAACCATGCTTAATGTTTTGTGTCCCGTACCGCCTGCAATTTCAGCAAGGCTAGCCCCTGACATGGCTAACTCACTAGCAAAGCTGTGGCGCAAGTCGTGAAAACGAAAGTTAGTGATGCCTGCACGCTTTAACACAGTGTCCCATGTTTTATTAATCACGATATGCTTAAAAGGGTCTCTAGTGCTAGGAAATAACAAAGGGCTGGCGTTGGTGCTTTTCGCCTTCCATTCAATAAGAGCGGATAGGGCTGGTTCTACTACAGGCAAGGTTTGACGTTCCCCGTTTTTGGTGTCGGTTAAAATGATAGCCTTGCGGTCTAGGTCAACTTGTTGCCATGTGAGTGAAAGGATGTTTTCTTTACGTGCGCCAGTAAATAACGCTAGTAATACAATGACGTTTAGGTGTGGTGGGGTTTGCTCATCTTTGAGTACCGCCATTAATGACGATCTTTCATCTGTACTTAAAAACCTAACCACGCCCGCTGATTCTTTTTTCTTGCGTACTTTCATCATAGGGTTGTAGTCCAGCCATCCCCATTCCTTAACGCAAGCGGATAACACGGGGCTTAATCCTGTTAAGTAGCGATTAACTCGCGCACCTGAAAGGAGTTTAACGGGTTGGGTGGGGTCTGGTTTCTTAGCCTTACTTTTGATTGGTGTCTTACTTAGCTCATCCCTAGCACTAGCTAATAAATCGGCTGTAACGTGAGTTAGGGCATAATCACCGTATTTATTTAACCACCATTGCAAAATGCGCCAGCGTTCTTTGTAGTCTTTAAGTTCGGGTAGTCTTTCTGAGTGAAAGCGATTGATAGCATCGGCTAACGTCTTAATTTTTGTGACTGTGTTAGGGAAATAACGTCCCTCCCTAATAGCCGCCTCTGTTTGGGTTGCCCACCGTTTAGCGTCGGTTAGGCGTTCAAAGGTTGCAGTTGTGGCTGGGTGTCCTTTAAGTCTAATTTTGACTCGATAACTGATCCCTTCGTCTGTGTCTCGTTTTTCAATGGTTGCCATGTTGTTGATCTCTGCTGTTTTGGGTGTGTTTAATATACTACACAACACGAAACAACACAATACAGGATAAGTAATCCTGTAATCAATGAAAATTTAATCATTTAATAACATGGGCTTATGTTTTTTATTGGTCGCTAAGTTGCTTTAATGGGACACTATAGGGACATTGTTGGGACAATAAGGGACAATTCGCGCGTTTAGTTGTGCGATTTATTGAATATAAAAAAGTGCTTTGGTGTGTTTAAGTTTAATGAATTGCTGTGAGGTGTTGTGGTTTAGTGTCCCGCCAGTGTCCCATTTTTGGAATTTAGCAGAAAATTTGAGAGTGTAGGGCTTGTAAGTGCTTGAATTTAATGGGGTGAGTGATGGGGATCGAACCCACGACAACAGGAATCACAATCCTGTGCTCTACCAACTGAGCTACACCCACCATTGAAGGGGATATTTTATGTCCAAGTGCATGGCGCACCCGGCAGGAATCGAACCCGCAACCGCTCGCTTAGAAGGCGAGTGCTCTATCCGGTTGAGCTACGGGCGCGTATCGCAGAAACTTGTATTGTTGGTCGGAATAGAGGGATTCGAACCCCCGACCACCTGTACCCAAAACAGGTGCGCTACCAGACTGCGCTATATTCCGAATCAACTCAGCTATTATAGGGTTCTTAGCGGAGTTATGTCAAGCGCTTTTTAGCGTTTTAGATGGTTACTGACAATGCGCGCTTTTTCTCGCTGCCAATCTTTGTCTTTTTCACTTTGACGTTTGTCGTGGGTTTGTTTGCCCTTAGCCAAGGCAACTTCGACTTTAACTAAAGGACCTTTCCAGTACATTTTTAAGCAAACGCAAGTGTAGCCTTGTTGCTGAACACGTCCCATAATTTTATGAATTTGGCTACGATGTAACAGCAGTTTACGGATACGTTGCGCGTCGGGATTGACGTGCGTGGAAGCAGAAGAAAGTGGCGAAAAATGTGCACCAATTAAAAATGCTTCTTGGTTGCGGAACATCACGTAGCTGTCGCGTAACTGCACACGACCATCACGGATACTTTTAACTTCCCAGCCTTCCAAGGCAATACCCGCTTCGAAACTATCTTCGATGCTGTAATCATGTAATGCCTTTTTGTTCAAGGCAATGGTAGGGGATGAGTTTTGTTTTTTAGTGGCTTTTGTCATAATAATCAGATTATACGTTAAAAAAAGAGAAATGCGCGAGTGAGACGACTTCATAAAAGCTTGGTCATGCCCTACAGCACCGAAAAGATTTATACGATTGTCGCCGATGTGCCAGCTTACCCGCAGTTTTTGCCTTGGTGCGGTGGTGCGCGCGTTATCCAGACAACAGCGTCGGGTGTAGAAGCCGAAATTGTTATTGCCAAAGGTCCAGTTAGAGTGGCTTTTGCCACCTTAAATCAGCAAATCCCTTTCGAGCGTATCAATATGCGCCTGACCAATGGACCTTTTAAACAGTTATCGGGCCATTGGACTTTTGATAGTTTAAGTGAGGACTCCTGCCAAGTTACCCTAGCGTTAGATTTTGAGTTCAATAATCGTTTATTGGCGATGACGGTGGGTGCAGTATTTGAGCAGGTGATTGGATCATTAATAAACGGCTTTTTAGCTCGTGCGCAACAATTATATGGTGTTGAAAAAAATGGAAACTAACCTAATCACAATTGAAGTTGCCTATGCGCTACCACGTGAGCAGTTTTTAATTCAAGAACAAGTACCCACAGGCTCAACCATTGCAGAAGCCCTAGCGCATTCAGAAATTCGTAGCTTGGTACCGCATATCGAATTTGTCGATGGTCGAGTTGGCTTATTTGGTAAGGTTGCTAAGATGAGCCAAGTGCTGAAAGAAGGCGATAGAATTGAAATTTATCGCCCCTTGGTTAATGACCCTAAAGAGGCGAGACGCCGTCGAGCAATAGAAAAAACCTAGAGTGATCCACCCATTTAATGGCAAACGTTATTCGATTGCCGTGAGTTCAGTGTCTTAATAAGAATTAAGACTTTTTCTCATTGTTGTTGTTTGGCGTTGTCCAACGAGTTACATAGCCTTGAGCATCAAATTCAATCACCAGTAGCTTAACTTTGTCAGATTGAAAATTTGGGTCGGTAGAACGAAAAACATATTCCCAACGATTGCTACTGAAAGATGATTGATTCGAAGGTGGTCCAAAAATACGACGAACCTGATCTTGTGTTAGACCCGCTTGAAGGTTTTCTAAACTAGACTGATCAATTAACACACCTTGGTCAACGCGTACACGGTGAGGATTAATACATGCGGTTAATGCGGCAATGAGTGAAAGAGAAATCAGCAAACGAATCATGGTCAAGTTAGCCTAAATAATATCAAGGGTGTTGGTCAAGCATAGCATATTAGGCTAAACTATACCGTAAAGCGAATTGGAATGCCATAAAACTAGGAATGTTATTGTATGAAACAGACTGCAGATCTGCGTAAAGCCGGGCTTAAAGTAACCTTACCTCGTGTCAAGATTTTAGAAATTTTAGAAAGCGCTGGCGATCAACATCATTTAACGGCTGAAGATGTTTACAAGGTATTGTTAGAACAAGATGAAGAAGTAGGTTTAGCAACGGTGTATCGTGTGCTGACACAGTTTGAAGCGGCTGGTATTGTGCGTCGCTTGAACTTTGAAAACAATATTTCTACTTTTGAGCTTGATACTGGCGATAACCACGATCATTTAGTGTGTTTACAGTCCGGGTTGGTAGAAGAGTTTGTTGATGCAACGATTGAAGCGCGCATCAAAGCCATTGCCGATGAGCATGGTTATGAATTGTCGTGGCACAGCCTAACCATTTATGGCAGCAAGAAACATTCAACGTAAGGGTGATTCATGAACTCACCCTTGCTGGGTAGTCGGGTTAGTGATTATGACTATGATCTGCCCGATGCGCTTATTGCTCAATTTCCCCTCAGTGAAAGATCAGCCAGTCGATTGCTTCAAGTTGGATGTAACGATCAGTTAGTTGACGGTTATTTTTATCAGATTTTAGAGTGTTTAACGTCGAATGACCTGTTGGTATTGAATAATACGCGCGTGATTCCAGCGCGTTTGTATGGTCAAAAAGCCAGTGGCGGACGCTTTGAAATGCTCATTGAACGCCTGCTACCCAATCATCAAGCGTTGGTGCATTTGCGTGTGAGTAAAAAACCTGCACTAGATTCGATTCTAGCCTTAGAAGGTGGTGTTTCGGCACGCTTTTTAGGTCGTGAGGGTGAGTTATTCAAAATCGAATGGCTGACCGATGAACCTGTGTTGAGCTTTTTAGAGCGCATTGGACATTTGCCTTTGCCGCCCTATATTGCACGCCCCGATAGTGAAGCCGATGCGGAACGCTACCAAACGGTGTTTGCCCAAGAAGCGGGCGCGGTAGCCGCTCCGACAGCGGGGCTTCATTTTACCGATGAATTACTGTCAGCCATCAAAGCCAAAGGTGTGCAAACAGCGACCTTGACGCTGCACGTGGGTGCAGGAACTTTTCAGCCAGTTAGGGTGGAAAAGATCGAGGATCATCACATGCACTTTGAGCGCATTCAGGTGAGCCAGTCGTTAGTGGATGCGATAGCCGCTACCAAAGCTAAAGGTGGTCGCGTGGTAGCTGTAGGAACCACGGTAGTGAGAGCGTTAGAATCGGCGGCGCTTTCGGGCGAGCTGAAGGCTTTTTCGGGTGAAACGGATATTTTTATTACACCAGGTTTTAAATTTAAGGTGGTTGACGCTCTAATCACCAATTTCCATTTGCCACAATCAACCTTGTTGATGTTGGTCAGTGCTTTTGCTGGTTATCACCGCATTATGTCGGCTTATCAACATGCGGTAGATAATGCGTATCGGTTTTTTAGTTATGGCGATGCAATGTTTTTGTCGCGTTGTGAAAAGGATCAATCTTAATGTTTCGTCTTCTTTTTGCGTTAACATCGGTAGCGCTCATGCAAGCCTGTGCTAGTAATCCCTTGCCGCCAGAAGCCAGTCAGCAGAATTTAGGCAAATTGACCATTCAGACACCGATTAGCATTGACAGTGAGCGTGCGCGTGTCTCGGTTCAAGCAGGGCGAGTGGTTGAACGTATTGATCGTAGCGAACCTGTGTGTAGTTTCGAATCTTGGTTAAAAGGCGAGACCAGTCAAACCATCCAAGCCGATACCTTTAGAATCAGTCAGCTGGATGAGCGTCAGGGTGATGTCAGTCAAGGGTTTGGTTTTTACGGCAGTAATGACGCTTCAATTGGTGTGGGCGTTGGTTTTCGCTTAGGCGGAATTGGTTTGGGGGCTGGTGGCCCTATGGGTTATCCCTATGACATGCGAGAAGGTCAACGTGTTGCTCAAGCTTTAGTACAGATGCGCATCGTTTCGGCACAACAACCGATGATTTACAAACTCACCTGCTACAGTGCTGAAGGTTGGTTAGGCTCTGTTGATATCCCCAGCGTGCCCCAAATGAATCAAATACTAAATGGTATTGCCACCATCGAATTAACCAAGTAAAACAAGATTTAGAATGAGTAAAATGCAATTTACGTTGCTTAAGCAACAGGGTAAAGCCCGACGTGGGCGTATGGTTTTCGAACGTGGCGTGGTCGAAACGCCTGCTTTTATGCCAGTGGGTACTTACGGTGCGGTTAAAGGCGTTTCTCCTGAAGAAGTGGGTGATGTTGGTGCTCAAATTTTATTGGGTAACACCTTTCATCTCTTTTTGCGCCCTGGACTAGAAGTCATTGAATCCTTTGGCGGGCTGCACAATTTTATGAATTGGCAAGGTCCGATTTTGACTGACTCGGGCGGCTTTCAGGTGTTCAGTTTGGGTGATTTGCGTAAAATTACCGAGCAGGGGGTGAAGTTTCAATCGCCCGTTGATGGCGCTAAAATCTTCATTGGACCTGAAGAGTCAATGCATATTCAAACCGTTTTGGGTTCGGATATTGTGATGATTTTTGATGAATGTACACCTTACCCTGCCACCCACGATCAAGCCCGTTTTTCGATGGAGTTGTCATTACGTTGGGCGCAGCGTTCAAAAGATGCTTATCAAGGCAAGGGGGCTTTGTTTGGTATTGTGCAGGGCGGTATGTATGAAGACCTGCGCGATGTGTCGCTGAAAGGTCTGGTTGAAATTGGTTTTGATGGTTATGCGATTGGTGGTTTGTCGGTCGGTGAACCTAAAGCCGATATGGCGCGCATTCTTGACCACACCGCACATCAATTACCGACCGATAAACCGCGTTACGTGATGGGTATTGGCAAGCCAGAAGACTTGGTAGAAGCGGTGCGTCATGGTGCGGATATGTTCGATTGCGTCATGCCAACACGTAATGCGCGTAACTGTCATATTTTCACCCGACGTGGCGTGATGAAGTTACGCAATACACGTTACAAAAAAGATACCAAACCGATTGATCCACATTGCTCGTGTTACGCATGTCGTAATTTTTCAAGAGGTTACTTACATCATCTCGACAAATTACGTGAAAGCCTAGGCGCGCGTTTGAACACCATTCACAACCTACATTATTACCAACAATTGATGCAGGATATTCGCAAGGCGCTAGATGAAGATCGATTTGATGCCTTCGTTGAACAGTTTTATGCCGAACAGGCTATGGGCGTTGATGCCTTAGATGTGGCATAATAAGACAAATTTATTATTTATTTTTTGAAAAGAGTGACTAACCATGATCGATTTTTTAATCAGCTCAGCCCACGCTAACGAAGCGGCAGCGGCATCTACAGAACAAAGCATGATGAGCATTTTAATGCTGGTGGTGCTGTTTGCCGTGTTTTATTTCTTGTTAATTCGTCCTCAGCAAAAACGTGTTAAAGAACACAAAGCTTTGGTTGAAGGCGTTAAAAAAGGCGACGAAATTGTCACTTTCGGTGGTGTTTTAGGTCGTGTAACCAATGTGGGTGATGCTTTTGTCGATTTAGAAATTGCCAACAACGTAACGGTTAAAGTTCAAAAACAAAGCATTGCTAACATCATGCCTAAAGGCACCATGGCTGACGCTTAAGTGCATTGATTCATTCAAGGGGCAAATATTTGCCCCTTTCGTTTTTTCTGTCATCCTGACAAAGGTCTAAGCTATGCTCGTTCAACCTAATACCCGTTCGGCAGCGAATATTTATCCGCTTTGGAAAGCAATGCTGGTGGTTTTACTGTGTTTTATCGGTTTTGTGTATGCACTACCGAATATTTACCCTGAAGATCCAGCCATTCAAGTCTCTTCAGTGAAAGGGGATCCTTTGGCTGAACGTGAATTGGGTTCGGTACAGCAGGCCTTGTCGCAAGCAGGATACGAAGTTAAATCGGTTGAATTAGACAATGGACAAGTTTTGGTTCGCTTCAACGATACCGAAACTCAGCTTAAAGCACAAGACACGCTGAAAAATGGCTTAGGTCGTAGTTTTATCGTTGCGTTAAACCTAGCGCCTAGCACGCCAGAATGGTTAAGCAGTATTGGTGGTCGTCCGGCGCCATTAGGTTTGGACTTGCGCGGTGGTGTGCATTTCTTATTCGATGTCGATATGGATGCAGCCGTCGCTAGTTACTATCAACGTCATGTCACAGACTTAAAACGTCTGTTGCGTAACGAGCAAATTCGTTATCAAGAAGTGGCACTTGAGAATGATGTATTCACCCTGCAACTGCGTGATGGTCAAGACGTGAGTTTTGACAAAGTGCGTCAGTTGATTGAAAAGAATCTTCCCGATTTGATGTTGATGGATAATGAAGGTGTGACCAGTCGCTGGCAGTTTAATAAAACAGCCATTGCTGAGTTTAAAAAATCGACAGTACAACAGAACGTGACCACTTTGCGTAATCGTGTCAATGAATTAGGCGTGGCTGAACCCTTAATTCAGCAACAAGGTGAGCGTCGCATTGTCGTTCAACTTCCTGGTGTGCAAGACTCTGCTCGTGCCAAAGAAATCTTGGGCGCGACAGCAACGCTTGAATTCCGTTTGGTCGATGAAAAAGGCGATGTACAGGCGGCGATTGCGGGACGTGTGCCTGCAGGTAGTAAGCTTTATGGTTCGCGTGATGGCCGTCAGTTATTGCTAAAAACCGATGTAATTGTCACGGGCGATTCAGTCACCGATGCTAAATCTGGCTTAGATAGCCAAGGTGGTTCTCCGATGGTGAGTGTCAACTTGGATGAAGCGGGTGGACGTAAAATGCTCGAAAGCACCAAGGCCAATATTGGTAATCGTATGGCGGTGGTGTTTATCGAATCGCGATTAGAAAGTAAAGTGGTGGATGGTGAAACCGTTAAAACACGTGTTGTTACTCAAGATGTGATTAACGCGGCTGTCATTCGTGATCAATTTGCCAATCGTTTCCAAATTACCGGATTAGATACGGTGCATGAAGCACGTAATTTAGCGCTGTTGTTACGTGCTGGTGCCTTGTCAGCACCGATGGAAATTGTCGAAGAGCGTACGGTCGGTCCTTCATTGGGTGCAGAAAATATCGAGAAGGGTGTGCTGTCGTTAATTGTCGGTTTTGTTGCGGTGTTGCTATTCATGCTGTGGCGTTATCGTTTACTCGGCTTATACGCCAATATTGCTTTGCTGGTGAACGTATTTCTCATTATGGCGTTGCTCAGCACAATGCAGGCAACCTTAACCTTGCCAGGTATAGCGGGTATTGTCTTAACCATGGGTATGGCGGTCGATGCTAACGTATTGATTAACGAACGTATTCGTGAGGAATTGCGTAATGGTCATACCACTTTTGCTGCCATTCAAGCAGGTTTTGATAAAGCCTTTTGGACGATTGCCGACTCGCACGTTACCCAATTGCTAACCGCCTTATTGCTGTTTGCATTTGGTTCGGGTCCGATTAAAGGCTTTGCCATCACGCTGACCATTGGTGTCATTACCTCGATGTTTACCGCCTTAATGGTGTCTCGTTTGCTGGTGCATTGGACTTACAGCAATAAAAAAGTAACCCGTGTGTCGGTGTAAGGAGTTAGCTATGTTTGGTTTAAGTTTGGTTGACACTAAAATCCCGTTCATGAATTACCAAAAATATTGGATGTGGTTTTCGGCAATCTTAACGGCGGTGTGTTTGGCAGGTATTGTCACTAAAGGCTTTAACTTTGGTATCGACTTTACTGGCGGCTTAACGGTTGAAGTGGCTTATCAACAGCCTGTTGAGCTAGAGCCTTTGCGTCAGCAATTAGCGGCTTCGGGTTTCGATCAAGCGGTGGTGCAGCATTTTGGTTCAACGCGTGAGGTGTTAATTCGTACCGCCTCTCAAGCCGATGTGACTGCGCAAGCTTTAACGGATAAGTTGGTCTCTGTGTTGGCGGTCGATGCCAATCCTCATGTCATTAAGCGTACCGAGTTCGTTGGTCCGCAAGTGGGCGATGAGCTAGCGAGTGATGGATTAATTGCCCTGATCGCCGCTTTTTTGATTATTACGGTTTATGTATCGGTACGTTACGAAATTCGTTTCTCTTTGGGAGCGATTTTGGGAGTAGTACATGACGTGATTGTTGTTGCCGGCATTTTTGCCTGGATGGGTTGGTTAGTCGATTTAAGCGTATTGGCAGCTATTTTGGCCATTATCGGTTATTCCATTAACGATACCATTGTTGTGTTTGACCGGGTGCGCGAAAACTTCCGTACTTTACGAGGCTATAGTCCGAAAGAAGTGATGGATGCGGCCATTAATCAAACCCTTTCTCGTACGGTGATGACGTCTTTCACTACCTTATTGGTGGTGGTCGTCTTGTTCTTCACCGGCGGTGAAGCCTTGCACTTGTTTGCATTAGTATTAATTATTGGTATTGCTTTTGGTACTTATTCTTCAGTTTACGTGGCTTCTTCGTTAACGCTAGCCCTGGGTATCACGCAAGAGGATCTGATGCGTAAAGATAAGGGGAAAGATAAATCAGCGGTCGAAGAGGAACTGATTGCCGACTTCTTGCAAAAAGAAGCATCGAGAGGTGCTAAATGAGTATTCCTTGGCAAAACGAAATCGATCGACGCAGAACCTTTGCCATCATTTCCCATCCCGATGCGGGTAAAACAACGGTTACTGAAAAGCTTTTGCTGTTCGGCGGTGCAATTCAGTTAGCGGGTACCGTAAAAGGGCGTAAAGCAGCGCGTCATGCCACTTCGGATTGGATGGCGCTGGAAAAAGAGCGTGGCATCTCTGTGACCTCATCGGTGATGCAGTTCCCCTATCGTGATGCCATTATTAACCTGCTCGATACACCTGGTCACGAAGACTTCTCGGAAGATACCTATCGCACTTTAACGGCGGTTGACTCAGCCTTAATGGTGATTGACTGCGCCAAAGGGGTTGAGGATCGCACTGTTAAGTTAATGGACGTGTGTCGCTTGCGTGATACACCGATTTTGACCTTCATCAACAAACTCGACCGCGAAGGACGAGAGGTATTGGACTTACTGGATGAAGTCGAAAGCGTGTTGAAAATTCAGTGCGCACCGATTGTGTGGCCGATTGGTATGGGTAAGCGCTTCAAAGGTATTTATCATCTGCTCAATGACAGTGTACGCCTATTTGAAAACAGCAGTAACGACAAAGCCAGTGAAGGTCGCGTTATTCAAGGGATTAACAATCCTGAATTAGACGATATTTTGGGTGACCAAGCCGAAGAATTGCGTGCTGAAATTGAGCTAGTGCAAGGAGCCAGTCATCCCTTTGATATTGAAGCCTTTATGGCGGGTAAACAAACGCCCGTGTATTTTGGTTCGGCTATTAATAACTTCGGTTTGCAAGAGTTGCTCGACGCTTTTGTCGATTTTGCGCCTAAGCCGCACGGTCGTAATGGTTCAGAGCGTTTCGTTGCACCCAGCGAAGAAAAAATGACGGGTTTTGTGTTCAAAATTCAAGCGAATATGGATCCTCAACATCGTGACCGAGTGGCTTTTATGCGACTGGTATCGGGGCGTTATGAAAAGGGCATGAAGCTATTGCAAGTGCGCACGGGCAAGGAAATGAAAATTGCTCAAGCCATTACCTTTATGGCGAATGCGCGCGAAGGGGTGGAAGAGGCTTTTGCAGGCGATGTGATTGGTATTCATAACCACGGTACCATTCAAATTGGCGACACCTTCAGTCAAGGTGAAGTATTGAAGTTTACGGGTATTCCGAACTTTGCGCCTGAACTTTTCCGTCGCGCTCGTTTGCTCGATCCGCTAAAAATGAAAGCCTTACAAAAAGGCTTGACGCAATTATCGGAAGAAGGCGCGACTCAGTTATTTCGTCCATTACTCAATAATGACCTTATTTTAGGTGCGGTGGGTATTCTGCAGTTTGACGTGGTGGCGCATCGCTTGCAAGACGAGTATGGTGTTAAATGCTTGTTTGAACCCGTTAGCATTGCCACAGCTCATTGGGTCGAAGGTGAAAAAGCCGAAGTTGAGAAGCTACTCGACAAGTCAAAAGACAATTTGGCTTACGATGCGGCAGGTCACTTGTGTTATCTCGCACCGTCGCGCGTAAATTTATCACTGACCGAAGAGCGTTGGCCGAAATTGCATTTCACCGCAACGCGTGAGCATTAAGAGAGATAGACGCTTTTGCATTTGTTGACCCTCAATCCAACGGAGGCTAATCAAGCCTCTGTTGTCACTATTGGCAACTTTGATGGCTTGCATTTAGGCCATCAACAATTATTGGCAGAAGTGCAAGCGCAAGCCAAGCAACTCAACGCCGCCAGTGCGGTAGTTTTGTTTGAACCTCAACCCTTGGAGTATCTTCGACCAGAGCAAGCACCACCTCGCTTAATGCGCTTGGGTGAAAAATTGGCGGGTTTGCGACGCTTAGGTATTCAGCGAGTGGGTTTGGCGCGGTTTGATGCCCGTTTTGCCAGCTTAACCCCACGTCAATTTGTGCAAGAAGTGTTACTAGACCAGCTTAAGTGTTGTTCTGTGTGGGTGGGTGATGATTTTCGTTTCGGTCTTAAGCGTCAAGGAGACTTTCAGACACTTACCCAAATGGGGACTGAAATGGGGTTTAGTGTTTCACAAACCCCTACCTATGAGTTGAACGGGCGACGCTTGGCTTCGACTTGGTTACGCGAAGCTTTAGGTCAAGCCGACTTAGCGCAAGCGCAAGCCATTTTAGGCTATCCGTATCAGGTAACGGGTCGGGTATTGCATGGTCAGAAACTGGGGCGTACTCTTGGTTTTCCAACGCTCAACTTGTTGTTTAAATATGCGCCTGCATTAAGTGGCGTGTTTGTTGTGCATGTTCTGGGGTTGGCTTCTGCGCCTTTATGGGGTGTAGCCAATGTGGGAAAACGACCAACGGTGGCGGGACAGCAGCATCGATTAGAAGTTCATGTGTTAGATTGGCAAGGTGATGCCTACGGAAAATCACTGACGGTTGAGTTTTTTCATCAATTACGTCAAGAGCAGAAATTTGCTTCGATTGAACAATTAATGATTCAAATTCAACAAGATGTTGTTTACGCTAGAGCTTGGATTGAGCAGCAGTTTCGACTTAACTAAAAAAAAGTTGCAATTTCATCAAAAAAACATATTAACAATGAGTTAATTAGGCTACACTAGCCTTAACGTTGAATGGTAATTCACCAAACGACACTGTTTGATTCGCTCGCATCGGTGAATAAACAGGTTTTCCCAGATGCAGAATGATGAGACTGAGATATGC
>CAZFLX010000017.1:0-52446 GCA_964519885.1 uncultured Francisella sp. | reverse complement strand
GACTTTCGCTGACTTCAATCGCCAATAAACGAATGTAATGCTGGGTACGCTTAATATGAAAACCTGTACACTCATCACGGAACTCGGCTAAAGAAATCATCACCGCCAAACTGGCATCTTGTAGCTTAAAAATGCCCGATAAGCGCTCTTCAACCATTTGCTCAAGACGCTCATTTTCTTTCGCTAAAAAGTCCTGAAAGTCTTTCACTTTAAGATGAGTATTAATGCGCGCCAATAACACCTTGGGGTTAATGGGTTTGGTAATGAAGTCGTTACCACCTGCACTCAGCGCATCCTGTTCGTCTTGAGCGGTATTTTTAGCGGTAATAAACAGAATAGGTAAATGACGCGTACTGGGTTGTTCGCGCAAACGACGGCAAACTTCGTAACCATCCATTTCTGGCATCATCACATCGAGCAACACCAAATCGGCATGTTGCTGATTAAAAAAGTCTAAGGCTTTTTGACCACTATTAACCAACCGAACCTGATAGCTGTCGGCCAACAATTTGTTCAACAACATCAGGTTTGCGGGGGTATCATCCACACATAAAATGGTGGGCTTTACCGTAGTCGATACATTTGGCATAAGGATAACTCTAGATGACACGTAATGAGGTTTATTGCTTGATTATGCGTTGATATGAGCGAATAATCAAGCATCCTTTAAAGCCAGCATGGCTTCGTCAAAATCGATATTTTGCAACGCAGTCGATAAGTGACGATATGCGGCGGCTGACATCTGTTGCTGGAACCTATCGCGATGTGCTTCAAAATAATCTAGGCTATCGCCATTGAAATTGGCTAAATGATTGAACAGGGTATCTTTTACCAACAGCCACTCTTCATTGCTTGCGCTCGTTACCGCAACTTCGTCATTATTTTGCTGACATAATTCGGTTAATAAGCGAATAAGATCTTGAAATTCATTAATAAATTCTGCTGATAAACTTTGCTTGGCTAATGCTAGGTCTGGCTGGGCTAACGCCTTTTCAACCGCCGCAAAAACCTGACTCACACTGCGCATAGCGAAGGTTGCCGTAAGCCCTTTCAAAGTATGAGCATAGCGTAACGCCGCATCAGCGTCATTTTCGATGAGTTGCATCAATTGGGTGGGTGCATCCGCATAGTCCTGTGCAAACATGCACAAGCTTTCAATCAGTAACTCACGTGAATCCCCCAGCATCATCAAGGCTTCGGGCAAGTCCATCATCACCAAATCCTCTAACTTAACGCTGTTGGCTGCTGGAGCAGCGACTTCGTTCGGGGCAGGAGTGGCAGGTTCAATATATGTCGTCACGTTCAACCAGCTCGCTAGTAGTTCATAAAGGTTTGTTGGCACAATGGGTTTGCTTAAATGTGCATTCATGCCAGCTTCGAAACAGCGTTGTTTTTCTTCTTCGAAGGCATGGGCGGTCATGGCAATAATCGGTAGGGCTTCAGCGCTACGTAATTGTCGAATTAATTTTGTTGCCGAAACTCCATCTAACACCGGCATTTGAATGTCCATCAGCACTAAATCAAAATGGCTGTTGGTTTGGGTAGCATGATAAACGGCGTGTTCACCATTATCTGCCAGCACGAGGTTTGCCAAGGTTGGCGCCAAGAGTTCTTTAGCAATTTGCTGGTTGAGCAAATTGTCTTCGACCAACAACAAGGTTTTGCCTTGCAGGTTGGGAATTTGCATGGCTTTACCAAAACGACGTGTTGCACTGTGATTATTCGGCAAACTGGTATCGAATAAAGGTGCCAACTGAGAAGGCAGTAACGGCTTAGATAAAAAGTGTTCTATACCTTGTTTGGCGGCGGTATTTTGCAATCCTGTCCAGTCATGGAAAGACATTAATACACACTGATGGGTTAACGCTGGATATTGCTGACGAATTTGGTCAATCAACCAGACTCCATCCCTACCTGGCATCATCCAATCGATAAATAACCAATCGGGTTGTGGGTGTTTGCTTAAAAATGCCAGCGCTTCTTCTGCATTGTGTAGTTTAATTACATGGAAATCGAACATGGCTAGTTGAATCGCTACTTGTTCTGCCGCCAGTTCAAAGTCATCGACGACCAATGCGACTTTATTTTGTGCATGGCAAGGCAACTGAAGTCCAGCGCCAGCTGCTTTCAATTTGAAACTAAAGGTGAAGCAACTGCCTTTGCCTTCTTCACTAGAAACCGTTAAGTCGCCACCCATTAATCTGGCTAGGTTGCGTGAAATGGCCAAGCCTAAACCAGTACCACCATATTTACGTGTTGTCGATGCGTCGGCTTGGGTGAACTCTTGGAAAAGCTTCGCCATTTGAAGTTCCGTCATACCAATACCGGTATCTTCGACACGAATGGCGACGGTCCAATCGTCAGCCTGTTGTTCAATCAAGTTCACATCGACAATAATATGACCACGATCGGTGAATTTAATGGCATTGCTTAACAGGTTCAACAAAACTTGACCAATACGAACCGAATCGCCCAACAATTTAGGCTGCTTACAGAAGCTGAGTTGTGGGTCTATATAGAGCAGCACCTCTAACCGCTTGTTACTGGCGGTGGTTTGTGTGGGTAACAAGCCTGCCTGAAGCACCTCTTCCAACACAATCGGTTCATGCTCGATGTCCATTTTTCCAGACTCGATTTTACTAAAGTCCAAAATCTCATTAATGATGCGCAGCAAGTTGTTGGCAGCAACATGAATTTTTTCAACATAATCTTGTTGTTGCGGCGTCAGCTTAGTACCGAGGGTTAAATAAGCCATCCCCAGAATGGCATTCATCGGCGTGCGAATTTCATGGCTCATATTCGCCAAAAATTGAGCTTTGGCTTGATTGGCATGAATCAATAAATCATGGGTTTGGTGAAGGTCTGCAATGGCCGTATTGATACCCAGTTGAAGCTGCTTCAATTCTCCTTGGTACTTGCCAACCATATAGCGATTAAAGTCGGCACTGGCGGCACTGGTTACCGCCTGATTGGCTTCGGTCAGCGCAACAGAAATTTGCTCTAGCAAGCGGTTGAACTCGAATTTCATACGTTCCAGTTCATTGTCACCGACAACGGGTAAACGCTGGCTAAAGTCACTGGTTTGGATGATTTGTTGAATCTGCGCCGATGCCTGCTCAATCGGATCTGTTAGCAAACGGCGCATTAATACAATCAATAGCCAGATGGTAATCAAAATCACAATTAAGAAAGCCAGCCCCACCATCGCCATTTTGTACTGGGCATGCTCAATACGCTCTAAAATGGGTTGCGCTGCTTGGCTGACAATATGTTGACCAATCACGCGTCCCGCTTCATCAATAATCGGTAAAATTCCGACCAGTCTATTTTGATGTAAAAAACTTAACGGCTTGGTTGTTTCGGGGTTAAAATCAAAATTGTCGAGCAATTCGTTACGAACAAAATCTACCGATGAAGGTTTGAAAAATTCTTTACTCGCTAGCATGATGTCATCAGTCAACATCGGATAGTCACGATAAACGGGCGGGAGTTTACCCTCAGTGCGCGCTACCAAACTGGGCTTGTGAACCACCATCACCCATTCGATATTATTTTCTTGCAGACTACGCACCACCGAACCCACGCCCTGAGTAACGGAAACCAAGCCCAGTAATTTGTCTTGCTGGAAGATGGGCGCGAAACCCACCACACCGACACCCGCTTCACCGACACCAAAACTGGCATCGGCCCATAAAGTTTGCAATGTTTTACGTGCCAGCGGATGGGGTGCAGTCGCCCCTTTAAAATCCTTATCCCAAGATCTGGCTTGGATCATCAAATCTGGGGTGATAATTTGCGCACGAATATTTTTATATTGGGTAATTTTGGCGTAATCTGATCCCACCGAGGCAATGGCTTCGTACATAACGGCACGATCTTGACTAACTAGGCCATTGATGACACGCTCAGAACGCGCTAATCCTGCTGCGACTGATACGACTGAATCATCCTTGGCGCCCAAACGCATTTCCAGAATAACGCGCATTTCTTCGCTAGCTTCGTCGAGCAGTTCATTTTGAATGGGCAATAAAATATGTTGATAAAAGATAATACCAATCAACAAACTGCTTAGGCTGACAATACCAATGGTAATACCGACTAATACGCGATAGACAGAGCGGGCTTTTGGCAAAACACGATGGGGCATAACAACATTACCTTGGCATTAATTCAGACAGTCAACTTTTCAAGTGAAGTGGTTAACCTTAACAGTGCAGAAGAACTGTCTTGAGTAAAGTTATCACGCACAACACATCTCTTATTATGCCTGTAAGCCAAGCTTAGGGCTATGGGGTTAAACATCAAAATCGACTTTTTTGTGCTAGACTTAAGCACATAAACTTAATTAATCATGGACTAACAATGCCTCTACTTCCCGCCGTACCGCATCTAGAAACCGCTCTTAAAGGCCCGTTGCTTGCGATAGAGCAGAAGCTTTTAGAGAATAAAGCCATTATCGAATCTTGGTTTCGCTGTCAATTTCGTAGCACACCAGCCCCTTTCTATGCCTCGGTAGATTTACGCAATGCCGGCTTTAAGCTGGCTCCTGTCGATACCAATTTGTTTCCAGCTGGCTTTAATAACCTGCACCCGGATTTGCGTCCGCTGGCTATTAATGCCGTTCAGCATGGTGTTGAGCGTTTTTGCCCGGTCACCGATGGTGTGTTGATTATTCCAGAAAATCACACACGCAACCTCTATTATTTAGAAAATCTCTGCACACTAGCCAATTTGGTGAGCGATGCGGGTTATGCGGTGCGCATAGGCAGTCTCAATCCTGACATTCAAACGCCAACCGACATTGAATTGCCATCGGGTCGTCCTTTACGCTTGGAACCCTTAATTCGCCAAGACAATCGCGTTGGTGTCACCGACTTTTTCCCTTGCGCTGTTTTACTGAATAATGATTTAGCAAGCGGTATTCCAGATCTATTGAAGGGGATTGACCAGGTTTTATTACCGCCAACCAGTTTGGGTTGGCATAGCCGTACCAAAAGCGCACATTTCACCCATTACAAAGCGGTGGCACAAGAGTTTGCCGATCTAATTGAATGCGATCCTTGGTTTTTTGATCCTCTATTCACTACCTGTGATGGCATTGATTTTCAGCATGGTGAAGGCATAGATCAACTCATTAGCACCTGTGAACGGCTCCTATCTGATATTCAAGCGGCTTATGATGCGCATGGCATCGAACAAAAGCCCTACCTGATTGTTAAAGCCGATGCCGGCACCTATGGTATGGGGGTCATGTCCGTGTTGGATCCGCAACAGCTGGCTTCTTTAAACAAAAATGCACGTAAAAAAATGACCAGCGGCAAAGAAGGCTTAAGCACCGAGCGCGTTATCATTCAAGAAGGGGTTTATACCTTTGAAACCGTCAGTGATGCGGTGGCTGAACCGGTTGTTTATATGATTGATCATGCGGTGGTTGGTGGTTTCTATCGCGTCCACACGGGTAAAAACGCCACCGACAATTTGAACGCCGTCGGTATGCATTTTGAACCCCTCGCTTTTAGCGATGCCTGTATTCAACCCGATGCCCGTTTAAACCCCGACGCTGCACCCAATCGTTTTTATGCTTACGGCGTCGTTGCCCGTTTAGCACTGGTGGCGGCAGCGCGAGAGTTAGCACACAGCAAGGAATAAGTATTCATGAACTGGCTAGCCATTAATTTACCTTTGGTCGTTTTAATTCCTTTCGCTGGAGCTGCATTGGCGGCATGGGCGGCTCGTTTTCACCGCGTTGCTGCCGCTTGGACTGCGGGTGGTGTGGCTTTGTTATCCCTTGCTCTACTGCTACCCAGTGCAAGTTTGCCCTTTCATGGCGAAACACTGATTCAATCTTGGGCATGGATGCCGAGCATCGGTCTTTGGTTTGCTTTCAGACTAGATGGTCTTGCATTACTTTTCGCCTTCCTTATTTTAGTGATCGGCTTGCTGGTTATTGTCTACGCACGCTATTACTTATCTGCGAAAGATTCGATGGGGCGTTTTTTTGCCTACTTGCTGATGTTTATGGGCTCAATGCTTGGCATTGTGTTATCCGAAAACCTATTACAACTGGTGGTCTTTTGGGAACTAACCTCCCTGACATCTTTCTTGCTGATTAGCTACTGGCAACATCGTAAGGATGCACGCGAGGGCGCTCGCATGGCATTAGCCATTACTGGCGCGGGCGGCTTGGCCATGCTGGGTGGTGTGTTACTTTTAGGCCATGTGGTCGGTAGCTATCAACTCACCGATGTGCTGGCTTCTGGCGAATTGATTCAGCAACACCCCTTATATACTGTCATTCTCGTGCTGATTTTATTGGGTGTTTTCACTAAATCTGCTCAATTCCCATTCCACTTTTGGCTACCACATGCCATGGCGGCACCAACGCCGGTTTCGGCTTACCTACACTCTGCTACCATGGTGAAAGCCGGTATTTTTATGTTGGCGCGTCTTTTCCCTGCGTTATCTGGCACCATTGAATGGAATCTATTGGTAGGTGGTGCTGGCTTGGCAACCCTGCTCATTGGCGCTTATACCGCCCTTTTCAAGCACGATTTGAAAGGATTGCTCGCCTATTCCACCATTAGTCATTTAGGATTAATCACGCTGTTATTTGGCTTTGGCACGCCTTTAGCGGCGGTAGCAGCAATTTTTCATATCATTAACCATGCCACCTTCAAAGCATCGCTATTCATGGTAGCGGGCATTATCGACCATGAAACCGGTACGCGCGATATGCGCAAACTGAATGGCCTGCTTAAGTATATGCCACATACAGCCTTGCTGGCGATGATTGCCTCTGCTGCCATGGCTGGCGTACCCTTACTGAATGGATTTTTAAGTAAAGAAATGTTTTTTGAACAAGCCGTCAGTGCTGGTGATGCTCAGGGCTGGACTTGGCTGATTCCGGTACTCGTTACCCTTGCCGCTATTTTCTCGGTTGCCTATTCGCTGCGCTTTATTCATGACGTCTTTTTCAACGGCGAACCGATTGACCTACCCAAAACACCGCACGAACCGCCGCGCTTTATGAAAATCCCGGTTGATTTGCTGGTATTAGTCTGTTTAGCGGTAGGCATATTGCCGATGTTCACCGTCGCGCCTATCTTAGCTGTTGCCGTTGCAGGCACATTACAAACGACACCACCAGAATATAGTTTGGCACTCTGGCATGGTTTTACCTTACCACTGTGGATGAGCATTATTGCGCTGGTACTCGGTGTTGCCTTATACACGGTACGTCAACGTTTGTTCGATTGGCACGAGCGCACCCTACACCATTGGGATGCACGCGTCATTTTTAATGCGTTATTGAATGGCCTCATTAAAGCTGCCCACAAGGTTAGTCGTCGCTTTGATCAAGGGAGTTTACAAAACGCCTCTGCCTGGATTGTGGCTGCTGCACTGGCAGCGGGTGGCTGGGGATTTTGGCTCACACAGCAGCCCTTGCTAGGCGATAGGGTATTACTCGATATCGACCCAGTTAGTTTGTTAATGGGTGTGCTACTGATGGTTGCCAGTGTGCTAACGGCTCTGTGGCATCGTCAACGCTTGGTGTCATTAATTATATTGGGCGTTGTTGGCTTAATTGTGTCGCTCATCTTCGTCAAATTCTCAGCACCCGATTTAGCTTTAACGCAACTCTCGGTTGAGGTGGTAACCATCGTGTTAATGTTATTAGCACTTTACTATTTACCACAAACCACACCGAAAGAATCGGCTTCACCGCGTCAATGGCGAGACCTAGCCTTGGCAGTCATTTCAGGCGTTGCAGTCACCCTACTGACGATGGCGGTGCTCAGTCGTGATTTCGCGCCCATTTCCGACTTCTTCCTAGCAAAGGCACTGCCTGAAGGCGGTGGGACGAATGTGGTGAATGTCATTCTGGTCGATTTCCGTGGTATTGATACCTTAGGTGAAATTGTGGTGTTGGCACTGGCTGGTTTGGGTGTTTATGCCATGCTGAAAGGCATGTCTTTACCCGCACCCAGTCGTGACATGGATGGACGAACCTGGCACTCCGATATGCATTCGCCTATTATGCAAACGCTCACCCGCTTGCTATTACCTTTAACGCTGTTAATTGCAGTCTATATTTTCTTACGCGGACATAATTTACCGGGTGGCGGCTTCATTGCTGGCCTTATTGCCGCGATTGCCTTAATTGTGCAGTATCTCGCTAATGGTATCGTTTGGACACGTGAACGCTTACCGGTGGATATGCATAAAGTTGTCGGCGTAGGCCTGCTCATTGCCACAGGTACCGGCTTAGTGGCAATGGGCATCAACTTCCCTTTCCTCACATCAACCTTTACCCATTTACACTGGCCGATTGTCGGAGAGTTTGAAGTGGCTAGTGCCATTGCTTTCGATTTAGGCGTATTTTTGGTCGTCGTTGGCTCAACGGTTATTGCCTTAGTTCGCTTGGGTGAGTTAAGTCATTCAGCTCCTAAAATAATGGCGGAGAAACAATAATGGAATGGTTAATTGCAATTTGCATTGGTGTCATGACTGCCAGCGGTGTTTACTTAACGCTTAGACCGCGTACTTTTCCCGTGGTACTGGGGTTGACGCTATTGGCTTATGCCGTCAATGTGTTCCTATTTGCGATGGGACGGTTTGTGGTAGGACAACCAGCTATTATCGATGAAAATGCACTGGGTTATGCCGACCCCTTGCCCCAAGCATTAGTATTAACGGCTATTGTCATTGCCTTTGGCATGACCGCTTTTCTGATTGTACTGGCACTGAAAGCACGCGGAGAAATGGGTAATGATCATGTCGATGGCTTGCACCGCGATGATGAGGAGAAAAAAACACGATGATGTCACTCACCATTACGCCGGTATTACTGCCCCTGATTGCCGGTTTCAGTTTATTGTTACTGCGACAACAATCCTTAGCATTACAACGTCTATTTAGCCTAGGCTTTATTCTTGCCCTAGTCATGATCGCACTAAACCTAGTTAGCACGGCGGCTAGTGGTGAGTATCAGGTATATTTGGCAGGCAACTGGATGGCACCTTTTGGTATCGTCTTTGTGCTTGATCAATTATCGGCATTAATGGTATTACTCACTGCATTACTCGCGCTAGCAGCAATGACTTATACCATCGCTCATAAAATTGACGAGTTGGGCGCTCATTTTCATGTGCTCTTTCAACTGCAACTCTTTGGCCTGAATGGCGCCTTTATGACGGGCGACGTATTCAACCTCTTTGTCTTCTTTGAAGTGTTGCTGTTAGCTTCATACGGGCTATTGCTTCATGGCGGTGGTCGTTTACGCACTAAAGCGGGCTTACATTATGTGGTGATTAACCTGATTGGTTCGACCCTATTTTTGTTTGCCGTCGGTGCGCTTTATGGTGCAGTCGGTACGCTCAACTTGGCCGACATGGCTGATAAAATCGCCCAAGCACCCGAAGAACGTCATGGACTCATTGCCAGCGCGGGGCTATTACTGCTGATTGTGTTTGGACTCAAGGCAGCCATGTTCCCACTCTATTTGTGGTTACCGGCTGCTTATTCACAAACCTCTGCGCCGGTTGCAGCCTTGTTTGCCATTATGACCAAAGTAGGACTTTATGCCATTATTCGTGTGCACGGCACGCTATTCGGTGAAGCAGCTGGTCCACTTGCTCACCTGCACATCGACTGGGTGTTAGTGAGTGGCTTAATTACCCTTATCTTAGCTGCTTTAGCGGTGATTGCGGCTAAAGGCTTGCGTGAACAAGTCGCTTATTTGGTGTTGGCATCGGTAGCGACGCTGCTTATTGGTATTGGTTTAAATCGCGATGGCTCTTTGGCCGCAACGCTTTTCTATTTAGTCCATTCGACACTAATTGCCGCTGCGCTGTTTCTATTAGCCGATACCATCAGTCGCGGCAGAGGTGGTTTTGCTGACAAGTTCGTCTCGGCGCCCGCTGTGCCGCAAGCTATTTTTATTGGCGCGGTATTTATGTTTGCCGCTATTGCCATAACCGGTATGCCACCCTTGTCAGGATTCTTTGGTAAATTAGCGTTACTCAATAGCGCCTTAACACATCCTTGGATGCTGGGAATTTTTGCCGTAGTGCTTATATCTAGCCTACTGCTGATTATCGCCATGGCGCGTGCGGGCTCTTTGCTGTTTTATCGCACGCAAACAACGACTGAATCGGTTACAGATACACCTAATCGACTGGCGTTGAGTTCCGTATTGGCCTTGTTATCGGTTGCCGCCCTAGTGGTAATACTGGCCAACCCAATGCACAGCTGGACTGAACGCATTGCCCTGCAACAACAAGATCATGCCAGCTATTTGAACGCTGTGCTATCCACACCAGCGATAACGCGTGAGGTAAGCCCGTGATGAAACAACTCATCCCCCATCCGATACTCAGCCTAACACTCTGGGCGATGTGGCTATTACTCAATAACACCTTGGCAATGGGTCATGTTGTGCTGGGGTTAATCCTAGCCATTCTGATTCCCTGGTTCAGCCAACGCTTTTGGCCAGAGCGCATCTGCATTCATCAACCACTGACATTACTGCGCTTTATGAGCATCGTTATGTGGGATATTTTGGTTGCCAACATCACCGTGGCACGTTGGGTGTTAGGATCTAACGACAAGCTACAACCAGCATGGCTAAGCATTCCACTGGATATTCAGTCTCCTTTAGGTATCAGTTTATTGGCCAATACCATTTCCTTGACTCCGGGAACGGTTTCTTGCGACTTATCAGCCGATCAGCGCAGTCTGTTGGTGCATGCCTTACATGTTGAAGATAGGGATGCGGCTATTGCCGACATGAAACGTCGTTACGAACAACCTTTAATGGAGGTATTTCGTTCATGCTAAGTACTGCCCTTTTTATTGCCTTGGGCTTGGTCAGTCTGGCACTGTTACTCAGCTTGGTTAGACTCGTCAAAGGCCCATCAACTCCAGACCGTATATTGGCGCTCGATACCCTTTACATTAACACCATTGCCATTCTTATTTTGTTGGGTATTCACTTGAGTTCAGCTTTGTATTTTGAAGCCGCCTTACTCATTGCCGTACTCGGTTTTGTTGGTACTGTTGCCTTAAGCAAATATTTACTACGTGGCGATGTGATGGAGTAACAGCATGACGGAAATAATTATCTCTTTACTCATTATTATTGGCGCCGGTTTCACCCTTGTTGGCTCGATTGGTTTGGTGAAACTACCCGATTTTTACATGCGCTTACACGCACCAACTAAAGCCACTACCTTGGGAGTGGGCGCGATTTTGATTGCTTCTGCAGTTTATTTTAGCCTTCAAGATGAGGGACTAAGTTTGCATGAATTACTCATTACGTTGTTTTTGTTCATTACCGCACCCGTGAGCGCTCATCTGATGGCTAAAGCAGCTTTGCATACGCAAGCCGAACAAGTTAAACGCACTCGCCAATCCACCACACAAGATGAGTCTGAAGCATGAAAACCTTAGTCATTATGGATCCGATTGAAGGCATCAAAACATATAAAGACACCAGTTTTGCCATGATGCTCGCCGCACAAGCACGAGGTCATGAGCTTTATTATGCGAGACTTCAAGACTTAGGTTTTAACAATGGTGAAGCCTGCGCAACGGTATTTCCGGTAAGTGTATTCGACCAGATAACTGATTATTTTCAGCTAGGAGAAGCCGTGACACTGGCTTTAGCTGACTTTGCCATTATTTTGATGCGTAAAGACCCGCCTTTCGATAGCGATTATTTATACGCTACCCACCTGCTTGACCATGCACGCGCGCAAGGTGTAGTGGTCGCCAATGCACCCCAAGCCCTGCGCGACGTGAATGAAAAATTATTCATTTTGCAATTCCCGCACTGCATTGCACCAACACTAGTGAGTGCCAATGCCAGCGACATTCGCGCATTTTGGTTGCTCCACGGCGATGTGATTCTCAAACCGCTTCACGCTATGGGTGGAGCAGGCATTTTTAGGTTAAAGGCCGATGACCCCAATGTCGGCGTGATTATCGAAACGCTAACGCAACATGGTCAACACCTGATTATGGCTCAACGTTATCTGCCCGAAATTGTCCAAGGTGATAAACGCATTTTACTGATCGATGGCGAACCCGTGCCCTATTGTTTGGCTCGACTGGCCGCCGATGGAGAAACCCGTGCCAACTTAGCTGCGGGTGGTCGTGGTGTGGTACAAGCTTTGTCTGAACGCGATTATTGGTTGGCAGCACAGGTCGGACCTCGACTTAAAGCCATGGGACTGCGTTTTGTTGGGCTGGATGTGATTGGTGATTACATCACCGAAATTAATGTCACCAGCCCTACCTGTGTGCGTGAAATCGATGCCGCAACCGGTTTATGTATTGCCGATCAACTCTTGGCAACACTGGAAAAAGCCTGCTAAGATGGACTTCAGATTGGTACGGAGAATCCTATGAAATCTTATACACTTGAATTTGACGACGATCTCGTTGAACAACTCAGTCGATTAGACAATGCAAGAGAGTTGATCACCAACGCCATTAAAACCTTAATCAACCCTCAGCAGACACAATACGAAGCTTGGTTTGAAAATGAAATACGCGCCTCTCTTGCAGAAGCAGACGACCCCAACTCGAAATGGGTGAGTCATGAAACAGTCGCCAACCTAAGTAAGAAACATTCAGAGAGTTGGCTTGTGCAAGCTCAACAACCTCAATGAACATTCGTTGGCTATCAACTGAGGTACACAATCGGTTTGAACAATTAAATTATATTGCTCAGCTTAAACCTTATGCTGCCATACGCCTAAACGAAGAAATCGATAATCAGATTCAACATCTCATGGCTTTTCCAGAACTTGGAAAAATAGGACGCATTCAGCCCACCCGTGAGTTGACCATTAACCGAACCCCTTTTATTCTGGTTTATCGTATTCATCATAACGAAATTCAAATTTTACGTTTACTTCATCAGTCTCAACAATGGCCATAAACCGTCGCACCTTATTTCGCCTTGCGCTAGCATCTACCCTCAGTCCATTGCTCGCCTGCTCGCGCCCGCCGCAAGCCTTTCAAGAAACCATTGCCGTGTTCGGCACACTGGTTAAGCTAACGGCCTATGCGCAACAACCGGAGCAAGCAACCCGCGCTTTTTCTGCGGTTAATCAACGTTTTCAACAGATTCATCACGAATGGCACGCCTGGGAAAAAGGTGGCTTGGTGAGCAAAATCAATCGAGCAATCAGCCAAGGTGAAACAATTGAAGTCAGCGAGGAAGTAGCGCAATTTATTCAACGTAACCAACAACTGTGTCAGCAGACCAATGGCCTATTCGATCCTGGCATTGGTAAACTGATTAAACTATGGGGATTTCAACAAAATAGTTACGAACTCAACCGAGTGCCTAGTGCTGAATCACTGGCCGAAGTGCTAGCGTACAAAGCCAGTATTCTCGATCTGAACTGGCAAGGCAATCGACTCAGTTCTGACAACCCGCATGTCGCCTTAGATTTCGGTGCCAGCGGCAAGGCCTATGCGTTGAATGCCGCCACACAAACCCTAACAGAACAAGGCATCAACCAAGCCACAATCATGATTGGTGGTGACCTACAAGTGCTGGGCGAAAAACCCAATGGTGCTTGGCGCATTGGCATCAAGGATCCGCTTGATCCTAACCAGGCTAAAGCCAGCTTGACTTTGATTTCTGGAGAGGCAGCTTGTTCGTCTGGCACTTATGAACGTTTCTATACCGATCAAGGTAAGAAAGTTAGCCACATTATTCACCCACACACAGGGCAACCTGTAACCCATTTACTGCACAGCACAGCGATTCACTCAGATGCCCTGATTGCTGAAGTGGGTGCATTAGCCCAATTGATTGCAGGCGCAGATCACTGGCGCAGCATCGCCCATAATCTTGGCGTCGAATATAGCTATTTAATTGACAATGACGGCCAAGCAATGGTCAGCACCCCCTTAACTAAGCGTCTCGTCTAAGCGCAAAATTGATCGCACCTTAATAAGGGGTATTTGGATGACTAGCCAAAACATGATTAGCATCATGTTAATCAACAAATATATACATATTTTCTGGCTGGCTTATGCGATAATGCTTTCATGAATATTCCAAATCAATTTATGGGTTTTTATTTGCTGACGCGACACGGCTTTGAAGCCGAAGTCGCCAGCGAATGTAATGAACTTAGCGCCAGCAACGACCTACCCGGCTATGTGCAAACCAAGCCAAATTCTGGGTATGCGGTTTTCCATTCTTTTGAATCCTTCAAGCGTCTGCCCAATGGGCTCACATTAGCCAATTGGATTTTTGCACGTCAAATTGTACCCCTACTGGGTGAATGCACAGGTCTACCTCCTGATGACCGCTTAGCTCCAGTGTTAGCATTACTGGGAACGCGTGCCGTTAGCAACATTATTGCCGAAACACCCGACACCAACGAAGGCAAAGCACTGAGTGGATTGGCGCGCAGTCTCACCAATGCCGCACGTCAGTTACTTAAAAAACAAGCGCAATATCATGAAGGGGATAAACGCTTACCTGCCTTGCATTTGCTTATTTTAGACGGCGATCACATACTGGTAGGCCTAGCTTCACGTGGCGAAGCCAGTCCATACCCAGGTGGCATCATGCATCTAAAACTGCCTAAAGACGCGCCCAGTCGCGCCATTTTGAAACTGGAAGAAGCAGCGATTAGCCTACTCAGCCCCGACGAGCGTGCTCGTTGGTTGCGTTCAGGCATGAGCGCCGTTGACTTGGGTGCCGCTCCAGGCGGTTGGACTTGGTGGCTGGTACAGCAAGGTTTGGTGGTGGTTGCCATCGACAATGCCAATATGTCGGATGCGGTGATGCAAACCGGGCAAGTCGAACACATTCGCACCGATGGTTTCAACTGGTACCCGCGCCACACCAATCACTGGATTTGTTGCGACATGGTCGAACAACCCCAACGAGTCGCCCCACTGATGGCAACTTGGTTGAAGGAAGGTTGGGCACAAGCAGCGCTATTCAACCTAAAACTGCCGATGAAAAAACGCTACCTGATGGTACAAGAATGCTTAGCCTGCTTGAATGATTTGCGCGATACGCATCATATTCGTGCGCAACAACTCTACCATGACCGTGAAGAAATTACCGTGCTGGTTTTGCCAAAACAAAGCTAGGCATAGAATCTGCTAGGACTTCTCGATTATCCCCACAAAACAAAATAAACAAGTTGCCCCTTCAACCACAACTTTAGGAATAGCCTCATGACATCAACTGCTGTTGTAATTACCTTACTGCTACTCAGCTTAATCGGTTTAAGCTGGCTTTTGTGGGTCAATCGACAAAAAATGCACGCACTAACCCAGCAGTTGAAGCAGTCACAACAATCCCAACAAGCAGCTGAAAACAACTTAACTAGCGCCCTAAAACGTAAGCAATTCTTAAAAGATGCGTTGAATATTATTCCAAAACCCGTTCTGATCGGAGATAAAAACTGTGAATTGGTGTTTATTAACACTATGGCAATCGAACTGCTGAATAAACGTCAACATGCCATTTCACAACTATTGGGCGTTCCGATGCCCGCTGAATTAGGTGTTTCGATCAAACCATTTCACAATATTAATCAAAAACAGGTAGAAATTGACGGTATCAATTTCAAAGTAGAACACGCTTTTAACAACAGCATTTGCACCGTGGTACTCCAAGACGTGACCGAAAAAGCCAACATGGGTGAAGTGATTGTTAACGCACTCGAGGCCCTAGGCAATGGCAATATGTGTGCGGCAAAAATCGACACCAGCGGGTTGACTGAGCAACACCTTGAACTGGCAAATAAAGTCAATCAAGCACTGGGTACCATTGAGCACCTCATTCGTGACACGGGACGTTTCCTCAGCCTTCAAGCGAATGCGAAATTAGACGAAGCACCTCAAGTGACCTTAAAAGGGGCGTTGGGACAAATGCAATTTGCCCAAAACCTATCGCTCAGTAACATGGCATCCTTTGTCACCGAAGTCAGCACCAAGGCGAATCGTATTGTTACCGCCATGCATGAGGTCGATTCGGGTGTACACAATGTATCCGATCGTGTGCAATCGCAAGCGGCTGCTATTGCGCAAATTGCCAGCGCTACCCAAAACATCAGTGATCGCAGTAAGCAACTCGATGAACAAATGTCACGCATGACGCAAGATGCCGATAGCACCGGACATCAACTCACCGATGCGGGTGAAGCCATTCATAAAGCGGGTGATGCCATGAATGCCATTCAAGAGAAAAGCCGTCAAATCGAAGAGATTGTTGGCTTAATTGATGGCATTGCTTTCCAAACTAATTTATTAGCCCTAAACGCTGCAGTTGAAGCCGCGCGTGCAGGTGAACATGGTCGTGGCTTTGCCGTGGTAGCGGGCGAAGTTCGTGCTTTAGCGGGCAAATCTGCCGATGCGGCAAAAAACATCAAAGAACTGATCAATGCCACCATCAACGACATTCGCCAAGGCGGTGAAGTGTTCAATAGTGCCAGTGTGGCGATTGATAAAATGAATCATTCCGTTGCCGGTCTGACTAGCGCCATTGGTGGTATGCGTATTGGCGTTGGTGATACCGCAAAAGGTGTCGATGAAATCAACAAGGGAATTACCCTGCTAGACGATAGTCTACAGCAAATTGCCGCACTCATCGAAGAAACGGCCGCCGCCAGCGAAGAAGCGAGCAATACAGCCAACGGACTGGGCAAATCGGTAGGTATGTTTAGCACTGGCTTAATGACGCAGTTACTTGCCAATGCACGTCAAACCGACGACTTCCGCTTTGCCGCTGGCCGCCGTGCGGTTCGCCTGTGGAGCATGCATGTTGCGGCCGACTTATTAGGCTTGGAAAGCAATTCCCTGTTGAATCAAGACCCTCTCGCCCAGTGGCGTTCGCTGGTGCCCGAAGCGAATCTTACCGGCATTAATCAGGCCCTCAGCGCATTAATGCAGACTGCGCAATCGCTACAAAAGCTGAAACATAGCGACGCCATTAACGAAGCCGTTACGCAATTACACGCCGGCGCTAAGGCCGTTACCGATGCCATCACCGCGGAAGAAGCGCGTGTATTGACCGGTGGTCGTAGCGCGTCAGTCGGTGCAAGCAAAGCAATAGCTGCCTTGCCAAGAGCACCGCAGTCTAAAACTGCCTTGCCTGCTCCGGCTAGACAAAACAGCCAAGAATGGGAAGAGTTTTAGCCGAAACGCTTATTTTCAGGCTTATTCAGACTTATTATCGGCCTGATAAGCCTGCATCAGCTTAACGTAGTGTTGTGCTGAATATTTAAAAAAAGCGATTTCCTGCTCGGTCAGTTCTCGCACTGGCTTAGCAGGAATACCCATATACATCCAACCACTTTGTAATTGTTTACCTGGCGGTACTAGGGCATTAGCGCCAACTATACAGTGTTTAGGCACTAAAGCACCATCCAAAATGGTGGCATTCATACCAATCAGCACTTCATCTTCAATGGTACAAGCATGCACGGTCGCATTATGACCCACCGTCACATCCTGACCAATCACTAAGGCATAGCCCTTGCCATGCTCTCCTTCGTGCGCCACGTGCAGCACAGCACCATCTTGAATATTGGTTCGATCACCAATGCGAATGTCATTTACATCACCACGCAATACCGCGCAAGGCCAAATATTGGTTTGTTCACCCAGCGTCACACGACCAATGACAACAGCTTGTTCGTCAACATAGGCGCTGGCGGGCACAACGGGCGTAACACCCTGAAAGCTTCGAATGGTCATAGTCTTTCCTTAATCATCTGTATTATTGGCATATATGCTATCATAGCGAAGTAAAAATGGGAGTATTGCCATGTCATCCGTCGCTTTCGACACCTTAAAATTCACACAAAAGCTACGCGAATCAGGTTTTGAACAATCACAAGCCGAAGCCGTTGCAACCGCTTTTAAAGAAGCAACCAGTGAAGAACTCGTTACCAAAGATTATTTAGAAGCGCGCCTTGAAAGACAAACCGCTGACATTTATCGTGCCATTTTATTACAAACCTTTGCCATTGCTGCCTTAGTGTTTGCTGCAATTAAGCTAACTAACTAAACCTATGCGCATCGATAAACCTTGGCAGCGTTTTGTCTCTTGGCTGCATCTCCATTTTGTTGACCACGGCATTATTCGCCTTGCTTACAATAATTTTTACCAAGTTCTGCCAGGCGTTTTTCGCTGTAGTCAGCCCTCACCCAGCCAAATTAAACGCTATCAGCAAGAACATGGTATTAAAACCATCATTAATTTACGTGGTCATAACGATGACATGAGTTTTTGGCTGTTTGAAAAAGAAGCCTGTGACCAGCTTGGCATTCACTTTATCGATCACCGTTTACTTTCGCGCGATTTGCCCAGCAAGGAAGCCATCCATAGCACCAAAACCTTACTGGAAAACGTCGAATATCCTATCCTGTTTCACTGTAAATCAGGCGCTGATCGGGCGGGACTGATGGCGACGCTGTGCCGCATTTTTATCGAACAAACTCCTGTTGACAAGGCTACTGAAGAACTAGATTGGTACTATGGTCACTTTAAGTTCGCCAAAACGGGCATGATCGATTTCTTCTTTGACGCCTACCTAAGCTATCAACGCGAAACAGAAAATCCCTTATCCTTTTTACAATGGGTGGATGAAGTCTACGATTATGAAGCCCTATCGAAGCAATTTCATAGCAACTGGTGGGGCAACCTGATTACCGATAAATTGCTGCACCGCGAATAAGTATGACCAGCAGTCAACTCTACCGTCGTCTACTCACCTACCTGCGCCCGCATTGGCGACTGGTAGCTATTGCTTTAGTCGCCATGGGCGTGATTGCAGCGCTAGAGCCAATGCTGCCCGCACTGATGCAGCCCTTGGTCGATGACAGCCTAATTGCGAAAGACAAACAAGCGATGATGTGGGTGCCTTTAGCGCTGCTCGGCGTCTTTGTACTGAAAGGTCTGGCAGAATATGTCGCCAGCGTGGTCAGTCAAGGCGTGGCGCAACGCACGATGGCTGATTTACGCAGTGCCATGTTTGCCAAAATGATGACCTTACCCATCGACAGGCAACAACAGATGGGGAGCAGTAATCTACTTTCGCGCGTGACCTTTGATGTCACTCAAGTCGCCACCGCGCTCTCCGAAGTGTGGATTGTCATCATTCGTGACACGCTGATTATTTTGGGGCTGGTTGGCTTTTTACTTTACACAAGCTGGCAATTAACGCTGTTTATTATTGCCATTGCACCCATTGCTTCTTGGATTATTCGTAAAGCCAGTGGACTGATGCGTACCTCCAGTAGCGAAGTACAAGCCAGTATGGGACGTGTGACGCAAATTCTCGATGAAGCCCTCAGTGGACGCAAAGAAATCAGTATTTATGCGGGTCAAGCGCATGAGCAAGCACGCTTTAATCGTGCCGTTGACCAACTGCGTCAACAAACCATGAGCATTGTCAAAGTCGCCAGTGCCAATGTGCCTTTAGTACAAGTGATTGCGGCAGTTGCGGTAGCCTGTGTTATTTTTGTCGCCACCCATCTTTCCGAACAAGAACTGCTCACACCAGGTCAACTGATTGCCTTTATTACTGGCATGAGCATGCTCTTTGAACCAATTCGACGCTTAACGGGCATTAATGAACCCTTACAAAAAGGACTGGCAGCCGCCACCACCATTTTCGCCTTGTTAGATGAAGTGAATGAGCCAGACTTAGGAACACAGAGACTAAACCAGTCAGCGCCTGCCGATATACAATTACAAGCACTTAGCTTTAGCTATCCTGAACAAAACAGCCCTGCCATTCAGTCACTCGATTTAACCATCCCTGCTGGCAAAACCTTAGCATTGGTAGGTGCTTCTGGCAGTGGCAAAAGCACCCTCATTAGTCTACTTAGTCGTTTTAACGAACCCACATCGGGACAAATTGTCTATGGTGACACACCTATTCACCAACTCACTCTCGCTAACTGGCGCGAGCAAATTGCCTTGGTCAGTCAACATATTGTGTTGTTCGATGACAGTATTGCTGCCAATATCGCTTATGGCGAACTGGTGACAGAATACAACCGTCCCGCCATCGAAGCTGCGGCGCGTGCTGCTCATGCTTGGGAGTTTATTCGTCAACTGCCCGAAGGTTTAGATACTCCAGTCGGTGAAGATGGCACTCGACTGTCAGGTGGTCAGCGTCAACGACTGGCCCTAGCGCGTGCCTTTTACAAAAATGCGCCCATCCTGATTTTAGATGAAGCCACCTCAGCACTAGATACTGAGTCGGAACAATTAATTAATCAAGCCTTGCGTGAACTGCACGGTCAAAAAACCCTCATCATCATCGCCCATCGCTTATCGACGGTGCAACACAGCGACCTGATTGTGTTGTTGGAAAAAGGCGAATTGCGTGAACAAGGTAGCCATCATCAACTTTTAGCGCAAGGGGGCAGTTACGCCAATTTGGTTGCCCACAGCGAACTAAAATGAGCAACATGAAATGACACTAGCGCCTTTGGCTTTGTGGCATCCGCGTTATTGGCTATTATGGTTAGGTTTAGCCTTGGCTTGGCTAGTGGCACAACTACCCTTAACTTGGTTATGGCGTTTGGGACGTGGCTTAGGCTGGCTGTTTTTCAAACTAGCCCACACCCGACGCTATTACACCGAACGCAATATTGCCCTCTGCTTTCCAAAGAAAAACGCTCATCAGCAACAAATATTGGTGAAAGAACATTTTGCTCAACTCGGCATGGGCTTAATGGAAATGTTGGTAGTGTGGTTTGGACGCGCCGATGCCCTTACGAGTCGTTGTGATATGACGGGAGCGGAACATCTGCAACAAGCCACAACCCGTGGCAAAGGGACGATTGTGTGTGTCTTTCACACCGTTCACATGGAAGCAATGGGCTTACTGGCAGGACAACTCGCCCCCATTCATCCCGTCTATCGTCCCCACGAAAACGCCCTATTGGAATGGTTTATGGCTCGCAATCGCTCGCGTCATACCGCAGGCGCTATCTCTAATCGTCAAATTAAAGTCATTTTATCCAGTTTGCACCAAGGTCAATTGGTCTGGTTATCACCCGACCAACGCAACCGTGGTGACGGCATTATCGTCCCTTTTTTTGGACACGACACCCTAACTCATCCCTCAATTGCGCGTATTGCTCGCCTAACCAACGCACAACTTATCCCGCTATTTTGTCGACTGAATCGCCAAGGTCGCTTTGAAATAGAAGTATTACCGCCCCTTGTCGACTTTCCTGGTGACGATGACACAGTCGCACTGACTCGCCTGATGCAATTGTTAGAAGCCGATATTGCCAAAGCACCAGCACAATATTTGTGGGCGCATAACCGCTTTAATTTAGAGAAGCCGCAAAAGCAATAAGCAGGCACACTAGCTAAACAACCTTAAAATGAGTTGAGTTTGATGCCTAATATTCAAATCTTCATCAAAAGTTCAACCTAGCCCCAGTTATTGGCGTATAATGTAGGGCTTTGTTTTATTGAATTATTTGAGTCCTACACCATGACGCCTATCGATCGCATCCGCAATATCGCCATCATCGCCCACGTTGACCACGGCAAAACCACACTGGTTGACCAACTGCTTCGCCAATCTGGCACTCTCGACGCTCGTAAAGATACGGGCGAGCGCGTCATGGACTCTGGGGACATTGAAAAAGAACGTGGCATTACCATTTTGGCGAAAAACACCGCCATCAACTACACCGACACGCGTGACGGTCAAGAATACCGCATCAACATCGTCGACACCCCAGGCCATGCCGACTTCGGCGGTGAAGTAGAACGTGTGCTGTCGATGGTAGACTCAGTGTTGCTGTTGGTTGATTCGGTTGAAGGACCTATGCCACAAACGCGTTTTGTAACACAAAAAGCACTGGCATTAGGATTGAAACCTATCGTTGTCGTCAATAAAGTTGACCGCCCACAAGCACGTACCGCTGCAGCATTAGATGAAACCTTTGACCTGTTCGTGCGCTTGGGTGCAACCGATGAACAGTTAGACTTCACCGTGGTTTATGCGTCTGGCTTAAACGGCTTTGCTGGCATGGAAGAAACTGTCCGCTCTGGTGATATGACACCTTTATTCCAAACGGTTATCGACAAAGTGGCACACCCTGCCGTGGACATGGACGCCCCCTTCCAAATGCAAGTTACCCAGCTAGATTATGATACTTACAAAGGCATTATCGGCACGGGTCGTATTCAACGTGGCACCATCAAAACCAATACCCAAGTGACGGTTATTGATCGCACTGGTGCGAAACGCAATGCCCGTATTTTAGAAATTTTACGTTCAAACGGTCTCGACCGCGAAGCGGTTGCCGATGCACAAGCTGGTGAAATTATTTCTTTCACGGGTATTGATCCACTGTTCATTTCTGACACCATTTGTGATCCTAGCTGTGTTGAAGCCATTCCGGCATTAAGCGTGGAAGAGCCAACGGTATCGATGACTTTCCAAGTCAATACCAGCCCATTTGTCGGTAAAGAAGGCAAACTGCTCACCAGCCGTCAAATTCGTGATCGCTTAAACAAAGAATTAATGACCAACGTTGCACTACGTGTTGAAGACACTGATGATGCGGAAAAATTCCGTGTTTCAGGTCGTGGCGAACTGCATTTGTCGGTCTTAATTGAAAACATGCGTCGTGAAGGCTTTGAGTTGGGTGTATCTCGTCCTGAAGTTATTTTCAAAGAAATCGACGGTGAAATCCAAGAACCTTACGAGACACTGACCATTGACGTCGAAGAAATTCACCAAGGTTCGGTTATGGAGCAGTTGGGTAAACGTAAAGCAGAAATGAAAGACATGATTCAAGACGGTCATGGTCGTGTGCGTTTAGACTTCGTCATTCCTTCTCGTGGCTTAATTGGTTTCCGTGGCGAGTTCTTAACCTTAACGCAGGGTTCTGGCTTGCTTTACTCGACTTTCTCTCATTATGGTCCACGTATTCCCGGCACCATGGGTCAGCGTCATAATGGCGTGCTCATTTCCATGGATACCGGTAAAGCTCTGGCTTACTCATTAGACAACTTACAAGAACGTGGTCGTTTGATGATTGGTCACGGTGACGAAGTTTACGAAGGCTTAATTATTGGTATTCACAGTCGTGATAACGATTTGGTCGTTAACCCATTAAAAGGTAAAAAACTAACCAATATGCGTGCTTCAGGTACAGACGAAAACGTGGTACTCACGCCACCGATTCGTATGACGTTGGAACAAGCCCTTGAGTTTATCGATGATGACGAATTGGTCGAAGTGACACCAAAAAGTGTACGCATCCGTAAGAAATACCTCACTGAATTGGATCGTAAGCGTTTTGGTCGTAAAGACTAATCTTGCTTCATGCATGAAGACAAAAAATACCCAGCTACCGCTGGGTATTTTTTTATCGAATTATTCGTACTCACACTATGATTCAGTCTATAATTAAGCCAGACAGCAAGAGCTTAATCCCTATGCCAAATTCCAACTCAAAAGACTACCAACAACAGCTCGCCTATTTAAGTCTGCACGACTCACTCACAGGCTTGTCAAACCGTCACTTCTTTATGGAAAGTCTGCATCAATGGATGGATCAACTCAACCAGCAACAATCTCAACAACTACTGGCGATTTTCAGTATTGATATCGATAGATTTAAGCATGTAAATGAATCTTTCGGTTCCGCGGGTGGAGATGCCTTGCTGAAACAATTGGCAGAAAGACTCAAGCAGATTGCACGAAATGGTGACATTATTGCCCGCTTTGGTTCGGATGAGTTTGCACTCTTGGTCGCCATGAGCCAACAAGACGACATAGAAATTATTGCTCAACGCTATTATCGATTATTAAACGCTCCCTTCCAACTCGGTCAGCAGTCGATATTTGTTTCTTTATCCACAGGCATCGCCCTCGCCCCTCAAGATGCGCAAGACGTCGAAACCTTGCTAACACACGCCAATCAAGCCAGATGGCAGGCCAAGCAAGCTGGTGGCAATCAATTTCAATTTTACCGTGCCAGCATGACGCAATCGGTTAAAAAGCGTTTGGCGCTCGAGCAAGACCTGCGCTCCGCTATTGAGAACCAACAACTTCAAGTGGTTTATCAAGCTAAGATTGACGCACAGACGGGAGAGCTCGATGGCGCTGAAGCCCTAGTGGTATGGAACCATCCTCTATTAGGAAAACTCAATCCTGAAAGTTTTATTCCCATCGCCGAAGAAACAGGATTAATTGTTGATATTGGTTACTGGGTACTAATGGAAGCTTGTCGTCAAGCCTGTCAGTGGCGTCAACACCACGCGCGTTTTCACATCAGCATTAATTTGTCTGCACGTCAATTTCTCGATAATCGCTTGGTTGAGCAAGTGAAAAAAGCCCTCTCGCTAGGTTGCTTGCCCGCAAACGCCATCGATCTTGAAATTACTGAAAGCTTAGCAATGATCGATATTCAGCATACCACCCACACCTTAAAGCAACTCAAAGCCTTAGGGGTTCAATTATCTTTAGACGACTTTGGCACGGGTTACTCCAGCCTCGCCTACTTACACGCCTTTCCCGTCGATACGATTAAAATCGACCGCAATTTTATTATGCGTATTGGTACCGAAGCAGCGAAAGAAGCAGATGAAAAAATTGTCTCCGCCATTCTAGCCATGGCTAAAAGCCTAGAACTATCTGTAGTTGCCGAAGGGGTTGAAAACGACTACCAACGTCGTTTTCTGCAACAGCAAGGCTGTGATCTGTTGCAAGGTTACTTGTTTAGTCGCCCTTTACCTGCTCACGACTTTGAACAACTCGCCTTACAAAGCTATAATGTTGGTTTAGGTTCTTAATAATCAGTTAGCGAACACAACGCGCTTTAGGGTAACTATGCAATATCAAATTTCTGCCAGCAGCAGTCGAAGTGCGACTTATCCGCACAGTTGGTTTATTCTCAACCTCATCATTGTGCACCTATTCGCCTTCCTTATCATTTTAGAAATTGGCACGGCAATGACCATTTTGCTAATTCCCGTGGTCTCTATGGTGATTTTGGCCATGCTGTGGCGCGTTGCACAGCAAAAGCAACAGGCAGATGACTGGTTTGTCGCTGCTCACTGGCAATTAATGACCAAGCGTTCAAAAATGCTGCTTATTTTTTATGCCGTCGGCTTTACCCTTGGCGTCTTTAGTTATTTAATGGTGGGGCTCAGTCCACTCAAGGGTGACAACGTCACCACCATCGCGCTGCGTATGGGGGCAGTTCCCGTCTTCTTAGGTGTCTTAACCACCTTTGTTTTATCAGGCGGCTCAATTTTTGATGCTCAACGTGGCATGATTGGCGATAAGCTGGTATCTGCATTCCCGCCAAATGAAGCTTGGTTGGCTTCTAATCCCAGCATCACCACAGAAGACCCGTCGAGCGTTAAGGCATGAGTGAAACCCAGGCTAAACGCCCGATGTTTTTTTGGGGATGGTTAACTTTGGCGCTAGCTGGCATCATTTGGCTGGCCAGTTATTTCTTTGTTGCACCGCCCAGTAACAACCAAGATGCCTCTGCGTTACCTTGGAATGCCAGCGTCAATGCTCAAGGTCAACTGACCGTGTTGGGCTTAACGCTCGGTCAAAGCACCAGCAAAGATGCGATGGCGCTATATGGCAAAGAAACTAAGTTAATTCTTTTCAGTGATAAAAACCATCAGCCAGTCAGTGTTGAAACATTCTTTGAAGACATGTACATTGGTTACAGTCTGCGCGGGCGGTTAATTCTCACACTAGAAACCACGGCCGAACAATTAGAAGCCATGTTCAGTCGCGGTGGAAGGGTTAAAAGTGCCGATTCGGGTGCGCATGAAATCACCCTAGCGGGTAGTGACCTCAGTGACGCCATTAACTTACCGATTCGTCACTTAACCTATATTCCCTACCCTAAAATCGATGAAACCACCTTGATACAACGTTTTGGTCAACCGAATCAGGACAAACTAGGCGATGATGGCGTCCGTCGTTGGATTTACCCAGAACGCAAACTGGTGATCCTGTTTGATGAAACCGGACGCAAGGTGCTAGAGTTTGGTCATTAAATGGGCTTTGTCCTAGCCATGACCATGACTGACAATCAGCATCAAGCCCTATTTTCCTTTATAATGCACCGATATTCTTGAATTACCTACGGAGTTCCCATTGCATGAGTAGCCTTATTTTTACCTCAGAATCGGTTTCAGAAGGTCATCCAGATAAAATTGCCGACCAAATTTCTGATGCCATTTTAGATGCCATTTTGACACAAGACCCTAAAGCACGCGTTGCCTGCGAAACCTTCGTCAAAACCGGCATGGTATTGGTCGGCGGTGAAATCACCACCTCCGCCTGGGTAGATATTGAAGACTTGGTTCGCTCCGTGGTGAAAGACATTGGCTATGATCGCGGCGAATATGGCTTTAACGGCGACGACTGTGCTGTCTTATCCGCCATTGGCAAGCAATCGGTCGATATTGCCATGGGTGTCGATGAAGATCCCGAAGCGGCTAAGGAAATGGGCGCAGGCGACCAAGGATTAATGTTCGGTTATGCCAGCAATGAAACACAAACCCTGATGCCCGCACCGATTTACTATGCCCACCGTTTGGTTGAACAGCAAGCGCAAATGCGTAAACAAGGCGTTTTACCCTGGTTACGCCCCGATGCGAAAAGCCAAGTCACCTTGCGTTACGAAAATGGCGTGCCTGTCGGTGTCGATGCAGTGGTGTTATCGACACAACATAACCCAGAAATCAGCACCAAAGACCTGCGTGAAGCGGTGATGGAAACCATCATTAAACCGGTCATTCCCGCCGAATGGTTGCACAAAGACACGCTATTCCATATTAACCCGACTGGTCGTTTTGTCATAGGCGGACCCGTGGGTGATGCGGGCTTAACAGGACGTAAAATTATCGTCGATAGTTATGGTGGTATGGCGCGTCATGGCGGTGGCGCTTTCTCAGGTAAAGACCCTTCTAAAGTTGACCGTTCTGCCGCTTATGCAGGTCGTTATGTCGCCAAAAACATTGTCGCTGCGGGCTTAGCCGACAAGTGCGAAATTCAGGTATCTTATGCCATTGGTGTGGCACAACCGACTTCCATTAGTATCGAAACCTTTGGCACAGCTAAAGTGGACACAGCCTTGATTGAGCGCTTGGTACGCGAACATTTCGATTTACGTCCACGTGGCATCATCGAAATGCTCGACTTGTTGCGCCCGATTTATCGTCAAACAGCCAGCTATGGTCACTTTGGTCGTGAATTGCCCGACTTTACCTGGGAAAAAACCGACAAAGCCGCCTTACTGCGTGCTGAAGCTGGGCTATAATGCTCAATAAAGAGCAAATTAAAAAGTCTTCAGATACACTAACTGTTATTGCTTTCGCGCAGTTTGGTGTATTTGGTTATAGTGCATGGCAGTTAGCTGACTACTGGGGAACATCACTTTCTGTTCTCGCTTTTTTGTGGTTACAAGCAACCGCCATTTGGATTTTAGGCTTTCCAAAGGAGAAACAAGATGCTTGAGAATCCAGTTATGCAGGTTTTGTTTGGTTTTGTGATTGCTATTGGCATTGCAGGCACCGCATTGGGTATTTACCTAGAATATCAATCTCGTCATCCTAAAGATAAAAGCGACGCGCACGCATGAAACTCTCTGCTGAATTTTTTCCGCCACGTACCACCGAAGGCTTAGATAAGCTGGTTGAGGTGGCGGAGGGCTTTCGCCCTTTCAATCTCGATTATTTGTCCGTTACCTATGGTGCGGGTGGCAGCACGCAAGAACGTACCCTAGCCACGGTCAAAGCCCTGCGCACGCGCGGTTGGGATGTCGCCCCTCATCTCACCTGTGTCGATTCGGAACGTGGCAAAATTGCCGAATTACTTAAAACCTACATCGATCTTGGTGTTCATCGCATTGTCGCCTTACGTGGCGATATTCCTTCGGGTATGCGTGATTTGGGTGATTTTAATTATGCCATCGACTTAGTTAAATTCATCCGCGACACTACGGGCGATCATTTCCACATTGAAGTGGCCGCTTATCCCGAAGTACACCCGCAAGCGAAAAATTGGCAAACCGATTTGCAACATTTTGCTGACAAAATGGCTGCTGGGGCAAACGCTGCGATCACGCAATACTTCTTTAACCCAGATAGCTATTGTCGTTTTGTTAATGCAGCACGCGACCTAGGCGTCAAAGGCGACATCATTCCTGGACTGATGCCGATTACCAATCACGACCAATTGGCACGCTTTTCGGATGCCTGCGGTGCAGAAATCCCGCGTTGGTTGCGCAAACGTCTGGAAGCTTTTGGTGACGACAAAGCCGCCATTAGTGAATTAGGATTAGAAGTGGTTGGCGATATTGGCGAACGCGTCATGCGTGGTGGTGCTCCAGGCGTTCATTTTTACGCTATGAACAGCTTAGAACCGACCCGTGCGCTAATGGAGCGTCTGCGAAACTTTACCGCTTAATCGGCAAAACAAGTATGCGCACTATTCGAGTTTACGTTGCAGGCGACTATCCCAATATCGGTCAATCGCTTGAACTGCCCGAAGCGGTTCGTCATTATGTGGCAACCGTACTCAGAGCGCGTGATGGTTTCCAGATTCAATTATTCAATGGCGAAGGTCTCACCGCTCAAGCCAAACTGCTACTTGAAAAACGCAGTGCAAAGGCCATCATCGAAAGCCGTGTTGAGGACACCAGCAAGGAGTCCCCGCTCAAGTTGATACTGGCACAAGGTATTTCGCGCGGTGAACGTATGGATGTCAGCATCCAAAAAGCCACCGAGTTAGGTGTTAGCGCCATTCAACCGCTATTTACCGATTACTGCGAAGTGAAGCTAGAAGATGAAGACAAAGTCGCTAAACGCATGGCGCATTGGCAACAAGTCATCATCAGCGCCTGTGAGCAATGCGAACGCACGGTATTACCGCAACTCTTCACCCCTTTAACGCTCAACGAATGGTTAGCACAACAGCCTGCTGGCTTAGTGCTAGACCCTTACCAAGGCGTGCCCTTAAAGGCTTTAGGTGCCGCGGCATTTTCAACCCCACAGCAGCTGCTCATTGGCCCTGAAGGCGGACTGAGCGACAAGGAATTAACCAAAGCGCTCAATGTCGGTTTAGTTGGCTGCCGCCTCGGACCCCGTATTTTACGCACCGAGACTGCGGGACCAGCCGCCATTGCCGCCTTGCAATCACTCTATGGCGACGCCTAACTCAACTCGCATTTAACTGAGCCAATACGGGTAACATGGCATCAAAATTGGTGTAAATTACCGCATCCAACGATGACAGATCCAAACGTTTAGCGCCTTCACCACCTAACCACAAAGCCACTGATGCAGGTAATCCTTGACGTAAGCGCACAATAGCTTGCTGAACCCAAACACCATTTGACGCTTCAGAAATCGATAAAGAAACCACTTGAACCTGATGCTCATGAGCCGCTTGAATAATGGTTTCAACAGGCGTCTGAATACCTAAGTTGATCACTTGCACGCCTTCCAACCGGCATAGGTTTTCGATCATCAGCAACGCCAGACCATGCTGCTCTTCCGGCAAAGTGGTGAGCAACACCTTAGGTGCATCCGAAGTGGCTTCAGGTAAGCGCTCCAAACTCAAACGTAGTTTCGTTTGCAATTGATCAACCAATAAATGTTCATGATGAATTTCTAAATTACCTGTTTGCCAAGCATAGCCTACTTGTGCCAACCAATTCGGCAACAACTCAACCACAAAGGCCTCTAGCCCATACCTTAGCAACCAATAATCTAAATACTTCGACAGATGAATAGGTTGATGACTTAACAGCAAGTTCATTAACTGTTCAACATGAGGCTGAAAACGACCATGCTGAATACCGGCTGGCACGCTCAACATTTGAATCAACTCATCATCAGATAGCTTCATTAAGCCACCGGGTCTATGCCCCAAATCCATCAATCGCTTAATTAACAGCAGGCGTGCTAAGTCTTCCGCACTATAATTGCGTTCACCACTCGACACACGAGACGGCATGGGAAAGCCATAACGACGCTCCCACATACGTAACACATCTTTTGAAATACCCGTTTCACGCTCAACACGACTGATTGAATACATGTTAATTTCCTTTATTCACGCCAAGGTAACGCCAACAACTGACTTGATGCAAGTTAACTTGATAATGACGCGCATCATCTCGCCACACACTTGGTAAATCAATCGGCGTTTCCAACAACTCAAACTGTTCAGTTAAAACCTGGGCAATCGTGTCGAAACTGCCAACATTCTCACCATCCTGCTTGTAACCACCCAAGCGCTCACTAGCATCAGTGCGTGCAGCATCGTAACCATAATGACTGCTCACTACTAACAGACCGCCCGCATTCATCCGTTGATGAATCTCTGCCAAGAAAGCCCTTGGTTTCGACAAGTTCTCTAACGTCTGATTCAACACAATCACATCGTAACCACTAAATATCGGTTTCAAATTATTCGGGTCTTGCTGTAAGAAGCTCAGGTTTTCACTATTAGACAAACCGAATTCTGCCAAGCTATGCTCAACAAAATCAGGAATTTCCCCCTCAATCGACAAACGGTAACGAATACGCCCCTCGGTTTGTAATTGATTGGCGACACGAATAAATCTGGCTGAAAAATCGAGTGCGGTTACTGCTTGCGCATGAGGCGCTAAGGCAAAAGCGGTACGTCCAACTGAACAACCAATCTCTAATACCTTGCCCAAATTCGGACGCAAGCTAACCACTTTATTCGCCAAGGCTTGCGCATAATTCGTTCCCCCTAACACCGATTGACCGTAATGCAATTCACAGGCTTGAACCACATCTTCATCGGTTTCCACCGGGCTAAAATGGGTAATCACAGGCGCATTACTGGCAATATAGCGAAAACCGGCATGTTGAAAAAAGTGACGACGGAAGGCATAGCGAGAATGTAAATTCGCTTCATTTCCCGTTGAAATCCACGAACCACCTTTAAAAATGTTATGTTTATTATCGAAAGTTGGCGTGGTGAAATCATCGTATAGGGGATGAACCTTAAAACCATCAAATGGATAAATCGGCGTTTCTGTCCACTGCCACACATTACCCACAATGTCATAGATGCCGCAAAAGTTATTCGCATCCACTGGCGTAGACGAAGCCCATTGTTCCAAGTTCAAATTCGCCCCAATACCAATCGCCGAATCCGCATCGGGCAAACTACACTGAGCGCGCAAGTGCAAATACTCATCTTCACTAGGCAAGCGAATCGGCTCGCCTGTCTGAACAGTCTTCCAATTACAAAAGGCTTTGGCTTCTAAATAGTTGACCTCAACCGGCCAAGACCAAGGCATAGCAATTTCTTCGGTCATGGTTCTTAGATAATAAGCCCCGTTTCGTAGCAACCAAAATGTTGGCATGCTCGCCTGACTAAACGACAACCATCCTTGCCCTTCTTCTGTCCAATAGCGAGGCGTTTGATAACCGCCAGCTTGAACAAAATCTAAAAATTCTTGGTTGGAAACCAACATGGTTGCCGCCTTAAATGGCGCCACCTCGGCATGATGCACGCCATATTCATTATCCCAACCATAAACCGATGCGGGGTCTTGATGATTAATCGACACACGACCCGCTGGTACATCAAACCAGCTATTGGTCGGTACAGGGGTTTGCTGATGGGGACACAAAGGAAAACTGACATGAGGTTGAACCGCACTGATCGGCAGTTGTCGAATCAATACCGATGAAGTTTCTAAATGAATACGCTCATGTTCAATGCCCATTAAAATTGGCCATACAGGGTTTTGCCAATTGATGGGAAACTGAATATCAACACGATCAATTAATGCTAAGATCGTTGCTTTCACAGCATTACGATAATCTCTCACTGCGTCAACCGTCGGCCAATCATAATGAGCATCATTTAAATCATCCCAAGACATTTCATCAACACCAATGGCAAACATCGATTCAAATGTTGGGTTAATCCTATCCACTAACTTAGCCAGCACCAATTTATTCATGAAAAAGGTAGCCGTGTGGCCAAAATAAAAAATCAGAGGGTGACGTAATGAACAAGGTCGATCATAATAAATCGCATCGTCACGAATCACTTCAAACAGGCGTTCATATAAACCCCAAGTCTGCTCAAAGTAATCACGCAACTGTTGACGAAACAACAGCGGATCTTGAGCCTGCAAACAAAATTTCGGATAACTCATTACCAGTGACGTATCAGCAACCATATAGACAAACCTTATGCAAAGTCGAAAAATAGCGTCTATTATACTTAACAATCACTAAACAAAAAGACTTTTATGCCTAATCAACAACAACATTACAGTCAACTCGCCGAAAACTTCGATCAAGTCTGGCAATTTAGTGCTGAATATGAACCCTGGATGGTTGAACATATCCAAGCACATCTGGCGCTCAAACCCGATGAACACTGGGTCGATTTTGGTGCTGGCACGGGAAGATTTAGTCAAGCGCTTCATCATTACGCCAAGCCCGCAACAACGCTTTGTGTCGAACCTGATGCGAGTATGTGTGCCATCGCCCAACAAAAAACTGAACTTAACAGCTTACAAAGCTGCGACAAAGAATTTATAAAACAACCCATTCACTACGATGCGTTGCTCATAAAAGAAGTCATTCATCATCTCAGTCATCGCATGGCTTTTTGGCAAGGGGTGAAAAAACAGCTGAGTGACAAGGGACGTATTTTGCTCATTACCCGACCACAACAAACCACACTGGCTTTATTTGAACAAGCCAAACAGCGTTTTGCTGACCATCAACCGGCGATTGAAACACTGTGTTCCGAACTGGAACAAGCCGGCTTTAGCACTCAAGTATCTGTGCTTGACTTCCCGCTTCAATCTGCAAAACCTCACTGGTATAGCATGCTCAGAGCCAAATTCATGTCAGACCTTGCTGCGTTTAGCGATACAGAAATTGAAGCTGGGATCGCTGAATTGGAAAGGGAACATCCGGGTGACTGGATATACCACGGTGATAGGCTATTGTTTGTATTGGCTCAGCCCCTTTCCTAACTTGTGGTACAATTCGCACACTTTAATGAGCAGGCAAAATCAGCATGAGCAAAGACGTTGATACAAATCTTCCCTGGCTGGATGCCATTACATGGGACGAAAAAGGGCTGCTAAACACCATTGCCCAAGATGCCGACACGGGTGATATTTTAATGGTTGCTTGGATGAACAAAGAGTCACTTCAACTGACTTTAGCCAAAGGCGAAGCCATCTACTGGTCAAGGTCGCGCAATCGTCTTTGGCATAAAGGCGAAGAGTCCGGCAACACCCAACAAGTCATTGATATGCGGCTCGACTGTGATGGTGACGTACTGCTGCTCAAAGTACGTCAAAACGGCGGCATTGCTTGTCATACCGGTCGCAAAAGTTGTTTTTATCTGGGACTTGATCAACAAACCCAACGTTGGCAGGCGATAGATCCTGTACTGAAAGACCCCAAGGAACTCTATGGAAAATAACGCTTTAATTCTCTCAGAGTTAGCAGCCATTATCGAAAGTCGTAAAGGCGAAGATGCTAAAAGCTCATACGTTGCCAGCCTGTTTAGTAAAGGCACCGATAAGATTTGCGGCAAAATGGCAGAAGAATGTATGGAAGCTGGACTGGCCGCTAAAATGGACGATAAATCAGAAATCGTGTACGAAATGGCGGACTTATGGTTCCATTGCATGGTATTATTAGCGCACCATAATATTGACCACCACCAAGTTCTACAAGAACTCGCCCGACGTTTCGGCGTTTCGGGACACGTGGAGAAAGCCAACCGCACCAGCTAAGCTTAAGCAAGCCAGCTTGTGAACAACCTTGGGGAACTAAACCATGAGTACAATTTTTGGTAAAATCATCCGCCGCGAAGTTCCAGCGGATATCGTGTATGAAGATGATAGAGTGCTTGTATTCAAGGACATCAATCCACGTGCTCGCGTGCATCTGCTGATCATTCCTAAAAAGGAAATTGCCAGCATGTTTGATGTCAAACCTGAAGACAAGGACCTCATCGCCCACATGATGTTACTGTTGCCACAGCTAGCCAAAGCACATGGCTTAGACAATGGCTTCAAAACACAAATTCATACGGGTGAAGCAGGTGGACAAGAAGTTTATCATCTTCACATACATTTATTAGGCAACTAACAGAAAGGAAAACAACCATGGGATTAAGTATTTGGCATCTGCTACTCGTTTTAGCCATTGTATTAGTGCTATTTGGTGCTAAGCGTTTACGTAACGTGGGTGGCGACTTAGGCGCAGCCATCAAAGGCTTCAAAGATGCCGTAACAGATGGTAAAAAAGAAGGCGAAACCCCAGCTGCAGGTAATGTGTATGATGCTCAAGTGGCGCCAACACAAGCTCCTCAATCCATTACTCAACAAGCAACGAACGCACAACCTCAGGCAAGCGTTGCCCCTCAAGCTGCTGCACAACCAGCTCCTACTCAAGCGCCTAACAACCACGCGTAAGCGGGTTGTGTGCAAACCCTTCAAGGTTATTGAATGTTTGAATTAGCCTTTTCAGAAATGCTACTGGTACTGATCATCGCGTTAGTGGTGATTGGACCAGAGCGGCTACCTGAAGTGGCTCGCGGCATAGGGCGCACCGTTGGCAAAGTTAAAGCCTTCATTGACAATGTGCGCAACGAAACCAGCCTGCAAGATGAGCTGGCAGATTTACGTCGCCAATTGGATTTATCTAAAGAAGCAGCGCAGCTTCAACAGCTAGGTGAAACCCTTAAATCTGACATTCAGTCTAGCGTTAATGAAATTGACTATTCCTTTTACAACCGTCCTAGCAGTGATGAAATTCGTCGTCAACACAACGAAGCCAATCAAGTCAATGCCACCGCTCATGTTGAGGGTCATAAAACTGACGGCTCAAGCGAAGCGGACGAATTAGCGAACATTCAACGACCTACTTTTGGCAGAGAGCTGTACGAAGAATTACCACCTTGGTATCATCAGCAGTCCGATGGTGCTATGACACCGAAAGTGCCCAGCGCACCTGAAATTCCGCAACCTAGCGATCAAGCTTCTACCCCAGAAGTCTTACCGAGTTCGACAGCCAAATCCTCATGAGTACTGATAACACCACTAAGCCCACTGAACAGGAAATGTCCTTAATTGGTCATTTGCTGGAACTCAGAGACCGCCTCGTTAGGGCAGTTATTGCCATCATTGTTATGTTCTTGGTGCTGTTTCCTTTTGCCAACGAGATTTATAGTTTTATTGCCGAACCCTTAACGCGCTACCTGCCTGAAGGTAGTAGCATGATGGCAATTGGTGTGATTTCTCCCTTCTTAACGCCGTTAAAATTAGCGTTAATTGCAGCTATTTTCTTATCCATGCCCTTCTTGCTGTATCAGGTATGGGGATTCATTGCGCCAGCACTCTATCAAAATGAGAAGAAACTGGCTGCTCCGATGCTGATTGCCAGCACTTTCTTGTTTTATGCAGGTGGTGCATTCGTTTTCTTCGTCGTTTTCCCGCTGGTGTTCAAATTCATGGCCGGAACCACCCCGGATGGCGTGCAAATCGGTACCGACATTCAGTTGTATTTAGATTTTGTCATCGGTATGTTCTTTGCCTTCGGTTTAGCATTCCAAGTGCCCGTTGTTACCGTGCTGTTGTTGGTGACACGCATGGTTAGCCCCGAAAAAATGCGTCATGCTCGCCCCTATGTCATTGTCGGTGCATTTTCGATTGCCGCCTTTATTACCCCACCCGATGTGATTTCACAAACCCTGCTTGCTGTGCCTATGTGGTTCATGTACGAGGGTGGTTTATGGTTTGGTGAGCGGATGGTTAAAAACCGTGATGCGGAAAAAGCAGCGGAAGCAATCAATGATAACAACCCACCAACGCCACCAGAAGGCGGAACGCCCAACACTCAGGCGAGTGAACAACCGGCCTTAGCCACCAGTGCTGTTGCAGCGGGAGTTGCCGGCGGTGTTGCATTGGTTCAAACGGCTCATGATTCGGTTAATGAAAACGATTCTGCAACAACAGAAGCCGTTCCACCTACTGACGCTGTTTTGGAAAACGCTCTGAATAGTGACGAAGACTTTGAACGTGCCTTTGCCGCGATTGATATGGAACGCGCAAAATTGCATGCACCCTTAGAGCCAACACGGGTGGCCGATGCACCCAACAGCGAAACCGCTACCACTGAACAGTCTGCTACCTCATCGACTTAGTCAATGCTTGACGAGTCGATAAGGCATTTTTATAATCTTTAGGTTGTTAACTAAACAGGGAGGGAGATTGAGATGAATACCAACAGCCAAAATCTACCAAGCATTGCCAAAAGTATTGCCCTTGCCGATCCCAGCAATGACCTGAACGGTTACTTGCGTCTGATTCGTTCACTACCGCTTCTGACAGCGGAAGAAGAAATGGCATTAGCGCGTCGTTATCATGAACATCAAGATTTACGTGCCGCTGAACAGCTTGTGTTGTTCAATCTGCGTCATGTGGTGCCCATTGTGCGCTCTTACAAAGGTTACGGACTTCCTGAAGCAGACTTAATGCAAGAAGGCAGCATCGGATTAATGAAAGCCGTCAAACGCTTCGACATCACTGCTGGCGTTCGCCTAATGACCTTTGCTTCGCATTGGATTCGTGCCGAAATTAACGAATACATTTTGAAAAATTGGCGCATGGTCAAAATTGCCACCACCAAAGCACAACGTAAATTGTTCTTTAAATTACGCAGCCATAAAGACAGTTTAGATGCTGTAAATCAGACCCAAGCCTTACGTATTGCCCATGAGTTAGGCGTTAAGCCAGAAGAAGTACTTTCGATGGATGCGCGCTTATCGCAACCTGATGTGTCGGTAGCTACCCCAACCGATGGCGATGAAGAAGATCAACCCCAACTGACACTGATTGATAGTCGTTACATTCCTGAACAGATGGCGATGGAAGCCGAGGAAGAGCAACTAACTTATGCTCGTGTACATGAAGCCTTAGCAACACTGACAGAGCGTGAACAAGCGATTGTCGAGGCACGCCTATTGCGTGAAGATAAGGCGACCTTGGCTGAGTTAGCTGAACAGTTTGGCGTTTCTCTAGAACGTGTTCGTCAGATTGAAAGTGCAGCGCTGAAAAAGCTCAAAAACCATTTATCGGTATTGGTTGCTTAACCCGACACTTGAAAGCTGGCTTATGGACATTCAGTTCAGCGGCAAGTATATTACCTTCATTGGTGCATCAACCCTTAACATCAACCCTGCCAATGTTTAATGGCACTTATAGGAATGGAGGCGGTTTGAGGCAAGCCTCGCTCTAGCGATTGTTTTTCTTCGGCAATAAAAGCATGGGCATAGACAATTTCAAAGGTTGCTGGAATACGACCATCAGACATAGCTTGCTGCTGATAGGCAGCTAAAAAAGCACGCCACTTATCTTTACCCATCAAACCCTTTTGGCGCTGACCACTGGCATTGGTTGCGCCTATCGCTTTTAAGTCTTTCAATGCCGCCGTCGCATCAGCATAGGTTAGTGTAATGTGTTCCACATCGCACACAGAATCACTGAAACCCACTCTCCCTAATGCATCGCCTAAATCGTGCAAATCGGCAAAATTCAGGGTATGTTCAGCCTGCTCGTCATCAACAGCTTGCCAGGCTAAACGAATTTCTTTCAGGGTATCAGGGCCTAAACTGGCGATAAACAACACACCGTTGGGCTTTAACACCCGACGACATTCCGCCAATACCTTGGGCAAATCATCGCACCATTGCAACATTAAACTGGACACCAACATATCCATGCTATTGTCCGCAAAGGGCAGTTGGTAAGCATCGGCATTCACAAAAGCCACAGTGTCTGGCTTTACAAAAGGATTTAGTTTTTGCCACCATAAGGGTTTAGCGATCAGCTTGCTACGACATTGCTGCAACATAGTTTCAGACAAATCTACCGCCACCGACTGTGCCTGTGGGTAGTGCTGACGCAGATGCTGTGTTAGAAAACCCGTTCCGGCACCTAAATCCATTATCTGTTGCGGTTGCATTTTGACTAATGGCCAACGCTCTGCTAAACGCAAAGCCACCTCTTTTTGCAATACCGCAGCCGCATCGTAAGACTGAGCGGCACGACTAAAATGTTGCGCCACCGCACGACGATCAATCATGCAAAATTCCTTGTAAAAAACTACCGATAAGCGCACAGGTTTGCTCAGGTTGCGCTAAAAAAGGCAGGTGTCCCGACTCGTTAACGATCACCACTTGAGCTGTAGGTTGTAGTCTAGCAATATGTGACGATAAAGCGCTTGGCACTATGGCATCACCATCAGCGAAGAGCCACAAAGTTGGCACAGTCAATTGCGCTAACTGAGTACGCAAATCTATCGTCTGAAGCAAGCTCAGCCCCTGATATAAAGATGCTTGATGCCCCTCGATGAGTTGATGTACTAAGGGTAATAACTGCTTAATCAGCTGTTTCGGTTGGTGACTGCCTAGTGCTTGCAGTGAAAAAAATGATTTAAGCAAAACTTGGGTTTGTTGCATGACTTCGGTTAAGTAGCGGGCAAACAAAGACTTTTCTAATGCGGGTAACCAATCATCACGCTGCACAAAACAGGGGCTGGTTGCCATTAATACCAATCCCCTAACGCGCTTAGGGTAACGTAATGCTAAGGCTTGCGCCAGCAACCCACCCAACGACCAACCGACAATGATTGACGACTCAGGCATGACGGCCACAATCGCTTCCAGCCAAGCATCCAACAGTTGCTCATCAGCAACATTCAACTGTGGACTTTGCCCATGACCTGGTAAATCTATCAGCGTGATGCGATAATCGGCAAAATGGGCTTCAATCCATGACCGCCACAATGCACTATTGGCGCCCCAGCCATGAATAAAAACCAAGTCGGCACCCTGTCCAAACTGCTGAATCGCTAAAGTCACTCACCCTCCTCACGCTGACACAGCGCTAAGGCCTCCAGCAATTCATCGAGCTGTTGACGACTATGTTGCGCCGACAAAGACAAACGCAACCTAGCCTTGCCTTCTGCTACCGTCGGCGGTCGAATGGCTGGTACCCAGTAGCCCTGTTGCCACAAATGCGACTGCCAAGCCAAAGCCCGCTCATTGCTACCTAATAAAATCGGTTGAATCGGCGTTGACGAAGGCATCAAACTCAACCCCAGCGCCTCAGCACCCTGACGAAAGTAGGCAATTAATTCAGTCAACCTAATTCTTGCGGCTTCACCCACTTCACCAGCCAACAACCTTAAGGACGCACGACTGAAACTGGCTTGATAGGGCGGCTGCGCGGTGGTGTAAATGTAACTGCGTCCCCATTGGGCAATGCTGTCAATCAGCAAAGATGAACCCGCAATAAAAGCGCCACTACTGGCAAATGCCTTGCCCAAAGTACCCACACGCAGCACCGAAGCATTCGCTGTCTGCTGTTGCTGAGCAAACAAGCCTCGTCCTTGTTCACCTAACACGCCAAAGCTGTGCGCTTCGTCCATCACCAACAAGGCATTATGCTGAGCGACTAAGGGCAGCAGTTGGCTTAACTCAACACTGTCACCATCCATGCTAAACACGCCATCGGTCACCACCATCGTCAGTCCGTCCGTCGGCTGAGCCAAGCGACGTGCCAGCGCATTCATGTCATTGTGCGCATAGCGTTGAAACTGAGCAGCAGAGAGTTTCGCTCCATCCAGTAAAGAGGCATGATTGAGCTTATCGTGATACAGTGCATCGCCCGATTGTAACAAGGCAGTCTGTACCGCCAAATTGGCTAAATAGCCACTCGAAAACAATAAGACGCGCTCAACACCCAGCCAATCAGCTAATTCGTCTTCCAACAAATGATGGGGTAAATGATGCCCCGCCAACACATGCGAAGCGGTACTGCCTGCTCTACCCGCTTGTTGATGCAAGGCTTCTGCCAACTGAGGCAACTCAACCGACTCGGCCAAGCCCAAATAATCGTTACTGGCAAAACTCACCAACCACTGACCATTGACTTGCACCCGCACCCCAGGCGCACTGGTCAACAATGGGCGAGTTCGCCATAGCCCCTGCGCCTTTCGTTGCTGATGACGTTCGAGCAGTCGCTGTTGCCAAAGCAAGGACATGACGACTTAACAGCCGCTCGCTGCTTGGGTTAAGCCTAGACGCTTGAACAATAAGCGGTCATGTTGTGCGTCAGGGTTATCGGCAGTGAGCAGTTTTTCACCGTAGAAAATGGAGTTAGCGCCTGCGAGAAAGCACAGCGCTTGAGTTTCGTCACTCATTGAGCTACGACCCGCCGATAAGCGTACATAAGAAGTCGGCATCATAATGCGTGCCGCGGCAATGACGCGGATAAAGTCGAAAGGATCAGTTTTACCGCGCATATCGGCTAAAGGCGTGCCTTCAATCGGCACCAGCAGATTAATCGGTACTGAATGCGGATGCTCTGGCAAGTTAGCAAAGGTACGCAATAGCTGGGCGCGATCCCCTTCGCCTTCACCCAAGCCAATAATCCCACCCGAACAGACTTTCATGCCCTGCTCGCGCACACGCGCCAAGGTATCTAAACGATCTTGAAAACTACGGGTGGTAATCACTTGCGGATAATAGGCTTCAGAAGTGTCTAAATTATGGTTGTAATAATCCAATCCCGCTTCTTTTAACCGACTTGCTTGCTCATCGTTCAACATGCCCAGGGTACAGCAGGCTTCCATGTTCAAGTCTTTCACACCACGCACCATCGCCAGCACCAGCTCGAAATCCTTAGCATTCGGATTGCGCCAAGCTGCACCCATACAAAAGCGCGTCGCACCGCTGTCTTTCGCAGCTTTAGCTTTAGTCAGCACTTCGTCTAACTGCATCATCTGCTCTTTTTCCAGACCCGTATCGTAACGCGCACTTTGCGAACAATAAGAACAGTCTTCAGCACAGCCGCCCGTTTTAATGTTTAGTAAGGTCGACGTTTGCACGCTATTGGCATCAAAATGCTGACGATGTACCGTTTGCGCTTGAAAAATCAAATCATTAAACGGTTGCGCAAGCAGTGCTTGCACTTCTTCTAACGTCCAGTCGTGACGAATATCGCCTAATGCCATGCTGCATTCCTTCTGTATAATGTCGGTGTATGCGCTTATTTTACCATTAAATCGAAGGCTACTATGAACTGGCTCGAAAGATTCCTCCTACCCCCACATTGCCAACTCTGCGGTGCTGCCGCTCATAATGATGAGCTGTGTGCCAACTGCGCCAGCGAAGTGACTGTGATAGATCGTGCTTGTCCGCTATGCGCCTTACCGAATGAAGATGATAGTATCTGTGGGAGTTGTAGCCTGAATCCACCACTATGGCAAAGTGCCGATAGCTGCTTTGTTTATGATGGCAGCATCACTCAACTGATGCGTCGTTGGAAATATGGCCAACAAGCCTCGGCCGAGCGCATACTCACAGAAGCTTTTTTTGCCTGGATACAACAGACGCACCTCACCACTGAAGCCAGCGCCATTATCTCAGTTCCCATGCATCCGAAAAAATTACGCCAACGAGGGTTTAACACCGCCTATTTGTTAGCCAAATCGGCCAGCAAAGCCCTTTCCCTACCCTTGCTAAAGGGCGCTCTAATCAGAGTTTCCCAAACAGACAGTCAAGCTGGGCTCGACAAAGCGGCCAGACAAGAGAATTTGCGTGGTGCCTTCGACGTCGATACACAAAAATTAAAACAGCATCGGCGTATTCTACTCATCGATGATGTTTACACCACGGGAGCCACTGCGCAAGCCTGTGGTCAGTTATTACAAGCCGCTGGTGTGCAACACCTGCATTTACTCACTTTAGCCAGAGCCTTACCACCCAAACCTAAAGCGATACATCAGGCGCTTTGAGCCATTTATTTAAAACTTCTTCCAGAGTTGCCAGACTGACGGGCTTAGCCATAAAGTCATTCATACCGCAAGCAAAGCAAGCGTCTCTATCTTCCTGCACCACATTGGCGGTTAATGCCAAAATAGGCACATCAGGCTGTAATATTTTGCCGTCCATGCCACTGCGAATCAAGCGGGTCGCTTCATAACCATCCATTACCGGCATTTGGCAATCCATCAACACCAATGGATAGCGCATTTGCTGTAGCTGAATCACTGCCTCTTCACCATTCACCACGGTATCGACTTTATAGCCTAATTTGGATAGCATGGCTTGAGCAATCTTTTGATTAATCACGTTATCTTCAACCAGCAATATACGCTTTTTATCAGCAACATCACCAGTTACCTCTGCTTCATTTGGCACTGAAGTCGCTAAACCCTGCATAAAATCGACCGTGAAGCAGAATTCAGACCCTTGACCCAAGACACTGCTAACCGTCAGGTCGCCGCCCATTAACAGCGCTAACTCTCGACTAATAGACAAACCCAAACCCGTACCACCAAAAGCACGAGCATTACCGGTGCTCACTTGCTTAAAGGGTTGAAACAATTCCTTAAGGTCTGCTTCAGCAATACCGATACCCGTATCTTTAACACAGGTTTGCAATAAGGACTTATCTCCCATCTGAACCATGCCAAGCTGGACACTAATGGCCCCCTCATGAGTAAATTTAACTGCATTACCGATTAAATTGGTTAAGATTTGACGCCAACGACCTGCATCGCCAACCAGACTAGGCGGCAAACTGGTATCGATCTGTACATTCAGTTTAAGCTGACGGTCGGCGATTTGTGGCTTAAATAACTCTAGAGTATCATGCAGCACTTGTCGCACATCAAACGCTTGCGACGTTAAACTCACTTTACCGGCTTCGATTTTGGAAAAGTCTAAAATATCATTAATGACCGTTAACAAAGCCTCGCCACTCGACTTGATGGTTTGCACATAATCGTGCTGTTCACCGGTCAAGGGGGTGGTTAACAACAGCGAGGTCATGCCAATCACCCCATTCATCGGCGTGCGTATTTCATGACTCATGTTGGCTAAAAACTGACTTTTCGCTTGATTAGCCGCTTCCGCTGCTTTTTTCGCTTGACGTAGCACCAACTCATTGCGCTTACGCTCGGTAATGTTGGTACAACTGCCGATCATGCGCAAGCTACGACCTTGCTCATCTCGCTCGAACACACGCCCCCTATCCGCCACCCAAATGACCCGTCCATTCACATCTAACATGCGATGCTCTGAATAGTAAAACTCAGTTTCACCGGCTAAATGCCGCTCCAGTACGCTTGATACCTGCTCCCAATCATCTGGGTGTATGTGTCGCTTAAAGTTTTCTAAACTACCCTCTGTTCGGTCCTGCTGATAACCTAATATACGAAACCACTGTCGGTTATGAATCACCTTTCCCGTTTGAATATTCCAATCCCAAATCCCTTCGTTGGTCACTTCCAACACACTATTCAATCGGGCTTCGCTTTCTTGCGCTAATTGCCGAGCAACAACAACATCCGTAATATCATGCGCAATCACCAAAATTTGATTGCGTCCCTCAGGATCTTTGAAAGGTTTTTTTATCGATTTGAAATGACGAATTTCACCGCTAACCGCATCGCGTGAATCCTCATAAACAATTTCCGCTTCACCTTTAGCCATAATCGAAAGGACATTATCCCTGAACTTATCATTGAGTTCCTTGGGTACACCAAAGTCGCCGTCATCCTTACCCACCATTTGCTCAGGTTCAGTTTGATAAAGTTGCGCGACCGTTTGGTTACACAATAAGAATTTGCCAAACTCATCTTTAAGCACCAGCACATCCGGCATCTGATCAATCACCGTTTTTAGCAATTGACGCTGATAATTCACGTCCCATTCAATTTGTTTGCGTTTTTGAATGTCAGTTTGAATGCCAATAAAACCGATGACACCCGATGCTTTCACAATGGGTTCAACATCCAACTGAATCCAATAGTGCGAGCCGTTTTGATGATAGTTCACAATTTCAACTGAAAAGCCTTGCTGCTTGGCCAGCATAGCCGACATATATTGAATGGTATCGCTATCCGATAAGGGACCTTGTAATAAGTCGCCCAAATTTTGACCCAGAAGTTCCTCTTTAGGGTATCCAGACATCTGACAGACACAAGGATTTACGTAAATCGCCTTATGATTCACATCACTAATGACCACCCCAATTGGAATTTGCTCTGCCGCGGCTATTAACAGGTCGCTTATGCCTAAGTTCATTCAGACAGTCTCCATCATAAATCCTATTCAGTGATTGGATTTTGTTGTATTCTAGCGCATCCACAGCGATTAAACCTGTCTTTCTGTGTCAATGAACAACTTTTACTGCAAATTTCTAAATATTTTTTGATAAGGAGTCATCATGAGCAACAGCTTTGATCAGGTATCGGTTGGCAAAACTGCCAATGTTTATTTTGATGGTAAATGTGTCAGTCACACGGTGACTTTAGCCGACGGTACACGTAAAAGTGTTGGCGTCATTTTACCTTCAACGCTAACGTTTAATGTCGGCGTTCCTGAAATCATGGAATTACTGCAAGGGAAAGGTAAAGTCAGTATTAATGACGGCGACTGGCAGACATTTGAAGGGGCTTTCACCTTCTCAGTGCCAGAAAACGGCAAGTTTGTCATTGAAGTGAGCGAAGACGTTCATTACGTTTGTCATTTTGGCTGATACCAAACTCAGTCTGAGTGGGGAATCCCCCACTCTACAAGCCTTCAATCCACAAGCGTACATCTTCTAATTCTTCAGGCAAAATACTGTGCGCCATCGCATAGCTTCGACTGGTTAGCTGTTTCACGCCCAACTGGCTTAAACTGGTTTTGGCACGTTCATGCGCCATTAACGGCACTATGCTATCTAGGCATCCATGTCCTAACCAAACTGGCGTTGTCTGCTGTTCACCCGAAACCGGTGCTAAGGCTTCTGCCGCTGGCAACCAAGTCGATAAACCCACCACTGCCCCGACGCGAAAGCTACCCGACAAACCTGCATGCAAAGCAACCACTCCACCCTGCGAGAAACCCAACAACACCACCTGACTGACATCGACACCCAAGGCACTTTGCTCTGCCAGTAATTGATCGACTGTTTTAGCACTGCGAGCAATACCAACCTGATCCACCGCATCAATCGGGCTAAATCCTAAAATATCGAACCAAGCGGGCATGCGCATACCCATATTAGCCGTGACCGACATTTCCGGGGCATCGGGAAACAACCAAGGCACATCATTTAAGCCCATCATGGCTTGTAAAGGCATTAAATCCGCACCATTAGCACCCAAACCATGCAAAGCAATTACCAATGAAGGCTTCATGGATTAATTCCGTGGATTTTCATAAAAAACATATTCCGATGAATATTCACCAATTTCAAAGTAAACTTTTTTCTCACCAGCATCTTTAACATAGTTTAGGTTTTCATCCAAAACGCCATAACCAAATCGATAAGGACGCGCTTTACCATCATCCGTACCATAAGCGGTCGAAAGTTTATCAACGTTAATAAAGCGCTTCACAATCACACCGCCCGAATAAATTTCCATTACGCCATTGGTACCCGTCCAGTTTTGCAGACTGCGCCCAATTTGATTTTGAGACTCTTGAGTACAAGCACCCAGCCCAACACCTATAATCATCATTAAAGATACGACAACACCACGCCTAACCATAAAATCACCCCAATCCATACATTACTTCTAAACGCCCGAAAAGCTGACACACCATCACCGCCTCGCACCAACCAAAGTTGCCAAGCAAAATGCATCGCCACCAACACAACCGCAGCAAACCAAGGCCATGACAATGAAAATCGACTACCCAGCTCCAACAGCAACCACAGCATTAACAGCATCAGTCCTGCCATCATAACGCCAACATAGCGCCCAAACAAAATAGCAGTCGATTTAATACCTACCTTAATGTCATCATCCCGATCTACCAGCGCATACCAGGTATCATAAATAAGCGCCCATACCACCGTGACGGCAAACAACCACCACCCTTGCCAAGGCATATCACCTAACACCGCAACAAATCCCATCGGAATCGCCCAAGCAAAGGCTAAACCCAAAAACAGTTGCGGATAATAAACCCAGCGCTTGGTAAAAGGATAAAGCGTAGCCAGAACCACCGCACCCACTGCCCACAGCAATACTTCTGTTCTGAGCGTCAGCACCAACAGACCGCCTAATACTAACAAGCCTGCAAATAAAACCAGTGCCGAACGCGGCGAAATTTCACCGCAGGTTAACGGACGATCGCAGGTTCGTGCCACGGCACCATCCCAATCTCGATCGGCGTAATCGTTAATAACGCAACCTGCCGAGCGCATCACACACGCACCCAGCACAAAAACAACCAATTCCCATAAAGGTGGCACACCTTGCGCAGCCAGCCACAGCGCTATTAACGCCGGCAGCAACACCAAGTAAGTACCCACAGGCTTATCTAGGCGCATTAAACGAAAATAAGGTGAAGAAAACATCCATGACATCATTCAATTAACACTCACATACCACTGCCAAGCCCAACTAACAGCCACTTTTCAGTTGCTTTAAATAGCCACCATTATTAAAGCTTGTGACAGGCATGTCAAATTTGCTGCGCACTGGTAAAAACCGAATAAGGCGGAACCGATTAACTGGGAAAATTGCGCTAACAATTTTGCTAAAAATGCTTGACCAACATACAACACATTAATTTTATTAGCCTTATAATAAAAAACTTCTATCAGTTTATACAAGAACAATGGATGGATTCTGACGAAGCTAGTGGTATGATGAAGACGAAAGCTCAGAGAGAATTGTTACTTTTTCATCCAAACTCATCTCATAAGGAGAAGCATCATGCGAATCCAGACATCAATTTTAGCTACCCTTTTAGCCAGTTGCTTGATAACCCCAGTACTGGCAGAAGAAGTGAATACAACACCCGCACCGGTTTCCGAAGCTCAGAAACGACAGGACTTGAATTTACAACTTCAAATGATGCATCAGCGTCAAATGAACGAGGTCTTTCAATTACAACAAAGACACATGCGTGAAGTGAATGATCAAAACATGAAACACATGCAAGAAATGCAAAAAATGCATCATAAAATCAGCAAATCTAACATGATGATGCCCTAGCTTGGTCAAAACCTGAGCTTTTAATCCCAACTAAATTAAGAAGTTAATCCCTAAAAAAGCAGGCTAGCTTCTTCTGTGAGGTTGAGATCAAGTTTTTCATTAAACCACCGGTTAAGTCTTGCAACTTCGCAAAGCGATCATTGAGCGCACTCAATCGCTCCATTAAATCAGGTTCGCGCTGTGTTAAGCCTGTAGACAAATTCTCCCAGTCAATACGATTAACCGTGAAGTTAAAACCTTCCACAATAAAAATAACCGCTTGACGCTTTTTTCCAATGCCTGCAAAAACTGAGCATAATCTGTCACAGCTTCACCCCTATTTGCTTCACATATTCGACAAAATCGGTAGTTTTTTGATCGAGAGCCGATAATAGCAAATCAACACGAACACCCAGAAACTGCTCTAGCTTATCTTGCAGGAGATATTTCTCAATCAAGGGAACAGAGGATGTCAATTCAACCAATAGGTCAACATCACCACCCTGCTTACGATCATCTAATCGAGAGCCAAACAGCCAGACAGAAGAAACATCACACCATTGTTTGTGCAGTAAAGCGACAATACCATCTGTCTGTTGTGCTGTTAAGCGCATTTGACTACTCCACCGTCACAGACTTCGCTAAGTTACGGGGTTGATCCACGTCGGTACCACGAATCACTGCGGTATGGTAAGCCAACAACTGCAAAGGCACCACGTAAGCAACAGGAGCTAATGAGTTGAGTTGAATCGGTAAACAAATATTATGGTAACGTGCGTGTTCAAATTCGCTCGGGTCAATCATGCCAGCAGCCGAGAATACAAACAATTCACCGCCACGTGCTGAGACTTCTTCAAGGTTAGACTTGAGCTTCGCCCACAACACATCATTCGGTGCGACTGACACCACAGGCATTTTTTCATCAATCAGCGCCAATGGACCATGTTTTAACTCACCTGCAGGGTAAGCTTCAGCATGGATGTAAGACAATTCTTTCATCTTCAACGCACCCTCTTCGGCAATCGGGTACATAAAACCCCGACCTAGGAACATCGCATTGTCTTTCAACGCCAATTTCTGAGCCATCTGTTGAATTTCATCGTCTTTTAACAATACCTGACGCAACACATCTGGCAATGCACGCAACTCATTCACTAGCGTCATGGCGGCATCTTCTTTCAAATTACCTTTCGCTTTACCAATCGCCAATACTAACAACATCATCGCCACTAACTGCGTGGTAAAGCCTTTGGTTGAGGCCACCGACATTTCACGACCGGCACGGGTTAATAACACCATGTCGGCTTCACGCACCATGCTACTTTCTGGCACATTGACCACGGCTAGCGTTTTGAAACCACGGGCTTTGGCTTCGCGCATCGCCGACAAGGTATCGGCGGTTTCACCCGACTGAGAAATGAACACCATTAAGGTGTTTTTGAACATCGATGGCTGACGGTAACGGAATTCACTGGCGATTTCGACCTGGCAAGGCATATCAACCAGATATTCTAACCAATAACGTGCTGTTTCACCCGACAAGAAGCTGGTACCGCAACCGACAATTTTAATGGCTTCGATTTGACGCAGCATATCGTCAGAGTCTGGCCCTAACAGGTTAGATACCACGCCGTTGGGCAATAAACGTCCCTCTAAAGATTCAGCAATCAGGCTTGGCTGTTCATGAATCTCTTTAATCATGAAATGACGGTATTCACCTTTGCTCACCGAATCCAAACTCAGATTCGATTGCACCACGGGACGCTCATTGTCGGCCAACATACGCCACTGACGATCATAAATGGTCAAGCTGTCTTTAGTAATGTCGGCAACATCCCCTTCTTCTAAGAAAATAAACTGTTGCGTAACAGGCAATAGCGCCATTTGATCGGAAGCAACAAACTTCTCACCAAAACCTAAACCGATTACCAAGGGGCTGCCTTCACGTGCCACAATCATGCGACCTGGGATGTCTTTATTCAAAATCGCCAAGGCAAAAGAGCCATGCAATTTAGCTAGGGTATTTTTCACCGCTTGCAACCAGTCATTGGTTTTTTTACTTTCTTGCGCTAATAAATGCACCACCACTTCGGTGTCGGTTTCTGAAGAGAAAACCACCCCTTGCGCCTGCATGGTTTCACGTAGATCAAAGGCATTTTCGATAATGCCGTTATGTACCAATACAATACGATCTTCCGATACATGCGGATGCGCATTGCGCTCAGCTGGCTTACCGTGGGTTGCCCAGCGGGTATGCGCAATACCGTAAACGCCTGCAACCCCCTCTTCTGCCACTAAATCAGCCAGATTTTGCACCTTACCCACCGCACGCGCGCGGTCAATGCCCTTATCATTCAATACCGCCAGACCCGCTGAGTCATAACCACGGTACTCTAAACGACGCAAGCCTTCAATCAAAATAGGAACGACATTACGTTCTGCAACACCACCAACAATTCCGCACATGTTTACACTTCTCCAAACACTAATGATTCTACTGGGTCATCGAGAAGACATAATGAGCGTATTTATCCGAATGGATAACCGACGCAACTGGCGTAGCTCGTGACCCTTGTCTTTATTCTGTTACGATTTCTTAACGGGACGTTGCCAAGTCGCAATGGTTACCTGTTTAGCGCGCGCCAAGGTCAGCTGGTCATCGGGCGTATCTTTAGTAATCACCGAGCCCGCTCCGATGGTTGCGCCTGCACCAATCGCGACAGGAGCCACTAGAGCCGAATTAGAACCGACAAAAGCTCCCTCACCAATCACCGTGCGGTGCTTATTCACGCCATCGTAATTACAGGTGATGGTGCCTGCACCAATATTGGCTTTCGCACCCACACTGGCATCACCGACATAACTTAAATGGTTCACCTTGGCACCACTGCCTAACTGAGCATTTTTCAATTCGACAAAGTTACCAATATGGGCATGATCTTGCGTCACCGTACCTGGACGCACCCGAGCAAAAGGCCCCACACGAGAGTCAGCGCCAATAGTGCAATCTTCTAACACCGAATAAGGATTGAGCTTAACCCCATCGGCTAAGGTTACGTTATGTAACACACAGCCTGCGCCAATCGTCACGTTATTACCCAGCATTACCTTACCAGACAAGACCACATTCACATCAATTGCACAATCCATTCCCACTTCGACTGTACCACGAATATCAAGCCGTGAAGGATCAATCACGGTCACACCCGCTTTCATCAAAGCCATCACTTGATCAGCCTGATACAAACGCTCCAAACCAGCCAATTGCGCCTTATCATTCACACCCAGGACTTCCATTTCACTGCTGGCTTGCGTCGAACGCACCATAAAACCATCAGCAACCGCCATGGCAATAATATCAGTTAAGTAATATTCACCCTGTGAATTGTCATTCCCTAACTGAGCCAACCAACCCCGTAATTGAGAGCCTTTAGCAGCCATAATACCCGTGTTCACTTCGATAATGGCACGCTCTTCAGCAGTAGCATCCTTTTGTTCAACAATGCGCTGCATACTACCACTAGCATCACGCACAATGCGTCCATAACCTGTAGGATCGGGCAAGGTCACGGTTAACAAAGCTAAGGGATGACGATCATCGACTAAATCCACCAAACGCGCCAAAGTGGCCGATTGAATTAAAGGCACGTCACCGTACAGAATCAACGCCGTTTCATCATCTTGAATATGATCTATTGCTTGAGCAACCGCATGACCTGTACCTAACTGCTGAGCTTGCACAGCCCAATTCACGGAATAATCCGTACAAGCAGACTGAACCGCTTCCAGACCAAAACCTGCCACCACAACCGTTTGGCGCGCTTGCAAAGACTGAGCTGTGTCTATGACATGATGAAGTAACGGACGACCGCCTAACGGCTGTAACACTTTAGGAAGCACAGAACGCATACGCGTGCCCTTGCCAGCAGCAAGAATGATTGCACTAAGCATAAAACCTCTTTTAAGGAATGTGGAAGCAACTGAGTTGATTGTACGCTAGCTGATGACAAAAAAAAACGGGAGACTTAAGTCCCCCGTTCTTTTTTGTGCAATAAAGGCTAATTAATGCATTAAGCCTTGTTTGCTTAACTGATCGCGCAAACGACCCAGCATCGCAATTTGAGCTGCGGCTTCTGCCAAAGCGTTTTGGGCGCGTGTCACGTCCAAATCGGTTTTAGCAGAATCCATCGCTTCTTGTGCACGAGCCATAGCTTCTTGTGCTGCCGCTTCGTCCAAATCTTTCGCACGGATAGCTGTATCAGCTAACACCGTGGCAACATCTGGTTGAATTTCTAGCACACCACCAGAAACATAAAAGTAGCTCACTTCATCACCCGACAACACACGTACTTCACCCGGCTTTAACGTGGTGATGAACTGTGTATGGTGAGGTAGGATACCTACTTCACCATTGGCTGCCTGCGCAAAAAAACGATCTACCTTGCCAGAGAAGATTTCTCCTTCGGCACTGACGATATCCAATTGCATGGTTGCGGACATAATCTGTCCTCCTTACTTGGCAGCCAGTTTGTTCGCTTTCTCAATCGCTTCGTCGATGTTACCGACCATGTAGAAAGCTTGTTCTGGTAAATGATCTAGCTCACCAGCCATAATCATTTTGAAGCCCGCTAAGGTTTCTTTCAAAGAAACATAACGACCTTTGTCACCCGTGAACACTTCGGCTACGTGGTAAGGTTGCGACAAGAAACGTTGAATTTTACGCGCACGAGTAACGATTGATTTGTCATCTTCTGACAACTCATCCATACCCAAAATGGCAATAATGTCTTTCAACTCTTTGTAACGTTGCAGTGTTTTTTGTACGCCACGAGCGATGTCGTAGTGTTCAGCACCAACAACCAATGGATCTAATTGACGTGAAGTCGAATCCAATGGGTCAATTGCTGGGTACAAACCTTGTTCTGCAATCGAACGGTTCAATACAACCGTTGCGTCCAAGTGGGCGAAGGTCGTTGCAGGAGCTGGGTCAGTCAAGTCATCCGCAGGAACGTAAACGGCTTGGATCGAGGTAATCGAACCATTTTTAGTTGACGTAATACGCTCTTGAACCGCACCCATTTCTTCTGCCAAAGTTGGTTGGTAACCTACCGCAGAAGGCATACGACCCAACAATGCTGACACTTCGTTACCCGCTAGTGTATAACGGTAGATATTGTCAACGAAGAACAGGATGTCACGACCTTCGTCACGGAAGTACTCAGCCATGGTCAAACCAGTCAATGCAACACGTAAACGGTTACCAGGCGGCTCGTTCATCTGACCGTAAACCATGGCTACTTTATCTAGTACACCAGAGTCTTTCATTTCGTGGTAGAAGTCGTTACCTTCACGAGTACGCT
>CAZFLX010000016.1:0-53093 GCA_964519885.1 uncultured Francisella sp. | reverse complement strand
CGATTAATTATTAGGACGAAATTCTGCTAATTTACAGAAAAGATGTTGCACAATCCCCATTCGCCGAAATTCAGATTGGTGGTGATAATCAGTGATGTCTTTTCATAGAGCTTACTCAACAGATGAAAAAGTAGCGCTCCGCCTGATTGTGCAAAAGGCAAGTAACCCAGTTCATCGATAATCACAGCATCTATTAGCACAAGTGACTTGGCGATATTGCCCGCTTTCCCTGCTTTACTTTCTTTTTCCAGTTGTTGTACCAGATCAACCGCATTGTAAAATCTCACTCGTTTACCTGCATGGATGCTAGCAACACCCAGCGCTGTAGCAAAATGGGTTTTACCTGTTCCTGTGCCGCCAACCAGAATCAGATTATGGGCTGTGTCGGTAAAGGTCGCTTGCGATAGTTGTTGCATGCGCTCTTGATTAACAGGGGTTTCTTGCCAGTTGATGGTAGATAAATCTCGATGGGTGGGAAAGCGTGCACTGCTGAGCTGATATTTCAGTCTTTTGGCATTTCTATCGGCTTGCTCGGCGTCCATCAGACGATCTAACCAAGTATGAATACTCATCTGTTGACGTGATGATTGCGCCTGTAGCTCTTGCCAGGCTTGCGCCATGCCGTGTAATCCTAGCGCTTGCAGGCGCTGTGTGTGCTCACTGATGGTCATGATGCGATAGCCATTGTGCAAAGACTATCATAGCGTGTGGGGTCTGCAATCGGATCGCAGCTTAGCAGCAGTGCTTCTGATACGATGATGTCATTAGGTTGATTTTGATCCAGCATGCGTTGCAGCTCATTATGAACAATAGCGCCTGTGACACTGCCATAGCTCAATACCAGCTCACAGACAACCTCAATGGTCTCCATACCCTGTTCGGGTATCTGTAAGAGCAGATCAATAAAGTCTTTATCTCCGCCTGATTGTTTCATCAGTGCTGTTTTAACCCGATTAATCGATTCTGGTAAGGGCATATGCTTAAAGGGTAAACCATCGCGAAACGCACCAGGTTTTTCCTTGAGCAGTGGCACATAATGCCAAACATCAAAGATGAAGTGATTGCGTTCAAAACAGCGTAGATGACGTGCAACCAGTCCTTTTTCCCTGTCATAAATGCTGACCCAATCAGCACTTAAATGCACAGACAGTGTCTGATTCACATAGGTCACTGGCACACTGTAACGATTACGATCTATGATGATGCAGGAAGTGGTATTCACCCGTTTGACTTCTTGTGTGTAACCATCAAAAGGCATGGTGATGGCACGCAAGTGCTCTTTTTCCTGTTCAAACACCTGAGCAACGGTTAAATCACTTAACTCTGGATGCTTATGGGTAGCAGCGAGTTGTCTACAGCGCAAAACCAACCAATCATTGAGTGCTGCAAAAGACTCAAACGATGGCATGGGTAAGAACAAGTTGTTACGCAAGAACTTAACCTGTGATTCAACTTGACCTTTTTCCCAGCCTGATGCAGGTGTACAAGCAATGGGTTCAAACACATAATGATTCGCCATTGCCATGAATCGTTTATTGAAATCACGGTTTTTACCCCGTAATACCGCATCGACCACCGTTTTAAGATTATCGTAAATCATCTTCTGAGGCACACCACCAAAGAAAGCAAACGCCCGATTATGTGCATCAAGCAGCATCTCTAAGCGCTCATTCGGATAGGCAACAACAAAATAAGCACGAGAATAAGCCAAACGAAAATGGGCCACTTTAACGCGTTGCTCAATGCCAGCAAGCTTAACTGTTTCATAACTCCAATCGAACTGACACACTTCGCCTATAGCAAATGACAAGGGCACAAAGGCCTTAGAAGACACAGGCGTTTTATCATTTCTGAAGGCTTTTACCGCACGCTGCACGCTATCGTAAGCCCCTTGGTATCCTATCTCCTGCAACAGAGTAAACAAACATTTAGCGGTGCGACGACGATGTACAGGCAGCTTAACGTCATGATTAAGCATCTCCAGCAGCTGGGGATGAAATGATCCTAATAGGGGCTGCGGTTGCTTTTCTCGTTGGTAAGAGAGAGGGTAATCGTCTTTAAGATGCTTTTTAACGGTATTGCGAGAGAGGTTAAGCTCACGAGCAATTTCACTGATATTTTTACCCTGTACGAAATGGCGGGTACGAACTTTATTAATGGTTTCCATGCAAATCACCCAAGCAATCCCCGCAGTAAAATGCGGGAGTATGACACAAAACTAGGGTGGTCAAAATTGGACGCTGTTTTACCCTATAAAGTGGTCATTTTTGCACGCTGATTTACACAATCGCCCCGAAGGTATGTAGCTTGGATTGTATTGAATTGGATTGTATTGGATGGGCTGTTGAAGCCAGCTGGCAGTGACGTCACTGCCGGCGTGTCATTCAGTTGGTGATATCAGTCAAGATAATAAGCACTGACATCATACACAGTGATCAATGTAAGGCTCTGATCTTCTGGGCTGGGTAGAAGAATACCTCGTATACCGTTGATGTAGGATAGCGAGTAGTGATGACCGACCTGCGCATACTTTTTCAATTTACGCTGTTCAACCTCTTTGGGTAGGTTTACCCTGTGTAGGGGGCGCTCGGTAAGATAGCGTTTGAGGGTTTTAAATGCTTTGCTAACACTTTTGCTGCCACTACGCTGAGCGAAACGCAGTAGGGCATGGCTGGTGATTTTCACTTTTTTTCCAAGACTCGGACAATAACAATCGGCTTGAATCGCTGAGAAGGTGATTTTCTCAGGCATAAGATCTTTAAGCTCGATTGCTTGTGCTGCTTGATCAGCTATCAGGGTGGCGCCGAGCAAATGGACGCAGAGCCCTTGATACTGGTTGAACAGCCATGAGTGGGGTTCCTGTTGTTGTAGCAGGTTAATGGCTGCTGTTTGGCTTAAGCATAACTGAATGCTATCACTGCCACGATTCTCCCCTAAAATGCCTTTCGTGTGCAGCAGATGCCAGATGGCTTGCAGTTCGCCACTGGCCAGTTGAATCTTTGCTTCTAAGTGGTTGAGGGCGTTGCCTTCCATGACCAACACACCGGATCGAATGGCCTGGTATGCCTTCATACCAGCCGCCCAGTGAATGTGAACTTTTCCATGGTCAAAATAAGTTTGAGTAGTGAGTGTATTCATATTGCTATCTCCAGTAGATCATCAGGCTGAGTAGACATAAACCCTGTCTCCTCAGCATTAGCCTATCACCTCAGCTTAACAAGCCGATGTGATGGGCTGATTCTGCGCATGATCTGCGCTAGACTGATTAGGGTTTTAGGGCTGCTTCAGGTTGTTGAGTTAAGTCAACGGAAGTTAACTGACGCAGTTGTTGGATCTGTTGATCAAAACTGGGCTGATCAACCAGTGCCTGTGTGGGAATGAACACCCTGACATAAGCCATATACCCCCCTCTCTCCACATGCTGGAATTGCTCCACCACTCTCATCGAGCGGATGCTCGCTCGTTTAACGATTTGTTCTTGGGTTAAGCTGGTCACAGGATCATCTTTACCGGGGGTGCGCACCACCTGTTTCAAGCGCGATAACTCAACGGAGATTTTTTCCTGCGCATTACCCAATGCCAAAGAGGTGGCATCATCCAAAGCACTATTCAGATTACGTGACCAGTGAGCCGCTTGCCCATACACGCCTTGTTGCCAATCAATATCCTGAGGTAAGGGTGTTAAAAACCACTGGGGTACTTGGCTTAAGCTTTTTTCCGCCCTAGCATTGGCTCTGGCTTCATATTTCTCTTGCAGAGCCAGTTGCTGATCGATGGATTTTTCAGCGGTGGTTTGTAGACAACCGGTTAAGCTGGTTGCTAAGGCTGCGGTCAAGGCTAAACGCATCATCGGGTGTTGAATTAATGCTGTTTTCATTTTGAATCTCCTGGGTTACTTTGCCCATTCAGATTATCAAAGATTGCTAGCCTGTCCACTTAACTTGGCGTGGATAAGCGCACTGAGGAATTTTTTTTGGGGCAGTAAGGGATCTTCGATTTATTCTGACTCGTTCCAAGGATGAAAAAGGCATTTTGCGTTGCTTAGATAGCTTCTAGCCTTAGCCAGTGATCATCTACCTGTGTTGGGTTCTCGCTCTAGCAGGGCATTACCTATGGCGCGTATTCCCCAATAAACAAACAGTAAAAACAAGATCATAATCAACATGCCACTGGCATCAGTGGCGTTTTTGCCGGCATGGTTGATGGCATTGATTTCGTGCGCAGTGCATGAGACTTTAGGTTCATACGGAATCACGCTCAGTTTGACTTCATAATGGAGTTTGGCGTTAATGCACCGCAATCCTCTCACTTGAGTCAGATCGATATTGTTAGCATTGGCGTAGTTGTGAATTGCTCGCTTGTATTCATCCCATCCGGCATTATTAATTAAGACAAGACTAGCAAAGGCAACAACAAAAGCGATGAATGCGAGTGTGTTCTTAACAGCTATAATGTTTAAACCTTAATCATGGAAGAGTTAACTTGGTTGCCAAAATTGGGCAAGATGGCGTGAAAGACGAGCTGTCCGAATAAAGCGATCATAGTCAAAACAATGAGCATGCCAGCACTAATATGGTCGTCACTGCGAAGTACGGACAATAATGACAGACAGGTCACCAAAGCATAAAGTGAGTAATAGGCAGGATCGGATAGTTCATGATCCAAATTAAGTGATTCAATGACTTTGTTGCGTTCAAGTCCTAATGCTGCTGCGATGCCGATTGAGATAAGCGCAACGGTCAAGGCGGCCATGATCAAAAAATTAAAGTCTGGATTAGAGATGACTTTAGTTTGAGGGTGTTGCTGAGCTGTTTTTTCCAACTGCTGTTGTAATACATCAAAGGTCTTCTGATCACAATTGACTTCGGGCGTATAGGGAATGATAGCCTGGCCATTTTGGGGTTGATAATGGACTTTTCCCACCACGCACGACAGACGACTAATTCCGTCATAAGGCAGGGAATAATGCTCTGCTAGTCCTTGAATAATGATCGGTGAATGCTCTGTGTGTGTTGTTTGTGTGCCGGTAACCTGAATGCTTTTGACATGATCCACGGACAATGAAAGCGCTAACAACACAAACGCCAGTGCCGCCAACAGCTGTGAACCCCACAGCATGATTTTTTGCTCGTATGATGTGTTGACTGTCATGATTTACCTAGCTCCTTGTCGGGTATATGGCCATGTGTTGTTTTGCGTCCTTTAACGTCAAAAAATGCCATTAAGAAAGAAACGATGACGAGAACGAACAACAGAATGCTTGCGGGATCAGTGTTCAGCAAGCCCTCGTACCACAGTAATAACAAGATCGCAGGCGAGACGATTAGCAGCCTAAATTTCAACTGGTTTTTACTCATAAGATTGTTCTCGATATGAGTAGACTCAAAAATGGCCTTAGCGACTGGCGTGATCACTCGATGGTCTGTTTCTCAGCGCCCAATAAACCAATAAGGCTAAGCCGACAAACGTCATGCTAATCAGCATAATGGCCGTTCCTTGATCCAACCCTAGGGTCTGCAATAATCCCATTAGACCAAAGACGACCATTACGATGATGCCCAATCTAATCATTCTTGCCATTTAGATGACTCCTGTTTTCGTATTGTTAACTTAACCTTTCACACCGATGCAAGACCAACCATGTAGCTTGTGTCATGGGTTGGCTCACAGATCAGCTTGGGTGTTGTGTGCTTGCTGTTGACGCATTTCAATTAAGTCAAGGTAGTTGCCAGCAACGATAGCCGCTAACATAATGACACTGGTAATGCTGAGTAATATCATAGCGCTCCTCTCTTTGCTGCAACTTTTCGCAGTTGAAACGCCCTGAGTTCAGGATCAATTTTTAAGCGAATGAGTGATAACACCAGACCTAAAATCAACAACACGCCAGAGAATTGAAGCAGCCAGTATGATGGCTTGAAGTTGGTGGCGGCAGCGTAATACTGAGTATCGCAAGCCACGATTGGCTGCAGCAAAGCATAGTGACTGCCTAATAGCGATGCGCCTGTGTTGTAATGAACTTGGTTATTGATGCATCGAAAATCGGCTGCAATGTCCTTAGCCAGTCCCAGCCGATTAGCATAAGCCACAATGGCAGCATTTTTAGATTCCCTGGCTTGCTCAGTGGTAATGCCTGTGTGCACTAACCCCATCAATAGGGTGATAACAAACAACCCCAGCGTCAACTTAGCCAAAGCGGATAGGCTAGGGCAACAATGTGGTTTTTTCATAGCAAGTTTTTCATCGGTTTCGTTTGCGTTCACGGAATGACCTATTTACATCTGAGTTCAAGGATTGAATACACTGGCATAGTGATCTGTTAAGCACTTAGAGAAAGTCTATCAATAAATCAGCGTTTATAAAAACGCACACATGAGCCAAAACAGCTTATTTTGAGTAAAAAAGACACAAAAATACTCAAAACTCGTGAGTTTGTATGATTTATCAACAAAAACAATAGACTAGCTTAGCCGAATCATGCATTATGAATTTTAACGATTAGAAAATCATTATTAATCGAAAACACAGCTTATGGCAGTGATTTTCATGCTTAAATCACCCGATCAGTTGTAAGATAAAAGGCTATTAGTTCATTGAACTGCCTGAATCTAGCACCCTTAAGCTGTCCAGTTGCAGTTATGTTACCCCTGCGATTAAAAAGCGATAAGCCGAAAACGCTGACAACGCCGTTGATGCACTGTTTAGCTTTAAAATTGCAGCCGAGAGATTATTAGACCATTAGAGTTTAGGTCGAGAGTGGGGATGATGTTATGCTTTGAATTTTTGATGAGTATTAGGGTTTGTCGCATCAAGAAGTGATTATCTTCCCCATAATGTGGATAGGGGAACAGCCCAAATTCCCTCATTTAGAGGCATAGTTTCAGTGCCATCGTAAAGCAATACCCCCATCTTGAATTGATCTCCAGCAAGGTTGGCCAGTTTTTTCAGTCCGCGCAAGTCACTTTCCTTGATGCTGGCTGCTGCTTTGACTTCAACACCAATGAGTTGTCCTGCGCTGTTCTCGATGACGACATCAACTTCAAATTTATCTGCATCGCGGTAGTACATTAAGCGGTAATCGTCATCGGCGCTTGTTGTGTGCTTAAGTAATTCAGCAAATACAAAGCTTTCTAACAGGCTACCTAGTGGAATACGGTCTAGATTCAGTTCCTCGGCATTTACGCCCAACAATGCTGCCAATAATCCAGAGTCAAGAAACTGAAGCTTGGGTGTTTTCACAACACGATTGAGACGATTACGTGCCCAGACGTCAACGCGTTTTAACAGATACATCTGTTCAAACACACCAATGTAACGTGCTGCTGTTTTGCTGTCTAACCCGACTTGTCCCGCAAGTTGGGTGTAATTGCACATTTGACCTGCTGTTTGTGCCAATGCACGTAGAAATCGAGGCAGCTGATCCAATTTATCTATGGTGGCCACATCACGAACATCACGCTGAATGATCGCATCAATATATTGACGCGCCCAAGCTACCCGACGTTTTGGTGTACTACGTGAAATCGCTTCAGGATAACCCCCTCTTAAGACTCGTTCTACCAATGCCGAACCAACAGCGGGCTTATCAGCCTGAAGAAGTTGCCCTCTGAAGGCGCGGTCAATCCAATTTGCTGAGCTCGATTCAATTTCACTTTGTGACAAAGGTAACAATGATAGTGTTTCCATGCGTCCAGCGAGAGAGTCTGCCACGGTAGGTAATGCCATCAGATTCGCTGAGCCCGTTAATAGAAACCGACCAGGACGACGATACTCATCAACACTTTTTTTGATTGCTAATAATAACTGAGGCGCACGCTGAATTTCATCAATCACTGCTCGATCTAAGCTGCGAATTAATCCAACTGGATCCTCACGTGCTGAAAGTAAGGTGAGTGCATCATCCAGTGTTAAGTACCGCAACCCCTGCTGTTCGGCGATTTGTCGTACCAGCGTTGTTTTTCCTGCTTGACGAGGGCCTGCGAGCAATACAACAGGTGTATCTAGCATAGCCTCGGTAATGCGAGGTTCAATCCAGCGTGAGAAAAAACAGGGTGTGATCATAAGACAATAATATTCGTAAATGTAGGAATAATAAAACGTAAATTACGGAATATACTATCGTAAAATATGGAATATAACAATGAGTGAATTAGTGATCGTCACAGAAAAATGGGCATTAAAGCACAATAAGTTTTTTCAGAATACCTAGTGCGTTAAATGCTCCTTGTTTCAATGTGCTTGCCTAAATGTTGATTTGTTTAGTATTTGAATAGGGCATAAGCTGATTATTTGTGGCATACTCAGAGGTATTACTGTTACGCATCTTTGGGAGTTGGCTATGTTGCCTTCGATTATTCAGCAAAAGCGCTTACCTAAAAGTAAACTGAGTCGCTTGGCACACTTGGGTGCGATGGCCAGTGGCGTGGTGGGTAATATGTTGCTTGAAGGCGGTAAGCAGTGGGCGCAGGGTAAACGTCCCAGTATGCAAGATTTGCTACTCACCCCCAGCAATGCCAGCCGATTTGCCGATCATTTAGCCAATATGCGTGGAGCTGCCATGAAAGTAGGGCAGTTATTATCGATGGATGCGGGTGAGTTGATGCCGGAAGAGCTCAGCATTATCTTGTCACGGTTGCGCTCGCAGGGTAAGTCTATGCCACTGAGTCAATTGGTGAAACAGTTAGAAAAAAACTGGGGACGAGACTGGCAGTCTCAGTTCAGTCACTTCAATTGGCAACCCATCGCCGCCGCTTCGATCGGACAAGTACATGAGGCAACTACCCATGAAGGGCAGCATCTCGCCATTAAAATACAGTATCCAGGTATTAGCACCAGTATAGATAGTGACGTGGATAATCTAGCCAGTTTGCTCAATTTGTCTAAACTCATTCCCAGTAGCGTCAACCTTGCGCCTTTGTTAGAGGAAGCCAAGCGACAATTACACCTAGAAGCCGATTATCATCATGAAGCCCAATGTTTAGCGAGTTACCAAGCACATTTGGCAGATGATGATCGTTTTTTGATTCCGAAAGTGAATGAACGGTGGTCTTCTCAAAGCATTCTGGCGATGGATTTTGTGTTGGCAAGCCCGATTGAATCCTGTGTGCATCAATCTCAGTCTAGCCGAGATGCCATCATGAGTGCTTTGTTCGAGTTGTTGTTTAAGGAAATATTTCAATTTCAGTTGGTTCAAACCGATCCTAATTTTGCTAATTATCAATATCAGCCCCATACGGGCAAAATCGTGCTGTTAGACTTTGGTGCCACCCGTGTCTATCAAGATAGCATTAGCGAGGGTTACCATCAATTGATTCGTGGTGCGATTGATGACAACTCCGTTCAGGTCGAAGCAGCTGCCAGACAAATTGGTTTTTTCAGCGAACAGATATTACCCGAACAAAAACAGGCGGTACTTGAACTTTTTGAACAAGCCTGCGAGCCGATTCGAAGCCATCGGGTTTATAATTTTGGCAGTTCTGATTTGGCGGCGAAAATTAAAGACAAGGGCATGGTCTTAAGCATGGAGTTGAATTACTGGCACACACCACCCGCCGATGCCTTATTCTTTCACCGTAAATTGGGTGGACTTTACCTACTCGCTGCTAAACTCAAAGCTCAGGTAAACGTCAGAGCCATTTTTGACCAGGTTAGTGCTCAACTGCCAACGCATCGGTTTCACTCTTAATGCACCTTGCTCTGCAAAATATTAGGCACTTAGACGATTATCGATTGTCCGGTTTTCCTGAGCGCATGGCTATTATTGGCACCGAAACCACCGGTGGTAAAGCCATTTACGACAGAATCACCGAACTAGCCATTATTTTAGTTGATCAGGGACAAGTGGTTGAGGTCTGGCAAAGTTTACTCAACCCACAGCGCCCCATTCCCCCCTGGATTACCCGTGTGACCGGTATTAGTGATGACATGGTGAGCGATGAGCCAACCTTCGAAACCCTCTGGTCAGAAATTGAAAAGCGATTGCGTGACCGTGTGTTGGTGGCACACAATGCGCGTTTTGATTATGGCTTTTTAAAAAATGAAGCCGAGCGCATTCAACAACCGTTAAATCTGAAGACGCTCTGTTCGGTTAAGTTAAGCCGCTATCTCTATCCTCACTATGCCTCGCATGGCTTAGATGCCATTATCCAACGGCTTGGAGTGAAGGTGTCCGATCGGCATCGCGCTTTAGACGATGCCTTGGTTATTGTGCAACTTTTTCAGGTGATGTCAGCGCAATTTAACACAGAGCAAATTAGTAACGCTTGCCAGCAATTACTCAAACGTCCTGCCTTGCCTAGTCAATTAGATGAACGACAACTCTTGGCATTACCCGAACAGCCAGGGGTTTATTATTTTTATAATGACAAACAGCGCTTGCTGTATGTAGGGAAATCAATCAATATTCGAACGCGCGTGCTCAGTCATTTTTACAACGACTATAAAAACGCCGTTGATCACCAACTAAGTCATCAGTTGCACCAGATTCGTTTCGATCTCACCCCAACCGATTTTGGTGCGCAACTACTCGAATCACAGCAGGTTAAAGCCTTATCGCCCAGCTTAAACCGGCGATTGAAGAAAACCACCAAACTCTATCAGTATAAACTCATCGATGAGTATGGCTACTATCGAATCGACGTTCAAGCTATCGAAGCAGACAGCCCACTAAATAGCGTGTACGGACTGTTTCGTAGTCGCCATCAAGCGATTAAACGCCTTGAAAAGCTTGTACAGGAACATGGTCTATGTCAGCGACTAAGTGGCTTGGATAAGCGTCCATCGGGCTGCTGTTTTGCCTATCAACTCAAAAAATGCCAAGGTGCTTGCTGTCATCAAGAATCACCCAAGGATTATAACCAACGTGTCTTAGTCGCCATGCAAGCACTGCAAAAACAACAATGGCCTTATTCAGGACCGATTATGGTTGAAGAAACCAACTCTCACACCCAGCAAAAGGCATTACATTTAATTCATAACTGGTGTTATTTTGGTCAGGTGGCTTCAGCAGATGAAGCTTGGAGTTATGAGCCATTGATGGGTCATCAATCCAAAGATAGTACGGCAACAGAGCAAACTTTTTTCGATTTAGACACTTATTTTATCTTGGTCAGATTTTTACTGGATGAGGCGCTTTGTGAGCAAACAGGGTTGAAGATTATGCTTATAAAATAAAATATCGCGCTCTTATGTTGAATTTGTGGGGCAATATCTAATGAATTTTCAAGCATAATTTATAAGGTATGAATGACTCATTGTTAAAGGCGGAGCGTAAGAGATGGGTCTTTATATTCCATTAATGGAATAGTTGAGTTAAAATGTTGTTATGAGTTGGGATGTTGAATATACCGATGAGTTCGGTGACTGGTGGGAAAGGTTAACTGAAGCAGAACAAATTTCTTTAGATGCGTCGGTTCGTTTATTAGAAGCATTGGGGCCTTCATTAAAGCACCCTCACAGCAGTGCTATAAATGGCTCAAAACATGGGCATATGCGAGAGCTAAGAACACAACATGATGGCAGACCCTATCGGACACTTTATGCATTTGATCCTAGAAGAGCTGCTATTTTGTTGATTGCAGGCGATAAGACCGGTCAAGACCGTTGGTATGAAGAAAATGTTCCTAAAGCTGATAAGTTGTATGATGAACATTTGCTAACCCTAAAAGAGGAAGGATTGATTTAATGGCAAAAAAATTCTCCACCTTACGCGCAAATATGAGTGAGTCAGCTCAGGCAAAATCAAGTGAACAGGCACAAGTTATGTTATCTGAAATGCCTTTGCATGAATTGCGTCAGGCAAGAGGGCTTTCACAAAAAATGTTGGCCGAGGCTTTGCATGTTCAACAACCAGCTATCGCCAAACTAGAAAAGCGTGCTGATATGTATTTATCGACTCTGCGTAGTCATATTGAAGCCATGGGTGGAAAGCTTGAAATTGTCGCTAGCTTCCCGGATGGTTCAGTGAGAATTACCAATCTAGCCTCTATCGGTTAAGTGATTGGCGGTCATTACAACGCTAGATCTCATCAAATCACCGCACCACCGGCAAATCCTTCCACTTGGTGGTGTACTCAGGCGACACCTTATCCCGCTTCATCGCCCAAGGACGATCAATACCTTGAGCGGCATAAAACACTGCACCTTTGTGTTGCTGGTTAATGGCATCTAGGGCAGTGAGGAGTTGTTTGCGCTGTGGGTTATCAGGTGGGTGCTATCAGCAGGGTGAAATGTGCGTTTTGTATGCTTAGTTAGTTAAAAATAGCATCAACTCTTGCTAAGGCATCATCAACAACATAAGCAGGCGCTTTTTCTTTGAATGTTGCTTTTCTAATTTTCCAATCCATGGATTTAAGCTGGTGGCAAAAAATAGCGCCTTGCGTATCCATGCCAGTACCCATGAGCGTCACAAGCGTTCCCATGCTTCTTGCAAAGTTAGCATTTCCTTGAGAAATGGGACAAATCATGGCTAATCCGCATTGATTAAACAATTTTTTACTCATAACCAAGCCAAAATGAGGTCCTTTCATTTCTTGGCCTGTGGAGGGATCAAACTCTAAATGTACAACATCGCCTTGTTCGGGAATGTAGGCCATCAATGACACTCCAAACCAAGCGGTTCGCTCGTATCCCAACCCTCAACCATAGGTAGTTCACTGGGCATTTCTGCCATAAGATCAGCTAAGTTGTATTTGGGTTTTTTCTTTGCTTCTATGGTGAGTTTATTGCCAGACAAAAACAATTCTACAGAAGAACCATCATTCAAGTTATTTTGTTCTATGAAGACTTTAGGTATCGTCATCACTAACGAACCACCCGAACGTCTTAATGATTGCATCATGATAATGATCTCCAGTTGTTTTATTTTAGTATAACTATTCGCAGTTAAACAAACAAGGGATCAAACCACCATCAGTGTTATTTATTGTTCTGTGGAACGATTTAGCATTTTAAATGTCCTAGCCGTTCCTAACCTTAGCTGGCAACTTTTGGCTGAGGGCGGAGAGGTTGTCAAAGCGACCTAGGCTTATCTCACCACCGGCAAATCCTTCCACTTAGTGGTGTACTCAGGTGACACCTTATCCCGCTTCATTGCCCAAGGACGATCAATACCTTGGGCGGCATAAAACACCGCGCCTTTGTGTTGCTGGTTAATGGCATCTAGTGCAGCAAGGAGTTGCTTGCGCTGTGGGTTATCGGTTGGTGTCGGATCAAATAACCCTAACTGAAAAGTACCCGGCGCATAAAAATCACTGAGCATGACACCGGCTTTGGCATAACGATAACCGTCTTTGTAAATGCGTTGCAGTAACTCATTGCCTAGATGTAGAAATAGGGCGGTATCGTCACTGGGATAATCTAAACTGGTGCTGATGTGATTACTATAATAGGGTTCTCTGTCAGCAAAGGGACTGGTGCGACAGAAGACACTGATCTGTTTGGCTGTTACGCCCTCAGATCTGAGTTTCTCACAAGCACGCACAATATAACCACTCACTGCCTGAACCAGATAATCAAACTGAGTAATACGTTCACCAAAAGAACGGGAGCAGACAATTTGTTGTTTGGTGGTTGGCGTTTCATCTAAGCTAAAGCAGGGAATACCTTTGAGTTCTCGCTGAGTACGTTCTAACACCACCGAAAAGCGTTTGCGAATACTGCCAGTATCATGAGCAACAAAATCCCTAATCGAGTTAATGCCCATGCTCTCTAACTGCTGGGAGATGCGCCGACCCACCCCCCAGACTTCACCTACGGGCGTAATTGCCATCAGCTTATCGATGCGGTGTTGTTCGGTTAACACCACCACACCACCGGTTTTCGGATAGGTTTTAGCGGCATTATTGGCCAGCTTTGCTAGGGTTTTGGTTTTGGCAATCCCAACACCGACACTAATCCCCGTATGCTTCAACACTGTCTGCCGAATCATCTGACCAAAAGCCATTAGATCAAAGTTAGCCTGCATCCCCGTTAAATCAATAAAGGCTTCATCAATGGAATAGATTTCAATCGCAGGGGTAATCGACTCTAAGGTTTCCATTACCCGACGGCTGATATCTGCATACAGCGCATAGTTAGAAGAAAACACCTCCACACCATGACGATCAATCTTCTCTTTCACCTGAAAGTAAGGCTCACCCATTTTAAAACCCAATGCCTTGGCTTCTTTGCTACGAGCAACAACACAGCCATCATTATTACTCAGCACCACCACTGGCGTGTGCTTAAGATCAGGACGAAACAACTTCTCACACGAAGCGTAAAAGTTATTGCAGTCTACTAAGGCGAACATTTAATTATCGAATTTGCATCGAATGACATAATATAAGATTGCAAAGAGGCATTGGTACATAAGCCTCGCAGAATAGCATCAAAGCCATTCGCTTTTAACAAGCAACTGTACTCATGTGAATGATATTCTATGCACTCTTCGATAATATCAATCAGTCGATTGAGGTGTTTTAATATGTCATCATACTGATCGCCTACGGATTTAGGCCAGACAGTCTCATGATGGGAAATTCTGTTTCTTAAATCGCGAATCTGATTGTAGTGATGATGAAAGATTTTAAGATTTTTGTGCTTTGCATTCGGGAATACATCACCAATAAGCGCAGGCCACAGCATCTGATTGTTTCTTGGATCGTTAAATCGATTCGTTAACAGTTCGACCCAAAAACAAAAGGTAAGATTGGCAATAATCCCGTCTATTGAAATTTTCTTGTTTTGCCTTCTAAGCTTACTTTCTGCCTTGTCGATCTCGCCTAGGAGGTATTTGTATTTATCTTGTGATTTAGGCGCATTTAAGTGTTCAACAAGAGGTCTAATCCACATTGGATTGTTGAATTTTACCTGTGCTGGAGTTTGGATAGCATTTCTTAGGGAAATTTCAGCAGCTTGTAAAAGAGGCATAAAGGCGCCGCTAACCGCTTTATTCCAGGTATACAGACCAACCGCCTTTTGCTTGTTACCTGTAACTTTTATGTAGGGCTGTATTCTGGGTAGAGAAACTATCGCTTGAAATTTAGCATAAACAAATAGGCTATTCATGTCTTGCCGTGGATCCATCATCGTGCTATATTTCTCCATGTAGGTGATAGGATTTTCCCTCCTCGGCAGTAATGCTTGCAGTGCACAAACCTATTACATTGATTTGAGACGGCTCCGAAAGGAGCCGTTTCTGTTTATGTTATACCGACTTAAATGAATGCAACACATGCATAACGACACCATGAATGTCTAAGTCTGTTTCATCTGGAACCTTGATTATTGGGTATTCTGGATTCATCGGCACTAGCCGAAGTCTTGGTTCAGTTTCGAGTTTTTTACACGTTAGCTCACCATGAAAACCCGCTATCACAATATCACCATGCTTAGGTTCAATCGCACGATCCACAATGAGCAAGTCTCCATCTTGTATGCCCGCATTAATCATCGAATCACCTTGAACTCTTACAAAATATGTTGCCGCTGGATGGGCTATGCACAGCTCATTCAAATCTAAGGTCTTTTCTACATAATCCTGAGCCGGAGAAGGAAAACCAGCCGGAACCAGTAAATCATAAAAGGGCAAAGGCAATGCTGATAAGGGCAATACAGGTTGATAGAGCATAATCACCTCGATAAGGATGTTTTGGTTCTATTATAGAACGAATGTTCTATTAATGGTAGGGTGAGTTGATTTTAAACAAATCAATCATCAGCGTCTCAGCATTTGAGACGGCGATGGTTTATGCTTCACCTAACAAGGATCACGAAGATTGAAGGTTGATCACGCACAGTGAAGGTTATGGATGGGGTAGGGGAAAGAGAAATGATCACAACACACACGACTAAACGAATTGGCATCACTTTTTTTGTGTTAATCGGTCTAACCCTGTCGCAGAACGCAATTGCCGCCGACCAAAAATACAACCCCTACACAAGAAAATGGGAGACAGTAGCACCCGATTCTGTGCTTAAGTACAACCCTTACGAGCGAGAATGGCAATACGCTAGTCCCGATGCCAAGCCAACCTATAATCCACACAACCGCTCATGGGACATGGCACCACCCGATGCGGTGCAAAAGTACAATCCTCATTCACGTGAATGGGAAACCACCAGCCCGAACAGTGTGATGAAATATAACCCCTATGAGCGCGAATGGCAGTACACCAAACCCGATAGCAAACCGATTTACAATCCCTATGAACAAGAATGGCAGATGAAGAAGTGACTCAGTCAGAAAAGTTAAATCAGATAACCGAAGCTGAAAGGCGTTGTCACCAATTCGCCACAGATGTGTTTATTGCTTCCTATCAGCGCGATTATGAGGAAACAGCTAACAGCAAATACGAATTGCCCAATGAATGGACTGTGGGTATCAAATTGATTGGTTTTTACTTCTCAAAATCCATGCGAGATGAGGCCAAAATTCCACAACATGAATGGCGCAGAATGTTGCTATTCGCTCCGTTATTAGTGCCACTATTTGTCTTATTTCAACTCATATTCATCGTCATTCTGCCTTGGGACGCCTATGAAAAGTATCAGCAAAAACGGATTGAACTGAAAAAAATTGAAATAGACATGGATAGGCTCAGCTACTTGCCAATAGCTGACCAATCACCACCAGTTAAAACCATTGAGGCCTTATGGAAGCCCTATCGAAATTATAAGCTGAACCTAGAAGAAGTCACCTTAGTACTTAATCACTGGATTGAATTGCTTTATGGTGAAGCGATATCGAAAACGGTTGATATAGAGGCGCTTATCGACGAGATGGTTACCAGTCGCGTCAAGGCCAACGGAGATTTTTACCGAGGAAAAGCAAATTCAGCGCACTTTTATTTTGAGCCAATCGATGAAAGTCTTGTTCGGATACTAAGTAAACGATTACCCGTTTACGGCTAATAACAACATCAGCGATGCTGATCTAAAGCCGTTTGTAATAAACTCACCACCCGTTGCTTTAACTTCATTGGAGCCACCACTTGCACATCCGGCATCCAACGCATAATCTCACCGACTAATTCAGGCGATTCGTGATAGGGGATAGTCAGCTCATAACGCCCATCGGTTAACCAATGACCACTCTGTCGGGGAAACCAGATTTCATTACCACCCATTCAGCTTGATGCTACGTATGATTTACGCGCCGCGAAATTTATGGGTAAGGGTGGAGTTGTACTTACAGACAAAAAAATTAACGAGTCGCTTAGGAATGATGATGTTGCGCGTGCGGCAGGAATTGGGTTGGCGACGTTTAAGAAAGCAGTTATCGCCCGATCCCTATTGGAAGCATTGTAAGACAGACGAGCAGTGGCGGGAGCTTTGGTTCCACAGGAATACGGAATAGTCATCGTTGCAGTCTCGACTTTTGAGTTACGCTCAGAGCATGTGAGTATGATGGAAGTCATATAACACAGTTATAGACAAATGACTTGCGCTTACCGTACCAATATTGATACACTTAAACCATGAATACACCGACACTAAACGTGAGATTTTTCGCAACTGCTGCGGGTTCTGAGCCTGTACGTGATTGGCTAAAGTCGTTAACAGCCATAGACAGAAAGACCATTGGCGAGGACATCAAAACCGTGCAACTGGGTTGGCCTTTGGGTATGCCCTTGGTACGAAAATTGGCTAAAGATTTATGGGAAGTTCGTATTCATTTAGACGGTCGGATTGCTCGTGTGATTTTTACCGTGTTATCCAATACGATGGTGTTATTGCATGGCTTCATTAAAAAGTCTCAGGCAACACCAGCCGATGATTTAGAAACCGCTAAGGCAAGAATGAAACAACTCAGAGGTGAGAGATGAATACAGAAACGAATCTTCATTTAGGCAGCAGTTTTGATGACTTCTTGGCTGAAGAAGCTTTGTTGGAAGAAACGACAGCCGTAGCCATTAAACGCGTTGTTGCTTGGCAGATTGAACAAGAAATGAAATCACAAAAGCTGACTAAAACGACATTAGCTGCCAAAATGCACACCAGTCGGGCTGCGTTGAATCGTCTATTAGATGAGACCGATACCAGTTTAACGCTAACGACGCTGACCAGTGCGGCGAATGCTTTGGGTAAGTCGTTACGTATCGAGTTGGCGGGTTAAAAGACCGATGTAGGTTTTGCTTGCAGTGTTGCTATTTGAGCATTCCTAGTTGCTCATGCTGACCTAAAGCAGTTTGCAATAAACTCACCACCCGTTGCTTTAACTTCATCGGAGCCACCACTTGCACATCCGGCATCCAGCGCATAATCTCACCGACTAATTCAGGTGATTCATGATAGGGGATAGTCAGCTCATAACGCCCATCGGTTAACCAATGACCACTCTGTTGGGGATGCCAGACTTCATCAGCCACCCACTCAGCGGCATGGGCTGAAAAGCGTAACACGGCGGTTTCACTGGCTGTGCCATTAAAGATGCCGTAGCTTGAGGCATAGTGCGCATCCAGCTCATCATCACTCAAAGCATGACTCGGCTCATTCACCAGCGTTACTGACTGCATACGATCGAGACTAAAACTGCGTAAGGCATCACGTTTATGACACCAGGCATCGCAATACCAATTATCGCGATAATGCACCAAACGTTGTGGTGAAATTACCCGCTCTTCACCCTTACTGCCTCGACGAGCATGATAGCTCATCGACAAGCGGTTATTCTGCGCTAGGGCTTGAATGACTAAAGCATAAGTCGCTTCGGGTAATCGGCGCACATTGGTCGGTTTAAGTTTAACTTTACTGGCTAACGAAGCTCCAGCTAATTGACGTGTGTGCAGAATTTTCTCAATACGATCACGTACCGGACCAATCAGATTGTCTAACACCCCATGTTGTAAACCAGATAACAACTGATTCATCGACAAGAGGGACTGCAACTCCTGCGCATTCAACCACAGCCCCGGTAATTCAAATTCCCCCTGAGTGCGGTCATACCAAAAACCATTAGCACCATGGTCATATTCAATGGGAGCACCCATAAAGCTTCTTAACCATTCAATGTCACGCATTAGAGTAGCCCGTGAACATTCCAATAGTTTTTCCATTTCAGCTGAAGAAATGGGAGTGCGCCGAGCGGCCAACAGACGGTGTAATTGATGAATGCGATCTAACTTGTCCATGAAACATCCTAATAGTGGAAAAGATTAGCAGCAGTATAACGAAAAAGGGCATTGCCGTCTCAGCATTTGAGACACTGGAGCGGGATAATGACATAAATTAACAAAACTTTTAGGGAGACACCTAATGTCTAAAATTATTCCCTTTACCAGAGCTAATCATGAAGAAGAAGTTTATCTAGAGCGATGCTTAAATTTGACCTTGTGCTGTAAAGAGAAAAAAAGTCGTGTTATTGCATTACTTAAGACCATGTACGATGACGATTACCACAAGTTTAAATCAATTGCCGATGAGTTTTTTGATCAGAGAGAGGAATTAGTCTCATCGGCATGGAGCTTTCATGATCTATTAAAATCTGAGTCGACAGACGACTATCAACACGTTTTACGCCCACCCAAAGGCTACGAGTGGAATTATGCTGATGACTAGATCAAGTAAGAATGATCATTCCGGAACTGATAGAGATTCACATACTTAAACCGTATCTGCGTTTAATACAATTCAACGCCGCACATCCAGATGTCAAAATCTTCCTCCTCGTAGTTATCGTATAATTCTTGGTAGCTCACTCGTAAAAACTCATCAATGTGCGGCATTCGATGCAGTGATATCTGAACATATTCATTGTGTTTAATGGCAGCGATCAATTCGTCCAAATTTTCAGCATAATGAAGATTCAAAAACCCTATACCGATTAGCCGTGGCAACTAACGGCAAGTTTAACAAAACTGCAGCGACACACGCTTCAAATCAACCAGAAGCCGTTGAACTATGGGATTTTGACCTAATCTCCGAGTGGTTAAATGCTTACGAGGTTTATTTGAGCTAGTTGAACTCGAGTGGCTAATTAATATTTGTGATGATGTCCTTAGGTATCATACCTAAGGCTTTTCTAAATCAGTTAGCTAAACAGAACAGGTTAGTGAAATCATTTGTTGGCGTCTCAGTATTTGAGACACCAATGGCATAAACTCTCAATTAACTCCAACCAGTTTTTAGGAAACCATGATGATTTTAGCCAACCATTTACAGCACTCTAGCCATAACACCGAGCAGTCAGCTTTAGCCAGTGATAGCTACTCAGATGAGTCAGAGATTTTACTGCCGCTGATGGAATTAATGGATGGAATGAAAGCTCAACTCAGTGTGGATGTGGGCTGGATTACCAGTGAGGTAGAGCAGTCCTTTACCAACCATCAAACACAAGCCATTGAAGCCAAATATACTTTTCCCATACCATCGGGTGGGATACTGCTGTCGATTCGTGCACGTATTGGTGAGCGTGAATTGATCGGTGAAGTACAAGCCAAAGCCCAAGCACAGACCAACTATGATGACGCCATTAGCCAAGGTGACACTGCTATGCTAGTGACCGATTTAGGTAATGGCCTGATGCAGCTAAGTTTAGGCAATTTACTGGCACATGAAACTATGGTCATTCATTACTGCTATGTGCAGCCAACACGCATCAGCCATCAACAGATTCGCCTGCATTTGCCCACCACCGTTGCCCCTAAATACGGCAACCCACAACTCAATGGCATGCAACCCTTAGCCTATCCCACATATGCCGCCATCGCAGCTTATCCTTTCCAATTGAGTGTCAACTTAGCCCCCAGTTTAGCTCAAGCCAGTATCAGCTCACCCTCACACCCCATGCGATACCAAGCCTCAGCTGATGGTATTGCGATGACACTGGTAGGAGAGCAGGGCATGGATCGTGATTTCGTACTCTTGATTGATTTGCCCGAAACACCCTTAGCACAAGCCTGGTTAGCCCCAGATCAACAGGGCAGTGTGATGCTGGTCAATCAACTAATCACATCACCTAATAGCCAATACCGCACCCCAGTTAACTTAAAACTCTTGGTGGATTGCTCAGGATCTATGGCAGGGGAGAGTATCGAAAAAACCAAACAAGCCTTACAAGTCATCTTACAGCAACTCACCCCAGAAGATCAGTTCAGCATTACCCGTTTTGGTTTCCACAGCGAAGACTTCTACCCCGACTTATTGCCCGCAACACGTCAGTACAAGCATCTCGCTAAAGCCTATATCGATAAAATGGATGCCGACCTAGGCGGAACCGAAATGGAAAGCGCATTAATACACTGCCTAAGCATACTTAACCGCCAACAACATGCTGAAGCCAGCGACATTCTGCTCATTACCGATGGCCAGGTAGCGGAAGAAGAAGGCATTATTACTCGCCTTAAAAACACCTCACAGCGTGTCTTTATTGTCGGTATTTCCGATGCTGTCTCGGCAGACTTTCTCACCCGCCTTGCCCATAGCGGACAAGGGCGTGCTGATTTCATCTACCCCCAAGAAGAAGTCGAACCGGTAATTCAGCGTATGTTTGAACGCATGCGTGGCGATGCCGTGACCGGTCAAACCCTCAGCTGGTCAGAAAATGAGCTAGATTGGCAGACAGAACTACCGATAAACCTATTCGCCCAAGACTCAGTGGTGTTTGCAGCCAGATTCAACACACTACCAACCCAAGTCAGCGCCAACCTGACCCTCACCTGGAAAAGTGGCGCGACTTCCAACATCCAACTAAACAGTCAAAATGCCATGGGAAGCTTAGCACAAGACTTACCCCGCATCGCCGCCAGTGTTTACCTCAAGAGCACTCCACCCGAGAATGCCAGACAATTAGCCCAAACCTACCAACTGCTCACCCAAGACACGGCATTGTTTATGCAACTGGCAAGAGCAGCCAATGAAAAAGGCGACACTGATCCGATGCTAGTCAGTATTCCCAATGCTTTACCCAACAGCAGCAGACAAAACGGAATAGGCTGGGTATTCAAGCGTTACGATGCCTCAGTTGGCAGCATCCAAAATCCTATGTTCTTTTCACAATCCAGTGCCAGCATCGACAATTCAGGATTCTCAGTCAGCGTTAAGGAAGCAAACCCAACCCATGCGCTAATCGAACCACTCACTCCTGAGGTTATGCTCAATGGTCAACCAATAGACAATTATCTACCCATTCAAACCATCGACAACGCACACGCCTTCATTCAGGCACTGTCCGACTACCACCACCAACTCAGCTCACCGAATTGGTTAGCCAATACCGATGAAACCAGCATGGATCAATTCTACGAACTGCAACGCGAACTCGAATCCCTCGCAGCGGAACGCTTCTATCTGATGTGGGAAGACGAATTACTAGAAGATATTTATGACGATCTACTGCACCGGCTTGAAGACCGCTTAGAAAGTTGTCTTGAAGCATTGTTGGAGTTGATGGAAAACCAAGCACAGGCTTATGAGCGTAAGCATAAAGGTTGGAAAAGGTAATTAATAAATCGTTTATTAGAGTTTTTTTAAGCCAATTTGTTTTAAGTTAATGTGGGTAGAAGATTGCCCCCGATCTGTTAAAATAACATCAAATTCGGTTAGCAAGGGAAGATATGAACCAATTATTTGCACCAGGTGCGCGTGTAGAGATTCGAGATGCGGAATGGGTTGTGCGCCGCGTCGATGCCACTTCCGACCAACAATATCAACTCACTTGTGAAGGCATATCTGAGCTGGTGAGAGGGAAAAGCGCGATTTTTCTTACCGCGTTAGAAGATGAAGTTCGCATCCTCGATCCTAAAACCACTGAACTGGTACAAGACCTGTCTTCTGGCTTTGCCCAAAGTCTGCTTTACCTCGAAAGTCAACTGCGTCAATCGACCCCGAATGATGAACACATTCACATTGCCAATCAAGCTGCGATGGATTTGGTTCCCTATCAACTAGACCCAACCTTACAAGCGCTGAAACAACCAAGACAACGTATTCTGATTGCCGACGCGGTTGGTTTGGGTAAAACCTTAGAAGCGGGTATTCTGGTCACAGAGCTCATGCAAAGAGGGCGCGGAAAACGCATTCTCGTGCTGACATTAAAAAGCATGATGACACAATTCCAGAAAGAGTTTTGGACAAGGTTTAGCATTCCTTTAACCCGTTTAGATTCGCTCGGCTTGCAACGTGTCAGGGGACGCATACCGAGTAATCACAATCCATTTTACTATTACGATAAGTCGATTATCTCCATTGACACGCTCAAGCAAGACAATGAGTTTAAGCGTTACTTAGAAACCGCTTATTGGGACATCATTGTCATCGATGAAGCCCATAATGTGGCAGATCGGGGAACTAGCTCAAAGCGAACCGAATTAGCACAATTGCTTGCCAGTCGTTCTGATACCCTGATTATGCTTTCGGCAACCCCGCACGATGGTAAAGCAAAAAGCTTTGCCAGTTTAATGAACATGCTCGACCCAACCGCTATTAGTGATCCCGAAAACTACATTAAAGCCGATTTCAGTAACAAGGGGCTGGTGGTCAGACGGTTTAAAAAAGACATCAAAGATCAAGTCAAAGATGAATTTAAAGAGCGGAGTGTTCATGCCATCAAGCATCCTGCCACCGCGGCAGAGGAGGCGGTTTACCGCGTGTTGCTCGATGTTCCTTTCACCATTTCTGGTCAGTACGAAGCGCAAAAACAAGCCCATTTGGTGCGCATTGGTTTGCAAAAAGCTTTATTTTCATCCCCAGCGGCTTGTCTGGTATCGGTAGAGCAACGCATCAAAACTTTGCAAAAAGATGCCGATAATCCGCCAGTGCAGACAGAAATTGCCCACCTCAAAGACCTACAACAACAATTGCAGCAGGTAGATAATGCCCAATGGTCTAAATACCAAGCATTTTTGTCCTTGCTACAGAGCAACAGTTTCAATTGGTCAAAAACCGATACCGATGATCGTTTGGTCATTTTCTCAGAGCGCATTGAAACTCTGCGCTATCTCGAAATACATCTGAGTAAAGATTTAAAGCTAAAAGAAAATCAAATTAAGCAATTGCACGGGGGCATGAGCGATATTGAACAGCAAGATGTCGTGGAAGAATTTGGTAAGCGTGAATCTGCTTTACGTGTTTTGCTGTGTTCCGATGTTGCCAGTGAAGGGATTAACCTGCATTACTTGTCGCATCGCTTAGTACATTTCGATTTGCCTTGGTCGCTGATGGTATTCCAGCAACGTAATGGTCGGGTTGATCGTTACGGGCAAGAGAAAAACCCTGAGATTTACTATCTCATTACCGAAAGTCAAAACGAAACCATTCGGGGCGATACGCGTATCTTAGAAATCTTGCAACAAAAAGACGATCAGGCTTACAAAAATATTGGTGATCCAGCCACCTTTATGGGGGTATTTGATGTCGATTTAGAAGAACAACTTACCGCCGAAGCCATGGTTGATGGCATGAATGCCAGTGACTTTGATCAGCAATACAACGCCCAGCAAACACCAACCGAGGGCGATGACCTGATGGCTTTGTTCATGCAATGCATGAGTGATGCCACCACAGCTCAGTTAGAACCTCAGTCAGAAACCGCCGAAGCATCTCAAGCTCAGTTAGCATCGCATCCTAGCTTATATCCCTCTGAGTATGCATTTGCCAAAGCGGCATTAAGCTATCTTGCTCAGTTAAACCCCTTACAAGTTAGGTTTAATGATGAAAATGGGGTGATCGCTTTAACCGCACCCGATGATTTACGTGATAAATTCAAACACTACCCCAGTGAAATTTACCCAGAGCATGGTGCCTTTGAGCTAACCGTGGATAAACAGCACTATCTGCAAGAAGTGAAGCGTGCCAGAAATGACGACAATGCCTGGCCAAAACAACATTATCTGTGGGCAAAACATCCTGTGATGGAATGGCTGCAAGAGCGCATGCTCGGCAACACAGGGCGACATCAAGCGTTGGTGATGGGGCTGAATAGCCAATTAGCCAAAGATGAAGCTGTTTTTATAATCTCGGCACTCATTCCAAATCGAAAGGCACATCCCGTCATCTGGTCTTGGTATGCGGTACACACGCAAGCCGATCAGGTCAAACACATTGCCCCATTAGCGCAAACCCTAGCGCAGTTGAATCTGGTTAATCAACCCAATAGTCATCAACCCGTCAACATGAGCAGACTGAATGCCCTCAAATCTGCGGCTATCGATGCGGTACGCACACAAGTGCTTCAAGAAAAGTCAGCATTCGATGCGCAGATGATGCCCAAACTGACCGAGCAATTACAATCACTCTTAACCTTGCAAGATAAGCAACAGCAACAGTTAGAGCTGGCGTTAGAAAAGAAACTGGAAAGCGTTAGGGAAAGTGAACGCCAACGTAAAAGCAAACGCATTGCTCAGGTATTTAGCGATTATCAGCGCTGGATACAAGACACTTGGCAGACAGAACCTCAGCCCTACATTCAACTGGTCGCCGTGGTGGCACCTACTCAAGATTCGGCAGGACATTAATCATGGCGATTACAGACAATGCAGCAGGTTTGCTGGGCATCAGCAACGAAAACGAATTTTATGCTGCACACTATTTATCCGAAGTGTTTGCAGGCGATATTAAGGAAACCCTAACAGCTTGGCAGACTCAAGCCGATGCAGATAAAGAGGCTCTAGTGAGCTCGCCATTTATCACGCCCTATGCCAGACTCAAAGCCTTAGCCAACAGTTATTTTGTCATGCGTGAGCGCAGTCAAAAAGAGCGCAGTGAACAAGCTAGTTTGAGCTTGCAACTGAGCTTTGCGCAAACGTTGTTACATGCATTGGACATTCCGTGGCAACCCCAGATGATTAACGTTGGTAAAGAAGCAGACATTCCCGTGTTAGCCGCTTATCCGCAAGCCATGGGTGCACAACTGATGGTCTGTTTTGCCTTTGATGCCACAAAAGAAGGCGAGGATCCACTCAGTTTAAGCTTGCATAAAAGCCAATGGACAGGACAGTTACCGCATCAAACTAAGTTAGCCCATAGCAGCTGGTTCGATCTGATCAACGATTATCTCTTTAAGCTCGATGAACCGCCACGTTGGCTATTACTGCTCAGCGATCGACAAGTCTTGCTCGTTGATCGTTATAAATGGCTGCAAAATCGCCTATTACGTTTCGATTTAGACGAGATTTTAGGACGTAAAGATGATGCCACGCTTAAAGCAACCTCGGTGTTACTTCACAAAGACAGCCTCGTGCCCACAGAGGGCAATAGCCTGCTCGATAACCTTGATGAAAATGCCCACCGTCATGCCTTTGGTGTTTCTGAAGACCTGAAATATGCCTTGCGTGAAGCCATTGAATTGTTGGGCAACGAAGCCGCAGAACAACTCATTCAGCGCAAAGACATCGCCTACACAGGAAAAACCGCTTTAGATGCCGAACAGTTATCGCGTGAATGCTTGCGTTATATGTACCGACTGCTGTTCTTGTTTTATATCGAAGCGCGACCCGACTTGGCTTATGTACCATTAAATTCAGAAGCCTACCGCAAAGGTTACAGCCTAGAAACATTGCGCGACTTAGAACTGGTTAAGCTTACCAGTGAAGAAAGCCGCAACGGGCATTATTTGCACCACAGCATTCAAAAGCTATTTGATTTGATTCACCAAGGCTATCAGCCAAAAAATGATCAATTTGCGTGGCATCAAGACACAGACGCTGGTTTATTCAATACCTTTGCCTTAAAACCGCTCGACAGTCATTTGTTCGATCCTGCCTACACCCCATATCTAAATAAGGTTAAATTTAGCAATCAGACCTTGCAAACCATCATTCGCCTGATGTCGCTCACCCGTGAAACCTCTGGGCGTGGGCGCAAACGTCGTGGTCGGGTTAGCTACGCACAACTGGGTATTAACCAGTTGGGTGCGGTGTATGAAGCCCTGCTCAGTTATCGGGGATTCTTTGCCCACCAAGACCTGTATGAAGTGAAAAAAGCCGACACGGAATTGAATGAGCTGGAAACGGGCTATTTTGTCACCGCCGCCGATATTGATGCTTATCCAGAAGCCGAGAAGGTGAAAGATAAAGACGAAAATGGGCATGAGGTGCTACGCAAGCATCCGAGAGGTAAATTTATTTATCGCTTGGCAGGACGTGACCGAGAAAAATCGGCGAGTTATTACACGCCCGAAGTGCTGACCAAAGCTTTGGTTAAATACACCCTTAAAGAGCGCATTCCTGCGCTGACTGCCGATGAAGTGCTGAATTTAACGGTATGTGAACCTGCCATGGGTTCGGCTGCCTTCTTGAACGAAGCGGTCAATCAACTCGCCGAAGCCTATTTAACCAAAAAACAAGCCGAACTGGGCAAACGCATTCCACATGACGACTACAAAGCCGCATTGCAAACGGTGAAAATGCACATTGCCGACCATAATGTTTATGGCGTGGACTTAAACCCAATTGCTGTTGAATTGGCGGAAGTGTCTTTATGGCTTAATGCGCTGAATGGCTCGAATCAGGTACCTTGGTTTGGCTATCAGTTGTTTAATGGTAACTCGCTGGTGGGGGCAAGACGACAGGTTTATCCGAGTCATCGCCTAACGCCTAAAAAGCGCGGCGAAGGTAATGACAAGTTTTGGTTTAATCATGAACCCCGTCGTCTCGACCCCTTAAACCCAGCCCGTGAAGCCGACGAGGTGTATCATTTTTTACTGCCCGACACGGGGATGGCAAACTACACCGACAAGGATGCGAAGGCACTTTACCCCAATGCCTTTAAGCAACTAAAAGACTGGCGTAATGATTTCACCAAACCACTCGAAGACTACGAGCTAACACTGGTGCAAAGCCTGTCAGCACGCATTGACGAGTTATGGAAACTGCACACCGACACCCTGCGCCAAGACAGGCAACGTACCGAAGACCGCTTTAGTATTTGGGGACAAACGAGCGAAGCTTTTGCCAGCAGTACCGCACAAAAAGACCAGATTCGTGCTAAAGGCATTTTCAATCACGATGCGAAAATCGCTACCCCTTATCATCGCTTAAAGTTGGTGATGGACTACTGGTGTGCCTTGTGGTTTTGGCCTATTGAACAAGCGGCACTGTTACCCGAACGCAGTGATTGGCTGATGGAACTGAATTTGGTATTGCAAAGCAGTATTTACGAATTTACCGCCCAAGGTCAGCAGGGCATGGACTTCGATGCCCAAGACCCTACACCGGTGTTTGAAGCGGCAGACGTACAAACCAGTCTGCTCGATGACGATAGCCAACCACAGCTGACTGCCCAGCAACAACAGTTACAACAGGTACTCACCGCATCGGGCGAATTGAACCTGCCCAAGCTGTATCAGCAGTATCCACGCCTAGGCTTGGTGAAACAACTCAGCGACCGCTTTAAGTTTTTCCATTGGGAACTCACCTTTGCCGATGTGTTTAGCGATAAGGGTGGCTTCGACATCATGCTGGGAAATCCGCCTTGGCTTAAGGTGGAATGGAACGAAAGCGGCATTTTGGGCGACTATAACCCTGCCTTTATTTTAAGGGGATATTCTGCCACCAAGCTTCGCCAAGAACGAGAAGCCGCTTTTGCCCGCTATCCGCAATTGCAACAAGATTGGCTGACCGAACTAGAAAGCAGTGAAGGCACGCAAGCCTTCCTTAATGCCGTGCAAACCTATCCCGAACTCAAAGGTGTACAAACCAACCTGTACAAATGCTTTTTACCGCAAGCATGGCGTTGGGGCAATACACATGGCGTCAGTGGCTTTTTACACCCAGAGGGTATTTATGATGACCCGAAAGGCGGTGCGTTCCGAGCCATGCTATATCCCAGATTACGGGCGCATTTTCAGTTTGTAAATGTAAAAAATTTATTTTCAGAAATTCTGCATTGGGTTACGTATTCAATTAATATTTATGGCATGCCAGCGGAAGTAAATGCTATATCTATTTCAAATTTATATCTGCCTAAACAAATAGATGCCTGCGTTAACCAAGATGGAATGAGTAAAAATGTACCAGGCTTAAAAACAGAGCATGGTGAGTGGGATACTAATGGACATGCAAGTAGAGTCATTTATCTTAACAAAGGGCAGCTTAATTTATTTTCTACCTTGTATGACGAACCTGGCACACCCGCCCTAGAAGCTCGCTTGCCTGCCATTCATTCGCAAGAGTTAATGAGTGTGTTAGAGAAGTTTGCTGCACAGCCGAAACGCTTGGGCGATTTGGCGGGTGAGTATATGTCGTTAGAAATGTGGCACGAAACAAATGCCCAAAACGATGGCACCATTAAACGTGACACGCAATTTGCTCAAAGACCTGAACGCTGGGTATTGTCGGGACCGCATTTTTATGTTGGCAATCCTTTTTATAAAACACCACAAATAGTATGTGATAAACACCATCAATACGATGTGTTAGACCTCACCGATTTACCCGATGACTATCTTCCTCGCACCAATTATGTGCCTGCGTGCGATGCAGCAGAATATCACCGCCGCACACCCAGTGTGCCGTGGATAGAAGCGGGTGAAGAAGCGCCGAAAAAGGTGACGGAGTATTATCGGTTGGCTTTACGTGGGATGTTAAGTCAGTCTGGAGAGAGGACATTAACTCCTGCCATTATTCCAAATAAGTCTGCTCATATGAATGGCGTAAGAAGCTATGCCTTTAAGAGTTACACAAATTTAATAATTCAAAGTGCTTTAAGTTTTAGTTTGCCATTTGATTTTATAGTAAAATCAACAGGAAAGTCGAATTTACATCAAATGATGGATGAATTTCCTATATTAGAAGATATAAACCAAAACTCAATATCTCGTGTTTTGTCTTTATCGTGTATTACTGATATTTATGACGGTCTATGGAAACAAACATGGTCTGCTGATTTCCGACAACAACGTTGGACATCCACCAATACCATTCTCAATCAAATCTTTTTTAGCCAATTAACCCCTACATGGACGCGCAACTGCGCCCTGCGTACCGACTTCGAGCGTCGTCAAGCCTTGCTTGAAATAGATGTGCTGGTTGCCATGGCACTGGGCATGACCTTACAGGAATTGCTGACTATTTATCGGGTGCAGTTCCCCGTATTACAACAAAACGAGCGCGAAACCTATTACGATCAAAATGGTCGAATTATTTTTACTCCGTCTAAAGGATTAGTGGGCGTGGGCTTAAGCCGTAACGTCGCTCGCAACGACCCAGCTGTGCGCATTGAATACCCAGATGGCACCAGCGAAAGCAAACCCCTCGGCTGGTCGGATGCCATTAACCTAGCCGATGGCACCAAAATTCACCGCACGGTTATCGATGACACCCTACCCGGTGGCCCAAGCGAAAAAACCATCACCTACGTTAGCCCTTGGTATCTACCCAATCGGGAAGCCGATTACAAGCAAGCTTGGGAAGTGTTTAGTGAAAGTGCAAAAGGAGATAATTTATGAGATTTATGCACAAGCTTGGTTTACTTATGATGTCGATGTTGTTCGTTTCTAGCTCGATTGCAGAGACTTATCAAGTAAACGTTACAAGACAAGGAAGCAATATTTATAAAATTCTAGGTAAGGATGCCCTAATTCAAACGCGTTACTGTTATGAATATGCTTATGCTGAAGACGCTCTTCTTAGAACAGAACTTGGTCAATTAATTTTCAAATCAAATGGTACTAGCTGTGACGTTCGTGGTCTTTATACAAAGTCTGATCAAAATGCAGGTACTTATGTTGTGACGGTTAGTCATGTAAGCGATGATTGGTATGAAGTCATGGGTTCAAATTTGTTTATCAAAACAAATTCATGTTTGAGCATTGATTTAGCCGCAGAATCCATTCTTAAGCTCGCCCCAGGAGGATTTGGTAGTATAAAAATCAACAACAACGATTGTATGGTCGACGGTTTATACACTAAGGTTAGGCTGTAAGCTGAACCATTAAATGGTCGCCTATTATGAACCGGGCGAGTAACGGTTACCTCTGCCAACACAATGGTAGGTGAGCAGTAGTATTATGGATAAATTTTATGGCTAAGGCAACAGGAAATCGAACGTGAACAAGGTTGAATTACTCGAACTACTTGATGAGTTACGGCGCTACCCTGTTGAAACGGAATGGCTAGAATTTAAAGAAGCGAAAACAAATTTCGATGCCAATGAGTTGGGTAAATACTTTTCTGCTATTAGCAACGAGGCAAACTTAAAAGAAAAGCCCTACGGCTGGCTTATATTCGGTATTCAAGACAAACCCATCCCCAGACCCGTTGTCGGCACTCAGTTCCGACCAGACCCGATTGCACGAGAGTCACTGAAAAGAGAAGTGGCAGACCATACCACCAATGGCATCACCCTGTTAGCGATTTTTGAAGTCGAACACCCTGATGGACGTGTGCTGATGCTACAAATCCCCGCTGCACCCAGAGGTATGCCAACGGCGTGGAAGGGGCATCATTATGGTCGTCATGGAGAATCTATCGGTGGGTTATCTATACAAGAAATCGAACAGATTCGCCAGCAGGCACAACAGCAAGATTGGAGCGCGGTGTTATTACCCGAAGCGCAGTTATCTGATTTAGACGCATCAGCCATGGCAAAAGCACGACTATTGTATACAGAGCGCAACCCTCATCTCGGTGATGAGTTACAAACTTGGGATGATTGGACCTTTTTAGCCAAGTTACGCTTGGCTAGAAATCAACAGTTGACCCGTGCAGCCCTGATTTTATTGGGCAAGCAAGAAGCCGCCACACTCATTCCCGACAGTAATTTGCAAATGAGTTGGATTTTGCAAGATGACCATAAAATGGCCGTGGATTACCAGCATTTTGGCTTACCCTATCTGCTCAACGCAGAACAGATTATCAATAAGGTTCGCAACCTAAAATATCGCTACATGCCAAATGACTCGATTTTTCCAACCGAGATCGATAAATACGATGCTTGGGTATTGCGTGAAGCCTTACACAATTGTATTGCCCATCAAAATTATGCCTTAGCTGGCAAAATCAATTTAGTTGAACGCCCCGACTTGCTTATTTTTAGCAACATGGGTGGTTTTATTCCTGGAGATATTAAGCAGGTACTTGCTAGCGATGCACCACCAGAACGTTATCGTAATCCAGTGTTAGCCCATGCCATGGTCGAGCTCAAGATGATGGATACGATTGGTAGTGGTATTAAGCGTATTTTTATCACGCAGCAGAAGCGTCTTTTCCCAATGCCCGACTACCACATCGATGCCATCAGCCAGCGTGTTGAGTTGGTGCTTTATGGCAAACTTTTAGATGAGCGTTTTAGTATGTTATTGAAATCGCAGCCCGATATGACGTTGGAGGAAGCGATTCTTTTGGATGATGTGCAAAAGCAAAAACCACTGACTAAAGAGGCAGTTCAGCGATTAAGAAGCAAAGGTTGGATTGAGGGGCGCTCACCCAGTATTCATATCTCTGCTACAGTGGCAAAACTGACGAAACAAGAGGATGTTTATGTAAAAGCAAAGGGCTTAGATGATGAGTTTTATAAAGATTATGTTTTTAAGTTTCTAGAACAGGTCGAGCAAGCAAAGAAAGCAAACATTGAAGCTTTTCTTATGGAGAAACTGCCAGATGTCTTGTCGGATGCACAAAAGAAAAATAAGGTTCGTAATCTTTTACAGCAAATGAGAATAGCAGGTGATATTCGAGCCGATGGCAAGTTATGGAAAATAGCTAAAAATGGCTAGCGAATGTCTTTTCTCTAGTCTTTTTGAGTCATTGTAACGCCCTTTAATTTTTTAACTATTTGAAATTATAAAGAAATAAAATAGCTAAAAATAGCTAACGGAAAAAACCTTAGTTATTTTTTAGCTATATTTATCCACCAAAAAGCGAGTCCCCATGTACCCAAGCATCCTTGCCAACAACATTAGCCAAGCCCTGCGAGAGTTCATTATCACAGGCTACGAAACCACCAGTTGGCCGTTCGAAGGTAAATTTCGTGCATTGGTAGAAGAAGATGGCGAGGGTGAAGCCTTTATTAAAGGACCCTATGTTTCGGTACAGTTACCTTTTGTGAAAACTGCCACGGCAAGTCGCCATTTTTTTAGCAGTTTCACCACCAAACACGCCCCCTATGCCCACCAAGAACAAGCATGGCAAAGACTCACCGCAGCCCAACCCCAAAGCACCCTCATTGCCACAGGGACTGGCTCGGGAAAAACCGAATGTTTTATGTTTCCCGTATTGCATCATGCCTTAACTCAGCACCCACAGCGTGGCATTAAAACCATTGTGATTTACCCAATGAATGCCTTAGCGACAGATCAGGCTAAGCGATTCGCTGAAACCATTGCCCAAACCCCCGAAATGAAAGGTAAAATTCGGGTGGGGTTATTCGTTGGTGATAGTGATGGCACCGATCAAAAAGTCATGGGCGATGACAGTGTTATTACCTGCAAGCACACCATGCGCAAAGATCCGCCAGACATTTTGCTGACCAACTACAAAATGCTCGATTTTTTACTCATGCGCCCTAAAGATCAGCCCTTATGGCAGTATAATCAAGCCGACACTTTGCGCTATCTGGTGGTGGATGAGCTGCATACCTTCGATGGGGCGCAAGGATCAGATTTAGCCATGCTGATTCGCCGCCTTAAAGCGCATTTAAACACGCCTAAAGATCATTTGGTCACGGTCGGCACTTCGGCAACACTGGGTTCTGAGAATCAAAAACAAGGACTTGCTGATTATGCCTGCCAAATTTTTGATGCCAAGTTCGATGTGCATGCGTTAATTGGTGAAACACGCCAATCTCATAGCGATTTTGTTGAGCCTGCCAGCTTTACCCTGTTAAGCTTCGATGCCACTGCCGACGCACTTTTGCCCACCGCTTATGACAATGAAGCTGACTATCTAAAAGCACAGGTTGCGATCTTTTTCGGTGCAGATGAGTTAGCGTTTGAGCTAGAAAGCATGGAAGCCAAACAGACCTTGGGTGATCTGCTTAAACAACATATTTTGTTCCATAATCTACTCTTAAAGGCCAGTCAAAAACCTACCAGTTGGCAAAACCTGTTACCAGACAGTCGCTTACTGCCACCCAATCTTAAAACCAATCCTAGCGCAGTCCTGCTGTCCTTATTAAGTTTGATTGCCGTAGCAAGGGGACGAGAATATCCCGGTGCGCCCTTTGTGTCGTTAAGGCTACAGTTGTGGGCAAGAGAGTTACGCCGTGTGGTGGCATCGGTAGGCGATGATAGCCCCAATTATCCCGTACACCTTCATTACAGTGATGATTTAAAGCAAGGCGCTGAACACATACATTTGCCCGTTGTGCAATGTAGCGAGTGCCATAGCACGGCTTGGTTGTCAGCCAAACAAGATGGTGATACGCATATTCAAGAAGATTTGCGTACCATTTACGAACACTTTTTTGCCAACGACAAAAACACGCTCGTGCTTTTTCCGTTACAACCCGATCAAGAGCCACCAGTTGGCGACGGTTTGGAAAAGCATTTATGTGCCGACTGTGGTCATTTGCAAACAGCAAAAGGTGTCTGTGGTGCTTGTCAGTCTGAAAACACCATTCGCGTTTATGAGCCCAACCTGCTTAAATCGAAACGCACTTCGGCTGAGGATGCTAAAGAGCATGGCAGCCATCGCTTAGAGTCAGAGCGTCGTTGTCCTGTGTGCCAAGCCAACAACTCGCTGGTGTTGTTTGGTTCTCGTGCCGCAAGTTTAACTTCCATTGCCATCCATCAGCTCTTTGCCAGTCATTATAATCAAGACAAAAAACTCATTGCCTTTTCGGACTCCGTACAAGATGCGGCACATAGAGCCGGGTTTTATGCTGCTAGAACCTGGGAACACAATGTGCGCTCGGCCATGGCTCAGGCGTTGCTGGGTCAAGCTAAGTTGGCTTATTTAGACTTCACCAATGATTGGTTATCCTTATTCTTATCGCAACAAGACCCGCAAATGTGGAATGAACAACGTGTGATACACGAGTTTATTGCCCCTAATCTGCAAGCTAAGAACGATTTTATCGCGTTTCAACAAGGCAAGCTCTCCGATAGCAGTTGGTTATTGTCACAAATCAAACAACGTTTAACCTGGGAAGCGATTCAAGAGTTTGGTATAAAAGCCCAGGTAGGGCGTTCGATGCCGCACATTGGCTTAGCCTGTGTCGGATGGGATGTGAGCCACGTTGATAACGCCATAGTGCCACTCATCGAGCAAAGCTACAACACGCTTGGGAAAAGTTTAACCCACACACAAGCCCAGCAACTCTTGTGGGGCATCAGCTTGCGTTTGCTGCACCAGGGTGCAATCGCACATCCAACCTTGGAAGGCTTTATCAATAAAGGTGGTGACTATTATGTGATGGGCAATAAAGTTCGCGCTCACATGCCAGAGTTGGGTAGACAATCGCCATTGCCCCGCTTCTTGTCCACGCATCGTGAAAAGTCTTTTGAGGTGATTAAGCCCACTAATGAACAAGGTTGGTATATTCGTTGGGCGAAGCAGGTTGTGGGTTTAGAGCAGCTGACAGAAAGAGAATTTTTTAATAAGCTCTTATTGCTATCCCTATCGGTGTTTGAGCACAGCGGATTACTCATTTCTTTCACCAGTGAAAAAAATAATCCCGTTTGGGCAATTAATCCGCAAGTCTGCTGGATAACCACCCAAGTTGAATGCTTATACCTAGAAGAGCTGCATGGCTGTGGTAATCAATGTACTCATCAACACGAGTTTGGTCAATGGATGATTCCCAGTGATTGGATCGAAGCATTAACAGGGCTGCCTTCCTTATCGGTTAGTCGCAGCAAACAAGGCAAACAAGCAACCTATCAGCCTAAAGCACAAAAGAACCCCAATTATTACCGTCGCTTTTTCACCGAAAGTGATATTCATCGGGTGGTTGCGCATGAACATACCGCTTTATTGGAACGTGAAGCGCGTGAATCTTTAGAAAAACGCTTTAAAGCCAAAGAAGCCGACAGAGAGGTATGGTGGGAAAACCTGCTTTCAGCAACACCCACCATGGAAATGGGGATTGATATTGGTGATCTATCGGCTGTCGTCATGGCATCGGTTCCACCAACACAAGCCAGCTATTTGCAGCGTATGGGACGGGCAGGACGTTCGACTGGAAATGCCTTAGTGCTGACATTGGCCAATGGTCAGCCCCATGATTTGTACTTTTATCAAGATCCTTTAGAAATGATGGCGGGTGAAGTGCAAGCCCCCGCGATTTTCCTCGGAGCAAGCATGGTGCTCAAGCGTCAATGTTTGGCGTTTTGTTTTGATCGTTGGGGTAAAGTTCAACAAGGCAAGCAAGACATTCCCTCTAAATTACAAACCGTGCTTGATGCCGTGTCTAAGCATACATTAACGAGCTTTCCATACACGCTGATTCAATTTATTCGCGAACAACGCGATGAACTCTGGGAAGCCTTTGACGCAATATTGCCAAGCGATGTCAGGGTGTTATCGGATGATAGCAGGGAGCGTGTTAAAGCTTTCCTCATGGGTACAGTCAGTGATGATGATCAAAGCGTCGAATGGCTAATCTTGAATCAGCTCGAATATTATGTGCAAGAGCGAGAGCGTTTGGATGATCAAATTAAACGCCTAGAAAAGGCCAAAGCTAAAGCTGAAAAACTACCACAGGATCAAGCAACGCAAGAGTTGATTGCAGAATTAACTCAAGAAATAGCTGGTAATAAACAGCTCAAATACCAAATTAATCAGCGTGATACACTCAATTTCTTTACCGATGAAGGCTTGTTACCTAACTACGCCTTTCCAGAGGAAGGCGCTACCTTGCAATCGGTTATTTATCGGCATGTAAAATCGACAACCCATGAGGGTAAAGAGGTCGAGTCGATTAGTTATGAATATGTCCGACCAGCTTCATCGGCGTTAAGTGAGTTGGCACCCAACAGTGTCTTCTATGCTTCCAATAAACACGTCACGATTTCTCGTATTGACGTTCCTTCTGGCGACAATTTGGAAACCCTCCAACTTTGCCCAAGCTGTCATCACACCCAACGTATTGGTATTGAAGCTGAACACTCGCATTGTCCCAAGTGTGGTGATCCGCGTTGGGCGGATGCTGCCCAACGCAGAAAAGTAGTTAAATTAAGAAAAGTTTATGCCTATACGCGCTACGAAGATGCATTGATTGGGGATGATAGCGATACAAGAACACCGTTATTTTTCAATAAACAAATGTTGATTTCGTTTGATAGTGACTCGGTCGATTTAGCCTATGCTCTTAAAACGGATACTAAGCCATTTGGTTTTGAGTTTATTAAGAAGGCGAGCTTTTTAGAAATTAACTTTGGTGAGTCGAGCTCGGATGATTCCGTCATTTTCAAAGTAGCCGGTAAGGAACTTAATCGCCCAGGGTTTAAGGTATGCAAAGACTGTGGCATGGTTCAACCCAAACGCGGCAAAGCTAAGCACTTACATCAGTGTCAATATAAGCACAGCCAAGACGGTGAAGGTATTATTGATTGCCTGTATCTGTATCGAGAATACACCTCAGAAGCCATTCGTGTGTTAATGCCAATGATGTCGATTGCTGATCCTGAAGAGCAATTACATTCTTTCGTTGCTGCATTGCAATTAGGGCTTAAAAAACGATTTGGCGGCAAAGTCGATCATTTACAAATCGCCAAAAGTGATGAACCCATTCCTGGTTCAGAACAACGCGCACATTATATTGTGATTTATGATTCTGTCCCTGGCGGCACAGGTTACCTCAATGAGTTATTGGCAAATCCTGACAATTTGATGCAAGTTTTTAAGCAAGCACAGCAGGTAATGGCGAATTGTGCCTGTCAGCACCGAGTACCTGAGGTGGATGGCTGTTATCAATGCCTTTACGCCTATCGAAATGCTCAGGGTATGGAAAAAACATCTCGCAAAACTGCATTAGCAATGTTGGGGGAAATTCTTGATCCCTCTTTGGTTCTGGAACCCGTGAAGCGACTGGGCAGCATGAAGAAACACCAATGGGAAGACAGTTTACTTGAGGAACGTTTCCCCGAGGCGCTAAAAAAACTAAGCGGTAGTAACAAGCTTAATTGCATGAGTATTCGCTGTCACAGTGATTTAATTGCGGGTAAAAAAGGCTATTTGCTCGAGGTGGCAGGTCAACAATACACCTTGGAAATGCATGCACGACTTGCTAGTGAACACGGAGCACTTTATGCCTGTGAACCAGACTTTTTGATTCGACCAGTCAAAACCTCTGCTCAGATCAAACCGATTGCGATATTCCTAGACGGTTACACTTTTCATCATGATAAGTTGCATGAAGACTTGTTAAAGCGTCAAGGGTTGTTTCTCACCGGACAATATCATGTCTGGTCACTCACTTGGCATGATGTCGAGTCTGCTTTTGCTGGCAACGAAGTTAAAGTGCCTAATGTAATGAGTGAAGCCAATGCGCCGGATTTTAATTCCTTTATTGCAAAGTTAACTGCCAATATTGCAATTCAAGATCATGCGCAATTGGTTAAACTCAATCCATTAGAAGCACTGGTGCGTTTCTTAGCAGAGCCAAATGCTAGTGACTGGAAACACGCCATGCAATTACGATTATTATCATTGGTTTCTGCGAAACATGCGCAAGATGCGTCTTATAAACAATCGGTGGTGAATAGAGCGAAATCAACTTTGCCCCAAGCTTTAAGCCAAGAGGCAACTGATCAACTTGAAGTGCCCTTCATCGCAGAAACCATTCACTATGCGAATGAAGATAACCTATTAACACTAACCTTGGTGGCTGATGATCGATTGATTAAAAACTTTCCTGACGGCGAGATACTTGTTTGGCTCGAAGCAGAACTGACGTCCCAACCAAGCCAACACTCGCAAGCTGTTTGGCAAAAGACATTACAATTGCTCAATTGGTTTCAGTTTATACCATTGTTTTATGCGGGTACACAAACAGGCACACAGCAAGGACATTATGGTCAGTTGAATTGGGGTTTAACCCAGCCAGGTTCTATTAAGCCTAATGAGTGGGATGTGGTTTATCAGTTAGCAGATGAAGCGGTACATGAGATTTTGGATAAGCTGAGCAACAACAACATTCAACCGCCTGTGGTAGCTTACGAGCTCACGCAACATGGACGAATCGTAGCGGAAGCAGAGTTGGCATGGGAAGAAATGAAAGTTGTTTATTTAATGGCGTACCAAGTTGATGAAAGTCGTATGGCTTTTGAAGATCAGGGTTGGCAAGTTTTCACCGAACATACCCCCGAAGAGTTATGGCTTAAATCGCTAGGAGTAAAGCATGAGTAAGGTTCAAGTTGCTTTTTCAAACTTGTATATGGAAGCGTTAACCAAATTAGAGGGGAATGTTCAGTCTAAAGTGAATCAGGCGGTACTTAAGCTGATGAGTAATCCTGACTTGCCTGGCCTCAATCGCGAAAAAATTCATCAAGCGAAAGATCCGAGCATTCAATCTATTCGCGTTAACGATACTTACCGTATTATTTTGTCGTCACAAGATCAGGGTAGGGTATTTTTACTGTTGTGGGTCGATCATCATGACGACGCTTATGCCTGGGCAGCCAGCCATAAGTGTAAAATTAATCCTGCAACAGGAACCATTCAAATCTATCAAGCTGAGATAGAAAGTGCTACGGAATCCTTAGCAACCTTGCACCCTGCAGAGCAACCTTCATTATTTGCAGCACTTAAAGATAGGCAGTTGCTCAAACTTGGGGTTCCTGAAGAGTTGTTAAGTTTGGTTAGAAAAGTATCCAGCGAAACGGAGCTTGATGCCATACAAAACAAACTTCCTGCTGATGCCTATGAATCATTGTTCTTTTATGCAGCTGGACAAGATTATGAAGAGGTTCTGGCGGACAAATCCCAAACAGAACTTAACTCATCTGAGCAGACTTACGATACGGATGACTTTACGGCGGCATTGGCTAGATTACAAAATAAAGCGACGATTTTTGTTCCTGAATCTGAAGCAGAGCTTAATGCCATGATGAATGCCTCTTTGGATAAATGGCGCGTTTTCTTGCATCCTTCTCAGAGAAATCTGGTTGAAGGCAATAAAAATGGACCAGTTCGAGTGCTGGGTGGAGCAGGAACCGGTAAAACGGTTGTTGCTATGCATCGTGCACAATGGCTAGCGAGTCGTTTGACCGACAATCAAAAAATACTATTTACCACCTTTACTAAAAATCTTGCTCAAGATATCGCTCAAAATCTTAAAAGTATTTGCCACGAAGAGTATGCTCAAATTGAGGTCATCAATTTAGATAAATGGGTGAGCCAATTCTTAAGAAAACAGGGCTATGATTACCAGTTAGCGTTGGATAGCGAACAACTTAAAAAACTATGGGATCAAGCCTATTCTGAAAAGCCAACACAACTTGACTTTAAACTGGCATTTTTTCAAGATGAGTGGAGTCAAGTCGTTCAGTCACAGGGTTTGAAAACATTGGATGAGTATAAGCGTGCTTCTAGGATTGGTCGTGGCACAAAGTTAAGTCGTGAACAAAAAGCCGACGTGTGGCGAGTTTTTGAGGAATACAGGGCATTACTTAATAAACATCGATTGAAAGAAGTCGATGATGCTTATCGAGATGCCACACAATACATCCAAGCAAATAAATTGCAGTTGAATTATCGTTCGATTATTGTCGATGAAGCGCAAGATATGGGAATGGCCGCTTTTACCCTATTGAGAAGCATGGTCGAAGAGCAGGAAAATGATTTATTTATTGTTGGCGATGCTCACCAGCGTATTTATGGTCGCAAAGTTGTATTAAGTAAAGCTGGTATCAGCATTCGTGGTCGTTCTAAAAAGTTGAAAATTAACTACCGAACTACCGATGAAATACGTCAATACGCTGTTTCCTTGTTGCATGGAATAACTGTCGATGACCTAGATGGCAGCACCGACAATAACCAGCTCTACAAATCATTAACTCATGGACCACAACCCAATATTGAACACTTTTCAACGCAAGACGAACAAATTCGTTATATCACTAAGTTGCTAGAGCAATCAGTTATTGAGCGAGGCAATAACTGTATTGTGGCGAGAACCAATCACGAAGTTGCTCGTTTAATCGAAGGGTTAGAAAAACAAGGCATATCATGCTTTGAAATTAAAACAACGGATTCAAATGCACCCTTGGACTCGGTAAAGGTTGCAACTTTCCATCGAGTGAAAGGGTTAGAATTTGATCGTGTCATCCTAGCCTCGATTAATAAAGGTTTAGTGCCATTAGATGCAGCCACCCATAACATGAGCGATGATGCAGCTTGTGAAGACGCCCATAACCAAGAAAGAGCTCTGTTATATGTTGCGTTAACGCGAGCAAAAAAAGAAGCCTATATTTTAAGTTATGGCGAATCCAGTGAATTTTTGCGTGAAATTTGATCATGGCAAACCTTGTGAAATACAGGGAGTTTTACCTTAACTTGCCATTATGTTCCCGATAATGATGTGATTCAATAGCAGTCGCTAAAGGTGAGCATAGTGTTCCCATTCAACCACAATTATTAGAAGCCCTTGTTGCAGGAGTAATTCAACGTGCCTACAACTAAACGTAAAAAACTGGGCAGAGCAGCATTGCTAGAAGAAATGGTATTACAGCTTCAGATCGGCAATACAGCGGTTAAAAAAGCACAAGATAAAAACCGTCGCTTAGGTATCCCTAATGTCTATTCGATCGGTGGAAAAATTGTACGAATCACAGCTGATAATAATGCTACGATTTTGGCGTAATATTTAGAGGCTCTGAGCTCGTTTGTCGGTTGAAACTTTTTTCCGGACTAATTCCGTTGCCACCAAGAGTTAAAGTGGTTTCGCTCGATTTCTGCTCGATATGATCTGCGAGGACATGGCGGGTGCAACGACGGCAAGGATGTACCCATTCATTGAATGGCAAGAGAACCATTAACCCTTATTTTGTTTAGGAAATCACTGAATGTCGTCGCAAAAATATTCTGTTAATCAGCACCTGATTGATACGCTGTTGAGCTGGGTTAAATCCGGTGAAATTGCCATACCTGAAATTCAACGACCCTTTGTATGGGATGCCAGTAAAGTACGCGACTTGATGGACAGCCTGTATCAGGGCTACCCTGTTGGTTACATTATCGCCTGGCGAAATCCCACTGTTAAATTAAAAGATGGCACCCTCTCACAGGGCAAGAAAGTATTAATTGACGGTCAACAACGTGTGACTGCGTTAACCGCAGCCATTGCGGGTCAACAAGTCATTAACAGTGAATACAAGCAAGTCAGCATTCGCATTGCCTTTCATCCCATTGAGGAGCGCTTTGAGGTCAGCAACCCGGCCATTAGTAAAGACAAGTCATGGTTCACCGACATAGGACCGATTATCAGCGGAGAAATTAAATCCCATAAAGCAGCAAGAGACTATCTTGCCCTAAATCCTGATGTTAGTGAAGATTTGGTCTATGAGCGCTTAGATAAGCTTTGCGACATCGTTAAAAAGCAGATTGGCTTGATTGAGCTTGCGCCCGAACTCGATATTGAAACCGTCACTGAAATCTTCATTCGTATTAACTCCAAAGGGGTGGTACTGAGTCAGGCAGATTTTGCGATGTCCAAGATTGCTGCCAATGAAGAGTTTGCTGGTAACACCCTGCGTAAAGCCATCGATTACTTCTGTCATTTGGCTATTGCCCCTGAGTTCTACAGCACCATAGAAAACAACGATCCAAACTTTATGGCTACCGATTACTTTCAAGCCATGAAGTGGCTGCGACATGAGAACGATGACCTTTATGATCCGAGCTATTCGGATATGCTGCGCGTGGCTTTCACTACCAAGTTTAATCGGGGTCGATTGTCGGACTTGGTGGGCTTACTTTCCGGTAGAAACTTTGAAAATCGAAGTTATGAGAAAGACATTGAAGAAGCCTCATTTATCACCCTCAGTGATGGCGTGAAAGAGTTCATTAATGAGACTCACTTTAAACGCTTTTTAATGATCATCCGTTCAGCGGGATTTGTAGACAAGAGCATGATACGCTCAACCAATGCGCTTAATTTTGCCTATATTTTGTACTTGAAGCTCAAACGTGATCATGGCAACAATCCGAACATTGAAAGTTGGGTGCGACGCTGGTTTGTGATGTCGTTACTGACAGGGCGCTACTCTGGATCGCCAGAGTCACAATTCGACAAAGACATTAAATCGGCAAATGAACCCGATTTTGCAAAAGTATTAGCCTCTATTGAAGCCGCTGAATTGTCTGATGCTTTTTGGCAGGTCGGGTTGGTGCAACATCTCAACACCGCTTCAGTCAACGCACCGGCATTAAAAGTCTTTTGGGCTGCTCAAGTCAATCGGGGCGACAAGGGATTCTTATCAAAAGATATAACCGTAAGGGACATGCTTACGCATCATGGCGACATTCATCACTTATTTCCCAAAAACTTTCTAAAACAACAGGGCTTGAATCGTAACCAGTATAACCAAGTAGCTAACTTGGTTTACGTTCAGCAAGAAGTCAACATTAAGATCGGTGATAAAGCCCCACAAGACTACCTGAAAACCGTGTATGAGCAATGCCAGACTAAAGCAGCACATTACGGGGTGATTACGGAAGAATCAGATTTAATCAGCAATCTCACAGCCAATTGCCTACCTCTGTCTTTAGAGGGTTATCACGCAGATGCTTACAACCAGTTTTTAGAAACGCGCCGAGAACTCATGGCTGATAAGATCAAGAGCTATTATTTTGCGCTTTGACACGGTAATTATGTTTAATTTTAGTGGCGATTCATTCATCTTTAATGTGGCTCATTTCCTAATTGGTGGATCTTAATGGTCATTATAAATAAATCGGGCATAGTCTATCCATTAAGCTGATGGCGTTAAGGTCTTGTTTTTGAAGCAGGGTAGCAAAATTATGCGAGTGATGGACCGGAGCGGGTAAACGAGTACTGCGAAACAACGATGAGCCATGAATGTGCGTAAGCAAAATAATCTGATCAATCATCATTAGCAAGTCGCTTTCGCCATAACGCTGTCTTACGCGAATGTTTTGTGGTGTGGCCGCCATTTTTCCAATACTGTGAGGCGTTAATATCGCCTCTTTAGCATTGCAGGTGAAAAACACATCACCTTGTTCAGCATTGTTTTTGCCTAGATTGCGGTAAGTGCGCGGCGCACCGGATTTGATAATCTCTAACACGTCAATTTTACAGTTATGAAGGACTTCAAGATCACTGATGATTTGCATATTTTCATTAAATAAACCGTCACGATGAATACAAATGTGATCAGGCTTAAAGCCATACACTTCTTGAAACTGTTGTATGGACTTATCAATCAGACTTTTAAGAATTTTGTCGGATAAGCGCTCACCGTTTTGAGGGTCGTTCAGCGTCCAGCCTAACAGACTGCCATCTGCGGTCATGAGCATTGCCGATCCGACAGCACGCAAATGCTGTCCACCAAGGTCAATACCGATGAACAACTGATGAGGGCCTGGGATATTAATCATTTTCGACAGTATGCCACCGGCTTTAGAGAAAACACCTGCTGCTAGGTTTGACCAGTAGTAATCATCATATTTTTGGTGATTTAAGTTCATAAATTGGTGTGCAATGCCACGGCTAAACAGATGATTGCGTATCGTGACGTAACTTTGTTCATTATTTTCTGCATTGAGAACCAGCATCATGGCTTTCAATGAATCAACCTCTAACTGATTCACCAACTGGTAAAAATCGTCCATACTATGACAGAACTCCAAACGACTATGTCTGGGCATATCATCGGCAGGGCAGACAACATCGAGTTGTTGTTTGAACGCCAACATATAGTGAGCAATCTTTGGCTTTAATAATTCCTTTTGTGACAAGTTAGGCATAAAGACGACGGGGATAAAATAATTCCGAGTGCAGCTTTTATAAGCACCATGGGTTAAGACCTGCTTTGCATTGTTTCCTCGTCTATTATTGCCAAACAAAAATATCGGGCTGATACTTCGTTTCTCAAATCGTGTACACGCTAAAGATTCCACAGGTCTATCTAGTCTTAAATGACCAGCCATGGGAAAGTTGATTTGAGAAAAGTTGAGTTTGTTTAGCACTTTGTAAATAGTGTCAAAACGCTTATCGGACGCAAAGCGCAGTTTGGGTAGACTATTACGGATAAAGGTAAAGTCTAAAGTAGAAAGGCTTTCTAAGGTAACTAGCGGAGATAGCAAAGCACCAATGTGAAAAATGACAGTTTTGCCATTGGTTGTTTTGACGATACAGCTTTTTTCATACTCGCTGACTTGGCTCGTTAAAATATTACCTTTGCTCAATTGGTAGTCGATAAAGCTGATAGACATGCCAGGAATAAGACTGCGTGGTGTCATATCGTGGCAGATTTCAACAAACTCATAGGTATTGCTCGCACCCACAAAAGGCGTAACCTGCTTAATGAAGGGCAACCATTCGGGTCGTTGTTGAGCGATCCAATGCATGTTTTTGTCTGTCGGAAGTGTGATTTTATGTTTTAAATCAAAATAAACCACCGCATCGCCACTTGTTAGTATGTCTACATCCAACAGTAAGGTTAAAAAAATCTCAAGACCTATGGTTGACTGAAGCAGACTAGGGGTTTTGGCAAGAATCTCGATGTGAGTTGATTTATCATTAATAACGTATTGATCGCCAAGTCTGTTAAGTAGTGTTCGGTAGATCTGGCCCTTAAGTAATTTCTGCAATGCTTTTCTATCACTTTGATGACTTGTTGATAACAGAATTTTGTCGAGTGGATAGAGGGTGTAGTCATATTTTTGTTGCTGGTACAGCCATTGACCGTGACAAACGTCGATGGGGTAAAGGGAAACTAACCGCAGACCCGTCAGTGATGTGATTGGTGTTGCTCGATTCAGATAGGACATATTTCGAGCAATACCGTGACCAATTTCGTGTGTACTGACTGCTAATTCTGCTGGATTTAATTGATTAAACCTTGCTTCATACAAATAAACTTCCACTTCGGCAAGGTTGTGTTCAAAAACAGCAGAAGAGGTGGTTAACGGATTTTTGTTCATGTTGCTTATCTCCAATATTTAGCGTGCCATAAAAGCGACTTATTTTGGAGGCTAGCATAGTGGCGTCTCAAATCATGAGACGGTAAAAAATTAATTTGAAAAAAATGAAGTGTTTTCTAGGCGTTTCGTAATAAACACCTACCCGCTTGGATTTGTTATCATATTCAACTATCACTGTTTTAATGGCGCAAGATGCACATGACCCGCAAAAAACTTCCGATTGGTATCCAAACCTTCTCTAAGATTCGAGAAGAGGGCTGTTATTACGTCGATAAAACCCCGATGATTTTACGTTTGATTGAAGAAGGTACGCATTACTTCCTCTCACGTCCGCGTCGCTTCGGTAAGTCGTTGATGTTGGATACCATCGCCGAACTCTTTGAAGGCAACAAAGCCTTATTCGAAGGACTCTATGCTGAAAATCATTGGGACTGGAGCAAAACAGCGCCTGTTTTACGGTTTAATTTTGCAGTGGGTCAGGTAAGAATCACTGAAGATTTGGACATGTTCGTTATGAATATGCTCAAAGAAAATCAGCAACGATTGGGATTGAGCTGTGAAGGGTTCAACGATAGAGACATTGCGAGCTGTTTTAGCCACATCATTCGTGAAGCACACAGAACAACGGGTAAAAAAGCGGTTATCTTGATCGACGAATACGACAAGCCGATTCTCGATAACATCACTAAACCCGAACTAGCACGAGAAATGCGCGAAGGTTTGCGTAACCTTTATTCGGTCATCAAAGGCATGGATGCCCATATTCAGTTCGCCATGCTGACAGGGGTGAGTAAGTTCAGTAAGGTCAGTTTGTTTTCGGGATTAAATCATCTTAATGATATTACCGTAGATCCTGCTTATTCATCGATTTGCGGTTATACCGATGAAGATGTGGATACCGTCTTTGCACCTGAATTGGTTGGGTTGGATCGAGAAGAAATTCGCCGTTGGTACAATGGCTACAACTGGACAGGAACAGCTGTTTATAACCCTTTTGACTTACTGCTGCTGTTTAATAAACGTGAATTTAGAAGTTATTGGTTCGAAACAGGTACACCCACTTTTTTAGTTGATTTACTCACCAACCGTCATACCTTTACGCCTGATTTAGCCAAACGCATGAGTAATGAAGCCCTATTATCCAGTTTTGATGTCGATGAAATTGCCACAGAAGCGTTGATGTTTCAAGCGGGCTATTTGACCATTCGTGGTATTCAGCGCATGGGTGTGCAACAGCGTTATGTGCTCGGTTACCCCAATCGTGAGGTTGAATCTAGCTTAAATGAGGTCTTGCTTCGACGTTACACTGCTGCCGAAGGTGAAAGTGTTCAGATTAGCTCAAACTTGTACGAAGCATTATTAGTCAATGATTTTGAACGCATCCAGCAACTCTTTACCTCCTTTTATGCCAGCATTCCTAACGACTGGTATCGCAATAACCCGATTGCTCAATTTGAAGGTTACTACGCCAGTGTGTTTTACAGCTACTTTGCCAGTATCGGGCTAGAAATTCGTTTAGAAGACGTGACTAACCGTGGTCGCATTGATATGACAGTGCTATTCAACAACCATATTTATATCATCGAGTTTAAGGTAGTCGAAAGCACGCCCGAAGGCAACGCGATGGCACAGTTAAAAGATCGTAACTACGCGCAAAAATATCAAGCCCACCAACAACCGATTCACCTCATGGGTGTTGAGTTCAGCAAAGAAGCGAAAAGTGTGGTGGGGTTTGAGGTGGAGAGTGTAGAAAAAAAAGCTGAGTTTCATTGATGTATTCACCGCTTTCAGTCGCTTGTCTTTTCGAGATTAACTTTTATGTCTAAAACGATCAATTGCTACAACCAAAATGCGGAAGCTTTCCAGCAGCAATACTTATCGACGAGCACGCAAGATGTTCATAAGGTATGGTTAGAAAGTTATCTTCCAAAATCAGGGGTGGTTCTTGATGTTGGAGCCGGTGTTGGTCGAGATGCCAAGTATTTTGCTGAACAAGGGCTAGAAGTGATTGCCGTTGAACCGGCCAAGTCGCTTCGTGAGTTAGGCGAAGCCTATACAGTAACGCACTCCGTTCAATGGATTGATGACACACTTCCAGAGTTATCCAAAGTAAATAATCTTCAGATACGGTTTGACGCCATTGTTCTAAGCGCTGTATGGATGCACCTTCCTTCAAGCCACAGAGATCGAGCTTTTAGAAAACTGGCCAACCTCCTTAAACCCAGTGGTTATTTAATCATCTCTCTTCGCCATGGCCCGAATTCCGATGACCGAGAAATGCACGAGGTTTCGATTGATGAGCTGGCAAAACTCTCCCAGAAATACGGATTAAGCGTAAAACACGCTCAAGCCGATGACGATACCTTAGAGCGTAAGTCGGTCTATTGGGAAACGGTGGTCATGCAACTGCCCGATGATGGTAGCGGTTCCTTTCCTACTATCCGTAACATCCTGATGAATGATGCCAAATCATCAACCTATAAATTGGCGCTGATCCGAACATTACTCCGAATTGCCGATGGTCATCCCGGTGCGGTCATTCGACGTGAAGATAACCGAGTCATTCTTCCTCTAGGCTTGGTGTCACTCTACTGGGCAAGACAATACAAAGTGCTTCTTGATGCTAATATTCAACAAAACAGTAATCCAGAAAAGGGGTTAGGGTTCATCAAAGCAGATGGTTGGGACAAACTTGATGAATTCACCGGCTTAGATTTTGCCATTGGCAATCTATTTCTAGATGAACAAGCAAATTCACTGCATAAAACGTTAAAGCATATCTCGACCACGATCTGCAATATGCCCGTCAAATACATTCGATTACCCAATACTGATCAACAAGTCTTTGAAGCCGAAACTAAGCGCACGGCAAACCAAGTCGATTCTCTTTATTTGGATTTTGAGACCTTAAGTCAGTACGGTGGTTTTTCTGTTCCAGAAAAGATATGGGAGTTGATGACGCTCTATGCCTGTTGGATAGAGCCCGTTGTTGTTAATGAGTGGGTTCAGGTGATGAAGGATTACAAAAACAATCTTGCTATCCCTAATCACCAACTACTTGAAAGGCTCGAATGGTTAGAAGCAAAACGAACCACGCAATTAGCGAGAGATAGGGTCGAAGCAATCAAACAAGATCACAGTGTTTACTGTGTTTGGAGTCATGTTGCTCTCGAACAAAAATACGATATTGATCATTGCCTACCCTTTGCACGTTGGCCGAACAATGACCTCTGGAATTTGCTTCCTACAACGATGAAAGTGAACCAGAGCAAAAAAGACCGTATACCAACCAGCATATGCTTTACAAAAGCGAAGGACAACATTCTTTATTGGTGGCAAGAGGCATGGGATAAAGAATATAGGAAGCGCTTTTTTTCGCAAGCAAACATTTCATTGCCAGGACTGGCTGCTAATAATGAAAGTTTAGAAGATATCTTTGAAGCTTTAAAGGTACAAAGTATTCGAGTAGCTGAGATGCAACAATTAAATCGGTGGTGTTCTTAGGACGGCATTTTACACCGTGATTGATAAAAGAGAAAATATTAAAATAGTATTGAATACTATAAAAAGTTAGGCTATTATTCTCCCAACACTTAAGGAGAAGTCAAATGCCTAACATCGACCAACAACAACTCATCAGCGCTTATGAGCAGCAGCGCAGACAACCTGTGGGTGTTTGGCAGCTGTTATGGATGATCAGTCAATTAGATCCTGAATTTCGTACCTTTGCTAGCAATGCCAAAGGCAAGGCGTATTTTGATGAGATTGCGGTTAAGTTTAACCTGCCATTGCCAAGTTATTCAAAAGAAGACGCCGATCTATTAGCCGAGTTGGTTGGTACTTATTTTAGTGAAGGTCTTAGTGTTAGCCAAGCCGATTTACTGGCTAAGCTTCAGCTATTCATGCATCAACAGGTGAGGGCATCTCTGAGCCTTTCCACCCAATCCGATTTTATGAACCTATTGCGCCATCGTATTGAATTGCTTGGCACTCATGATAACCATCCTGTGCAGCATGTCGTGGTGTATGGACAGCTAGGATTGGTATCGGCAGTGCTAGCAGCGATAGAAGGCTTTAAGGTTACTTATTGTTCGTTGAGTAGCTTGGATGATGTTTGGCTGGCCTGGATAGCGCACTATTTACCCCATCTCAGTGTCATTTCAGTAACAGATGCTAAGATTCTAGAACAGCTGCCCTCAGGCGATGCGCTGATATTGTTACCCCCAATGGGCAATAAAATGACCTTTGATGACCCCTCGGTATATCAGTCACTCAAAGACCGTTTTCAGACCGTCATTGCCTTACACCCGATGAATTTCTTTATGAAAATGGGTGGGATGGCTGAGTCTCGTAAACGTCTATTTGGCTTACAACAACAAGCGGGTAGCGATCAATCACGCATCGTATCACCAGTTAAATATGTCATTTCCTTGCCTGCGCAAGCCCTTTCCATGTCGAATGGCGCCTTTCAGTTAATGCTGACAGATTTTACCCAACCAAGTTCTGAAATTGTGTTTGCTGATCTCTCTCGCACGACAACTAAGAGCAACAATGTGACACAAGGCATGGATGTGCTGGGATTAATGATGGCCGATCATGGTGTCATCGCATCGGACACGCAATTGAGCGTGCCTTGTGAAACCATCTACAAAGACCCGATGGTGAATATGGCTGCCAGTAGCTATGTGGTACAAGATCAATTTGCCCAATGGCTCAAACAGATTATCCATCATCCGCACGGCTACTCCAGCTTAAATAGCCTAGCACCAGCACAAAAAACCAGTCAACAAGTGGTTTCCGATGCCAAAGATGGGGAAGGGGTGACGCTGGTTGAAATAGCCGCCGGTGATGTCGATGCCTTTGGGCAAGTGGTGGCTCCAACTAAGGTGCGCTACCTAACTCCGAATAAAGCCTTAGACGTTCAACACCGTTTTGGATTAAAAGCACGAGATTTACTGGTTTCGGTGAAGAGTACCCTGGGTAAAGTCATTTTACTGGATGAACAGATTCCCGATAACTGGATACCGGGTATGCAAATGCTGGTATTTCGACCCACAGCTGAAAGCTTAACGGTGGTTGATAAAGCTACCGGTAAACCGATGCAGCTCACGGTAGATTATCTCTACCATTATTTACGCAGCCCGATGATGCAAGCCTATTTTCAGGCACTCAACTCAGGCGCTAAGTTGCCACAATTAAGACTTGAAGATGTGCGTAATATTCCCATTCCACACCCCAGTCCTGAGCAGATGCGTCAGTTAATCACGCTTGAACAGCAACGTAAAGCCCAGTTAGCGCAGATTTCACAGATGATGAGTGCCCATCAACAACAACTTCAGCAGATCACTGATTTGGTATCGATGGACCTGAGTAGAAATTAACGCATCTGGTTAGCCGCCACAACACCCGTTATTTCAGGGGGTGTTGGATGCGCCCTTATAATAGTATTGAATGATATATTAAATAAACCATTATATAAATAAACAAAAAGGAATGTATATGCCAAGATTACAAAAGCCCATTATTGTCGGTATCGAACAACAGCCTAACCATGCTAAAAGCTACTACCTGTGCGGCATGATGCCGACATGGGATGAAGCAAAAAACGAGTATCAATTGACTGAGTTGCGTTATCAAATTAAGCAGGTCATCAGTGTCACCGTCGATGAAAACCAACAGATTTATCAAATCAGCTTTGATGTACATGATACTTTTCGCTTCGATCAACCGATCATTGCGGGCTTTGAAGCCATCGATCCCGTAACTGGCATTGTCGTCACCGCCGATTTAGGCATTACCATTGGGCAGTATGAAGCCATGTGTCAACGCAGTGATGAGATTGAAGGCTTGTTGTTAACACGCAATGAAGACGATCATGTAACGGGCATTTTTATTGAAGCCTCGCAAGTTCAACTCACCATTCCCAGCCATCGCCAGTTGCTTGATGATTTAATGCAGCAAAACCCCGCTGCCCATTTTTTTCAAATGAGCAAAGAAGCTTTGTTAAAAGATACTACGCCTGACAAGTGGGCCATGTTAGCGCAGCGTCGTCGCGAAATCAGCGCAGGGCGTTCTGGAAAACCTGTGTCATTACTGAGCGAATTTCCGCGAGTGAGCAACGAAAAAGTGCAGTTGATGCATGACCAGCTGAATGGACGTCGTTTGTTGCCAAAACAAAAAGAAGACCAACAAGCCAAAGGCGTTAGGCTAACACCAAAAGAAACAATCAGTTTTGACAGTGACCTTAGCTATTACCATGCTAACGCCTTAGTCGCCTTTAACAAAAAAACAGCCCTAGCCGGACTGGAAAAAGCCAGTGAGCTCAGTAGCAACAGCGATCGATTTGATAGCGTGATGAAACATATTGAAATGGTCGGCGGTGAGCGTGCATTGATTCGATTGAAGAGCCTAACGCTGATGGAGCAAGCACTTGAACAGCTCAAGCGTGAAATGCCCAATTTTAAGCTGGTAATTGATGCCATTGCGCTGAATTTTAACATCGCCTTTTATGGTGACAAGAACCTTTACTTCCCACCCATTTTGTTAGTGGGTCCTCCTGGAGTGGGTAAAACCTATTTTGCCAAGCGACTTGCCAAGGTTTTGCATCTTCCCCTCGCAATCATCAGCATGGAAAATCAACTCGCCAATGGCAGCATTGGTGGAACCCAAGCCATGTACGCCAATAGTCGTCCAGGCATGGTGTTTAATCAAATTGTCATGGGTGACATTGCTAATCCACTGATCTTGGTTGATGAAGTCGAAAAGGGCGGTGTTGATTTCATACATGGCGGTGGATCACCTATTAACCAGCTACTCAGCCTGCTCGAAAGCCATTCTGCGTATTCTTAGTAAAACAGCCATATAAAACAATTGCAAAAAAGCCACCTAAGATAGTCTCAAAAAAGCCACCTATTTTTACTTAAGGCATCCAAAAAGTAATTAAGTTAAACTCATACGCATTAGGACTGCCCATCATCTGATAAAGAAATCAAGTCCTCCATGCACTCACGCATCGCACACCAAAAGCCGTGTTTGTGGACAGAGGCTCCGTGGATCTTCTCGTAATAGCGAATTGGAGTGGCTACACTATTTCGTACAAGGATTAGTTAAACTAACCCGAAGACGGAG
>CAZFLX010000015.1:0-53325 GCA_964519885.1 uncultured Francisella sp. | reverse complement strand
TAAAATCTGCCGCCCCACAACGGCGTGCCGGTTCGATTCCGGCCCCGGGCACCATTTCTTAAATAGCCAAAACTGGCTAGATCAAAAAATTCATATTATTTCATTCGCTTATAGTTTTTTATAATTTGTTTTCATGACATACGTCAGCATTAAAAAATACGCATTTTAGTTAAAAATCTTGCTTGATTACGCCAAAAGTACACCATAATTACGTCAAACTGGCACCAGTTAAAGTACCAAATGAAAATACATCATTTGTCTTGCTATTCTTTTTAGGCGAAACTTTGAGCTGTTCATAGGCTTTCAATCACCAGCGCGCAATCAGTGCTAAGGCGCCTTCAAAATCATAACCTTCAATGAGTGGCTTAAGAGCATTTAACTGATCACGAAGATTGGCTTGGTTTTGATATCGATTCACCAGTTTTTCGAAATGGCTGGCGACTTTTCCATCGTAGTTATCCAATAACTCGGTCAGGGTATTAAGATCTTCTCGGAACATCGCATCATTTCCTGGTTGCTGCACGGATGCATCACCCTTGGGTTGGATGGTTTGTTGTTGACAGTAGCTAGCGAGTTGAATCATCAGCGCATCAAGTTCTTGTTCGCAGTCTTGTGTATTGATGGGGGCTGTGGTTGCTACGGCGACTTTTTCCAGTCTCGCTGCTTCTTGAGAAAAGCGCGTTGCCCCTAATGTCGCTGCCATACCTTTTAAGCTGTGTAGCTGACGAAGCACTGTTTGTCTGTCTTCAGTGGCTAGGTTGCCTATTTTTAGGGCAGTTAAGGTTTGCTTAAATTCTTGTTTTTGGTTCAAAAACTGACAGACTAGCTTATCGTATAGGCTTTGATTTTTATTGGTGTAGCTTAAACCAAGTTGAGTGTCTAACAAAGCAGGTGAAGCGGTTAAAATCGGTTCATTTTGAGTCGCAGCAGAAGCGGCAGCAAGCTTTTGTGAGCTGAGCACTCGGTTGCGTTTTGGTTTTATCCAGCGTGCAAGGGTAAAGAAAAGTTGTTCAATATCAATTGGTTTGGCAATGTGCTCATTCATGCCGGCAGCTAAGACTTTTTCCCGATCATCGCTCATGGCATTTGCGGTCATGGCTAAAATGGGCATATCTGCAAAAGCTGGCTGTTGTCGGATAAGCTGTGTGGCCATATAGCCATCCATAACTGGCATTTGGCAGTCCATTAAAATGCCATCAAAATGCTTGTCCGATTGTGCCAATATATCTAGGGCTTCCTGACCATTATTGGCTAGGGTGACGCTGATGTTAGCATTAGACAGGATGGCAATCGCCAGTTCTTGGTTAAAGGCATTATCTTCAACCAACAACAAATGCGCTCCGGCAATTTGCTTAATCATTTGATGCTGCAACTGTTTGTGCTGTTGTTCATGATGATTGGCTTGAGTGCCAAATAAGGGTGCTAAACAGCTAGAAATATTTGCCATGGTAACGGGTTTAGTCATCACGGCTTGAATGAGTCCCTGTTCGATGGCATCTTCAAAAATACTGTCTTGACCATAAGCGGTAACCATAATGACGTGCGGCATTTTGGCACACTGTTTTGAAAGTGCCTGAGTGGTAGCCAAGCCATCCATACCCGGCATCATCCAATCCATAAATACTAAATCGAAATGGCTGCGCTGACAGACCGCTAAAGCTTTCTCACCCGATGAGACAGCCGTAACGGTCATGCCAAGATGCTCTAGCAGTTCACTCATGATTTGTCTGGCATGACGATTATTATCAACAACTAAAGCATGTTTGTCTTGGCAACAGCCGTGGCTTAATTCGTAAACAGGATTGTCGGCTGAATCAGGTTTGTTAAAGGTGGCGGTAAATTGGAAATTGCTGCCTTGTCCCAGTTGGCTTTCTACCCAAATGTTGCCATTCATCAGTTCAACCAGACGTTTGCTGATTGATAAACCTAACCCCGTACCGCCATATTTGCGAGTTGTGGAGGTGTCTGCCTGCGAAAAAGACTGGAAGAGTTTGCTTTGTTGTTCGGGTGTCATGCCAATACCGCTGTCTTTGACACTAAACAGCAAGGTGATTTGATCATCTGTTTCTTGCTTGACGCTAATATCCAACACAATTTCACCATCGTGGGTAAATTTAACCGCATTAGAGGCAAGATTGAGCAAAACTTGACCCAGACGTAAGGGATCGCCGATGAGGTTTTTAGGAATATGATGCGTATTAGAAAACAGCAGTTCGATACCGTTCTCTTCAGCTTTGAAGGCAATCACATCGGCAAGTCTTTGCAGAATATCGCTTAAGTCAAAGGGAACCTTTTCAATGTGCAACATGCCAGCTTCGATTTTAGAAAAATCTAAAATGTCGTTAATAATCCCCAGCAAGGATTCTGCCGAGCGGTGAACTTTACTGATATAGTTTCGTTGTTGGGCATTTAAATTACTTTGCAGTGCCAAATAGCTCATACCAATAATGGCATTCATGGGGGTGCGAATTTCATGGCTCATATTGGCTAGAAAATCAGATTTAGTGCGTGTGGCTTCCTCCGCAGCTTTCATGGCAACTTGCAGTTGCTGATTGGCTAATCGACGCTCACTAATATCTCTAATGGCGCTGGCTGCCCAGAGTCCTTCGTCTGTTTGAATAGGGCTAAGAGACAGTTCGATAGGAATTTCATGACCATCTTTAGCTAATCCAAATAATTCTAATCCCGAACCCATTTCCCTGACGGCAGGGTTGTGAAAGAAACCGTCGCGTTTTTGCGGATGATGCTGACGAAAACGCTGCGGAATGAGTATTTCAAGGAGTTGACCGACCAGTTCGGATCGGGTGTAACCAAAAAGCGATTCCGCTTGTTTGTTAATCATGCGAATCTTGCCTTGTGCATCGGCAATAATCATCGCGTCTGGCGCTGAGTCCAATAAATCACGGAACAATTTTTCTTGCTTTTGCAGTTGATTGGCTTCGAGTTTCGCTAGTTCACTTTGTGTGACGTTGATGGCGAATTTAACGATTTTATAAACTTGACCGGCTTGATCAAATAGGGGGTTGTAGTTGGCTTCTAACCAAACAGCATTGCCGAACTTATCGAGTCGTTGATAGGTGTCGGATAAAAACTCACCCTGGGCTAGTTTTTGCCAAAATTCTGCATAAGCTTTTGTGTTGGCATAGTCCGGTGATACAAATATGCGATGGTGTTGTCCGATTACTTCGGAGGATTGATAGCTAAACGCACGCAGAAAGTTATCATTAGCGGCTAGAATATTACCATGTAAATCAAACTCGATAACAGCCATCGCACGGTTGATGGCTTGTAATTGCGCGCGCGCTTCCATAAGTTCTAAGTTGACTGAAGGAACAGAGGCATTCATGGGCGATATTCCTTATGCTGCAAGGTCATTTTGGTGAGTCGTATCAAGCTGCCAGTCGGGTTCTTGAAAACGGCGATAGATGGCTTCTAACTCTGGCAGTGCCGATTCGAAGGCAGGTTTGAGTTGAGGATCGAAATGGGTGCCAAACTCATTTTTCATGGTGTCGACAGCTTCGGTGAATGTCCAGGCGCGTTTGTAGGGACGACGTGTTGTTAAAGCGTCGAGGACATCGGCAATGGCAGCTAAACGACCGGTAAAGGGAATTTCATTGCCCTTTAGACCCAGTGGGTAACCCGTTCCGTTCCATTTTTCTTGGTGAGTTAACGCGATTTCCCGCGAGTAACGGATAATGGTGCTGTCACTGCTACCCAAAATGGAAGCACCTACCTCGCAGTGTGCTTTCATCACATCCCATTCATTGTTGCTTAATGAGCTGGGTTTGAGTAACACTTGATCGGGTACGCCAATTTTGCCAATGTCGTGCATTGGCATGGCTTGATAAATGAGTTCGGCTTCTTTGGCATTCACATTCGCATGAAGCGCTAAAATACGCGCATAGTGACTAACGCGAATGACGTGTTGCGCTGTGTCATTGTCTTTATATTCTGCTGCTCTACCCAGGCAACGTAGGATTTCAAACTGTGCTTCAACCAAGTCTTGCGTGCGTTGAGAAACCTGTGCTTCCAATGCGAGTTGTTGATTGTGCAAGGCAAGATGCGTTTTGACCCGAGCAAGCACAATAGGAGGGCTGACCGGTTTGACTATGTAATCCACAGCACCCACTTCAAAGCCTTTAGCTTCGTCACTAATTTCATTCATGGCGGTGACAAAAATAACGGGAATGTGCGCGGTGCGTGGGTCGAGTTTGAGTTGCTGACAAACCTCATAACCATTCATGTTTGGCATCATGATATCGAGGAGAATCAAGTCGGGCAGGGTTTTTTGTGCCACCCTTAATGCCACTTCACCATTGATGGCGAGTTTAACATCGTATTCTGAAGATAAGATGTTTTTTAAGATGTCTAGATTAAGTGGTGTGTCATCCACAATCAGAATGGTGGGGTTTTTGCTACTCATGGTGAACCTATCAGCAAGATCGGATTAGTGGTTTATCTTACTTTCAATTATAACTCAAATATTAAGATAGGTTCTATGCTTTTAAGAGTTAATGATTGAATATTTAATGCAATATTTTTTATGCTATTGATCAGAATTATGTGGTAATTATCTTAACTGTCATTTGTTAAAATCATAGAGTAAATTTTATTACAAATTATTACAGAAGGTTTTGTTTTAATATGTTGAATTGGTTTGGTTGCTCGCATGATTTGAAGAAGGTCACCAGCGAAAAAAGGGCATGTGAAGCATTGATTGATGCGATTTCTCGCAGTAGCGCAGTGATTAGTTTTGACATAAACGGTCAGATTTTAGAGGCGAACGATAACTTTTTAGCAGCAGTTGGCTATCAACTTGCCGAGGTGGTTAGTAAGCATCATCGCATATTTGTGTTGCCTGAAGAACAGCAGAGTGCTGCTTATCAAGCATTCTGGCAAAAATTGGCGAGTGGTGAGTTTTTTCGAGATAGGTTTGCCCGTCGACACAAGTCGGGCAGCCTGGTGTGGTTAGAAGCTAGCTATAATCCGGTGTTTAACGAGGCTGGGCAAGTGGTTAAGGTGATTAAAGTTGCTACCGATATTACCCAACAAGTCAACCTGAACATCGTGAATGAAGCCAAGTTGTCCGCAATTGATCGTTCGATGGCAAGTATTGAGTTTGATACCCAAGGCATGGTGCTGACTGCTAATGCCAATTTTCTTAAAGTGATGGGATATTCTTTGTCTGAACTGGTGGGTCAGCATCATCAGCGATTTGTTCAGCCCAGTTATGCGCAATCAGCCGCTTATCAAGACTTTTGGCAGCGACTGGGTGAGGGTGAATTAATGTCAGGCACTTTTGAGCGCATCGATGCTCAGGGTCGTACAGTTTGGCTAGAAGCTAACTATAACCCTGTCTTTGATAGTCAGGGCAAAGTGGTTAAAGTCATTAAATATGGTGTGGATGTCACCGAAGAAGAAATACGTAAACGGTCTTTATCTCGTGCTGTTTCAGATGCTTCTGAAGTGTTGCTGGCTTTGGCAGATGGCGATTTAACCAAACAAATGCCCTCTGGGGTCTACAAGGGTGAGTTGCATGATCTGAAAAATGCGATGAACTACACCATTGAAAGTTTTAAACGTATTGTGACAGAAACGCGTAGCAGTGCCGAAGCGGTTCGCGGTTCGGCAGAACAAGTGTCGATGGGAGCTTCCGACCTGTCTGCGCGGGTGCAACAGCAAGCCGCCGCACTAGAAGAAACCAGTGCCACCATGCATGAAATGTCATCTGCCGTGGCGTCGAATGCGGATAACGTCACCAAAGTGACTGAGTTGGCTAAGCTAGCTGAGTCGCAAACCCAAGATGGTGGTCATATTCTGCAACAGATGATCGAAGCGATGAACGCGATTCATGAGTCGAGCCACAAAATTTCCGACATTGTTAACTTAATTGATGGCATTGCTTTTCAAACCAACTTGTTAGCCTTAAACGCTGCGGTGGAAGCGGCCAGAGCTGGCGAACACGGTCGTGGGTTTGCGGTGGTAGCGAGTGAGGTTAGAGCTTTGGCACAAAAATCGGCTGAGGCAGCTAAAGACATTAAAAACCTCATTGATGATTCTGCAAAACGGGTAGAGAACGGTCAGCAACTTGCCCGTTTGTCAGATAAAACCTTGTCGGGTGTGACAGAGGTGATTCACAAAGTGGGCAGCATGATAGAAGAAATTGCAGTAGCCTCGCGTGAACAGTCGGTGGGCATTGGTCAGGTGCATCAGGCAATTTCCCAAATTGATGCCGTGACACAACAAAATGCTGCCTTAGTAGAAGAAACCACGGCATCGGCAGAAAATTTGCGTGATGAGGCAAATAGCTTACAGGCGAATATGAGTTTGTTCAAACTCTAAGGGGTTTGAAGCTAAGTTGCATAAGCAACAAGCAAAGCGAGGTTTAGAGGTTCCCTTGGATTAGATTAACCCAGGCTGAGCTTGTTTAATTCTTGAATTAAGGCAGGCATTTTTAGCGGTTTGGCGACAAATCCGTTCATACCTTGGGCTAGGCACTTTTGTTTATCTTCGTGGGAGTCGTTACCGGTGAGCGCCAAAATGGGGGTAGAAATGCCTAGACTTCTGACGTGTGCGGCTGTTTCTAAACCATTCATTTCAGGCATTTGCATGTCCATCAAAATCAGATCATAACGATGTTGCTTTAGGGTGCAGAGCGCTTCTTTACCGCTGGTGGCGGTGGTAACGGCATAACCTTCTTTTTCTATTAGCTTTTTTTGAATGTTTAATAAAATCGGACTGTCATCTACCATTAAAATCGAAAGTGTCATCTTTTGCCCTAGTTTATACCGAATGTTAAAACACCCGTTATTTTAACACAATAGCATTTGTAGGCGTTTCTTTTAATACACAGTTTAGACAGTTAATACTTAGTCCGATGCTGTATGTTGACAAAGTTTAACGTAAGCAATCGCAACGGTCAGCGCATCGGTATAGGCATCGTGAGCACCCAAGTGGGGAACCTTCAATTCGGTGCAAATACTGCTTAATCTGAGATCGAGTCGTTTTTGTGGAATGAGACCAATTTTTGCATCGTAATACAATGCCGACAATTCATATTGTGGGTTTGGTAATTTAATGCCTAGCCAAGGCTGAACCACGCGGTTAATCAGTGCCATATCAAACTCTAGGTAATAGCCTAAAATGGGGCTACTACCAATGAAGTCTAGGAGTTGCTTCATCGCTTCAATGGGTTCAAGTCCATCTTCGACATCACAGTTGCGCAGTTGATGTACTTTAATGGCATCGGCGCCAATACGTTTCGAAGGTTTGAGTTTGAGTTCCAGTCTTTCGCTGGTGAGTATTTGATTGTCGATAATGCGTACCGCACCGATGCTAATGATTTCATCTTTTTTCGGATCAAGACCAGTTGTTTCACAGTCTAAACTGACCACCCCTGGTCGAGTGGGTGGCTGAAACAAGAAGGCGTATTCGGGCAGTTTGAGTTGTTTGCGTTGCCAGTAGCGGTAGAGTAACTGAAAGCCCATCATCATCACATCAGTTGATTGAGTTTGTAATGATGATTAAGCAAGTTCTTGAACTGATCAACGAGTTTGAAGCTGTCTTTAAGTAGGTCTTTTTGTAAGTGAGACAGGGAATCCACGTGGATTTGATTATCAATAACTTGCTCTAATGACAGGTTGGTCAGTTGTTGGTGCAGGCGCAGTTGTTGCATAAAATCAAAAGCCTCGACCAGTTCACTGGCAAAACTTTGTGACAGAGTACGAGTATTGGCTAAGGCTATTAAGCGTTCATGGGTGGTAGTGGCGTTTAGCTTGTGTTCGCACATCAGTACCCTTGCGCCATGCACAATGGGAAAGAGTCCGCCTTTTTTCAAATCCAGCAGCCCTTGTTTGTTGGTTTTGAACTGAGAGAAAAGACCCAAGGGTGTTTCAAATTCCAGCGCACTTTTGGCAAAGTGCCCCATAAAAGCACGGTTACTGGCTACGGCCGATTTCACTTGTGTTAATAAACGCTGGGTGAGTTCAGGGTTACCGGCAGCGGTATCGGCATCGAGCAGAATGGAAAGATACATCATCGATTCGTTGGTTGGTGAATGCATCCATTCATGAACTTGTTTTAGCAGACTATCTAAAGGTTGTTGCCAGAGAGGGTTCGTCATCATAATGTTGCCAGGGCAGTCAAGAAAGCCTAGCTCAGCCAATGCGTCGTGCATAGCCTTTGCCCAGTCTTCAACGTCTCGGCTGTTTGCATTACCCAACCAAATCAGCGCATTGTCTTGGTCGGTGCGTAAAATCTGCTCCTGCCTTCCTTCCGATCCCATAATCAGTAGGGCATAATCTAGGTCGGTTAATGAAGCTGGGCGAGTCAGTTGACTGATTTTACGGAAGAGCGCACGATTGAGCGAACTGACCAATTCGGCAATGAATCGGGGATTAACGCCCTTATGATGTAAGCTTTGAATGAGTGACGTCAGTCCGTGTTGAATGGCGCTCAAGTCATTCAGGCTGCTGGCCTGTTCGAGTTGTTGTCCCATCATCACCGATTGATTGGCCAGTGCGCCTAACAGTGTTTTTTGTGGCAAAATTCCGATTGGTTGTTGTTGGTGCATGATAACGATATGACTGAGGTTATGCTCGGTCATTAGTACCAGTGCTTTAAACAGATGATCGTCTTGCTGCATGCACACCAGTTTAGGTTTAGCAAGTTGACTGAGGAGGGGGTAATCTGTTGGCGCATAATCGGTAAAAGCATTGAGCAAATCGGTGGTGGTGATAATGCCCAGACCCTGGTCGGGCAAATGCACTAACCCCGCACTGGCTTGTTGCTGTCTTAACGCTTTACTGGCTTGTTGTAAGCTAAGCTGGTCAGTTAGGGAGACAATCGGAATGAGGCGCACATCGGTGGCAGTGAGCATCATAAAATTAGCAAAAGCGTCGGTTTGTTCACGTTGTTGCAATCGATTCAGTTTGTCGCGAATGCCTGCGCTCCAGTAGGCTAAAAAGGCACTATTTTCTTGGCACAGCTGATCGAAAAATGTTCCTGAAATGCGATAGGCCAAGACTTCTTCCAGTGCGGTAAACTGTCCTTCGCCCCCTTGCAACAGAATTAAGGCACCAGCGGTTTCATTGGCGTGAATAATGTCTTGTTCGTCATTGTCCACTTGCCATTGTCCACGCCCTTTGAAGACGAATAATAAAAAACGTTCAGCAACAGGTTGACTGCGGATGTTCAACGTTTGCTGTTCATCGAGATAGAGTAAATCACTATGTCGAGATAGGGCTTGATGTTGCTCTGGTGAGAGCAAATTGAAAGGAGTCACTGAGGTCAATTCAAGTGAGTGCATAACGTGACTCCTTTAGGGGAATTGGACTAACTGATTAAGCTTGACCTTGTTGTTGCGCGGCCATATCAGCGTGTACTTGTGCCATATCCAGCGCTTTGACTTTACCGATAATTTCGTCAAGTTCTGAGCCTTGCAATGCACCTGAGTGGGCATAAATGACAATACCTTCGCGCATAAACGCAATGGTTGGAATTGAGCGTACTTGAAATAAACCAGCTAATTCTTGCTCTTCATCGACGTTGACTTTGGTAAAAGCGACTTCGGGATGACGTTCAGCAGCGGCATCGAAAGTAGGGGCAAAAGATTTACAAGGACCACACCAAGCAGCCCAAAAGTCAATAATGACCATTTCGTGAGCTTTAATGGTTTCTTCGAATAAGTCGGCCTTTAAGGTTGCAACAGACATAGTTTTTCCTTTTATGAAAAGACGCTCAAGCGCCAGTGAGTAATTTGGGATCCATGAGGCGCGTTAGCGTTTCTCGATCGAGCTCGGTTAGGCGCAGTGCCACGTCAATAATGGGCTCGCCAGTTTTGTAGGCTTCTTTGGCAATTTGTGCGCCTTTTTCATAGCCTACCACAGAGTTAAGCGCAGTTACTAAAATCGGATTTACCGACAAGGCCTTGTCTAATTGCTTTTGGTTGACCGTGAAGCCAGCAATGGCTTTATCTGCCAACAAGGGCATAACCTTACTGAGTAGCTGAATGCTTTCTAAAATATTGCGTGCCATCATGGGTAACATGACATTTAACTGGAAGTTGCCCGATTGTCCGCCGATATTAATTGCCACATCGTTACCCATCACTTGAGCGCAGACCATTAGCGTGGCTTCAGGCATAACTGGGTTGATTTTACCTGGCATGATGGAGCTACCTGGTTGTAAATCGGGTAGGCTAATTTCAGCCAACCCAGCCAGGGGGCCTGCATTCATCCAGCGTAAATCGTTAGCGATTTTTGTTAAACTGGCGGCTAGGGTTTTGAGTTGACCCGATAAGGAAACCACATTATCCAAACTGGATAGCGCTTCAAATTTATTAGCGGCACTGGTGAAAGGCAAGCCTAATAAGTCGCTGACGTTTTGGGCAAATTTTGCGCCAAATTCAACATGGGCATTCACACCTGTACCAACGGCGGTACCGCCTTGGGCTAAGGCGCTGAGTTGCGGTAATGTCTGTTCAATACGGTTGCGATTATTGGCAATTTGTTGCCCCCAACCCGACAACTCTTGTCCCATGCGCACTGGCATGGCATCCATTAAATGGGTGCGACCTGTTTTGACCACATCCTGACATTCAATGGCTTTACGTTCAATTGTGTTGTGTAATTGGTTTAACGCAGGCAATAACGCATGATGAAGCTGTTGCACACAAGCAATGTGAATGGCGCTGGGGAAGGTGTCGTTTGAGCTTTGCGCCATATTGACATGGTCATTCGGGTGAATGCTCAGTCCACTGAGTTGACTGGCACGGGTGGCAATCACCTCATTCACATTCATGTTGCTGCTGGTGCCAGAACCCGTTTGGAAAACATCAATCGGGAACTGATCGAGCCATTGACCGTCCATAATTTCTTGCGCCGCTTGGCGAATGGCGTTGGCTTGCTCTGCTGACAGTTTGCCGAGTTGTTCGTTGGTGGTGGCGCTGGCATGTTTGACACTGGCAATCGCTTGAATCAGCACGCTGGGCAAAGGTTGAAAGCTGATCGGGAAATTGTCGATGGCACGTTGGGTTTGCGCACTATACAGCGCGTTGCTCGGCACTTTCACTTCGCCGAGACTGTCTTTTTCGATTCTAAATGACATGGCTCTAAATAAAAAGTTGATTTAATGGTTTAAGTATAGAGTGTTATGGGAGTGAATGCACTATTCGGCCAGCATTTTTATGCCGATTCAAGACAATAAGTGACACTTAATACTTCCGAGAGGCTTTCGATTTTATCCATTAAAGCCAGCCAATCTTGCTCGGCATTTACAGATAACTCCAGATGCACACGAATGCTGTTGGCTTGTTCACCCGGCAATGCTTGGAAGTGACCAATACGCACGCCTTCTCTCGTTAAACAGGTAACTAAGTCTACCAATAAATTGTCGCGTTCAATGGCGATAATTTCCAAACACAAAGGTGTTTCCGCTGATTGAATGCCACCCCAGCGAACTTTAAGTAGTCGTTGATGCGTTTGCGCGGGCAGGGCGAGTAGGTCGGGACAGTCTTGACGATGAATGCGCAAGCCATGCTGACGGGTGAGAAGACCAATAATGGGTTCGGGTGGTTGCGGCGAGCAACACTGTGCAATGTGCGCGGTGACTTTGCCAATACCTGGCACAAAAATACTGGAATCTTGAGGTTTACTGGGTTCGTTGGTTGTCGTACTGATGGGTGTTTGTACACGAGGATGCAAATAATCTTGCACCGCTTTCGACAGTTGTTCGCTACTAATGCGCCCTTGACCGATGGCAATGGCGAGGCTTTTATCGTTACTAACAAAAGTAAAGCGTTGTGTTAAAAATTGAATAAATTCTGCGCCCAAGCGGAAACGAGACTTGAGTCTGTCTAGCTGAGACTTACCCGTTGCCAAATGCACGTCGGCAGCTTGACGATTGAAATAGGCTTTAACCTTACCACGTGCGCGACTGGTGGCTAAGAACTTGCCAGACAACCAGTTCAGGTTAGGTGTGCCTTGTTTTTGCGTGAGAATCTCAACGCGGTCGCCATTAGCTAAGGGTTCATCGAGTGGTTTAATTGCCCCATTAACCAGTGCGCCCCGACAGCTGTGACCCAAATCGGTGTGAATCAGGTAAGCCACATCTAAAGCGGTTGCGCCTTGGGTTAAACGTAATAAATCTCCTTTGGGCGTGAGGACAAAAATATGTTTGCCCGTCAGTTCTTTTTCCCAAGCATCGAAACTTTGTGCGTCTAATTCTCCCGACAAACTTTGTCTGAGTTGATGCACCAATTGCGTTAAGCTGGCATCTTGTTGAGCACCTTCTTTGTAACGCCAATGGGCTGCAACGCCTTCTTCAGCGAGTTGATGCATGTGTTGGGTACGAATTTGGATTTCCACTGGCCAGCCATTGTGACCAATGACAATGGTGTGAATGCTCTGGTAGCCGTTGGCTTTAGGGCGAGCAATATAGTCGTCAAATTCACTTAACAGGGGCACGAAGTGCTGATGCAATAACCCTAGAATACGATAGCAATCTTCAATGGAGTGGGTGAGTAATCTCAGCGCGTGTAAGTCGTAAAGTTGTTCAAATGCCAGTGATTTACGCTGCATTTTTTTGTAGATGCTATAAATGTGCTTGGGTCGTCCAGCAATATCGGCTTGTATGTGTTCACGTTCTAATAGTTGACTAATGGCTTCAATAGTTAGCTTAATAAAGGCTTCGCGTTCGGTGCGCTTACTGGCTAAGGCTTTGGCAATATTGGCATAATCTTGGGGGTGTGAAAGACGAAAGGCAATGTCTTCCATTTCCCATTTCCACGTAGAAAGCCCCAACCGATTGGCTAAAGGCGCATAGACCGATTGAGTTTGCAGCGCAAGCTGTTGCTGTTCGGATATTTCCATCACCTTAAATAAGCGAAGTTTCGCCAGATGCGCGGCTAAAGCGGTCAGTAACACCAAAGGCGAGGAAAGCAGTGATAACAGCATACGGCGAAAGTTTTCCCACTGCTCGTTGCTTTCGGGTAGATGGTCGCTGAGCTGTTGCCGTTGTTTTTCCCAATGCAACAATTGATGCCTGAGGCGAATATGGGTTTCATCTGGCTCTTGTTCCGCTTGCCACTGGCTAAGCACCTCGATTAGTAAGGCAGGTGCAGGCAGGCTTTGCAATAAAGTTAAAGCTTGTGCAAAATCGCTGGGAAGTGTTGGCCAATGTTTGGGATTGCGTTCGTTATTCACAGGTCAGCCTAATTAGTCTGGTTAAGGTGTTGCACTTTGATATGTTCGAGCAAGCCTTCACTAGCAGCTTGCACCATATCAAACACCAATTCAAAACCATCCGCACCGCCATAGTAGGGATCGGGCACTTCTCGTTGGTTTAAGTGGGGCGCAAAGGAAAGAAACAAGCTGAGTTTGTGTTTCATATCGCGTGGAGCTTGTTCTGTTAGCAATGACATATTGTAGTCATCCATCGCAATGAGGTAATCGTAATGGTAAAAGTCGCCCAAATCGACTTGGCGAGCGCGCAAATCGCTCATATCAATACCGCGTTTGCGAGCCGTTTGCATCGAACGACTATCGGGTGGATTACCAATGTGGTAGGCATGCGTACCCGCAGAATCAATCTCAATTACCTCGGACAAGCCATGCTCAGTCACTAAGTGACGAAACACCGCATGAGCGGTTGGGGAGCGGCAGATGTTGCCCATGCAGACGAATAGCGTTTTTACGTGTTTTTTATTGTTCATATCTGTCTGATTTTGTTGCATTTTATTTTTTACCTTTCTATACTTGTTCATGGTTGGCTACAAATATTCACCGCCACTTTGTAGCCAACTTTGTAGCCAAATTATAGGCGATATTTGTCATAACAGGAATAACCACATGAGCAAGTCGACCACGGAATTAAACGTAAAATCCATAGAGCGAATAAAGCACACAGGCAAAGATGAGGTTATTCGTTTTGATGGCAATCTTTATTTGCGTGTCAGGGCTTCATCAAAAACTTGGGTTTTTAGAAGTAGCAATAACGGCAAGCAAAAGTTTATCACTATTGGCAGATTCCCAGAGGTTAGCCCGACCGAAGCAAAGCGGGAAGCATTAGAACTGGCAAGGCAAGCCAACGCCATAACCGCCAATATTAAGACCCTAGTCGAAGCCTACTACACTGGCATGGTTGAAAAGAAGCACAAGCGACCCGAACAGGCTAAACACTACCTTGATTTAATTGTCGAGCGATTCGGCAACAGCACCATTAGAAGCGTTAAACGATTAGAACTTACGACATGGTTAAGGGCTTACAGTAAGGACAGACCCAGAGCGGGGGATATGATGCGGGCGCATTTACGCAAAGTCTTTGCCTATGCTGTTGAATGTGGCTATATCGACAACAGCCCAGCCGAAGGGATTACCAGCAATATAACGGGCTATGTGCCAAAGCCAAAAGACAGGGTATTAACAGATGACGAGATACGCTTTGTGTTTGCACTGGAACATCAAAACGCGCCATTGCTTAGATTTCTGTTGTTGACGGGTTTACGTATCAGTGAGGCACAAGAGGGGTATTTAGATGGTGACCGCTGGCGCAAGGATGACACCAAGAACGGTAAAGCGCATTGGGTTTACTTGCCACCGTTGGCAATGCAACAGCTACCGCTTCCCACTTGCACCGCCACCAATATTCAAAACTGGTTAAAGCGATTACTGAAAAAACACGGCTATCAATCAGAAGCAAGGCAACCCAATTACAACGCCTATACCTGTCATGATTTACGTCGCACCTTTGCCACCCGATTGAACGATGCAGGGGTAGAGCCGTTCGTGGTAGAGAAATGCACTAACCACACCATGGAAGGCGTGATGGCAGTTTATAACCGTGCTGAGTACATCGAGCAACGGATAGAAGCGGCAAAGAAAATGCAGGCAATCATCATGCAAATAATACAGCCATAGACAAGGTAATATAACCATGTATAATATAACCACAACAAAGAAAGCAGACAAAGCGTTAAAAGCACTAACGCACAAACCAAGAGAACGTATAGCCGAATCAATTCAACGGCTGGCGCATAATCCCGACGATGCAACCTTAGACGTTAAGCCCTTGGTAAATCACGACATCGCAGGGTATCGGCTAAGAGTGGGAGATTATCGGGTGTTATTCAATCGAGATGATGAAATTAAGGTTATCGCTATCGAGCGCATAGCCCACAGACAAGAGGCGTACTAAACCATGCAAGCGCAAATTATTTACAACGGCAACAATCAACCCGCCTATGCCGTCATACCGTGGCAGGATTACCAGCGACTAGCCGCATTAGATGATGACGATAACGAGGTTATCCCGTTTGATGTTGCTAACTATATCGACAACCCCATCAAAGCCGCCCGCATCAAAGCCAACTGGACACAGACCCAACTAGCGGACGCATTGGGCGTTAAACAGTCTTACATAGCCAAAGTGGAAGGCAGAAAATACAAACCGACTAGCGAACTGCTGGCGCGGGTAAATGGTGCATTAAGCACGTAACAGCGTTTGCACCACCTAGCCCGACGGGGCGAATAACGGTCATCCTAACCGTGTGGGGGTGCATCTTATTTAGGATGTTCACAAAGGAAGTGATATGTTTCATAAACGATATTACAGGCTAGAGGAAGCAGCTCAAAAGCTGGGGGTTGATGTTGATGTTTTGCATCATGAAGCAATAGTTGGCAAAGTGGTTTATTCGAAAGTATTACAGCGTTGTGATAGCATCATTCAGATGGTTGCGTATGAAAATCTAGGCGAACTTTACCGCGCATTAGATGAACGCTATGAAAATAACGATAAGCCTACCGTGGCTGATTTAATTAATGAAGGAGTTTACAAACCGGTTGATGATTATCGATTGACGGTAGATGTTAGTGTCGGTCAAGTCAGGCTGATTTACCAAGAGGGTAAGGCTATTTTTTCAACAATAAACGATATTGCAGTAGAAGCTAAATCGCTAGGTGTAGATCATTTATTGTATCGGTCAGGTATCAAAGTTGGTTTTTTTTCTGATAAAAACGTCATTTCATTGGATGATCTTGTAATCACGCACACCGAACTAACCCGACTACTGGCACTTAAAGCCGAACACGACGGCAAGCCAACAGCCGAACAATTACAGCAACAGCTAGACGAAGCCTACACCCGCATTGACGAATTGGAATCAATGCTGGCGCAACCAGTGCCACATAATCAACCGATTGCAACACAACAGCACTACCCGTGCTTGCAACCCATAGCGGACATTATTGAATCATTTGAACATAACCAAGATTTTGTTAAATACGGGCAGGGAATCAAACAGCAAATCATAGAAGAATGGCTAAGGACAGAGTATGAAAAACCTGTTCATGAAGCTAGACACATTAAAGCGTTAATTACTGAACACTACAACATAACAACGACTAAATAACACCCGCCAACATACACGCCATATCATGCGCCAATATGCCGTGATATGCGCCATATCAATTACCTCATAAAGTTACACCCATAAACAAGCCTAAACAACGGCTTACCTTTGTAACCTTATGGGAGTAACAACACCATGCCACAAGCACTATCCATTATCGAAAGCCGTCAATCATTAGGCGGTATTTCACAAGCAATGATTTATAAACTGATTAAAGAAGGACACTTACGCACGTTCAAGATTGGAGCGCGTCGGTTTATTTCTGTTGAAGAGATTAAGCGATTCATTGCAGAGCAGGAAGCGAAAACAGCGGGAGCGGTATAAATGAAAACGCCCCATTCAGACAAGCCGAACGAGGCGCAAACAAATCAAAACAGCACCGCTATTTTAACCGAAACCGATAGCCAAAAACAGTGTGATGCTATCTTAAAAATGCTTGCCGTTGGCAGTGTCAACACACTGGAATTTAGAGCCGTTGGCATAGCTTCACCAGCACCTAGAATCAAGGAATTAAGGGAAGCAGGCTGGCGCATTCATAGCACCCGTGAGACCGCGACCGATTCGGCAGGCGTGAAGCATCACGGCATTGCCCGCTATTGGTTAAGTGTTGGGGGTGCAGTATGAACCCGTCATTATTCGATGCACTAACCGCCATAGGCTACCCCACTGGCAAAATCCCAACTCATCCCGCATTTGGCAAGTTCTACCGTGCTGGCGCGTATTGGTTAAAGATGATCGGTAGCGGCGTTGCTGTTTTCGGGAATTGGTCAACCAGTGAAAAAACGACATGGTTTAGCGATGACCTACCTACCGACCCCGCTTCTATTGCAGAACGTAAGCGACTCATTAAGTTAGAGACGCAACGAATCGCACGGCAACAGGAAAAGGAGTGGGAGGAAGCCGCTGTTAGAGCGCGTCAAACGTGGTTTGATGTGTGCATTCAAGCCGATATGAATCACGCCTATTTACGCAAAAAGGGATTAAAGCCGTTCGGGTTACGTCAATACAGTGATAGCATTGTTGTGCCCGTTTTCAGCCTTAAGAATGGAAAAATCCAGTCATTGCAGTTTATCGCACCGAATGGTGCAAAGCGTTTTTTAACAGGCGGTAAAACTAAAGACGGATTTTATGCTAATCGACCGTTTCAGCAAGCCACAGACAGGCGCGTCGTTGTCAGCGAGGGCTGGGCAACCAGTCAAAGCCTATCCCAACAATGGCGGGTGCAAGGCTGGCACGTAACAGCCTTTAACGCTGGCAACTTGTTAGCCGTTGCTAAATCTATGCGCCTACAATTCCCAAAAATTGAGATTGTGATAGCAGCCGATAATGATGATTCTGGCGTGGGAGAAGTTGCGGCAATGCAAGCCGCTAAAGCGGTAAACGGTGCTGTATCAATGCCACAATTTACACGAAAAGAACGCGAGCAATACGGCAAGATTAGCGACTGGCAAGACCGCTGGCATATCGACCAACGCAATAAAAAGGAGGTGCCACGTTATGCTGAATGATACCGCTATTGCAGAAAATACAGCATTTGATGATGCACTGACAACGACCAACGAATTAGCCAATAAAGACCCTTTAAAGGGTCAACACCTTTATTCATTCGGCTATGGCGGTGGAAGGTTCGAGGTATCGGATGCAGGCGTTTATTTTGTGGGGACAGACGATGACGGCAACGACAAAAAGCCGTTATTCATTTGCTCTCGTTTGGATGTGATCGGCTATACCAGTTCAACCAGTGGCGACAACTGGGGGCGCATGGTTGAATTTACAGACCGTAAGCGAAGAACTAAACGCTTACCCATACCAGCGACCATGTGGCAGGGTGACGGCTTGAGATTACGTGAGATGCTGGCAGATATGGGGCTGGATATTTCAAGCAATGGGGCAAGCCGTAAGCTAATGATGGACTATTTGGCATCCGCCCCAGCCCCGACTCAATTCGAGAGCGTGGAAAAATTGGGCTGGCATGATGACGCATTTGTATTGCCGAATCAATCAATCAGCAACAACCCGATTGATTATCTGATTTATCAGAGCAGTAATCCGCCCCCGCCATACGCACAAGCTGGCACGCTGGAAGAATGGCGGGAAAATATAGCAATCCATGCAAGCGGTAACAGCCGTTTACTGTTTGCTATTAGTGTGGCGTTTGCCGCTCCGATGATGCACCTATCAGGATTTAGAACGTCAACAGGGTTTCATATTCGTGGCAGTAGTAGCAGTGGCAAAAGCACCGCAATGGAAGCCGCTGTGAGTGTTTACGGTAAACCAGAGCATTACATGAAAACGTGGCGCAATACAGCGAACGCTCTCGAAGGTACAGCACTGGCACATAATGACGGACTGTTAGCATTGGATGAGTTATCACAGATCAATCCTAAAGACCTTGATACCGTGGCGTATATGTTGGGCAACGGACAAAAGAAAGGTCGTGCAACGGTAACAGGCAACGGCAAACCAGTTAGCACGTGGCGGTTGCTGTATCTAAGCAATGGCGAGGAATCGCTGGCAGGTATGCTGGCAAAGGCTGGCATCAAAACCAATGCAGGGCAAGAAATGCGCTTTATCGACATAGAAGCCGATGCTGGCGCGGGGTTAGGTTGTTTTGACGCTTGCCACGGGTTAGACGGTGCAAAGCTGTCAAACGTAATCAAAGCCAACGCTGGCAAGTATTACGGAACGGCTGGCATAGCATGGTTTCATGTGCTGGTTGAAAACAAGGATGCAATGGACACCAGAGCATCAATAGACGCATTTAAGCGTGAAGCACTACCACCAACGGCAACCAGTCAACACGGGCGCGTGTGTGATTATTTCGGCTTAGTGGCAACAGCGGGCGAACTGGCAACACAGAAAGGGCTAACGGGTTGGAAAAGTGGCGAAGCGTGGCTGGCGTGCAAGCGTTTATTTACTGAATGGATGGAATCATTCGGGCATGGCAACAAGGAAGCTGCCAATATTATCAGTCATGTTCGCGGGTTTATCGAATCACACGGGGCTAGTCGATTTGAGAGTATGGACAGCAATGGCAGTGAGCGCATTAATAACCGTGTGGGCTTCATTCGAGAGCATAACGAAGGGCTTGAATATCTGTTTATGCCGTCAAGTTTTGATGGTGAGATATGTAAAGGCTTTGATAAAAAGCTAGTCATTAGCACCTTGATAGATGCAGGGATGCTGATCGCTGGCAGTGACGGCAAGGCAACACAAAAACCACGAATCGGGGCGTTAAAGACAACGGCAAGGGTTTACGTTTTACGTTTACCCCACGATTAAAGCAAGGGGACAAAGGGGACAAAGGGGACAACCAGTAAATACAGGGCTTAACGTGTCCCCAAAAGTGATTTTATGAAGGGGACAAAGGGGGACAAAATGAAGCTTTATGTGGTTTGTCCCCCGCTGTCCCCCGCTGTCCCCCGATTAAGGGGACGCATAGAACCGCATAAATACAGGCTGTCCCACGTGTCCCCCTTGTCCCCCGCTAAAAAACACTATCCAAACTTAAAAAAGGACTTTTAACCATGAATTACCAAGAACTAACCCAAATAGCTGGCATGTTAAACCTATCCCCTACCATGCAACACCTAGCAGAGCTGGCGCAAACCATGCCAATGAACCCATTAGATGATGACCAACTAGAGGTAATACTGGCAACGTGCCTACTCGATATGGCGCAAGCCTTAGACCATGATCGAATCACATTCAGCGACAAAGGAGACAAAGCAATGTTTTTAGGCTTGCTAGTCACTGCAATGGTTCGAGCATTGGGGCAAGTGCCAACACCCGTGACGGTACAGGTCCACTAACCAGCTGTTACATAACTGTTACCAGTATCAGGCAAGCCTTAGGCTAGACCAAGGCAAGCACCAGACCCGTCACACCATGGCGGGTTTTTAGTTTCGGAACTTTCGGAACTTGTTTCGGAGCGCAAACTTACAAAAGTTTCAAAAGTTTTAGGCGTGGTTAAAGTTTCCAAAGTTTCCAAGTGAATGAGGAGTTACCGAATTAAACGAACTGATTACCGAACATGGTTAATGAAGTTAATGGACATGGTTAGTAAAGTTAATGAAGTTAATGGACATGGTTAGTAAAGTTAGTGACGCTAACCAACAAGCCAACGACACCGCAACAATTCCACAAATTCCCCAATGATTCCCCCAGAAACGCAAAAGCCGTGAGCGCGTCAATTCAATGGAATCATATAGATGCAATGAATGGTGAGCAATACGCAACACTATAACGAATAGCTAATAACTTTAGTTTCATTGGCTTGCATATGAAGTGAATGGGTGTAGGTGCTGGCGCGATTTCAGATCCGACTATTAATCACCGTAATTCGGGTATTAAGACAAAGGGCATACGCCACCAGCGCACACCCTACCAAGGCACCTAGTCGGCACGTTTAACGAAACATAGCCCGATTGTGGACATGAAGCCAACGATTAAGCCGTTACAGCCAACATCCTTTAAGTCATCACGTTTTAGCATAGAACGCACAACATCAGATATGCGGTAATGAGTACCCATAGATTCCGACCCGTTACGAAGATGCTCAATCAGCGCATAGGCGCATTCCCTACCGACGTTGCAGTCTAACGTATAGTCACCAGTTGATTGCACTGCAAACCAATTAACACGCTCATGAATATCAGCGTCAGGGTTTACTTTAACAAACGGTAAATCATGGCTAGGGTGTGTCATACAGCACCGCCTAACGCACGCACAGCACGGGCAATGATTGAAGGTTTACGTGATTGTTTACGGTAGATAACGAATGAACCGAATCGGATTAGTTTCATGGTGATAGTCCTTGTATGAAGTTAAGGCTATCCACGTCACTGCTAAATGATTGGTGGATAGATTACACAGGTTAGCAGACTGGCATACAAGAACCAGCAACGCCTAAGCGTTCCCGTGCAATCTACCCATAGATTCAAAACAGGGATAATCCCATATTTGAAAAAGACAGATAATCCAAAACTGGATCATCTAATAGGTATAGGCAAACGCGCATAAAAAAACCGCAATCATGCGGCATCCTATGCCTTGTATGGTTATCGGCTGCTAAACCGATACGCTTGAATTTGCAAGCGTGTTTATAGACTAGCGCAAGGCTAAAAAGATTGCAATAGATAGCGGTAAACAAGCATGAAAATAGTTAGCTAAAAAAGCCGTTTTGTAGCCAACGTTGTAGCCAACATAAGAATATGTCTACAAAAATCAATTAGTTAAAAGGATAGACAAATATTTCCCATGCAAATGAGTAGGACTTTAACGGATTGTTGAGTTTTCATGAGTAACTGCCCTCCTAATAATCTCGTTCCGTGGTTAGACATTTAATGATAATGGATCATGATAGCCCTATTTTAAGAGATGATCTAGTCTTATACCTGTTGTAAACTATGCAACATCTCTCAATAAAATATTAGGCATCGAGCATGGCAATCAAAAAAACCGAACTTTATTCTTCATTGTGGGCAAGTTGCGATAATTTGCGTGGTGGCATGGATGCCAGTCAGTACAAGGATTATGTGCTGACGTTGCTGTTCATGAAGTTTGTGTCTGACAAATACAAAGATGATCCCTATGGCTTAATCGAAGTCCCCGCTGGCGCAAGTTATGACGATATGCTGGCGCTGAAGGGCGATAAAGAAATCGGTGACAAACTCAATAAAATCATTGCTGCCCTTGCCGAAGCTAACGACCTAAAAGGCGTAATTGACGTTGCCGACTTTAACGATGAAGACAAGCTCGGTAAGGGCAAGGAGATGGTCGATCGCTTGAGTGATTTGGTGGCGATTTTTGCAGGACTGGACTTGTCGAGCAATCGTGCCGAAGACGATGACCTGCTGGGTGATGCTTACGAATATTTGATGCGTCACTTTGCTACCGAATCGGGCAAAAGCAAAGGCCAGTTTTATACACCTGCCGAGGTTTCACGTATTTTGGCGAAGGTGATTGGCATTACCGAAACCACTCCCCAAGATGCGACGGTTTACGACCCCACCTGTGGTTCGGGTTCGTTATTGCTTAAAGCCAACGATGAAGCTCCTCGTGGCTTGACCATTTACGGTCAGGAAATGGACAACGCCACCAGTGCCTTAGCACGCATGAACATGATTCTGCACAACAATGCCACCGCTAAAATCTGGCAAGGCAACACACTGGCTAATCCGCAATGGAAAAACGCCGATGGTAGCCTAAAAACCTTTGACTTTTCTGTCGCCAATCCACCGTTTTCTTCTAAAAACTGGACGAGCGGGCTGAATGCCGAACAAGACGAGTTTGAACGCTTTGTGTGGGGCGTGCCGCCTGAAAAGAATGGCGACTATGCCTTTTTACTGCACATTCTCAAATCGTTGAAAAGCACGGGTAAGGGTGCGGTGATTCTGCCGCATGGTGTGTTATTCCGTGGTAATGCCGAAGCACGCATTCGTGAGAACCTCATCAAACAAGGCTACATTAAAGGCATTATTGGCTTACCTGCGAATTTGTTTTACGGCACGGGTATTCCTGCTTGCATTATTGTTGTTGATAAAGAACACGCTAACGCTCGCAGTGGCATTTTTATGGTCGATGCCAGCAAAGGCTTTATGAAAGATGGCAACAAAAACCGCTTGCGTGCGCGCGATATTCACCAGATTGTCGATGTTTTCACCAAGCAGATTGAAGTGCCGAAATACAGCCGAATGGTGACACTGGCTGAGATTGCCAATAACGACTATAACCTCAACATTCCACGCTACATTGATGCTTCCGATGCGGAAGACCTGCACGATTTAAGCGCCCATTTGCAGGGTGGAATCCCCAATGCCGACATTGATGCCTTGCAAGGCTACTGGCAGGTATTTCCCAGTCTGCGCACCAGCCTTTTTGCCGATGAGCGAAGCGGATACAGCAAAGCCTTAGTGTCGGCGCAACAAGTGAAAAGCACGATTTTGGCGCATCCCGAATTTACCGCCTTTGCCAGCCAAAGCCTTGCGCCTTTCCATGCTTGGAAAACACAAGCGCAACTTGAAAGTATTGCCATTGGCGATAAACCCAAAGCATGGATTGATCGCTTATCGGAAAGCTTGCTAACCCACTATACCAATACGCCTTTAATCGACAAGTATGCGGTGTATCAAATTCTCATGGATTATTGGGCAGACACCTTGCAAGACGATGTGTATGTGTTGGTGCAAGACGGTTGGGCAGCAGGCAATCGCTTGCGTGAGTTGTTGGCGGCTAAGGGTGAAAAGCTGAAAGAAACGCCCGATTTAATTATCGGCAAAAGCAAGTACAAGGCTGAACTGATTCCACCAAGCCTGATTATTGCGCGTTATTTTGCCAGCGAACAAGCCAACATCGATCGTTTACAGTCGGAGCTAGATGGCTTAAGCCAAGACATCGAAAGTCTAATGGATGAAAATACAGGCGATGAAGGCTTATTGGTCGATGCGCTGAACGATAAAGACAAGGTGACGAAAGCAAGCGTTAAGGCTCGCCTGAAATTAGCCACCGACAAGGAAGAAAAAGCCCTATTGCAACAGCTTCAAGCCTTGTTCGACAAAGAAGATAACGCGAAAAAAGCCTTAAAAACGGCACAAGATGCGCTGGATTTGGCGGTCTTTTCACGCTATGCCAATTTGTCGGAAAGCGAGATCAAAACGCTGGTGGTGCAGGATAAATGGCTTGCTAGTTTACAAGCTAACATTGAAGCGGAAGTTGAACGGGTTACGCAAACCCTCGCCAATCGGGTTAAAGCTTTGGAAGAACGCTATGCTCAGCCTTTACCGCAACTCGAAGCCGACGTATTGGCACTGAGCGCTAAGGTTACTGAACACTTGAAAGCCATAGGGTTGGTGGTATGACGATTCTACCCTATCCAATAAGTGCGACATTGTCGCACAATTTGAGTTGGTCACATTGGGTGTTTTATGTTGGAACGGATAAAAGCCTTGATAAAAACTTCGTTGATGATGTTATTATAGTTACATGTAACTAAGTTTAAGGAGAATCATCATGGCTTCCTCTGTTGCTGTTCGTGTTCGAAATCATCGTGATCAACTGCGTGCTGCTGGTTTTCGTCCCGTTCAAATTTGGGTTAGAGATACGAGAACAGAAGATTTCGAGCGGGAGTGCCAACGTCAAATGCGGGTTGTGGCTGCTGCTGATCAGGCTGATGGTGAACTGCAAGATTTCATGAATTCTGCGCTTGATGATGCGAGCGCATGGCAATGAATCGAGGAGATTTTGTGTTGGTTGCGATGTCTGGCGATTTTGGCAAGCCTAGACCTGCGTTGGTTATTCAATCGGATAAGTTTTTGAACGATGTTTTTGCGAGTGTTACGGTACTACTGATGAGTAGTGAGATTATCGATGCTCCCTTGATCAGACTGACGGTTGAGCCAAATGAAAACAATGGACTATTCAAGTCTTCTCAAATCATGATAGATAAGCCAATGACGGTGTTGCGTTCAAAAATAGGTGGCAAAATTGGCTATGCCAATAAAGCAACGTTGAAAGAAGTTGATGCGGCTTTGGCAGTCTTTTTAGGTATTGTATGATGACGTTTTTCCAGCAAGCCTTGGAGGAAAACTCATGACTCTAGGCAACCATCAGATGGAAACCACTTTCGATACCTTAGTTCAGGGTATTGCACAGATCATTAGCCAAGCCCGTGGGCAGGTGCGTCAAGCGGTGAATAGCGCCATGGTGCAAAGCTATTGGGAAATTGGTCGGTTGATTGTTGAGCATGAGCAGAAAGGCGAAAGTCGGGCGATATACGGCAAGGCACAACTACAAGCCTTGTCGAATCAGCTAACAGAGCGATTGGGTAAGGGGTTTGATGTTGGTAATCTCAGAAATATGCGCCAGTTTTATCTGACTTTTCCAAAACGCGACGCAGTGCGTAGTGAATTGAGTTGGACGCATTACCGAACGCTGATGCGCATTGAAAACCCAAGCGCACGGGCTTGGTATTTGCAAGAAAGCATTGCTCAGAGTTGGAGTGTCAGAGCCTTAGAGCGTCAAATGGGTGTGTTGTATTATGAGCGATTGCTTGCCAGTCAGGATAAAGCCCTGGTGCAGGAAGAAGCGCACGATCGCACCTTGCCGTTAGCCGAAACGCCACAAGATTTTTTGCGTGATCCGTATATTCTCGATTTTCTCAATCTGCAAGATAAAACCTACCAAGAAACCGACTTAGAGCAGGCAATCATCAGTAACTTACAGCACTTTTTGCTGGAGTTAGGAAAAGGCTTTGCGTTTGTCGAGCGTCAGCAAAGGATTCGTTTTGAGGATCAAGATTTTTACATCGATTTGGTGTTTTATAACTTTAAGCTGAAATGTTTTTTGTTGGTCGATTTGAAGCTGGGTAAGTTGACGCATCAGGATGTTGGGCAGATGGATACCTATATACGTTTGTACGATGAACAACGCAAAGGCGATGACGATAACCCAACGATTGGTTTGGTGTTGTGTCGTGAAAAGAGCGAAGCGGTGGTGAAGTATTCGGTATTAGCCGATAAGCAACAATTGTTTGCGGCTAAGTATTTGCCCTATTTACCGAGCGAAGCGGAATTAAAACAAGCCTTGGAGGCACAACCATGACCCAACCCATCCCACAAGGCTACAAACAGACTGAAATTGGCGTGATTCCTGAGGATTGGGAGGTTGCGGCTATTTCAGATCGTCATGTTGTTGCAACTGGATCTACCCCGCCAACTGCTGACCCTACCAATTACGGACAAGACTATTTATTTGTTAGCCCTGCAGACTTAGGTGATAAGAAGTATATTATTGAAACAGAAAAGAAATTATCGCCTAAAGGTTTTTTAATTTCGAGAAAATATCCTGCTGGAAGCACATTGTTTACTTGTATTGGTTCCACTATTGGTAAAACAGGTTATGCAACAATAGAAATGACTTCTAATCAGCAGATCAATGCTGTTTTTCCAAGTGATATTGAATGTCCAGAGTTTAGTTATTATGCACTAACAAGCATTGCCAATAGAATTAAGGAGCTTGCAGGCGAGCAGGCTGTTCCGTTAGTAAATAAAACAGATTTTGAAAAAACCAAATATTGTTACCCCAGAAACAAACCCGAACAAACCGCCATTGCCACTGCGCTATCCGATGTCGATGCGCTGATTTCAGGGCTTGAGTCGCTGATTGCCAAAAAGCAAGCCATCAAAACCGCCACCATGCAACAACTGCTGACAGGTAAAACTCGCTTACCGCAATTCGCTCATCATCCCGACGGCACAGCCAAAGGCTACCAGCAAACGGAGTTGGGGTTAGTACCAGAGGATTGGGGGGTGGAACGTATTGGGCAAAACTGTCAAACCTATTCAGGGGGGACGCCATTAACCTCAAATAAAAGCTTTTACGGTGGCGATATTTTCTGGGTTACATCAAGTGATTTAAATAAGAAAATTATTTTTGAAGTAGATGGTCGTATTACTGAAAGTGGATTGTATTACTCATCAGCCAAGATGGTTAAATCAGGCACATTCTTGATAGCACTTTACGGTGCAACAGCAGGAGTATGCGCAATAAGTATGATAGATGCTGCAATCAATCAAGCAGTATTAGCAGTTGTTCCAAGTTGTCATAAATCAGAATACTTGTATTATTGGTTTACCAAAAATAAAGATGAGATTATCGAAACGTACACTCAAGGCGGTCAACCAAATTTAAGCGGCGACATAATTCGTTCAATAAAAATTCCATTTCCTTCGCTAGAAGAACAAACCGCCATTGCAACCATCCTTTCAGATATGGACGAGGAAATCCAAGCCCTAGAAACCCGATTGAACAAAACTAAACAGATTAAGCAGGGTATGATGCAGGTATTGCTAACGGGGAAAGTGAGGTTGGTGTGAATACAGGATCTAAACACTTAAACAGGCTAATGAGCGATGTGTTTCAACAGTCAAACTCATAACGCAAGCTGGAGACGCACACCGTTAAACACTGATTTACGGTTTTTAAGTTTCAGCTCGATGACCTCAATCGCTTCACGGGTTTCAATCGCCGAAGAACTGGCGACAGAACGAATTAAACGAGTAAGCGGAATTTTTTTAGGCGCTTTGACACTTGCTTTAGGTTCGTTCACGTTAACAACTCCTGTCAATATCTTCTTTCAAATTATAACAGAAGCGTTGAGACAACAACTAACAGGAATAGTGAGGTTAGTGTGAAAGTTTACAACGACTTAAACCCTCAAAAATCCCTTATCTGGCGTATCGTGCACCGCGACAATTTGCCATGGATTTTTGAACATGGCTTACATTCAGGTAATAGCGATGTTAAATCAGATACATGGGTACATATTGGTAATCCAGAACTGACCGACAAACGAGCCAAACATCTTGTACCCGCTGGTGTGGGTGGATACTTGAACGATTATGTTCCTTTTTACTTTACCCCTTTTTCACCAATGTTGATGAATATTCGTAGTGGTCGAGGAGGTGTGAGCAAACGTGATAATGAGGACATTGTCATTTTAGTCTCTAGCTTGCATCGTATTGCCAGTTTAGGGTTAGACTTTGTTTTTACGAATGGACATGCCTATTATCAATGGACAGATTACTTCACCGATTTGCAAGATTTGGATAAGGTAGATTGGTCACTGTTACAACATAGAGACTTTAAGCGAGACGATGCTGATCCTAGAAAGTTTGAACGCTATCAGGCCGAAGCTTTAGTGCATCAATATTGCCCATTAGATGCCTTGGTGGGTATCGTTTGTTATAACGATGCTGTAAAATTACAGATCGAACAATGGTTAGCGCAACGCGACTTGTCAATTCAAGTGATCGCCCGTGAAGGATGGTATTTTTCATGATTCGCTTTACACAAGGTAACTTGTTAGATGCTTCTGCAGAAGCGCTCGTCAACACAGTCAATACCGTTGGTGTGATGGGTAAGGGTATTGCCTTGATGTTTAAAGAACGCTTTCCTTTGAATATGCAGCTTTACGCCAAAGCTTGTAAAGACAACCAAGTTCAAACAGGGCGTATGTTTGTGACCAATACCGAATCGCTAATTGGCCCTAAATGGATCGTCAATTTCCCTACTAAACAACATTGGAAAGCAGATTCTCGCCTTGAGTGGATTGAGGAGGGATTGCAAGATCTTCGTTCATTTTTAATTGAACAAAAAGTCAAATCGATTGCGATTCCGCCCCTTGGCGCTGGCAATGGCGGTTTAGATTGGGATGTCGTGAAACAACGGATTATTTCAGCCTTGTCTGATTTGGATGATGTTGAGATTTTGATTTATGAACCCACCAAACAATACCAAAACGTCGCTAAAAAAGACGGAGTCAAAGCACTAACACCAGAGCGAGCAATGATTGCAGAATTAATTCGTCGTTACTGGGTATTAGGCATTGAGTGTAGCCTGTTAGAAGTACAAAAATTGGCTTGGTTTTTAGATCGTGTGGTGAATGTTTATCAACTACCCAATCAGTTAAAATTTAGATTTGAACCACATAAGTTTGGTCCTTATTCACAAAATCTAAAGCATCTATTGAATGGACTAGACGGCACTTATTTGCTCGCTGATAAACGTATCCCTGATGCAACGCCAGATGACGTGATTTATTTTAACGACGAACAAAAACAACAGGTCGAGCTTTACTTAAAAACGCAAGCAAAGGAATATTTGCCAGCATTGGATCAAGCGACACGAATAATCGAAGGTTTTGAATCTCCTTATGGCATGGAGTTGCTAGCAACTGTTGATTGGTTATTGCTTGAAGGCGGTTGTGAGCCAACAACCGAATCAGTTAAAGCGGGTTTAGCGCGATGGCCAGCAGGCAAACATTGGGCAGACCGTAAACTGAACCTGTTTGGTGATAATAGCCTAGAGTTTGCCATTCAAAAACTTAATGGTTTTAGCTACTAACTACCTATTATTTCAGTAAAGGCAATTGGTAATGACTCAAATAGGCCAACGCGAACGAGCGACGCAAGATCGAGTCGTGACGCATTTTCAACAAACGCTAGGCTACCGCTACCTTGGCAATCTGCATGATGCCGATAACCGCAATATTCGCCAATCCGATTTAACGGCATGGTTAACACAGCGCGGGGTAGCCGAAGCACTGATTGGTCGGGCTTTGCGTCAACTTGATATTGCTGCTGCTTTGGGTGAAGGGAAAACCCTGTACGATGCCAATAAAGCCGTTTACCAGTTATTGCGCTATGGCATTAAAGACAAGGCTGGCGCTGGCGAACAAAATCAAACCGTTTGGCTAATTGACTGGAAGCATCCCGAAGCCAACGATTTTGCCATTGCCGAAGAAGTTAGCGTCAAGGGCGAAAACAAAAAACGTCCTGACATTGTGTTGTATGTCAACGGCATCGCATTGGCAGTGTTAGAGCTGAAACGCTCGTCGGTGTCGATTGGTGAAGGCATTCGCCAAAATCTTGATAATCAGAAAAAAGAATTTATTCGTAACTTTTTCACCAGCATGCAGTTGGTGATGGTGGGCAACGACTCGCAAGGATTGCGTTATGGCACGATTGAAACGCCCGAAAAACATTATCTGGAATGGAAAGAAGCAGATGATACGGCAGGCGCAGTCACCAAACTTGATCATCATTTAAGCCAAGTGTGTCGTAAAGATCGTTTGCTTGAACTGATTCACGATTTTATCGTTTTCGACGCGGGGATTAAAAAGACCTGTCGTCACAATCAGTACTTTGGTATTCAATCAGCAAAACAGTTTATTGCCCGCCGTGAAGGTGGCATTATTTGGCACACCCAGGGGTCGGGTAAAAGTTTAACCATGGTGTGGTTGGCGAAGTGGATTCGGGAAAATATCCACGATGCACGGGTGCTATTGGTCACAGACCGCACCGAACTGGATGAACAAATCGAAAAAGTCTTTACAGGCGTTGAAGAGCAGATTGTTCGTACCAGCAGCGGTGCGGATTTAATCACCAAACTCAATGCCACCACGCCTTGGTTGTTGTGTTCATTGGTGCATAAGTTTGGTCGTGGCGGTGAAGATGAAGACGACAGCCAATCGGCGGACGATTTTATTCAAGAAATGAAGCGACAACTCCCAACCGATTTTCATGCCAAGGGCAATCTGTTTGTGTTTGTCGATGAGTGTCACCGTACCCAATCGGGCAGGTTGCACGCGGCGATGAAAAGTATCTTGCCAGAAGCCTTGTTTATTGGTTTTACCGGTACGCCATTGCTGAAAAAAGACAAGCAAAAGTCGATTGAAGTCTTTGGACGCTACATTCACACCTATAAGTTTGACGAAGCGGTGAATGATGGTGTGGTACTCGATTTGCGCTACGAAGCGCGAGACATTGATCAGCAAGTGACATCGCAGAAAAAAGTCGATGATTGGTTTGAAGCGAAAACGCGCGGCTTGTCGAACCTAGCCAAAATGCAGATTAAGCAAAAATGGGGCACGCTGCAAAAGGTGTTGTCGAGTAAATCACGACTGGAAAAAATTGTTGGCGATATTCTGCTCGATATGGAAACCAAACCCCGCTTGATGGATGGTCGTGGGAATGCCATGCTGGTCTGTTCTAGTGTCTATCAGGCCTGTAAAAGCTACGATTTATTTGCCCAACATGGCTTTGCCGATAAGTGCGCCATTGTCACCAGTTATCAGCCTAACGCTACCAGCATCAAAGGCGAAGAGACGGGTGAGGGGTTAACGGAAAAGCTATTCAAATACGACACCTATCGCAAAATGCTGGCGAATTATTTTGGCAAGTCGGAAGAAGAAGCGGCGAAACTGGTCGAAGCCTTTGAAATCGATGTCAAAAAGAAATTCATCAAAGAACCAGGACAAATGCGCCTACTCATTGTGGTCGATAAATTGCTGACGGGCTTTGATGCGCCCTCGGCAACCTATTTGTATATCGACAAGCCGATGGCAGACCATAACCTGTTTCAAGCCATTTGTAGAGTTAATCGACTGGATGGCGATGACAAGGATTATGGCTATATTGTCGATTACAAAGACCTGTTTCGTTCGCTCGATAAAGCCATTAGCGACTACACCAGTGAAGCCTTTGCTGATTACGATCAAGACGACGTGGCGGGATTGTTGAAAGACCGCTTAACGGAAGCACGCAAAGACTTAACCGAAGCCTTAGAACAGGTAAGAAGCCTATGCGAACCGGTGAAAGCGCCTAGAGCGCAAGCGGACTATTTCGCTTATTTTTGTGGCGTGTCGGGTGAGTCTTTTGATACTTCCGAGAAAGAAGCCTTGCGCCTGACGTTTTATCAACTGACCGCCAAGCTATTGCGTGCCTATGCCAACATTGCCAATGAAATGAGCCAAGCAGGCTACAATGCCCAACAGATCAATTCCATTCGTGATGAAGTGGCGCATTATGAAAAGGTACGTGATGAAGTGAAACTGAACAGCGGTGACTTGGTGGACATGAAACGCTTCGAGCCTGCCATGCGTCAACTGCTCGATATGTATATTCGTGCCGATGATAGCGAACAGTTAATGGATTTTGAAGACTTGGGGTTGCTTGAAATCATCGTGCAGAAAGGCGTGGGTGAGTTGGCAAAAGGACTGCCATCGGACATTGTCAATAATCAGCAAGCGATGGCAGAAACCATCGAGAACAATGTGCGCCGCAAAATTGTCGATGAAAATCCGGTTAATCCGCGTTATTACGAGCAGATGTCGGTGTTGCTCAACGAACTGATTGAGCAGCGTCGTCAGCAAGCATTAGACTATCAAGAGTATCTCATCAAAATACGTGATTTGGCTAAACAAGTATTGCAACCTGCCAGTGCTAATGATGGGCGTTATCCCAGTAGTCTAGACACCCAAGCCAAACGCGCTTTATACGATAATTTGGACAATGATGAAGGCTTGGCATTAAAGCTCGACGTTACCGTTAAGCAAACCAAACAAGCCGATTGGTATGGCGACCGCATGAAAGAACGTCAACTGGCGAATGCTGTGCGCGAAGAGTTAGCCAGTTACAATGCTGAACATGATATTGGTGAGGTGATGAACCTGATTAAAGCCCAGCAGGAGTATCGTTAAGTGCGCATAGGCGAACTAACATTTGAGTTCATTCGCAAGCCGATTAAAAACCTACATATTAGCGTGTTGCCGCCATCTGGCGCGTTGCGTGTTACCGCTCCCGAAGCCATGACTGATACTGCCGTGCGCATGGCATTGGTGAAGCGTATTCCTTGGATTAAAAAGCAACAAGCTGCTTTTTTACAGCAGGCGCGAGAGTCAGCACGAGAACTGGTGAGTGGTGAAACCCATTATTTGTGGGGCAAACGCTATCGGTTAGAAGTGCTGGAAACAGCAGGAAAGCATCGGCTGGAAGTAGGTCATCAACGATTTAAGCTGAATGTGACCCCCGATACTCGTGTCGAGAATCGCTTAAAGGTGATCGAAGCCTATTATCGGCAAGCCTTAAAAGGCCAGCTTGCGGTGTTGTTACCGCTTTGGTCAGCAAGATTGGGTGTGATCGTGCAGGATTTGCGCATTCAGAAAATGAAAACCAAATGGGGCAGCTGCGCCATTGAAAATGGTCGCATCATCATTAATTTAGAACTGGCGAAAAAACCGATTGAATGCCTAGAGTATGTGTTGGTACACGAGTTGGCGCATTTGTTAGAGCGAAAACATAGTGAACGTTTTGTGGCGATTCTGAATGAATACTTGCCCGACTGGTCGGAGCGCAAAGCTTTATTGGCAGCTTATCCTTTGGGTGATTAACCCAAGCCACGCTTTGATTTATAATACGCACTAAATTTAACGCAATCCCGCGTTTTTACCACCGACTTTGGAGATTTATCGGTCATGTTAACAAAAACCTACCTAACCGGCAAAACCGATTATCTTGAGTCGAGCATTGAGCGTATGAGCACAGCTTTAGCGGGTCATGGTTTTCAACTCGATTTTTCGCAGTGGTTGAACCCTGCGCCTTATATTCATTCGGTGCATGTGAAAGAGCGTGATTGTCCAGCTTTGTTCGCCAACGGTAAGGGCATTAGTGAAAAAGCCTGTCAAGCGAGTGCAATGGGTGAGTTTATTGAGCGGTTAGGCACGCATTATTTGTTCGCCGATTATTATTTAGGGCAGACACCGAGCGGTTTTTTGATGCATCCGCAAGAACGCCGTATTGCGTTAGATTCCTTTACTAAAGATCAAGTGCTAACCCCCGAACTCTGGGCAGTTTACGATCCTAATCAGCAGGTTGAAGCCGAGCAGCTGGTGGCGCTGCAAGATGGCGCTGAGGTGATTACTGCTATGCCATTGATGCCAGTGTCGGGTGGTGAGCCAGTTTACTTTCCCGTTAATTTGCTCAATTCTTTATATGCCAGCAATGGGCTGGCTGCGGGTAATAGTCTGTTAGAAGCCGCGGTGCAAGGCTTGTCGGAAATTTTAGAACGCTGGGTGCGTATTCAAATTCTCAAAAATTGCTGGTGTTTACCGCGCGTGGCCGAGTCGGTTTGGCTGGCTTTCCCTACTGTGGTCGAAGCGATGGAAAAGCTGACCATTCAGGGCATTCGTTGTGATATTCGCGACGCTTCCTTAGGTGGGAAATATCCAGTTATTGCCATTATTTTAACGGATATGGACGACGGTCGCAGTTTTGTGTCATTTGGTGCGCATCCTATTTTAGAAGTGGCGATTGAGCGTACACTCACCGAGTCCTTGCAAGGTCGCCAAGTCCACGAGCGTGATGGTTTTGATTACCCCACAGCCGATAACGATCTGGTGGCTAGTGAAGAAAATTGCGAAATGCATTTTATCGATGCCAGCGGTCGTTGGCATTTGGGATTTTTCTCGGATAATGCCGATTTTGCGCCAGCGATTTGCAATAACACGGGCAGTGTCGAACAACAGTGGCAGGGGCTATTAACCGCCGTTGAAGCGGCAGGATTTCAAGTTTACTGGCAACATCATCAGCGTTTAGCCTTGCATGTGGTGCGTTTGGTGGTGCCAGGCATGTCGGAGATTTATCCGATGAGTGATTTGCTAGACGGTAACGCCAACAGAGGGCTGGTATTACGCCAGGCGTTAAACAAACTGGATTGGAATAAAGATCGTACTTTTGAGCAGCTGCTAGCCTTACTTGAAGAAGAAGGCTACCCAGCACATACCCGTGTTGCTAGCCTAATCGGTTTATTAGCTGATCCCGGTTCGCCTTGGTCTTGGTTAACGGTAGCCGAATTAAAATTAGGATGCTTGCTGTATTTAGGCGACTTTGAAGCGGCGCAAGCCAGTTTAGCAGAGGTCTTCGCAGTCGGGCGTGTCACACCCGAATATCAAGCTCTAGATTTAGCCCTAAGCCTGATGCAAAACGAATCTCTAGAAACGCAAGTATCGGCATTAGTGAACCTATTTGGCGAAGAACGTTGGCAGTCGGTGGTGGCATGGATTGATGGTAGTTGTTTTATCTGGGACATAGAACTGATTAAACCTGAACGTTTTTCGGCGCGTCATCAAGCATTATTACGAGCCCATGCCCGTATTAATAACGCCTTGATTAATGATGTCAATTAGCGCAAACTACACGAATAGCTTGGCTTTCTGGTAAAATATGCCCAACTTTTGACTAGGCGATACGCATGAACTTAAACTTTCTCGATTTTGAACAACCTATTGCAGAATTAGAAGCACGTATTGATCAATTGCGTCATACTGTGGCTGATAGTGGGCTAGACTTGAATGAAGAGATTCATCAGCTTAGCGAAAAGAGTCGTCAATTAACGCAACAAATTTTTAACAAACTCACTGACTGGCAGATGGTGCAGTTATCGCGTCATCCACAACGTCCTTATACGCTAGATTATGTGCGCCATATTTGTGAAGAATTTCACGAGTTGCATGGTGATCGCGCTTTTGCTGATGATGAAGCTATTGTTGGTGGATTGGCGCGTATTGATGGTATGCCAGTGATGGTGATTGGTCATGAAAAAGGCCGAGATACTAACGAAAAAATCCGTCGTAACTTTGGTATGCCACGTCCAGAAGGCTATCGCAAGGCGTTGCGCTTAATGAAAATGGCGGAACGTTTTGGTTTGCCTATTTTGACCTTTATTGACACGCCTGGCGCTTACCCTGGCATTAATGCCGAAGAGCGTGGTCAGAGTGAAGCTATTGCCCGTAACCTGATTGAAATGGCGGAATTAAGTGTACCAGTCGTCGTTACCGTTATCGGTGAAGGCGGTTCGGGCGGGGCCTTAGCCATTGGTGTTGGCGATGTCACCATGATGATGCAATATAGCGTTTACTCAGTCATTTCTCCCGAAGGTTGTGCCTCGATTCTATGGAAGAGTGCGGATAAGGCTGCCGATGCCGCTAAAGCCTTGGGTATGACAGCGCCACGCCTATTAGAGTTGGGGTTAGTGGATGAAATTGTCAACGAACCATTGGGCGGTGCGCACCGTTCACATGAGCAAGCAGCGGCGAATTTGAAACAGAAGCTGGTGTCGCATTTGCGTGCGTTAGAAAAGATTCCGAGCAACGAGTTGCTGAAACGTCGTTACGATCGCTACATGAAATACGGTAACTTTACCACTGCCTGATTTCGCATCATGAAATTACTCAGCGCAAAAACAGCCTGCCCGATTGAGCAGGCTGTTTTGTTATTCAAAAGCCAATATGGTGATCGTCCATTAGTGTTGGGATTTAGTGGTGGCATGGACTCGACGGTGTTATTGCATGCTCTGGTTGCTCAGGACTTGCATCCGACCCTGGTGCATGTGCATCATGGTTTGCAAGCGTTGGCAGATGAGTGGGTGACTCATGCCGAACAGCAAGCCAAGCATTACGGATTGAATTTTCATGTGGAAAGAGTTTCACTAGCGCAAGTGTCGCGCCGAGGCATGGAAGACAGAGCCAGAACCGCCAGATATAACGCCTTATGGCAACAAGTTCCCGAAAATGGGGTGTTATTAACGGCGCATCATCAGCGAGATCAGGCTGAAACGCTGTTAATGCGCTTATTGCGTGGCGCGGGAGTACGGGGGCTGGGGGCTATGTCTGCTTTACAATATCGTGACGATGGGCGCTGTCTCTATCGTCCACTATTGTCTGTTCCTTATGAAGCTATGCTGGCTTATGCGCAAGCTCATCAGCTCACTTGGGTTGACGACCCGAGCAATCAACAGGCGATTGCGCTGAGAAATCAAGTTAGGCATGAGATATTACCGCTGCTGAGTCAACTGCAGTCCGCGATTGAACAAAAATTAGCGCAAACCGCATACCATTGCCAAGAGGCCAATCAACTGTTAACAGAAATGGCGCATGAGGATTGGCAGAAGCTGGTGCAATCAGCACAGAGTTGGTCTTTGTCGGCCTGGCAAGTGCTCAGCTGGCCGCGTGCACGTCAGGCATTAGCTTATGCCTTAAGTCTTCGTAACGAAACACCTTCTGCAGCACAATGGCAACAAATTCAGCAGCAAATCTATCAGCATCGAGACAACCAACGACATCCGCAATTGCATTTGGCTCAGCATGTGTTATTGCTGGCAGACGATAGCGCATATTGTTTGCCTTCGGATTGGTTATCTGTGCCCAGTCGTGTCAATATGCTTTTGACCCGTGATGATCAGCAGTTGAGCTGGACACCCTGGTTGAGCTTGCAAATCAATGTGCTAGCGGAAAATTTGTTGGTTGAGATTCAACCTCGACAAGGTGGGGAAAGTATTTTAGTCAATGGTAAACAACGCAGCTTAAAAAGCTGGTTGCAAAAGAACAATATCCCGCATTGGCAAATGGCACACTGGCCGGTGATTTATAACCAACAAGGCCAGCTGTTAGGCTGGCCGGGTATGTCTGCTGATTGGTGGCAAACGCAACAGCTGCGTGTTAGTTATCAATCGTGCGTTTAAGTATCTTCTGCTTTAGCTGTTAGGATGTGCTTCCATTTGGGTTGTCATCTGGAATAATAAACCCTTCTTTACGCGCTTGCTCTTTACAGTAGTGTTCGGCAAATTCCAGTAATTGACCTACTGCGCGATGACGGAATTTATGGCGTTGACGCACATGCGAAAACGGACGCATGAGTGGCGGATTCAGCGGAATAGCTTTGAGCGTTCCCAACTTAACTTCCTTGCTTAGCGTGGTGCGCGAAGTAATGGCAACGCCCACTTCTGCTTCGACAGCCATTTTTACCGATTCTGGGCTACCCAACTCCATGACGATGTCAAAATCGATGAAGTTCATGCCCGCATTACGCATGTATTCATCAATCACCACGCGCGTTCCCGAACCTTCTTCCCGCAGAATGAAAGGATATTGCGTGAGTTGTTCAGGTCGGATGGTTTCGAAAGCAGCCAAAGGATGATCAGGCGGTACAATGACCACCAACTCATCTAATCGGCAAGTAATGACTTCAAGGTTTTTGTTGTAAACCGGTGCTTCAACAATGCCCAAATCAAGCAAGTTGTTTTCGACCATCGAAACAATGGCATCGGTATTACCGACTTGCAGACGCAAGGTCACGTCGGGGAATTGTTTTTTGAATACACCCAGCAAGCGAGGCAACATATACTCGGCAATGGTGGTGCTGGCACCAATCACCAAAGCGCCTGTGATGTCGCCTGTTAAGTCTTTGACATCATTTGCCATTTTGGCATAGGACTCTAAAATTTGTTCGGCATAGTCGTACACCACGCGACCGGCTTCGGTTAGGGTTATTTTGTTGTGGGTACGATCAAATAAACGCGTGTTAAAAGCATCTTCAAGCTGTTTAATTTGAAAGGTGACCGCAGGTTGCGTCATGTGCAGAATCTCAGCCGCTTTGGTAAAGCTCATGACACGGGCAACAGTGTGAAATACTTGCAGTCTACGGTCAGCCATTTAATAGATCCTCAGCTTGATTAATCAGCGTTTACTTATCAATATATTATAAACGATAAATAAAATTTTGTCTGTAATCATAAAAACTTGGGCAGTATTTGATGATACGTAGCTTTTTTAATCGAGTTTGCTTTCGTAGGTTTGCGCATCCATTAACTGAGACATTTGTGATGGTTGATGTGCTTTGATACGGAATAACCAGCCATCGGCATAAGGTTCGTCATTAATCAGTTCCGGGCTGCTATCTAATTTTGAATTAATGGCTACAATCACACCATCAACGGGCGCATGAACGTCGGATGCGGCTTTAACGGATTCCAGCACACAGCAGGCTTGTCCCATACTCAGTTCGGTGCCGACACTGGGTAAGCTGGCATGAACCACGTCACCTAGTGCTTGTTGCGCATATTCACTAATCCCGACGGTAAACACATCGGCTTCATCGCTGGCAATCAGCCATTCGTGAGTTTCTGCATAACGGCGGTCATTCGGATGGTTCATGTGAGTTGCTCCTAGATGGGTTAATGGTTAGTGAAGACTGAGTTAAGGTTTGATCATTTAATCGTTGTTCAAGTTTGTCTAAGCGTTGACTGATGTCTAACAATAGTCGTTCAATTTGCGCATCATCGCGTTCTTGCATACTAAGTAGGGTTTTTTGATTTTCTTTAAGAGTTTGCAGCAGTTCACGATCTCGCGCCATTTCATCTTCGCCCACCATATAGGCAGCGAGTTGAGCGGTTAATAAGGAGAAGAAAACCGTACCCATAATGATAATGAGCGCACCAAAAATGCGTCCTTCGGTCGTGCTGGGAACCACATCACCATAACCCACAGTCGCCATGGTGGCTAATGAATACCACAAACCTTCTTCTAAACTTTTTACAGTGGGGTCGATGCTATGAATAACAATACCGCTCAAAATAACAATCACCACAAAGGCTAACACAATAGCGCCAAGTTGGCTCACGCGGAAAAGACGTTGTAGTCCACGATGCATCTCGGTTAGGTAACGCGCAAACACCATAAACTGCACCACGCGCAGAATAATGGCGTAGGGAATACTGCTAAGAATGAGGGGAAAGGTCAAAATCACAATCGGTATATTCAGCCAATTGGTTTTAAGATAATGCCAAGGGTTGTGGACCATAATCAGCATGATGACCATTTCTACAATTAACACTATCCAAATGAGCCAGCTGGCTAACAGCATCCAGTCATCGACCAGCTTGAATTCGGGTAGTTGATCAACTAACCACATGATAGGCACGAGTAGGATAAAGGCAGCAACCAGGATATTGAACACGCTGCTGAGTTTGACAGCTAAGGGATTCTCATCGTGCGCAACACCCGATAAGCCAATTTTATGAAAAATCATAGGGCGGTGTTTGCTCATGTTTTCAAACCCTTAACACCGGTTAAACGACCATATAACCCTTGCGCAGACACCAAGGCCTTGATGCCAGTCAGTTTCGTTAGAGGCAGCGCTAACTGACGTAAACGGTTAGGAAGTGGATGATGAGCAAACAACCAATTTAAGCCATCCATGCTATTTTGCACCAAGCTAGCATCGTGTAAACGTGCGCGTTCATAATGGTTAAGCACCCGCTCATCACCTATGGGTTGGCAGTGTGATAGGGCGTTTTTAAGAGTTTGTTGCAAAGCTATCACATCCAAAAAGCCCAAGTTAACACCTTGGCCCGCTTGGGGGTGCAGGGTGTGGGCTGCGTCACCCATTAATAGCGTATTGCGCCCGACATAATGTGTGGTTTGACGTTTAATCAGTGGAAAAGCGGCTAGTTTGCCAACAGCAGTGAGTTTGCCAAGCATTAAACCCGAAGCAGTCGTCATAGCTTGATTTTGTTGTTCGGGAGCAAGGGAAAGGGTTTGTTCGACTTCAGTAGAAGGCACATACCAAGCAATTGAGCAGGTTTTTTCAGCTAAGGGGAGCAGGGCAAAGGGACCTTCACTGCGATAGTGTTGCCAACAGGTGTGTTGGTGGTCGCGCTCGGTGGTGACTGTACCAACCACACAATGCTGCTGGTAATCTTTACTGGTTTGTTCTAACTCCAGCCACTGTCTGACTTGGCTGTTAGCACCATCAGCACCAATGAGCAGGGAGGCGTGAAGTTGCTGACCGTTGGTTAGGCTGACTAACCAATCGCCATTGGCATGTTGTTGCGCTTGAGTCGGTTTGGCTTGTTCAATACGGCATAGTGGTTGCTGACGAAGCACCGACCAAATTGCTGCAGTGATGACATCGTTTTCGATGAGATAGCCTAGGTTGGGTTCGTGCAAGTCTTGTGCATCTAAGGTGGTGCTGAATCCTGTGTCATCTTGAATGTGCATACGATTAAAAGCTAGAGAGCGACGTGCTTCAATTTCGCCCCACACACCAAGCCTTTTTAACAGTTGTTCGCTACTGCGTTGAATGGCGCTGACTCTTAAGCGATAGGGGTGTTGATTATCTCGACAGCTATCAACTGGGTTGGCTTCGACTAGGGTAACGGGTAAGCCAAGTTGACACAGCGCCAGTGCTGCACTGGCACCGACCATGCCGCCACCGATAATAACGACCGACTCTTGTGCTGGCTTGTTCATCATTAATACCCCATCGCCATACGCGTAATACGTTTTTTCAATGGTGTTAACGCATTGAGCAGCGTTAAGCCTGCGCTGGCGACACCACGAATCAACGGCTGGGGGTGTGAAAATAGCGTGACCAATCCGTGAGTAGCGCGCATAATGCGGCGATGATCGTTAAGGCGATTATTTGCCATTTCGATCCAAGCCATTTCATCAGCATCTTTACTCCAAGCCACCACCGCTTGCACATCCCGAATCCCTAAATTTAGTCCTTGCCCCGCAACCGGGTGTTGAGTATGGGCGGCATTGCCAATCAGCAATGCGCGTCCTGATTGAATGCTGTTAGGCTTAACTTCCGCCAATGGATAATGAAACACCTCACTGATGCTTGCAACCTGCGGCAGTGCTTTGCCAAGTTGTGCGTTGACTCGTTCAACTAAGCCTGAATAATCCATGTTGACGACCGAATCCACTTCGTTCAAGTCGTAGCAGTAAACTAATTTGACTTGATAAGGATCTGCTAAGGGCAGCATTGCGGTAGGACCGGTTGGTGTAAAGCGTTCCACTGCACCCAGTTGATGCGGCTCTGCCAAGGTGCCGATACAGGTCATGAGTTGATGGTTGTAATGACGGGTTTCGCTTGCTATGCCTAATTGCTGTCTAATCCAAGAATGCGCACCGTCAGCAGCGAATAAGCGTTCGGCTTGCCATGTTTGTGGGTCATGTTTATTGGCGAGATTGCCCGTTAAACTAACGCTTTCTGCGTTTTGACTGAAATGGGTTAAGCTAACACCGCTGATGACCGTGACTTGGGTTTGAGCTAAGGCAGTAAAAATCACTTCACCCAAGCGTCGCTGCGCAATGGTATAACCTAAAGCGGCTACCCCTTGTTGTTTGGCAGTCATCAGCATCGAACCATAATGCCCTTTACTTGAGGTGTGAATCTGGCTAATGGGGGTGAGTTGTGACCACAAATCGGTTAAGCCGAGTGTTTGCGTTAGCCAATCGACGCTTTGTGGCGTTAATGCCAGTTGGCGATTATCATAACTGCTGGGTAATTGATGGGGTGCAAGGAGTTCTTTTTCCAACAGTGTCACTTGCCAGCCTTGTTGCCATAAGCCCAAAGCGGTTAAAGCACCAACAGGACCAGCACCCACCACCAAGGCGGTGTGAGGTTGATTTAGTGATCTTGCATCCATGCTTCTATCTCCTCAACACTGCGGGGTAAGCCAGCAGTTAAGCATTCATAACCCGTTTCTGTGACCAATACCGAATCTTCGATACGCACACCAATGCCGCGCCAACGCGCATCCACTTGCTGATTATCGGGACTGATGTAAATGCCTGGCTCAACTGTCAGGGCCATACCTGCTAGCAAAGGTCGCCACTGACCCTTCAGTTTATACTGACCAACATCGTGAACATCATTACCTAACCAATGCCCCGTTTGATGCATATAAAAAGCCTTATAACTGCCCGTTTCTATGGCATTTTCTAGGGTGTCATTCAGCAATCCCAGATCAATTAAACCTTGGCAAATCACCCTTACCGCAGCTTGATGGGGGGCATCGTAGGGCGTACCTGGTTTAATTAGTCCCAATGCGGCTTGTTGTGCCTTCAACACTAAATTATAAATGCTCGCTTGCTCAGTAGAAAATCGACCACTGAGCGGAAAGGTGTGGGTGCAATCGCCCGCATAACCATGCACTTGTGCGCCAGCATCAATTAATACCATGTCCTGCTGATCTAAGGCAGCATTGTTTTCGTTGTAATGTAGCACACAGGCATTAGCGCCAGATGCGACAATACTATTAAAAGCGGTGGTTTCAGCCGCGTGGTGTTTGAATGTCGCTTCTATTTCGGCTTGTATTTGATATTCGTAACTAGCGTTTTTCGCCGCTTTCATGGCAGCTAAATGACCCGATACCGTCGCTTGGGCGGCTTTTCTTAGTCCGACTTGTGCTGCTTGATCTTTAATAAGGCGTTGTTCGTGCAGTAAAGGGTCTAGGTCTTGAATGGATGCGGGAGCGCAGACACCTAATCGCACTCGACGTTTCAGTTGATGAATGGCACTCATTACGGAATCCAGCCAAGTTTCACCTTGTTCAAAGCTAAAGTAAACGTGACTTTTATCGCTTAACGCCGTCACCAAATCAGTAGGCAGTTGAACGATATCAGCTGCTGAATCAATCGCTAGGCTGTGTGGCGCTGCATCTATCCCTAAGCGGTAGCCATCCCAAATTTCTTTATCTTTATCTTTTGCTCGACACCATAGATGGCTCTTCAAACCTTCAGTGGTTTTCGACAGCATCAGCACCGCATCGGGTTCATCGAATCCCGTTAAATAGAAAAAATCACTTTGTGGACGAAAGGGGTAGTGGGTATCACGGTTACGAATCAGTTCTTTGCCAGAAGCAATGAGTGCGACGCTATTGTCTGCCATCGCTTGCAACAATTGTTGACGACGTTGTTGAAAAACGGCTGTATGCATGATCGTAACTATCCGCTGATTGACTGACTATTAATGTACAGTGGGTTGGGCTTGAGGTGCCAAATGTTCGGCAATATGCCCAACTGCCAAACGCACATACTCACTTAAATCAGTGAAATCACTTTCGTCGCTATTCGATTCACTGACACTGGTTTCGTCTAGTTGACTGATATGGGTAATGTCTTCAATCCACTCACGAAACTCTTTGGGCAGGTTTTTCCAGTTTTGAATACGATTGCCTAAGCCTAGTCCATACAAATAACCCTGACAGAATTGTTGCAAGGCATAAGCACGCAATTTCATCGGTTCGTCATCGCTGGGTAACAGCAGTGTAATGCTGGTAGCGTCTTCTTTAAGTTGCTCTGTGCTGACATCGTGAATGCGTTGAAAGTCTTTCAGTAATTGCGCAGGCATACTACTAATGTCAAACTCTTTAACCAAGGCATCTAGCCAGGCTTTTAAGTCCCATTCATCGTTGCCTGCGTTCAAGCCGTGCCAAAAACCATGCAAGAAAGACGCGTCTTCACGCAAAGAGGCTTTTAATGTCGAGTCAATTTGTGCATAATCCATAAGCTGCGTATTACCGTTAAATTACCGTTAAATTCTTCACATTATCGCACTAGGAATGATTGGATGCAAAAAAATACCGTTGCCTTAAGCTTGGCAGGCAAAAAGTTTCAGGTTCCTTGTGCCCCCAGTGATGCACCCGATTTGTTATTAGCGGCTCAAGCGGTTAATGACGCCTTGCAAAAAAGCAGTTCCAGCTTACCGCTAGAAACACGTTTGCTGATGTTAAGTCTAAATTTAAGTTATGAACTGCTACAAGCCGACCGCTTCACAAAGTCTTTAGAATCAGAAGTTTCCACTAATTTACGCCAAGTTCAGCGTATGTTAGAAGAACAAAAGGGCGAAGAAACTGATGATTAAGGGGTGCATCCGTTCCAAGTTTTCGCTAGAATAGGTGCAAAGGCGTGTTCTGGCGACTTGGTGCATTGCTGACGTACCCGGAGCCGATAAACTTTCTTTTGGGGCCGAATTACCATCGGGGTGTGCGTCTTGCTTTGTCCAAGATACCTAACTGATGGCTATAGCCACCACCTAAACTTTAGGGTTTAGGGACCAATACGCAACACCAGTCGTTGGTTCACGTCTTTTAACTTCATTGCACAAAGGTGTTTTGCATGACCAATGCCACCAATTCAAACAATTTTCTTCTCAATAAAAAACAACTTCGTTTGCAGTGTCGTCAAGCCAGAAACAGTCTGACACCAATCCAACAACAACAACACGCACAAGCGGTTAAAGCAACACTCTTGGCTTTGTCCTTTTTTCAATCTGCGCAATTATCAGTTGGGGTGACGCTCGCTTTTGATGGCGAAGTCGATTTAATGCCCACTATGCAAGCACTCAAAAACCAACATCAGCTATATTTACCGCGTTTAAAGCCCGATACCACCTTAGATTTCTTGCCATGGCAAGAACAAGCCAAGATGCAAGCGAATGTGTTGGGTATTCCTGAACCGATGGGAGAGCAGGTGATTGGTATTGCCGATTTGGATGTGGTGTTGATGCCGTTAGTGGGCGTGGACAAGCTGGGAAATCGACTTGGCATGGGGGCAGGTTATTACGATAAAAGTCTTGCCCAAGCCAGCCAGCGACCTTACTTAATTGGTGTGGCGCATCAGTGTCAGCAGGTTGAATCACTCCCCGTTGATGCTTGGGATATTCCCTTGGATGCTTTGGTGACTGAGCAAGGGTTGACCGTGTGGCGAGCGTATCAAGGCAAATACAAGGATTTTTCATGAACTGGCAATTATCGCGATTACCGCAAGTCGTATTCGGTGAAGGTGTTAGTGGGCAACTCACCCAGTTAATTCGATCTTACGGCACAAGGGTGTTGCTGATTACGGGTGCACATTCTTTTGACGCTCAAGCACAAGCGAAGGTATTGTTAGCAGAATGGCAGCAGGCGGGTTTGACGCTTTGGCACGAAAGAGTTGCCACAGAACCCTCACCTCAATGGGTGGATCATTGTGTTCTCCTCCATGCAGAGCATCGTATCGATGTGGTGGTTGCGATTGGTGGCGGTAGTGCCTTAGATGCTGCGAAAGCGGTAGCAGGGCTATTACCCGTTCAGCGTTCGGTAATGGATTATTTAGAGGGAGTAGGGCCTGAATTGCCTTACACCGCTGAAGCCTTGCCTTTTATCGCCATGCCGACCACCGCAGGTACAGGTACGGAAGCAACAAAAAATGCGGTGCTGAGCCAAACTGGTGAGGGTGGTTTCAAAAAATCCTTTCGCCACGATAGTTTAATGCCACGCTGGGCGGTGATTGATCCCAGCTGGATGCTGTCTTTGCCTGTGCAACAAATCGCCTTTAATGGCTTAGATGCTATTACTCAATTGATTGAGGGATACACGTCGAGCAAAGCCAATGCCTTTACCGATGGGCTGGCATTAGCAGGTTTAGCCAAAGCCTTGGATGCCTTACCTCGTTGGTTTAACAACCCACAGGATGTACAAGCGGCGGGTGATATGGCCTATGCCGCACTGATGTCGGGTATTGTGTTGGCCCATGCAGGTTTGGGAGCGGTGCATGGATTGGCAGCGCCCTTAGGAGCTTTCTTTCCTGCTCCTCACGGTGCGGTGTGCGGTATTTTGTTAGCCGAATGCACGGCGATGAATATCGAGCAGTTGCAGTTGCAACAGCCAGAATCAGAAACTTTAACGCGTTATGCCCATGTCGGTCGGTTATTAATGAATGACCCCACCTTGAACGATAAGAGTGCTCAGTTGTTATTAATCGAGCAGTTGCGACAGTGGCATCAAGATTTTGGACTACCAGGTCTGTCACAGTTTGGTATGCAGCAAGTAGACATACCCAGAGTGGTTGCTAATGCGCGTGGTAATAGCATGAAAACCAATCCGATTGTGTTGAGTGATGAGCAGTTGGCCAAAATTTTAACAGCTTGTTTATAGTGCTCATGTTCGTTTTTATTTATTTTCAAAGAGATCAACTTTACGGTTAATCTATTTTGTACACCATTCGTTTAGTTATTAAGTTTGACGCTTTCGGTTAGAATGAGTGTAAGTTTTCATTCTAACGGGATTGATATGATCTATTTAGCCATGTTGGTTAGCCTTTTCCTAAGTTGGTCGGTTCAAGCACAAAGCTTCAAAGTACACGACAATGGTGAAGGTAAAGCGGTATTAATTTTAAGTGGCGGACCCGGTTTTACGGCTTGGAATTTACTGCCATTACAACAACAGATAGCTCAAAGAAATCGTGCCTTATTGTTCGACATGCGTGGCATGGGCGATCAAGCACAGCTTCCCTTAACCGAGGGTCGCTTGTTAGAACAATGGATTGCTGATATTGAACAAGTTCGGGTTGAAAAAAACATTCCACGTTGGACGCTGGTCGGGCATTCATGGGGTGGGATTATGGCACTGCTATACGCGCGAGCCTACCCAGACAAGGTAGATAAGTTGGTGTTGCTTAATCCTGTTGATCCCGAAAAACGTGGCTTAGAAGATATTTTGGATCGAATTAATGAACGTCAAGCTAAGCATCGCCCCCAAGCTTGGGATGCTGAGTTTGATGGCGCTAATCTGCCCGAAAAAGGATTTGAAGCCACCGATGAGTCGGTAAGGGTGTATCAAATTCGTCATGTGTTGCCCACCTATTTTGTCGATATGAAAGCAGGTGAGGAATACGCGGCTCAATTTACCGCTGCCGATTTTTCTCCCGAAATTAACAGCCGTATTTGGCAAGAATATGATCAAATTCCTTTTACCAAAGCCGATGCCCGCAAACTTAAGCAACCCGTTGTGTTCGCCGATTGTGATCAAGACTTATTGATGCCTGAAAACCAAAAAGGGTTGAAAAGTTTTTTTCCGAACATGAAATCTAAAATTTTCAAACACTGCGCTCATTTTCCTTGGGTGGAACAACCGCAGGGACTTTCAGCCTTGGTTGAATAAGGCGTTAGCAGGTAAATAAACGATGCTTATCTCTTGTCAGACACAATTCACCTCTCGCGAAGCCATGTGTGAGTATGTCGCGCAGTTAGATCAACTATCTGATGTTAGCTGTGCAAGTCCTTTTATTGGCGGTAAGGGTGAAGCAGTACACAAGTTAAGTCATATTGACCCAAAAGCCTATGCCCGTTCCCGCAATCATTTAGCAGGAAAAGTGAGCCAATTGTCGCCTTACATTCGGCATGGTATTTTATCTGACCAAGAAGTGCTGACGCATATCAACCAAACTGGCTCAGTCGAGCAAAACGAAAAGTTGATACAGCAGTTGATGTGGCGTAACTTTTTTCATGCGGTGCATCTCGCTCAGCCTAAGCATATTTGGCAAGATTATGAGCCTTATAAAACAGGTTTTAGCGCACAAAATTACGCTTTACAATTACCAGCGGACATACAGCAGGGTGCAACGGGTGTTCGCATTATTGATCAAATGATTGAAACCTTGTTAACGACAGGCTATTTACACAATCATGCTCGTTTATACCTAGCCAGTTATATCGTGCATTGGCGACGGGTACGTTGGCAGGCAGGAGCGCACTGGTTTTTACAGCATCTGCTTGATGGCGATATAGCCTCGAATAATTACTCGTGGCAGTGGGTCGCTTCAACTTTTAGTGCCAAACCCTATGTGTTTAATCTGGATAATGTTCGGCAATTTGCACAGGGTGTTTTAGACACGGAAGATGCAAGCAATCGATGTTTTGATGTCAGTTATGAACAGCTGCATCTGCAGTTATTCCCTAAATTAGCAGGGTGATGAGCATGAGTCGTTTATGTTGGCTGCATGATGAAAGCCTAGCGTTACCAGCAGACTATCAAGCCGAGGATTTACTGATTTATATTTGGGATGCGGATTATTTCGCGCAGCAACAATGGTCTTTTAAGCGCCGCTTGTTTATTTATGAAACCCTGTGCGAATTACCGGTAGCTATTTTTGCCGGCAAAACCCTTGAAGTTCTTGCTGAGTTAAGCCGTGAACACGCCATAGATGAAATTCGCGTGCAAAAAGCAATTGATCCGCAGTTACAACAGTTGATTGATTCAGTGGCCAGTAAATTGGTTATGGTGAACCAAACAGCTTATCCTCAGTTGTTTACGGAGCAGTCCCTCAAACCCGCCAAGCGCTTCCATGCTTACTGGAAGCAAGTCGCCCCTTTGCTGGGGCTAGATAAACCCGACAAAAAATGGCATTGATGACCAGTATTAGCCAGTTGTTGAGTCGGCAACTGTCCGACGTTGTGAACTTTTAGCGCGAGACAAACGACGACGCTGATTTAAACCTTCAGATGCTCGTTGACTCAGCGACACCTTAGTACGAGGCATAAAAGTTAACTTTACCACATCCTCGAAATGCTTAGCAAAATGCATGGTTAGTCCTTCTTTTAGATAGTCGGGCATTTCATCAAAATCGTGTTTGTTGTCAAACGGAATGATGATGTTTTTAATGCCCACACGTCTTGCCGCAATGATTTTTTCACGAATACCACCAACGGGTAACACATGCCCCGTTAGACTGAGTTCGCCCGTCATAGCGACTTGTTCTTTCAATTTTTCATTACGTGCTAAAGAAAGCAATGCCGTTGCCATGGTAATACCGGCCGAAGGACCATCTTTAGGTGTGGCACCATCTGGAACGTGTAAATGGACAAAAGCCTCATCGAAGAATTTAGGGTCGCCTTTGTAACGCGCTAAGTTAGAACTGATATAGCTATAAGCAATATTGGCCGACTCTTGCATGACATTACCCAACTGCCCCGACAACTTAAAGCCCCGATTCAGTGTATGAATACGACTGGCTTCAATATTTAATGTTGCGCCACCCATCGAAGTCCAAGCCAAACCCGTCGTGACTCCGACGACATTTTCCGGTTTTTCATTGCTGAATTTGGGGTGTCCTAAACTATCTTCGATGTCTTTAACATGAATACGCGCCGTTTCAATTTCACCCGTTACCAACTTAACCGCAGTTTTGCGAATAATACGTTCCATCATCTTACGTAAGTTACGCACACCTGCTTCACGCGCATAGCCTTCGATAATATGGTGAATGGCAGGCGGTGTAATTTCGATGGTTTTCGGTGAAATGCCCGATTCTTTCAGCAGCGCTGGCCATAAATGACGCTTGGCGATGCGCATTTTCTCTTCAGTGATGTAACCCGCCAAACGAATGACTTCCATACGGTCGAGCAGGGCATCGGGAATGCTGTCGGTGGTATTGGCGGTGCAGACAAATAACACCTTCGACAAGTCAAAGCGTACATCTAAGTAATGGTCTAAAAAGTCTTTGTTTTGTTCAGGGTCTAATACTTCCAATAAAGCCGAAGCGGGGTCGCCTTGGTAAGAGGAACCAATTTTGTCGATTTCATCCAGCATGATGACAGGGTTAGCAGTTTGACAGCTTTTTAACGCTTGCACAAACTTGCCTGGCATAGCACCAATGTAAGTGCGACGATGCCCCTTAATTTCCGCCTCGTCACGCATACCACCAACCGAGAAGCGGTAGAAACTGCGACCCAAAGCTTCGGCAATCGATTTACCAATCGAGGTTTTACCGACACCTGGCGGACCAACGAGCAGAATAATCGAACCTTTCACTTCACCTTTTAATGCGCCGACCGCTAAAAATTCGACAATGCGATCTTTGACGTCGTCCAAGGCATCATGATGTTTATCCAGCACTTTGCGCGCGGTGGTCAAGTCAAGTTTGTCTTTGCTGTGGTTGCCCCAAGGTAGGCAACTCACCCAGTCTAGCCAGTTGCGTGTGACGCCATATTCTGGCGATTGCGTATCTAAAAAGCCGAGCTTTTCTAATTCTTCACTGACTTTATCGGTTACGTCATCAGGCAGTGTCAGTTTGTCCAAACGTGATTCAAATTTTTCTAAATCAACAGCGCGGTCATCTTTAGTGATGCCCAACTCTTCTTGAATCTCTTTGAGTTGCTGACGTAAGAAAAATTTACGTTGATGATCAGACAGGTTTTCCTCAACGCGTTCGCGAATGTTGTACTGTAATTTAGCCAGTTCAAGTTCTTGTCGGAACAGATTGTGTACTTGATCTAAGCGTTCGGCTAGGTCAAATGTTGAGAGAATGGCTTGAAGTGCTTGCCCGTCCGCAGTGGTTAAGCCCGCAGCGAAGTCGGCTAGGGTAGCAGAATCGTTAAAACTAAAGCGATTGAGAAACAGCTTAATTTCTTCACCAAACAACGGATTTAATGGCACCATCTCACGCAGCACCGACAAAATCGCCATCGCATAGGCTTTATTTTCCGACTCTTGCTCTTCATTCACCACATCTTCTGGGTAGCTGACATGAGCACGGTAGGGTGCAGCTTCCGATAGCCAATGCTCGATTTTAAAACGTTTTACCCCTTCAGCAATAAACTGAATGCGGTCTTCATGCACACGTGGATTATGAATGCGAATGAGCGTGCCAATATCACTAAATTCTTCCGGTTTGGCTTGGTCGCTAGCATCGGGTGTGTAAACCAAACCAACCAGCCATTGCTTGCTACGCTCGATATTCTTAAAGGTTTCCATCCACGTTTCTTTATTCAACACCACCGGCAGTGTTTGTTTTGGGAAAAACGGGCGCTCACGAATGGGAATGAGGTACACATTCGCTGGTAAATGATGTTGGTCGTGCAGGGTGACATCTTTGTTGTCGCTGGATGAGGTATCGGTAGCAGCTTCATGCTCATGAATCTGTGCTTCAACTCCGTCGTCCTGCTGGCTTGCCGAGTCGGGCATGTCGGGTAGGTTGTCGTTATCGAGTTCGTGATTCGGCATAGTTGGCTTCTTTTCTCGTTGGTGAATGTTTTGATCTAAGGGATATTCTAATCCATAAATGATCTGCTCTACTGTATCATATGGTCATTGTGTACAAATAATACAAGGGTAAACCCCATGCAAACAGCAAAAATTGGTTTTGTCACCATTTCAGATCGTGCCTCAGCGGGCGTGTATGAAGACAAAGGCGGTCCTGCCATGCAGCAGTGGATCAGCGATACACTGGAAAGTCCGTGGCAAGCCGTGGTTAGACTCATTCCCGATGAGCAGTTGGTGATTGAGCAAACTTTAATCGAATTAGCTGACACTCAAGGCTGTGATTTGATTTTAACCACTGGTGGAACAGGCCCTGCTTTGCGCGATGTCACTCCCGAAGCAACTCAAGCCGTGTGCGATAAAATTCTTGATGGTTTCGCTGAACAAATGCGCGCGGTTTCCTTACAGTATGTACCTACGGCGATTTTATCGCGCCAAATCGCTGGCGTACGTGGTAAAACCCTGATTATTAACCTACCTGGTAAACCCAGTGCTATTGGTCAGTGTTTGGATGCTGTCTTTGCCGCCGTTCCTTATTGCATCGACTTAATTGGTGGTGCGCGCATAGAAACTAAAGCGGATCGTATTGTCGCTTTTCGTCCTAAGGGAGCTTAAGTCATGTCATTATTAATGTCGCCTTTGTCAGGACTGAACACCCTAAGAGACTTTATTCGTTATGGCGCGAGTCAGTTCTTAGCGGCGAAGCTTTTCTACGGTCATGGTATGGATAATGCCTTCGATGAAGCTAAGTTTTTGGTACTGCAAGCTTTAAACATGCCCGCCGATTTAGAGGATGCTTGGTTGAATTGCGCCTTAACCGATGCGGAAGCCCAGCGTGTGGCACAACTGATTGAAGATCGGGTTCGCTTACGTATCCCAGCCGCTTATTTGGTGGGTCGGACTTGGTTTGCGGGTATGAACTTTATTGTCAATGAGCATGTGTTAGTGCCACGTTCACCCTTTGCCGAGCTGATTGCGCGTGGCTTTGATGGCTGGGTAGATTTGGACAATTGCGAGCGCGTGCTGGATATGTGTACTGGCTCTGGCTGCATTGGTATTGCCAGTTTGCAGGCTGTACCCCATGCTCAAATCGATTTGGTCGATATCAGCCGTGAAGCCATTAGCGTTGCTGAGCAGAACATCGCCCTACATGGTGTGCAAGATCAGGTGCGTGCCATTCAATCGGACTTATTCAGTCAATTGACAGGCGAACGCTATGATTTAATCATCAGCAACCCACCTTATGTTGATGCCGACGAAATTGCTGCCATGCCCGCTGAATTTCACCATGAACCCATGTTGGGATTAGCCTCGGGTCACGACGGATTAGACCTAACACGTCGGTTATTGGCTGAAGCTGCCGATCATCTCACTGAAAAAGGCGTGCTGATGGTCGAAGTGGGTGCGTCGGATATCGCTTTAGCCGAAGCCTACCCAGAATTGCCGTTTTTCTGGTTTGAATTTGAACATGGTGGCATGGGCGTATTTGCCATTAACCGTTCGGAGTTGTTGGCTTATGCCGATGAGTTATCGCAACGGATAAGATAAGCTTTTGATGGTAATTAACGTGATATTGAACTGACAGAGATGATAGATCGAAGGAACTTCATTAAACTCAGCGGCGGAGCGATGGCTTTCGCCACGCTAGCAGGTTGTCAGCAGCAACAGGGAGGAGCGCCTGTGGCATCAACAAAGCAGTATTCAAGCTCTGACTTCGATGCCATTATTTCGCGCTTGAACACCAATTCTGTCAAGTGGGACGGACGAACGGCTGTATTTGGCACAGACGATGTGATACCACTGTGGGTAGCCGATGGCGATTTTGCTGTGGCTAATCCGATTCAACAAGCCTTGTTGCAACGCGCGGAACATCCCATTTATGGTTACACGCGTCATCCGCACGAGTTAAGGCAACTGCTGGTTAACTGGCAGTCGCAACGACACGGTTGGGCGATTGAACCCGATTGGCTGGTAACCATGCCGGGCGTGGTACCGACACTCTATGCAGCCGTCAAAGCACTCACCAATGAAGGGGATGCGGTCATTGTTCAACCCCCCGTTTATACGCCATTTTTTAGCGCCGTGACTGATAATAATCGTCGTTTATTGCTGAATCCACTCAAAAATAATGATGGTCATTACGAAATGGATTTTGAGCA
>CAZFLX010000014.1:16159-57533 GCA_964519885.1 uncultured Francisella sp. | reverse complement strand
TAAAGTGGTACGCGAGCTGGGTTTAGAACGTCGTGAGACAGTTCGGTCCCTATCTACCGTGGGCGTTGGATGATTGAGGGGGGCTGCTCCTAGTACGAGAGGACCGGAGTGGACGAACCTCTGGTGTTCCGGTTGTCACGCCAGTGGCATTGCCGGGTAGCTAAGTTCGGAAGAGATAACTGCTGAAAGCATCTAAGTAGGAAACTTGCCCCAAGATGAATCATCCCTAAGACTTTAAGTCTTCTAAAGAGCCCTTATAGACCATGAGGTTGATAGGATGGATGTGGAAGTGTAGTAATACATGTAGCTTACCATTACTAATTGCTCGAGAGGCTTAACCATACAACACCAAAAATACTTGTATGGCACTTGTTTGATAACAAACATGTCTGTATCATAGCGTGAATTTTCCAAAATTAACTCAACTGCTCCAAAGAAGCAGATGAGACAAGCGTAACTGCTTAACCCAGTTTTGCTTGGCGACCATAGCGACGGTGACCCACCTGATCCCTTCTCGAACTCAGAAGTGAAACCCGTCAGCGCCAATGGTAGTGTGGGGTCTCCCCATGTGAGAGTAGGTCATCGCCAGGCACTTAATTCCTAACCCCGTTCAGAAATGATCGGGGTTTTTTATTGCATAAAATTCGGTCTTGAATTTGTTAATATCCTTTTATCAGCTGTGATTTTGCGGCAACTTATTGTGTTTTTCGGTTATATTAGTTCAATAAAACAAACTAGGATGAAGAGCATGTCACATAAAAAATCGGCACATCAATGGACTTTTGAGCGCATTGGTGGCTTCGATCAAGTGAGTTTAAGTACTGATGCTGATTGGCAACATTTGTCTGAATTAGATACCAAGCTTTGGGCGGTGTTGAGTTGTCCAACACAACAACTTTCTCTTGCCGACAAAACACTTAAACGCTTAGATAAGGATGCCGATGATCGCATTCGTGTGAATGAGCTAACGCAAGCCATTCAATTTGTGTGTGAAGTACTCAAACATCCGAGCTTATTGTCGCTTCGTCAGGCAGTGCTTCCCTTAGACGCTTTGCGTTCAGATACGGAACTAGGACAAGCCTTAGCTTCACTGGCAGAATTATTGCTCGCTTCAGAGACAGATAAATCTATTATTACCTTAACTCAGGTTGAATCAGCCTTAGCGCTCTTTTCACAACAGCCTTTTAATGGTGATGGAGTGATTACACGTGATGCGATTGATTCTGAAATTTTGATGTCTGCATTTGAGGATGTGATTCATTGTGTCGGTAGTCGAGAAGACATTAGTGGTAAGCAGGGTATTGATGCAGATTTACTGGATGTGTTTACTGCTGCCATTGAAGATAGACTGACGTGGATGGCTTCTGCACAGCAGCAAGATATTTTGCTGTTTGGTGAGCAAACGCTAGCAGCGATCAGTGCGTTTGAAGCGGTCGAAGCTAAAGTGAAAGATTATTTTGCACGCTGTTCCTTAGTGGGGTTTGATGCTCAGTCGGCAGTTGCGTTAAATCCGAGTATCGCTGTTTATGAAACCATGTATGCAGCCAGTTTAACCAATAACATCAGTGATATTCAGTCTTTGCCTTTGGCTCAGGTAACGGCCGATCTATGTTTGCCGTTGAATAAAGGGCTTAACCCAGCTTGGCAATCACCGATGTACGCATTTAAACAACAAGTCGTTTTGCCTTTATTGGGTGATATCGACCATTTAACGTTAGAAGACTGGTTGATGTTGAGTCAACGTTTAGTTGCTACGCGTGAATGGTTAGGCAATGAACGAGGCGTTATGGTGGCTTCATTATCTATGAAACGTTTAACGTCTTGGCAACAAAGTGATTGGGCGGTGTCTTTGAACGCTTTGATTGAGCGAGATGTGGCTGTGTCGCATCAATTAACAGAGCTTGATGACTTATTGACTTTGTTGTTGTTTATGCGTGACTTAGATGTAGTGGTGCAAAATACCATTTCCATGCGCGATTTTTACTCTCCCAATCATAAGGGTATTTTTGAAGCGGGTGAATTGTACATTGATGGTCGAAGCATGCGTTTGTCCTTGGTGGTTGACGATATTGCTAAGCATGCAACTATGGCGCATCGTTCGGGGACTTTTTTATTGTACTGTGATTGCGTTAAACGTAATGGCACGGACAAGATGAGTATTGTTTCGGCAGTGACAGCAGGTGACGCGGATCAGCTGATGGTGGGCAGGCATGGGGTGTTTTACGACCAACAGGGTGAAGAGTGGGATGCGGTTGTGGTACGCATGATTGAAAATCCAATCAGTGTTGCTGAAGCCTTCTGGTCTCCTTACAAGCGTTTGGGGCGTATGATTGCCAGCCAGCTTGAAAAATTAGCCAGTGCGCGTGAGAAGGAGGTCGAGGCTAAGTCGGTGGCAGCGATTGAGAAAACCGCTGAAACGGCCAAACCGACAGAAGCAAAAGCCACACCTGCCGCGCCCTTTGATATTGCTAAGTTTGCGGGTATTTTTGCAGCGATGGGCTTGGCGATTGGTGCTTTGGGAACTGCGTTAGCAACCATCGTGACAGGCTTTTTACTGTTACCGATTTGGCAGATGCCATTAGTGTTATTGGGTATTTTGCTCTTAATTTCTGGTCCGTCAATGGCGTTAGCTTGGTTCAAATTACGTAAACGTAATGTGGGACCGATTTTAGATGCGAATGGTTGGGCGGTAAATACCCATGCCAGTATCTCTATTCCCTTTGGGGCGACGCTCACCCGTGTGGCACGTTTGCCAGCTGGTGCTAAGCGTTCATTGATTGATCCTTTTGCGCCTAAGTCTCGGGCGGGTTGGTGGTTGTGGCTACTACTGGTATTGCTGGTTGGTCTGGGTTGGTGGCAATGGCAACAGCTTCAGTCGGTAGCCATGACTCATGCAGAGATTGCCGCTGATGCGGCTAAGCCTTCTACTGCTACCAAGACACCTTAAGTAGGCTGGCTTTGCATTATCTGCTATTAGCAAAAGCCATTTGGCAGGAGTTGCCTCAGGCGCAGCGTTTTACCTTGGAAGCGATTGATGTGTTGAATAGTGTTGATTCGACACAAAGTTGGTTGTGTCAACAATCAGCTCCATTAAGACGTGAATGGCGTTTATGCGTCGCCTTACAACAAGAGTCGGGGCAGGGGCGTCAGGGGCGTGTTTGGCAATCTGGCTTAGGACAGGTTACTTTTTCATGGCGCGGTTGGGTGGCGGTCGAACCAGAATATGTGGGCTTGCTCAGTTTAAATGCAGCTTTAGCGGTGCAAAGTGCATTAATTTCTTTAGGTGTGACTCAGCTTAAGTTAAAATGGCCAAACGATATTTACATCGCTGACCGTAAGTTAGCAGGCATGTTGATAACCATTGTTCAACGCCGTGGTCAGCTGTGCGATGTGGTATTGGGTATCGGGTTAAATCGTTTGTCGGGTCAGTTACCCGATGAGGCGATTGCACTAGAAGGCAACATGGCTCGTTTGCCGAGTATTGCGCAACTGATTGCCGCTATGAGTCATCAATGGCTGTTGCGATTAGATGCTTTGGGTTCTGCTCATGGTCGAGCGGAAATTAAAAAAGCATGGCTGGCTTCTGCTCTTTGGTTGGGGCAGCCCGTTAGGGTTTGGCAAGGCAATCAATCGGTTGATGGTGTTTGGCTCGATATGAGTGACCGAGGCGCGTTGCGTGTGGCAACGAGCGCTGGAGAACAAGTTTTTATGGCGGATGAAGTTAAGCTGCGTCCGTTGACATGAATTAAGGGTTGACATGAGTAAATTGTTGTTAGACGTGGGTAACACGCGCGTCAAGTGGGCGCGTGTGCGCTCCGGTTTGTATGAGTTTTCAGGAGCGGTGGCGTTACAGGGGTTGTCTGTTGAGGCTTTCTTGCAACAAGTTTGGCCAGATGCGGAAAAACCAAGTCAAGTGGTGATTTCTTCGGTCACAGATGGTGAATGGATGCGCTTGCTTCGCTTTTGTATTGCCAGTAGTTGGTCTTCAACCTTATTAGAAGTGGTTTCTGAACCTAAAAAAATTGGTTTGAAAAATGGTTATGCACAACCCCAGCGCTTGGGTGTTGATCGTTGGTGTGCATTACTGGGTGCGTGGCAGTTAGAGTCTTCTGCGGTTTGTGTGATTGATGCGGGTACGGCTCTGACCATGGATGTGGTCAATAATGGTGGTGAGCATCTGGGCGGGTTAATTGTTCCTGGGTTACGCTTAATGCGAGACTGTTTACTCAGTCGTACTGCTAAAGTGAATGCGCAGCTGAACGAAGATGAACAGGCAGATGCTCAGCCTAGCATTGATTTCTTAGGTAAAAACACCGCTCAAGCGGTCGCGGGTGGCGCTTTGTGGACATTGGCCGCAGGCGTTGAACGGCTACACAATCAGGCTTTCGATTTGGTCGGTGGTCCGATGCGTTGCATCATCACAGGCGGCGATGCTCAGCAATTATTGCCCTTGCTGTCGGGCGATTGGCAATGGACGCCTGATTTGGTGTTACGAGGGTTGCAAGTTTACGCCACGGCTTGATGATGTGCCCATTTTAGAAATCATAATGAGGAAATGCTAATGCGCCATGAAATTGAATTGAAGCGGGTGTTAAGCGCTTGGGATTTGTTTTTCATGGGTATTGGCGCGATTATTGGTACGGGCATTTTTGTGCTAACGGGCATTGCCGCTGCCAATCAAGCAGGCCCTGCGGTGGTGATCTCTTTCATTATTGCGGGACTGGCTGCGGGTTTTGCGGCCTTTGCTTATGCTGAATTAGCTGGTATGTTGGGCGGTAGCGGTAGCGCTTATGGTTATGCCAAAACCGCTTTTGGAAATATGGTTGGCTGGCTGATTGGCTGGGTGCTTATTCTTGAATATGGTGTGGCTGTTGCCGCGGTTTCGACAGGTTGGTCGGGCTACTTTAATAATGGGTTGCAAGCCATTGGCTTTGGCTTGCCCGCTGAGTTGATTCAACCGCCAGCGAGTGGTGGTTGGATTAATTTACCCGCATCGTTAATTATTTTGACTTTGATGGGTTTGTTGCTGGTAGGCGCAAAAGAAGGCGCACGCTTAAATGCAGTGATGGTATTTGTTAAATTGCTCACCATTGCTGTCTTTTTAATCGTTGGCATTGGCTTTGTGAATCCTGATAATTGGTCTCCGTTTGCACCTTTTGGTTGGTTTGGGGAAGGCGCTGATGGAAAACCCGTGGGCATTTTGGCTGCGGCTTCTTTGGTATTCTTTGCTTATGTGGGTTTTGATGCCGTTTCAACCGCAACTGAAGAAGCGAAAGACCCTCAACGAGATGTGCCTAAAGGACTGTTGTGGGCGCTGGCGGCTTGTAGTGTGATTTACATTGCTGTGGCCAGTGTGTTGACGGGCATGGTGCCCTTTACTGAACTCAATGTGCCTTCGCCCGTTGCTCATGCTTTGCAGCTGGTTGGGTTGAATTGGGCATCGGCATTGGTTGCGACGGGCGCTATTGCTGGCTTAACCACCGTTATGTTGGTGCTTTATTATGGCTTAACGCGCATTATTTATGCGATGTCTCGTGACGGCCACTTGCCATTGAGTTTGTCGCTGGTGTCGAAACGCTTCCAAACACCGAGTGTTGCTATTGTGATTTCAGGTGTGTTGATGGCATTGATGGCTGGTTTTGTACCCTTGTCGTCTTTAGCTGAGTTAGTCAATGCGGGTACTTTATCGGCATTTGTATTGGTGTGCTTGGCAGTGGTGGTATTACGTCGTTCGCAACCTGATCGTGAACGTCCTTTTGTCATTCCTGGCGGGGCAACGATTCCTCTGTTGGGCATTGTTTTTTGTGGCGGCTTGATGGTCTTCTTGCCAGCTGAAACTTGGTGGCGTTTTGGCTTATGGGTGCTAGTGGGTGCGTTCATTTTTGCGGTTTATGCGCGTAAATTAAAGGCAGAGTAATTTTGCTGCTGACGCCTGATGAGCTGATAGCGTGTTTGCCCATTCAGGTAACCGCTTATCAGTCTGTTGTTTCTCCTTTTGATGATGCCACGCATTGTGTTTATAAATTAAATGCCTTGCAGGGAAAGTTTGCCTTGAAGCTTTTGCGTGATACACCCTCGACATTTTGGCGTGGCATGAATGCGTTATTTGATGTTAAATTGTCGCAGCAAGTACAGATGTCTGCGCAACACTATGCCTGTGCCGCTGATTATTTTAGTGTGACTGTCCCGTCCTTGGTCGCTTCTCAACCGACTCTAGCATCCTCACCTGCTTACTTATTGACGGCGTGGTTAAAAGGAGAGGTGATTCACTCCGAGCAGATTCCCACAACTTTAATTGAAAGTCTTGCCGTTGCCGATGCGCAAAGACATCAAAAAAAGCGTGCTACCTGGGGTAATGCGATTGAGCCAGGTTATTCATTAGAGGATTGGCGACGTAGAATTGCTGCACTTTTGCCACAAGTAAGCCCTGAAGCTTTGGCCAAGGTTATGGAGACTGATGGTTTTGTGCCGATGATTATGGATATGCGCTGGGATCAGTGTCTGCAACAAGATGGGCGATTAAGCGCGTTGGTGGATATTGATGCCTTGGTCTTTGCTCCTAAAGCGCTAGAATTGGTGTTAATGGAATATTGGCTTACACCTGAGCAGTTGGCTGTGTGGTCTCTAGCTTATTTAAGCGCGGGTGGCGACTTGCCAAGTTTAGCAAAAGTGAGAAAGACTTACCGCCAGTTGCTTTGGTCTTGGCATATTATGGGGCGTCTGACTGAGGATGAGTGGATGGCGTGGCCTGAGTTTTTTGCTTGAGGTAGAGTTGATTCCAATACCAGTAGCCATAAAGCGCAATACCCGTATAAACCAGATACAAAACCGCCATCGGGATGTGATGAGTTTGCCAAAACAGCCATGCGGTGGTCAAATCAATCACCACCCAGTAGAGCCAATTTTCAATGCGTTGTTTGACCACCATCCAAGTGACAATAAAAGCAAAAACGGTGGTGGCGCTGTCTAACCAAGGGGATTGAGATAGTTGTTCACTGGTTAAAATAAATGCCAAAATAACGGTGAGCGCTGTGCCTAAGCCCATCACCAATAGGTGATCGTCAATGCTCATGCGTTGAATATTTGAATGCTCAGTGGCGCTATTCTGTTGCCATTGATACCAACCTAAACCTGCCATCACAATATAACCTAAATGCAGTAGTGCTTGCATCGGTAGTTGGTCTTGCCAGAGCAACACTCCGTAAATACCTGCACCTGTGCCCGAAGCCAACCAAGCCCAAATATTGTGTCTGGCCATCAGGATGACATAAGTCAGGCCTAATAAAGAGGCGAGAACTTCCAGTTCGAAGTGGTAATCAGCAATCACAGTTATTCGGCGTTCGGTCGAGACCCACAATTTTAAGCACAAATACACTGTAAGGCAGTTGGTTAAAGGTGCGTTCCATTTCTGTTTCAAGCAAGCTCATAATGGTTTTGTATTCACCAAATATTTGGGTGCTGAGTGTGTTTTTGGCTACGCTAACGCCTTCAATGCCTTCGATGCGGGCAATAAAATCGCAGACTAACTCTACGTATTCATCCGCAAGTGGATAGAGGCTAATATCGACAGAAATATGCATTCAGTGGTCCTCTTAGAAATAGAAGCGGGTGGTTAGCCCGAATTGTTGGCGGTCGCCGAGGCGAATATAGCCTTCGTTTTGCGGGTAAGTGTCTGGGTTATTTGCAAAGAAGTAACCTCGGGTGGCATATTTTTCATCAGTAATATTACGACCCCATAGGAAAATTTCCCAGTCTTTTGCTTGGTAACCGATACGAGCATTCCATAGAGTGTAAGCATCAGACTTGAAATTGTGTACATTGTCGAAATAGAAACGATCTACTGCATTGGCATCAATACGCGCAAAGTAACCACTTGCTGTGCGGTATTGTGTTCCGAGCATGACTTGGTAGTTGGGAGCGTGGGCTTGATCCCTTCCAGGCAATCCCGTCATGCTGGCATTCGCTGGGTTACCAGAAACTTCTGTTTTAAGCAGGCCTGCACTACCAAAAATTTGCCAACGCACAATCGGTTGCCAGTTGAATTCTGCTTCTAGTCCATAGTTTTTAGCACTGGTTAGGTTTTCGGTGTAAAACCGAAAATAATTAATTTGGTCATAACCATCAAATTGTGGGTTTTGCCGGTCGGTATAGAAAGCACTAATTTTTGTTTTCAGTTGTGACCAGTTTGATTTTAAGCCTAATTCATAATTAATGGCGGTTTCACTTTCAAAACGCAGTAAGCTGGCTGGCGCAGTGCCAGTAAGACCTGTATTAAAGCCACCTGCTTTGAAACCTCTGGACAAGCTGCCATAAAGCATATGATGTTGATTGAGTTTTTCGGTAAGGGTTAAGTTTCCACCCCACAAGATTTCGCTTGGATTAAATTGTTCTTGTTGGCTATTACTAAAATCGGCCTGATGTTGTTCTACACGAAGCCCTGAAGTGAGTTGTGTGGTGGGTCTTAATTCAAAGTTTAGCTGACCAAAGGTGGCAAGACGCGTTAAGCTGTAATCGGTAGCGGTGGGAAGACCAACATAGGTATCAAAGTTATCATTGCGCTCGTCTAATTTACTGCCGTAAAAGCCAACCAACCAATCGGTACTTTGATTAAAGAGCTTAGAGGAGGGTGTAGACGTTAAGCGAATTTCTTGACTGAGCGAACGACGATTTTTTTGATTATTGTAAATCGCAGAGTAGACGTTCGGATAACTCGCATATAACCAATCCTGATCGTAACTATAACGCATATCGCTATTAGCTAAGGTCGTGGTGCTGACCAAGGTAAAATTCGGGTTGCCTTTATGGGTAAACTTTAACGCACCCGCATTACTGAGTTGCGTGTCTTTGCCAGGTTGGTCGGACAGAGTAGTGAAGCTGTTATTGAGTGAAAAAGCATCATAACCATTGTTGTAGTCTGCATGTAATAAGCTAACATCAACAGTGGTAACGGCACTTGGGAAGAAGCGTAGTTTGCCGCGAATGTTCAGTTCATCTCGACCATTGGTGTCACTTCGTCCTAAAAAGGCGTTATTGCGAAAGCCGTCGCTGGTGTGCTTAAATACCGAAAAACGGTACTGTGGGCTGTTGGCTTGCTTGTTAAAAGCACCACTGGAAACCAAACCGAGTTCGCGCAAACTATCACCACCCGCACTGGCTTCAATCATTTGTTCGTTTTCAGCGGTTGGGTCATTGGTTTGAATATTAATCAGACCTGCCAATGCACTGGCACCATAGCGCGTGCTTTGTGGACCACGTAACACTTCGACTTGTTTGACGTCGAATAAGTTGCCCACCATGCCAATACCACTAAAGTCGATACCGTCCACAGCAAAGCCAACGCTGGCATTGGGTGCGCCTGTGTATTCATCACGTTCACCCATGCCGCGAATTTGAATGTGACGGGGGCGTGAGCTTTGACCAGAATAATTAACGTTGGGAGTCTGCAATAGTATGTCGCCAAAATGCGTCGCGCCTTGATCTTGCAATTGTTGCTGTGTTTGAATGCTGGTACTGGCGGCTAGGTCTTGATCTTTTTCTTGGCGTAAGTCGGCAGAAACCGTTATCGGGGCAAGTGTGGCGGTGTTGGCTAACACAGGAAGCGCACCCAGTGTGAGTAGCGTTGCGATGGAAATAGAGTTCAAAGGCTTCACGGCAAGTTCCTTAAAAGGTCGAGCGCAGTGAAAGGCGGTTACGAGAGATGAATGGATTAACTCATGCGGTATGCCCTTTCCTACGCCAGTATTAACTGGATCAGGTTCAGAGGGTTGTTTGCACCAGCAAACTCTCAGGCGTTGTCGCCACCCCTAGGTCTGTAAATTGCCCATATAATAGCTTTTTAAGGCGTTTTTTTCAATAAAAATCAGAGGTTTCTGTTGTGTTACTATTTTATGGCTTGGCTGAAAAATTCAGTTGTGTCTGCAGTTTACCTTCAAATTGATAGATACCTTTAAAATAGGTTTCAGATTGTTGAATACTCGTCCCAAGCTGTGCTGGCGGTATGGATTGGCTGAGTTGAATCGGCTGTTGTTGCCAGTTCACTTCAAGGCTGACTTGCATGGGGTAATAACCATCTAGATAACGACGCATAAAAGGACCGCGCTTAAGTTGCCATTGTTGTGGATTGATGCGCTCTAGCCCTCGCGTTTCGGCGCTGACACAAATGTGTGCGCTACCCTTGATGTTGGTAAGTTGGAGACTATTACCTTCCACTTTCGCTTGTCCAATGTATTTTTGTGACAGGATGCTTAGGTTGCGTGTTTTATCGGCAGCGTAGACTATTTCTAGGGCTTTAACTGCATCAAGATTGTAATGACATTGTTGTAGGGATAGCCATCCATCGTTTAGGCTGTTGGGCAGAAAATCGATGCGGTTGGTCATGTGGTAGTCAAATCGCGTGTCGATTTTATTCGCTTCAACAAATTTTAATTCGCCGCTATTCACCGACTGGGCAGCTTGCGAGTCGAAAAGGCCAGAGGCATCGAACCATTGAGCGCGTTGTAATGGGGTAAATTCAGCTTCTTCGCGTAAGTAAGCAAGCAGTTGCTGCTCAAAGGCTTTGGGCTGTTCGACCCAAGGAAAATGGCTACACTGAGCAAGTTGCTTATGGGGGATATTGGGTAAAATTTTACGGTAGTTGGCAATGTTTTCGGGTGACAGTAGGTCATCTTCACAGCCAATAATAAATAGCGGAAACTGTAAGGAAAGCTGTTTTAAGGCTTGTGGGCGTATCGGTTGCTGTTGGTAGGCTTGCCAGATACCCAGGTTAATCGGCAGTTCAAAATCGTGTGTGCTGAATTGTTTGGCATAGTCAGCGCCTTGTTGATAGTGGTAAAAGTAGCTGGGTAAGGCTTGATTGAGCTGGCGCTGGGTCAGTTGTTGGGTGTCTGATGTTTCAATCTTTTGTTGCCAAGCTAACTCGTCGAAAGGGTCGGGGGTGGGTGTGTTGGCAAGTCGTTTTTGTTCAATGCGTTCAACTAAGGTCTTTAGGCTATCCGTTTGTGGGTCAACGGGATTGAGTAGTATGAGTTGTTCGGTGCGTTTCGGATGTTGCTCTGCATAGAGTTGCACCATCAGTGCGCCCCAAGAGTGACCAATCAGTGTCCAAGACTCGCTACCACTGTGCTGGCGCAGTTGCTCTAAGTCTTTCACCCATTGTTTTAACAGCTTTTCGCTTGGATTAACCGCTTGTTTGTTTTCGCCAATGCCGCGCATATCCATCAGCAACACGCGATAGTTGGGTGCAAGCATTCGTTGAATTGGCTCTAAATTCCAACTACTAAAGCCCGGACCACCGCCCACTAACACAATGGTTTGTTTGCCTTTTCCTAGTTGATGATAGCTAAGCTGTCCCTGTTCTGTGGTGAGGGTTTTGCTAGGACTGGTGTAGGCCGCATGGGTAGGGTGAGTGACTAACCCTAGTCCCATGAGAAGAGCAATAATGAAATTTTTCATGACGAATATTGATGACTCATGTTTTGTTTATGACATAAGTATAACAAATAAATTGGTTGTTTTAGCAACCTTCCAGTAGCATGGCTTCGACCACCCGTTTGAAGGCGGCAATATTGGCCCCGGCAACGAGGTTGTTGGGCTGATGATAAGCAATGGCTGTTGCTTTAATCTGTTGATAAATATGGCGCATGATTTCGTATAGGCGTTGATCGATCTCAGCATAAGTCCAACGAATCATGCTGGCGTTTTGGGCCATTTCTAATTGGCTGATGGCCACTCCGCCGGCATTCGCTGCTTTGGCGGGTGCAAAGGCAATCGATTGACTGAGGAAATATTCAATGGCTTCCGGCGTACAAGGCATATTGGCTGCTTCGACCACCAGTCTAACGCCATTCGTTACCAGTGTTTGTGCGTCAGAGAGCGTCAGTTCATTTTGGGTTGCACAGGGAAAAGCCGCATCACAAGCCAGCTGCCATACCGCATGTCCATTGTCAGGATAGCAACTGATGGGAATAAATTCAGCCTGCTTATGTTCATGTAAATAATGGGTGAGAGGTTGGGCAATGGATTTCAGTTGTTTAATCAGTTTGATATCCAGTCCTTGCGGGTCGTGGAGTGTGCCCTGACTATCGCTACAACTAATCACCTTAGCGCCTAACTGTTGTAGTTTTTCGATGGTGTGTAAAGCGACATTGCCGGCACCTGAGACACAGCATATTTTTCCTTCAAGCGTATCGGCGTACATGTCTTCAAGCAAGTGTTGCGCAAAATAAACCACCCCATAGCCTGTTGCCTCTGGTCGCAGCATAGAGCCACCAAGTAACAGCGGCTTACCTGTTAATACGCCGCTATACTGATGGGTGAGGCGTTTATATTCGGCAAATAAATAACCTAATTCACGGTTGCCAACACCAATATCACCGGCTGGAACATCGACCATTGGGCCGATATAAGGATAGAGTGCGCGCATAAATGCTTGGCAGAAGCGCATGATTTCGGCATCGCTTTTGCCTTTGGGGTCGAAGTCTGAACCGCCCTTGGCACCACCCAGGGCAAGTCCCGTTAAGGCGTTTTTGAAAATCTGTTCAAAGGCTAAAAATTTGAGAATACCTGCGTTGACGCTCGGATGAAATCTCAGGCCGCCTTTGTAAGGGCCTAGGCTATTGTTGTATTGAATACGGTAGCCACGATTGACCTGTACTTGCCCATGGTCATCAATCCATTCGACTTTAAATTCAATGACGCGGTCGGGCAACAGTAAACGCTCAAAAATAGCCGCTTGTTTCCATTCAGGATGGGTGTCGGCAATGCCTGCAACCGAGGTAAAAACCTCTTCTACGGCTTGTACAAAAGGACTGTCGGTATCGCAAGCGCGATCATGTAGCGCGTCAAACCAAGGCAAGGACATAAGGCACCTCGTTGAGATGATTGAATCTTCATTCTGAATCATAACACACTCTGCTGATTGCCAAATCATCTCCGCCTTTGTTATGATGTGGTAAAACTTGTCGGGGTGCTGGTGAAGCTGAGATTGCCTTTAGGGGCAGAACCCGTGAACTTGATCAGGGTAATACCTGCGTAAAGGAACAGGAAAATATGTGTTTATTTGTGCTTTCTTTTTATAAGAAGAAGGCTGGGATGAGGGAAGACAAGAGCCTCCTTGATCCTTAATTGAAAATTCTAAAAATCTGCTTCACCAGCACCCTCAAACCGCATTTATTGTTGAGGGCTTCGCATCATGGCACGTAACCAATTAACCGTCGATTTAACCGATTTAGCCAATAAAATCACTACCGCCCCATTTCCGAATTCGAAAAAAGTCTATATTCAAGGCTCGCGTGCGGATATTCGTGTTCCATTTCGCGAAATTGCACAAACCGATACCCTCGTCATCAATAAAGATGAGACACAAGCAACACCCAATCCACCAATTCGCGTCTACGACACTTCAGGGCCTTTCACCGATGCTGGTTATGCGGTCAATGTGCGTCAGGGTCTGCCACGTTTGCGTGAGCAGTGGATTGAGGAGCGCGGTGATACGGAGTTGTTAACGGGCTTAAGCAGTGACTATGGTAATGCGCGTGCCAATGATGAGAAATTACGTGCGATTCAGTTTGAAGGTAAACACCTGCCGCGTAAAGCCAAAGCGGGCATGAATGTGTCACAAATGCACTATGCAAAAAAAGGTATCATCACACCAGAAATGGAGTATGTGGCGATTCGTGAAAATCTGCTTCGTGCGCAAGTGGCAGAGTTTATGGCGCAACAGCGTCCGCAGCACAAGGGGCACGCTTTTGGTGCTACTATGCTGGCTGAAATTACCCCCGAATTTGTGCGTGATGAAATTGCGCGTGGTCGTGCCATTATCCCGAATAACATCAATCATCCCGAATCTGAGCCGATGATTATTGGCCGTAACTTTTTGGTGAAAATCAATTCCAATATCGGTAACTCGGCGATCACCTCGAGTATTGAAGAAGAAGTGGAAAAGCTGGTCTGGTCGATTCGTTGGGGTGGCGATACGGTGATGGATTTATCGACGGGCAATAACATTCACGAAACACGTGAGTGGATTGTGCGTAACTCGCCTGTGCCGATTGGTACGGTGCCGATTTATCAAGCCTTGGAAAAAGTGAACGGCATTGTCGAAGACCTAAACTGGGAAGTGTTCCGTGATACGTTGATTGAACAAGCCGAACAGGGCGTGGATTATTTCACCATTCATGCGGGCGTGCGTTTGCCGTTTATTCCTTATACCGCTGATCGTGTCACGGGTATTGTGTCGCGTGGTGGTTCGATCATGGCGAAATGGTGTTTGGCGCATCATCAAGAAAACTTCTTGTACACCCATTTTGAAGAAATTTGTGACATCATGAAAGCCTATGATGTGGCGTTTAGTTTGGGAGATGGCTTGCGTCCTGGTTCGATTGCCGATGCCAACGATCGCGCCCAATTCGCAGAATTAGAAACGCTAGGCGAGTTGACGCAAATCGCGTGGAAGCACGATGTGCAGGTGATGATTGAAGGGCCAGGTCATGTGCCGATGCAGATGATTAAAGAAAACATGGATAAGCAGTTAGCCGATTGTTTTGAAGCCCCTTTCTACACGCTTGGCCCATTGACGACCGATGTGGCACCTGGTTATGACCATATTACGTCGGCGATTGGTGCGGCACAAATTGGTTGGTATGGCACGGCAATGCTCTGTTATGTGACACCAAAAGAGCATTTGGGCTTGCCTGATAAGCACGACGTGAAAACGGGCATCATCACTTACAAAATTGCTGCTCATGCTGCCGATTTGGCAAAAGGCTTCCCAGGCGCACAATTGCGTGACGATGCGTTAAGTAAATCGCGTTTTGAATTCCGCTGGGAGGATCAGTTTAATTTGGGTTTCGACCCTGAAACGGCAAAAGCCTATCACGATGCTACCTTGCCACGTGAGTCAGCGAAAATAGCCCATTTCTGCTCAATGTGTGGTCCTAAATTCTGTTCGATGAAAATTTCACAAGAAGTGCGTGATTTTGCTCAAGCGCAAACTAATGCGCCTTTGCCTGCGGGTAATGTCATTCAGTTATTGGATGTCGAAGCGGAAATGAAAGCGAAAGCAGAGGAGTTTAAAGCGGCTGGTGCGCAGATTTACTCCTAAACCTATTACGTCTCTATCTTGCGTTGTTGCCGCGTTTCTCGCGCTGCGTTGTGTACTGATGTACACGCCTTGCGTCTGCGAGCCTTGCGCCTAGCAATTTTAGAGACTCATGACGGTTTAGTTAGGTGTAAATTCACGAGGAGCTATTATGAATATTGGTATTGCTGGCGCGGGGTTGGTCGGACGCTTATTGGCGTGGCGACTGGCTCGTGCTGGTCATGCGGTAACGCTCTTTGATGGCGATAGCAAAACAGGTGAGCAAGCGGCTGGCACAACGGCAGCGGCGATGATTTCGCCGTTTGCGGAATTGGCCGTGAGCGAACCTGAAGTCTTTCGCTTGGGCATGATTTCCTTGCACACTTATCCGCAGTGGATTAGCGAGCTAGAAGCCGATTCAGGCTGCTCGGTGATGTATCGTCAGCAGGGGAGTTTGGCGGTGGCGCATACGGCGGATGTCAGTAGTTTGCGTCATTTTCAAGACTTGTTGCTGCATCGTTTACCCGTGGAGCAGACGCAAGCGGTGAAGGTGTTGTCGGGTGCTGATATTGATGCGTTTGAACCTGCGTTAGCGGGTAAGTTTCGTCATGGTGTATTTTTAGCGGAAGAAGCGCAAGTCGATAATGCCGACATGTTTATCGCTTTGGCCGCTGCGCTCGATCAGTTGGGTGTGGTTTGGCATGAGCAAACGCCTGTGTTGTCGTTACAGGAAAAGCGTCTGCAAACTGAACAAGGTTGGCAGACATTTGATGTCGTAGTTGATGCACGTGGTGTCGGTGCGAAAGACACTGTTTCGGTACGTGGTGTGCGTGGCGAGGTGTTGACGGTCGATGCACCTGAAGTGACCTTGCAACGTCCCGTGCGCTTAATGCATCCGCGTTATATGTTGTATGTTGTACCTAGGGCGAATCATCGGTTTATTATTGGTGCAACCGAGTTAGAATCGGAAGATAAAAGTCCCGTCACCGTGCGTTCGGCGTTAGAGTTGCTCAGTGCGCTATATAGTTTGCATTCTGGGTTTGCCGAGGCGAATATTGTGAGATGGTCGGTGAATTTACGCCCAGCCTTGCACGATAACCTGCCGTTTGTTGGTTGGAAAGAAGGCGTGTTGACCATTAATGGCTTGTATCGGCATGGCTATTTGCTCGCGCCTGCCTGCGTGTTGCAGGGATTGGGATTATTGGAAGGAAAGTAATATGAGTTGTACTCAATGCGCCACCATTGTGGTGTCCTTTAATGGCGAGAGTTTTGCCATTCATCAAGGCATGATGCTCGCTGATTTTTTGCAGGGTCGCGGTTATGCGCCCGATCAGCGCATGGCGTGTGCCATCAATACGAAGTTTGTACCAAAGGGACAGTATGCAACAACTGAGTTGAATAATGGCGACAGAATTGATGTAGTCGCACCAGTTCAAGGTGGCTAATAAAAATTCAATTAAGGAGCGCTTACTGCGTTAAAAGCCCTATCAAAAAAGCAGTTACTTCAGTAGCCTTACTTTTTATTGCTTCGGGCTTTCGCCTTGTTATCATCTCCTTACTTGAGATTTTTATGTTTAATATACATAGGTACAGATATGTCATTTACATTGGCTGGCGTTGAGTTAAACAGCCGCTTTTTTATTGGCTCTTCTTTGTATCCTTCACCGCAGCACCTGCAAGATTCGGTGAAAGCGAGCGGGGCAGAGGTGATTACCGTGGGTTTACGTCGGCTCAATCCACAAGCGGGCGGTGGGAATACTTTTTGGTCGATGATTCAGCAAACGGGGTGTCAGTTATTACCGAATACGGCGGGTTGCTACACGGCCGAAGAAGCCATTACCACGGCACAAATGGCGCGTGAAATCTTTGGTACCGATTGGATTAAGCTGGAAACCTTGGGTGATGATTACAATCTACAGCCGCATCCCTTCGAGTTGCTGAAAGCAGCTGAAGTCTTAGTGAAAGACGGTTTTAAGGTGTTTGCTTACACCACCGATGATTTGGTGTTGGCAATGAAGCTGTATGATTTGGGCGTGACGGCGATCATGCCGTGGGCAGCACCGATTGGTACTGCTCTAGGTCCAATTAACCTCTATGCGCTAGAAGCAATTCGCAAACGCTTGCCCGATGCCTTTTTAGTGATCGATGCTGGGCTAGGTTTGCCAAGTCACGCCGCAAAGGTGATGGAGTTAGGTTACGATGCTTGTTTGCTCAATTCAGCCGTTGCGCAAGCTGCCGATCCTGTCAAAATGGCAAAGGCTTTTGCTGGCGCGATTGAAGCAGGGCGTTTGTGTTACGAAGCAGGTCCTATTCCTGCCCGCCCGATGGCGCAAGCCTCGACACCGACGCTGGGTACACCGTTTTGGCATCAGGGATAAATTCATTGTTCTATTTGACAGAATCTTAATTTCAGAATAGTATGAAACTATGATCCATTCATTTTTATGTAAAGACACTGAAGCTCTGTTTTTAAGTCATTCGGTTCCAAGATTCAGAAATATTGAGCGAACAGCCAGAAGAAAGCTGTTAATGCTTCATGCAGCTGTGGCCTTAGCTGAATTGCGGATTCCGCCAGCAAATCGACTTGAATCCTTAAAAGGTGACCGTTTAGGTCAGCACAGTATTCGTATTAACGATCAATGGCGAGTATGTTTTATTTGGCGAGAAGATGGTGTATTTGATGTTGAAATCGTGGATTATCACTGAGAGAGGTGTGTTATGGAGAAGTTAGCAGAGATTCATCCTGGTGAAATTCTATTGGAAGAGTTTATGAAACCAATGGAAATTACGGCACGACGTTTGGCGGCCGATCTTGATGTGCCTCCGAGTCGAATTCATGATATTGTTCATGGTATGCGTCCGATTACGGTCGATACCGCAATGCGTTTGGCTGTTTTTTTTGACATGAGTGCGCGATTTTGGTTAAACCTGCAAGCTGAATATGATGCACGTGTTGCGGAAAAAGAGTTGTTACCTAAGATGCAAGGCAGAATCAGACGGTATTTGCCATTAAATCAGCCCCAAGTCGCGTGCGTTTGATCCTGTTAAGATCTTTATTATTGAATTTAAATAGATGCAAACACCTAAGTTAATTCCTAATCAGCCTTTAGCTTTGCAACTTGCTAAGCGCGATGTTTCGCAATTGGTTTACGATGCAGTCAATTTAGAAGGCGTGGCGATGACTTTGCCCGAGGTGCAAACCATTTTGGATGGCATTACGGTGGGTGGTCATAAAATCAGCGATCAAAACATGGCGATTAACCAAGCAAAGGCTTGGGAGTTGTTATTTGAATTGGTTAAAAATGATGCTTTTGCCTTTAACCTAGAGACAGTGCTCTCAATACATCAAATCGCTGGAAAGGATGAAGCTTTAGATTGGGGTAAGTTTCGGTCGGGTTTTGTTACCATTTCGGGTACAGATTATGAGCCGCCCTCACCAGAAACATTACTCGAGCATTGGTATCAATTATCGCAACACCTAGACTCAATCGAAGATGTTTATGATCGTGCCATCAGTGCTTTTCTACAAATGGCGCGCATTCAGTTTTTTTGGGATGTTAATAAGCGCACAGGACGTTTTATGATGAATGGTATTTTGCTGAGTCAAGGTTACCCCATTATTAATGTGCCTGCTAAGCGCCAACAAGAGTTTAATACCTTAATGCTAGCATTTTACAATAGCAACGATATGACGGGCATGAATGCTTTTTTGCGCAGTTGTTTAGATGAACGGATTGTGCGGAATTTCATAGCAAAAGACACCCTTGTTTTATGACGCTTTTCGTAAAGTCTTGCCTCCTCACTATTGCAGGTCACGACCCCTCAAGCGGTGCGGGCATTTCTGCCGATATGTCTGCTGCCAATGCCTTGGGTGTGCCTTGTTGCAGTGCCATCACGGCGTTGACCATTCAAAACTCGCAAGGTGTGACAGCAGTTCATCCTGTATTGCCGAAAATATTACAAGCACAAGTCGAAACCCTTTTGTCCGATATGCCGATTGCGGCCATTAAAATCGGTATGATTGGCAGTCGTGCCATGGTATCGTGTTTGGTCAACCTGCTTGCTGATGTAAAAGTGCCGATTGTATTGGATACGGTGTTTAAGGCGAGTATCGGTGAAAACCTATTGGAAACAGGTGCGCGTCAATTATTAATTACCCGATTATTGCCGATGGCAAGCCTTATTACACCGAATATCCCTGAAGCAGAACAGCTAACAGGGTTGAGTATTCGCAGCCGATCTGACCAGTTAAGTGCGGCACAAGCCTTGTTGAGTATGGGCGCACAGGCAGCACTGCTCAAAGGCGGACATTTTGATGGTTCTTTAGCCGCAGATATACTACTCGAACGAGGCAAATCGCCCGTTTGGCTGATGGCGCCTAGTATTGATTCGCGAGACAGTCATGGTTCGGGTTGCGTGTTAGCGAGTAGTATTGCGGCAGGCTTGATACAGGAGTTGTCCTTAGTTTCAGCGGTAGTACAAGCCAAAGCACGCGTGCATGGCGGCATTGTTCATGGTCAAAAATTGGGGCAAGGCGTGGGGGCTGTGGCGACTTTTGGCTGGCAAGCCAGTTCAGCACACTTTCCTTGGTTGGTCGAAGCACAAGAACCCGAAGCTCTGCCAGACGCTTTTCCTGCGATGAAACAATCGATGGGCATTTACCCGATTGTTGCCAGAGCGATTGATTGTGTGCCTTTACTGCAAGCGGGTTGTCGAACCTTGCAACTGCGCGTGAAATCAGACGATGCTGGTTTTATTCAACAGCAGGTTGAGCAAGCCGTAGCCATTTGCCAAGGCTATGAGGAGTGCCAACTTTTTATTAACGATCACTGGCAACTGGCGGTTGAGGCTAGGGCTTTTGGTGTGCATTTAGGACAAGAGGATTGGCAAGCGCTGAGCGATGCTGATAAAACTCGGTTGCGTGAAAGCGGTTTGCGCTTGGGGCTAAGTACGCATAATTTAGCGGAAATGGCATTCGCACACACCGTGCGTCCCAGTTATATCGCTATTGGTCCGTTATTTGGTACGACCAGTAAGCAAATTGACCATCCTGCGGTGGGCTTAGATAACTTGCGCGAGTGGGTGCAGTGGTTATCGCCTGCTTATCCCGTGGTAACCATTGGCGGTATTGAATTGAAGGATATTGCAGTGGTTAAGGCGTGCGGAGTAGATGGGATTGCTGTTATTGGTGCGGTTAAAGCCGACACAGAACAGGGCGTAATGGCTAAAGCGCAAGCTCTGTTGTCCGTTTGGTAAGCGTGTTAAGCTGGCGCAGTTAATGTTTCTAGTTCGTTCAAATAAGCCAGGGCTTGTGTGCGATTTTCTCCGCACATGCTCACGTTCGGTTGCAGACTGCCGCAGACGCTGGGGCGTTCGGGCAAGCCAAAGAGTTCGCATAACAGCTCGGGTGTTAAATGGCCGCAAGCCACGCCCGCAGGTTTTCCCTGTGGGTGGTTGGGCATAGACGATGAAATCGACGGCGCAATACAGCAAGCGGCACAACCACTACGACAGTGCATCGTGCTGCTCCAGCGCCTGAAGGTAATCGGTTAGGACTTGCCCTTGATTCGCTAATAGCCATGTTTGACCGGCTTGAGCGTATTGTTGACTTTGTTCTGGTTGGCGTAGTCGTTGGGCGATCTCTGTCATCAGTTCACTCATATTATTCACTTGAATCAGTGCACCCACAGAACTGATGTGAGCCACTTCGACAACGAAATCGCGCATGTCGGGTCCACAGAACACCAGCTTACCCAGTCGAACGGCTTCGAGCGGATTTTGTCCGCCTTTGGGTGCGAAACTACCACCCATAATCACCAGTTCCGCATGTGCCATCCATGCCGTCAGTTCACCAAAGGTATCGGCAAGTAGAATGCCGTCGGTTGAGTCTGAATTATGGCTGCGCTGACTGATGGCAATACCTTCGTTCTGAAAAGCTTGCACAATCTCTGCGCCACGCTTGGGATGACGAGGCACAATCACCAATTTGGGTAAGTCATTATTTTTTTGCCATAAACGAGCTAACTCGATTTCTTCGGGCAGATGCGTCGAAGCAAAAACCACATAAGGCGCTGCATAGAAGCGAGGTAAGGCAGTGGTGATTGCGTCACACCATTTCAAATTACCCAATACCTTAATATGATGACCTGTTACGCCCAGTTGTCTAAAATCATTCAGGTCTTGGGTGTTACGACAAAGAATTTGGGCGACTTGTTCATCCAGTAAGCTGATTAATAGCTTGCGCCACCATTGTGGAGCGCTGAGTGTTTTCTGCGTAATGCGGGCATTAATCAAGCTGATGCGAAGGTTGCGTTGATGAGCAAGTCGAATCAGGTTAGGCCAAAACTCCGTTTCGACAATCACCAGTTGCGGGCAGTCTAGCTGCGCTAAAAAGCGCTTCACTGTCCACTGCCAATCCATGGGCAATAAGTGCAGTTCAACCCCATTCATTGTGGTAAAGCGACGCTGCGCTTGTGTCAGTCCCGTTGGGGTAAAAGTGGTGATGAGCAGACGCTTGCCTTGCTGGTGCAGGGCAAGCGCCAAGGGTGCAACCGCATTGACTTCGCCTACCGAGGCGCAATGAAACCAATAGTCGGCTTGAATGGGGTCTGTCTTGCCCAATCTTGCGCTCAGCGTAGCACGAGAGTTTTGTTGCCAAGCTTCTCGCAACAGCCAGCCGAATATGAGCGGACTGACAAGCGAGAGCAACAGTCGATACAGCAACAAGGCGCTTGCCTTAGTGCTTCATCATCGGCATTTTGTGCATCATGTCTTTGCGTTTGTAAACGCTTGTATTGACCATGATCTTTTGACCGTTATCGAGCGTCAGTTCAATTGGAATGACATCACCCGCTTTGCTGGGTTGTTGCACGCCAATCAACATCACATGATAGCCGCCAGGTTTCAACTCTAAACTACCTTTCGCTGGAATGTTTAAAAATGGTTGAGCAATCATTTTATGCATACCATTTTCTTCAATCGATTCATGCAGTTCAACGCGATCAAAATTGGGTGCGCTGGCTTTAACCACTTTCACAGCTTGTGCGTCGCTGTTTTCGATGGTCATAAATGCCCCCATCGCTTGCGCAGAGGGTGGCGCTTCGGGAATCCAAGCTTCTTTAACGGTGACTTCAGCTAAGGCTAGGCTAGGTAGCACTAAACTCAGTGCGACTAGGTGTTTCATATTCAGCATCATCATTTTCCTTTAGGGTGGGGATTATTCGGGCACAACGGTGGTAAAAGCTTTCGCCATAGCCGTAGGGTCATGTGGAGTAGGGAAGACACCGACGGCGCGACCTTGTGGATCGACCAATAAAATCGACGTGGTGTGATTAATCAGGTAGTTATTCGGATCGGGGCGACCATTTTCATCGAATTGAGCGACCTTGTCCCATGCTGCGCCAATGGGTTGTGCCATGATACGTAATTCGCTTTCAGCGCCCGATACCGCTTGAATGCTACTGTCGAAATAATCGACAAACTGACGCAGACGTTCAGGCGTATCACGTTGCTGATCGACCGACACAAACAACACACCATGCTTGGTTTTGACTTGTTGTTCTCGCAACGATTCTAACACCCCTGCCAGTGCCGTTAGTTCGGTAGGGCAAATGTCAGGGCAAAGCGTATAGCCAAAATATAAAAAAGTCCAACGGTTTTTCAGTTGATTCATATCGAACGGCTGACCATTTTTGTCGATGAGACTGGCGGCGGGAATGTTGATCGGATGGGGGAAAATCTTCAGTACGCTGACATCGACTTTATTACCCAAGCGGGGATCATGATTCATCCATTTCACACTGACAGCAATAGCGAGAATGAGAAAAAAGCTTGCTAATATGGCTAATCCCATCCATAGATTTTTTCGGTTCGATTGAGCTGGTTGCATGTTATTTCCTGTGTTAACTCATTAATAAATAGATTCTGATTGCTTAACGTTTCAATCTTAACGCATTCGCCACGACGAATAAAGAACTCGCTGACATGCCAATCGCGGCAATCCATGGGGTAATGAAGCCAAACGCAGCAAAGGGAATCGCTAATAAGTTATAAGCCAATGCCCAAAACAGGTTTTGGTTAATAATGCGTTGCGAGCGTTTGGCGAGTTGGTCAGCTTCAATCACCGTCATCAGTTTGTGGTTGATGAGCACTAAATCGCTATGCAGTTGTGCTAAGTCGCTGGCATGGTTAAATGAAATCGCCACATCAGCCGCTGCTAGGGTAGGCGCATCGTTAATGCCGTCGCCAATCATGACGACTTTATGCCCTTGTTGTTGCGCTTGCTGAATCCAAGCCAACTTGTCATCGGGCAGTAATCCACCTTGATAGTCGCTAATGCCTAAGCTGTTCGCGACACTTTCCACGGTTTTGTTATCATCACCACTGAGTATGACAATTTGCTGAAAACGCCCAGTTTGCTTCAGGGTTTCGATAAATAGGCCTGCGTCATCCCGCAGTGGATCTTTCAGAACAAACAAGGCTTGGGGTTGAGTGTTTTTAGCCAACATCACCACCATTGCACCTGATTGTTGCTGGGTAGATATCCAGTGTTGGATGTCATCATCTAAAGGCTGATTGCTACAAAAATCAATTTTGCCAATGCGCCAGAGGTCATTATCAAGACAGCCTTCGATTCCTTGGCTGGGAAAATGCGTGAGTTGGCTGACGTGATGTGAGTGAGTCGTTTGCGGGTCTCTTAACGCATAGGCGAGGGGATGTTGATTTTGACTTTCTAGTGCGCTGGCAATGCTGCGAGCTTCGACCTCGTTCAGACCAGAAAGTAAACGAACGTCGGTTAATCTGGGTTGTCCTTCGGTGAGTGTGCCTGTTTTATCTAGTACCAACACATCGGTTTTGGCAAGAGCCGCTAAGGCATTCATGTTCATCGGGATCATGCCTAATTCACTAATACGACCAGCGGTAATGGCTAGGGCAACGGGTGTGGCTAAAGCCAGTGCGCAAGGGCAGGTAATAATCAGTACGGCAATGGTGTTGGGGAGCGCCTGGGCGCTATCTAACCAAGCCCAAGCCAATAAAGTCATTAAGGCGATGCCTAACACCAAAACAATAAAAGGTGCTGAAATGCGGTCAGCAAATTGAGCAATGGCGGGTTTTTGCGCTAAGGCATTGCGCATCAGTTGTTGTAAGTTGGAAGTGGTCGAGTTGACGCTGCTACTTTCCACGCGCATTTCTAAAGGTTGGTCTAAACTAATGCTGCCCGAACGCAACCAGTCACCTTGATGTTTCTGTAGTGGCTTGGCTTCACCTGTCAGATGAGCCTCATTAATTAATGCCGCTGAACCGATCAGCGTGCCATCAACGGGTAAGGTCTGCCCCGCTAACACGCGAATGCGATCCCCGATGGCTAAATCCATCACGGCAACCGTTTCTTCACCCTGTTCTGTCAAGCGGATAGTGGTGGGTGGAATAATTCGCAATAGCCGATCCAGCTTGTCGGTGGCGGTCATACGACCTTTTAATTCAAATACCCGCGCCAGTAACACAAAGAAAATGAACATACCAATCGAATCGAAATAGACGGCTTCATCTTGCACGATGGTGCCCCACAAGCTCCCACCCCAAGCAGCGACCAGACCCAATACAATTGGTACATCCATGCCTAATTTGCGGTGTTGCAAATCACGCCAAGCACCGACAAAAAAGTCAGACCCCGAATAAACCAACATCACCGCCGTAACAATTAAGGTTGACCAGCGGCCAATAATTTCCCATAGCGGCAACTGACCGTCGGCTTGATAACCACCCATCCAATAGGTGGCTATCGAAAACCCCATGATCTGCATGCCGAGCAAGCCCGAAAATAACATTTTTTCGATGCTACGATGCTTTTCATCGGCTAATAGTGCTTCACGATGAACGGGATCGTAAGGGTGAGCAATGTAGCCAATGGCAGCAATGGCTTCTAAAATTTGGCTGAGTTGAATTTGCTCTGTATCCCAAGTAACACTGGCTTGGTGACTGGTGTAATCCAGTTGCACATCGATGATACCTGGCAGGGCGCGTAGGTGTTGTTCGTTCAACCACAAACAGGCGGCACAACGAATGTTTTCTAAAATGAGTGAGGCTTGTGCTTGCTTTCCTGATTGTTTAACAAAAGATTTTTGCACCTCAGGACGATCATAAAGGCTGAGGTTTTTTAAAATATCAGGTAATACCTGAGCATTGAGACCACCTTCGCTATCACGATGGCGGTAGAATTCTTCAAAGCCATTTTCCACAATGGTTTTGCAGGCTAATTGACAGCCATGACAGCAAAATTGACGCGTTTCTCCCAATACGGGATATTCAATCGTTAAGTTGTCAGCAATCGGAAGACCACAATGGTAGCAATGCTTTGACATGAAAATGATATTTCCGAATAAGAAAAAACCCTTAAGCTGTTGATGAACGGGCTTAAGGGTTTCAAGAGAGATTACTTAGCAGTCATGCCTGCATAGTAGTGTGCCATGGCTTCGATTTCAGCATCGCTGAGATCTTTGGCGATTAAGCGCATACGAGCATAAACGTCGTTTTTACGCGTGCCATCACGATACTCTTGCATGGTTTTAATGAAGTACTCAGGCGGCATGCCAGCCAGTGCTGGAATGTCGGTAATCGAACCTTCACCTTTGCTACCGTGACAAGACTGACAAGGCGCAATGAAACGAGAGCCGTCACCACGTACAATCAGCTTGCTAGCGTCTTTCGCTTTAGCTGCGTCATGCGTTACCCCAACAGGCAAAGTTGGCAAGGGAAAACTAGCGTAGTATTTTGCTAAGTCAGCCATATCTTGGTCGGATAAGGGCATCACAGCCAACTGCATCAGTTGATTGTGTGCCGTACCTGCGCGCTTACCATCTTTATAGTCTTTCAACATTTTGAAAGTATATTCAGCACGCTGACCAGCGGTTGAAGGCCAGTTAGGAGAGGGCGCAATACCTGCATGTCCGTGACACGAAGCGCAATAAGCTTCTGAGTTCAAACGCGCACCATTGCCGATGTCGCCATTGGCCACGAAGCGCATCATTTCTGCTGTCCAAGTCACGTTGGTTGACGGACCACCGGCACTCGCCTTAGCCGTTTCATTTGCCGTTGCTGGCGCAACGACCATCATCGTTGCCAGCGCCGAAGCCAATAAAGTTTTAGTGAATAATGATTTCATTCTTAGTATCCCCACGGAATCACGCCAGGCGTACCAATAAAGGCAAATTGCAGAATTGGGTAGCCATAGCTAATGATCATGTATGCAAACATTGCCCAGTTCCAGAAAGTGAAGCTGTTCAACAAGTGAGGAACACGCACTGGAGGATGAATAGCTTGCGCGTATTCAACCTTAGCTTCGGTTTCGCTGGCAGCAACTTTGCTTGAAGCGGTTTTGCACAGGTTATAAATGAACATGAAACCCGATACCACAATCATCGAAGCACCAATAATCATCAACAACTCATAAGTACCCCATGAAGCCACCATGTCAGGGAACTGGTCGTAAGGTGTTGACGACACACGACGTGGTTGACCTGCTAAACCTAGCGCATGCCAAGGACCTGTCAATACCACCATACCCACAGCATATAACCAGAGTTGCCATACAGCCAGGGTTTTAGAGTAGAGCGCATGGCCAGTAATTTTTGGCCATAACCAATAAGCACCTGCTAGGTACATAATCACAGTGGTACCACCAAAAATCAGGTGGAAGTGCCCCGTCACCCATTGGGTGTTATGAACCATTACGTCCATTGAGTAAGAGGCGTTAATCACACCACCCCAACCGCCAGCGGTTAGCATCAATAAGGATAACATGCCCGCTAACACGACAGGGTTTTTCCAATCTAGCGCCATGATCCAGCCAAACAAGCCTTTACCACCGCGCAAACGACCCGCAATTTCTAGCGAAGCGATGACGGTAAAGCCCGTAATGAAGGTAGGAACAGCCACCATGAAAGTACCAAACATGTGTAGTAATTTCCAGCCAGCAGCTTGCATTGGGTCTAGGTACAAATGGTGGAAACCAATTGGTACTGAGAAAATGAACAACATGACAAAAGAAATACGTGCCATTTCGTCAGAGAACAAACGACCGCCAGCTTCTTTAGGCATGATGGTGTACATGACGATGTAGGCTGGAATTAACCAGAAATACACAATCGCATGGAGAGTCCAAGAGAAAAGGGTACGTGCTAAACCTGGATCGAGTGTTTCCATGATGCCCAGAGAGACGGGTAATAACTGGAACAGTGCTTCAGAAGCCACCCCCAAGCTGGTCCAACCCCACATCAAAGCATTGATGGCGGTAGCGAACATCACTAAAGGAACGGGCTTGCCTGGATTTTCACGTTTCCATTGGGTGAAACCGATCAGCATGTCAGCAACCCAGAACCAAGAACCAACTACCAATAAGGTCGCACCGATATAAAATGCAGGGTGAGCCATTTCAGGTGGGTAGAAGGTATAAAGCACCGAAGCAGCACCCGTTAACATCGGCACGGCAGCAATCAGTGTACCGATTAAGCTAACCCAAAAGCCAATCCAGCCAAAGTAAGCTTTCTTGTTAATACTATGTGCCATGGTGTGATAACCAAAGCCCATCGCAAAGAAAGTGGTTAATACAAACGCCAACAACACACCGTGAGTGGTGGTCGAAGCGAAATAAACCGCGGTACTTTCTAACCAAGGAAATAAGCCGCTACGTTCAGCCGCTTGAAAAAGACCCATTGGCAAACCAACGACGAGCGCGATAAAGGCTACGCGCATCGCCCAGATGCCTAATGAGTTGCCCGACGCTTTAACATCCGCATCAACGTGGCTCACGCCACTGGCAGTGGATACTTGTGCAGTCATACTCATGAATCTGCTCCTTATTGTTTCGCTAATACACGTACTTTAGAGTACATGTAGTCGTGACCAAGGCCACAGAACTCGTTACAAATCATCGGGAAGTCGCCCGTTTTAGTGAAGGCCGTGGTGACTTCCGACACATAGCCAGGCACAACCATGGTTGCCATGTTGCTGCCTGGAACGTGCAGACCATGCAAGACATCAAAACTGGCAATGCGCAGCTTTACCGTGGTATCGACAGGCACTTCAATTAAGGGCGGGTAAAAACCGTAACGCGCCGCTACCATGGTCACGGTGTAGCTACCATCAGCTTCTTGCTTAACGCCTAGGTTCTCTTCTGCAAACTCTTCGGTCATGTGCAATTTAGCCGAATCAATCACTTCCACGTTGCTCGGTGGATGAATGCTATCTGCAACGGCGTAGTACAACTGTACAATCCACGTCAGTACCACAATGGCGCTAACTGCCCAAATCCACTTCTTCTCTAAGGGATCAATATGAATACTATTACCAGACATAATTAAATCCCCTTACTTCACTGGGCCGTTACTGATAAACAGATACCACATTGCTAACCAGCCTAGGGTAAACATTACCCCGTAGGCGGCTAACAATGCCCAAGTTCCGACCGGTGCGCTTTCGAGAATCGCTTTCTCTTCTTCAGCCGTCATGTTGAACACTCCATAGTTTTTATTAAACGTTATATTTTTTTAATTAGACTTCATCAAGCGAAGCAATCGTCAGTGAAGGATTTCATCCAGTTATTGGTGTAGAAACCCGACAAGGCATAACGAAGATCGTTGTCTTTAAGGTTTAATGGCAAATAGCGTGGATTGTTGACACGAACAATTTTGCCATCTTTTACACGGAAGACATCCGACACGAACTGACCATAATCCTTATTACCCGCCAAGGCATAACAGGTATTTTGGAAAATCGGTTCTTGTGGTTCTTTGCCTGCTAATAAAGCTTTAATTTGCAATGCCACAACTTTCGCCTGACCATTCGCTGAGTAGCCAGATTTCGGCATGGCATCAGCAATACAACTGTCACCAATCACGTGAACGTTTTTGCGTAAGCTAGACTCAAAGGTCACACGGTTGACAGGGCACCAACCAGATTTATCAACTAAACCCCAATCGAAGGCAACTTTGCCCGCTTTCATGGGTGGAATGATGTTGATGACATCGGCTTTATATTCGCCACCTTCGGTATACACGGTTTTGGTTGCCGCATCGACGCGTAATACACGACCACCTTGACTACCCATTACCCAAGACAACTGACCTGGTTTGTCGTGCTTGATGGGCTTAAATTCAGCCAACTGTGCCTTAGCTTCATCTTCTGTAAAGCCAGCTGCCAATAAAGACTCAACCGTATAGCCTTTGAAATCGGCTGGAATGTTGAACTGATATAAACGGTTCCATGCTTGCAACATGGTAACGTCGGTGGTGAAGCCAGACTTTGGATCTAACACAATCACCTTTGCAGTTGGATTATGTTCTTTTAAGTATTGAGTGATTAAGCCAGCACGCTCGTAAGGGCCTGGAGGGCAACGGTAAGGGTTTGGTGGTGGACATACCAATACCGTACCACCTTGTGGCATGGCTTTAACTTGTTTGGTTAGTAACTCTAACTGAGGGCCAGGAATCCAAGCATGAGGCATGACTGTGTCAGAAACCTGCTGATTGAGTCCTTCAATCGAAGCAAAGTCGAAACTGATGCCAGGAGAAACAACCAAGCGATCATAGCTAACCGATTGACCACCCGCTGTTTTAACCACTTGCTTATCAAAGTCTACGTCGGTTGCGGTATCAAAAATGAATTTCACGCCGTATTTTTGTTGCAGTGCATCATAAGAAACCGTAATGTCTTGCATGCTTGCATGATCGACAATGACTTCACTCGACCCATAAGGACGTAAGTATTCTTTGTTTTTCTCAATCACCGTTACCGCAACATCGGGAGCATAAAGGCGAAGATATTTAGCAAAGGTTGCGCCACCTACACCACCACCAATGACGACGACATGCTTGCTGCCATTGCCTGCAGCACGCACATAGTTAGAAAAACCTGTAGTTGCTAATGCTGTAGCACCTACCAGTTTAAGAAATTGACGACGCGAAGACGAATGTGTTTTGTTCATTAAGTCTGTCTCCTTAAGGTTTTTGAGCGGCGAAATAATCTGCCATGCGCTTGAGTTCATCGTCGGTAAAACCTTTAGCCAATGGACCCATCAAGGTACCAGGACGAGCGCCCGAGGCAAATTCTTTCATGGTGTTGACGAAGGTGTTGGCATTCATGCCAGCAAGTGGCATAAAAGCATTGTTTTTAACCTTGCCAAAGGTGCCGTGACAGCCTGAACAGGTTTGTGCCAACATTTCACCAGATACTTCAGCAGCTTGCGCGCTTAAGCTGGCAAGTGAGGTGAGAAACACCAAACTTCCGGTAGCGAGGGTGCGTTTGAACATCGTTTACTCCTAATGCCCTATCATTTTTATTAATTTCAAATGATAAGATTTTCTTAATAGAACATTCATGTTGTATCAAGGGTTTAACCTTTACCAACCTTTTGAAACCAAGTACCATATCATGCTGGTATTTGGGGTGCGACAAATTGTCGCAGTTCCTACGCGCAATGATAACAAATAACCTTGGCATTAAGCGAAAAATGGGTTATTAAATTTTTCTTACATAGCTTATAAATTTTATTTTGTACGTGATTATATGAATGAATAGATAATAGTTGACTGGTTTAGTAGGATATTAAATTTGAATAATCTTAATCTTTTGGGAAATAAGTTTTAGAGTTATCTTTCAAATGGCTTTAAGTATTGAGATGGTCGTCATCTCAAGCGTAATTTATAGGTGTGTCTGTTGGTATGAGTAAGGGTTTACTAATTTCAGAATTTTCTTGGGCGAGCAAAGCTGTGGCAATGCTAGAGCTGGCGAAGATTAAAGTCGTGGCGTTAATTGCCTTTACCGCTTGGGCGGGTATGTTGTTAGCGTCGCCGCCGTTTCAAGCAGACATTCCGTTAATGCTCTGGTCGTTGTTGGGAATTTCTTTAGCGGCGGCTTCGGGTGCGGCGATTAATCATCTGCTCGATGAACGTTTCGATGAAAAAATGCAACGCACTAAAGCAAGACCATTGCCCACGGCACGTGTGAGCGAAAAGGAAGTGCTGGGGGTGGCTGTGGCGTGGATGCTGTTAGCCATGGCGATTTTGCTTTACTTTGTGAACTGGCTAACGGCTTTGCTGACTTTTTTTGCCTTAGTGGGTTATGCGATTGTTTACACAGTTTATTTAAAGCACAACACACCGCAAAATATTGTTTGGGGTGGTGCGGCGGGGGCTGCTCCACCACTGCTGGGTTGGGTGGCAATGACGGGTCAGATTACGCTGGAAGGCTTTGTTTTATTTCTTATTATTTTTATTTGGACACCACCACATTTTTGGCCTTTAGCCATTCACCGCCTAGAGGATTATAAGCAAGCAGGTATACCTATGTTGCCTGTGGTAAGAGGTGTACCCCATACTAAGTTTCAAGTATTAATTTACACCTTAGTATTAACCAGTGTTACCTTATTACCGACGACGATTGGTATGTCTGGTATGACCTACTTGGCTATTGCGCTATTGTTAAATGTAGGGTTTGTTTATTACGCATTAAAGCTGTATCGTGAACCCGATCACCAATCTGCGATGGGCACTTTTGGTTTTTCGATTCTGTATTTAACATTGTTGTTTGCAGGCCTCATTTTAGATCATTATGTCAAAGCCTGGACTTAATGAATAAGCGATTGCACTATGTATTAGCTTGGCTGCTCGCCTTGCCACTGATATGGTTAGCGCTAACAGGGGCTTTATTGGGGTTTGCTGCTGAAATGGATCGGATTATGCATGTTGAGTTGATGACAACGCCCATGTCTCAGCAACCAACCTTGCCGGAATCAGCGCAAATAGAGTTGATTCGTCAAGCCTATCCACAACATCAATGGGTTGCTTTCACCCCATCGCAAAATCCAGTCGATACCAGTATGGCGCTGTTAAGGGATGAGCAAAGTCACTTATGGCAAGTGTTTCTAAATCCGAAGTTGGGTGTTATTAATGGCATGAGACCCTTAGCAGATGATTGGAAATTGACTTTAACAGCATGGCATAAATTCGATTTCTTAGGGTCAACAGTGGGTCAAACGATTGTGTTAGTTGCTTCATTGGGTTTATTGTTGACCTTACTAACCGGTTGGATTCAGTCTCTGACTCAGATGAGTAAGTCTTATTCATTGCATCGTTTGCTTGGGCAATGGATGACGCCGATTCTGTTAGTGCTGGTGATCTCTGGCATCCTACTAGGATCACAAAATGCCGAATGGATACAAACAGATGTCAATTGGGCATCGATTCATCAGGGCGATTGGTTGGGCATGCCTGGGCGATTGTTGTGGGTTATGGCAAGTTTGGGATTGGCTTGGTTGGTGATGGGCGGCATTTGGCTGGCGTCGGTACATAAAAAGGACTATTAACGAATGGATAAACGGGTTGGACATTTCATCCTAGCAGCATGGGTTACGGTTATTGCGGTTTACCTGCTAATTATCGTGGGCAGTAGTGTACGAGCGACAGGGGCAGGCATGGGTTGTCCCGACTGGCCAACGTGTTTTGGTCAACTGATTCCACCAACCAGTGAAGCGCAACTACCACCGAACTACCAAGAAATTTATCGTGATCGGGGTTATGCCGAAGTGCGTTTTAATCCGGTAAAAACTTGGACAGAGTTTTTTAATCGGTTAACAGGCGTCACTATTGGCTTTTTAGCCATGTGGACTTTGTGGGCGGGCTGGCGCATTCGCCAAACCCACAAGGCGAGTTTTTACTTTGCTCTAAGTGCTTTTTTATTAATTGGTTTCAATGGTTGGTTAGGCAAAGTGGTGGTGTCGAGCAATTTGCATCCGGTCATTATTACCACTCACATGGTGGCTTCTTTATTGGTCGTGGCGAGTTTGATTTTGGCTTTGGTAAAGGCTCAATCTCCCTTGCAGTTGGTAAATCAACGTGCTTTGGTGCGTCGATTGCAAGGTTGGTTGTTAATAGGTTTGACACTTACCTTAATTCAAATTGGTTTGGGTGTGCAAGTGCGTGAGCAGATTGATGTCATCGCTTTGGGAACGGATTATCATGACAGGGCCTTATGGGTAGCTCAAGTGGGTCAACCCGTGTTTATTCATGTGTTGTTTGCACTGCTGATTGTGGGTTATAACATTTGGTTGGCTAAACAACTGATGGTCAGTCAAGTGGCGAGTATCGTCACCCGAATGGGGCGAGGGCTGATGCTGTTGGTGTTGGTTGAGTTAACCGTTGGGGTTTTGTTGGCCATGGCGAATTTTCCAGCTTTTTTACAGCCAGTTCACTTAGTGTTGGCTGGGTTGGTATTTGGTACACAGTTTTATCTGATGAGTGTTTTGTTAGCAAGTCAGCATCGTTTAGCACAAACCTAATGGCCGAATCTAATAAAAAAGCGCTTGAATTTCAAGCGCTTTTTTGTTTTTGCCCAGTCAAACTAACTTGGCAATCATTGCGTTATTTTATGCTGTTTAAGTAAGCTGCTTTAACCATCTCATACTGGGCTGGTGTCAACTCTTTAGCCAACATACGGTGACACAGGCTACGCATTTTGATTAACTCTTCTTCTTTTGCCAATAGGTTGCTCGTAAGCTTTTCACGTTCAACACGATCTTTGTTGTCTAAAATGGCCATGCGCAGTTCTTGACGCAGTTTGACGTACTCAGCTTCCATTGCCTTGCGTTTGGCTGGCGCATTAGCCATCCAATCATCCAATACCTTTTTTTGTTCGGCAGTTAACTGTAGTTTTCCACTTTCAGACAAGTGTTTCACTTGTGGCATCAGTTCAATGATCGGTGTTGGCAAGTCCTGAATGGCGGCTTGTGCCATCATCGGACTGAGGGCAATACTGGTAGCCAATAGCAGTGTTTTGAAGTTCATAATGAATGCTTCCTTGAAGGTTAATGAAATATATTAGAATATAATTATATGCTAATATATTGTTGTTTGTCTAGTCATCATAGCTGGTTAAGTATGGAGTGTGTATGACGGTTTGATGATAGATGGCGAAACGAAAACAGCCCCAACAAAGTGGGGCTGTCGTCTAAGGCAAAGCAGATTAAGCAGCGTTTTTCTTAGCGATCATGCTTTTAATGACAGGCGATAGCATCAAATCCATCACATCAATCATTTTTTGACCAGGAATCACTAAGGTGTCAGCTTTTTGCAAAAAAGCACCTTCAACTTGTTTGGCGATACCAGCCAAGTCAATGCCATCCATACGTACGTGGCAAACAATCAAGCTTTCTTCTGGCTTAGGTACAGCCATACCGCTGAATGGGTTAGCGGTATCGACTAAAGGCACGCGGTGAAAGTTAATGTGAGTACGGTCAAACTGTGGCGTGATGTATTCTGCATAATCAGGCATACGATCTAAAATCGTATCAACCACTTGTTGTACGGTGTAAGGACGTTCAGAAGTGTCACGGTAGATTTTTTGAATCCACTCGATGTTAACGCTCGGAACCACACCGACCAATAAGTCAACGTGTTGTGCAACATTGGCTGTTTCAGTGACGACACCGCCGTGCAAGCCTTCGTAGAACATAATGTCCGTGCCTGCTGGAATATCTTTCCATGGGGTGAAGCAGCCAGTGCCAACACCGTGATGAGCGGCTTCTTCATCGTTGTGAACATAGTAACGGCGCTTGCCTGTACCCGTTTCACCGTAGGTTTTGAACAGTTCAGCCAACAAATCAAAGTGGTTAGCGTGTTCAGAGAAGTGGGTTAATACTTTGCCAGCTTTACGTGATTCAGCTACTTTTTCACGCATTTCAGCGCGTTCGTATTTGTGGAAGCTATCGCCTTCAACCACAGCAACATTTAAGTTTTCACGTGCAAATACTTTTTCGAAGGCGCGCTTAACGAAAGTAGTGCCTGCACCAGACGAACCAGTGACCGAAACGACAGGATGTTTGATAGACATGGAAGACTCCTTCTAAAAAATTAAAAATCAAAAATCATTAAATATCGAGATTAGATACAGACAAAGCATTTGCTTCAATAAAAGCGCGACGTGGTTCTACTTCATCACCCATGAGCGTGCTGAAAATGTCATCGGTAGCAATCGCATCTTCAATGCTAACTTTAAGCAAGCGGCGTGTTGCTGGGTTCATGGTAGTTTCCCACAGTTGGTCAGGGTTCATCTCACCCAGACCTTTGTAGCGTTGAATGCCCATACCACGTTTGGCTTCGCCCAGTAGCCAGTCGAAGGCTTGTTTGACGCTGGTCACGGCAATCGATTTTTCATCACGTCGGACTTGAGCGCCCTCCGTGAGCAGATTACCAATGCGTTCAGCGGCTTGCATCAAGCGTAAGTAGTCACCTGATAACCAGAAGTCATCCCCCAATTCTTGTACACTATCAAAACCATGCTCGTGTGTGGTGAGGCGAATGACACGATTGTCACTATCAGGATCTTGATTGTCCGCGCTAGACAAACTAAAGCGTGCGCCACCAGCAACAAAATCTTGTTCGATACGGGTCATCGCAGTGTCACACCAGGTCGATAAAGCGGTATCATTTTTCAACGTCGCTTCGTTCAAAGCCGGCAAATCAATTAACGCACGAAGCAGAGCTTCTGGGTAGCGACGACTGTATTTGTTAATGACGCGTTCCGCTTGGAAGTGAGCAATGGCCAATTGTTCTAGCGCATGACCCGACATAACGCCTGCGTTTTCACCTAAGCTTAAGCTGGCACCTTCCATTGCGAGTTGTAATAAGTAATGCTCTAATTCCGTGTCATCTTTCAGATAAGCTTCTTGTTTGCCTTTTTTCACTTTGTAAAGCGGTGGCTGTGCAATATAAACGTGACCACGCTCGATAATTTCGGGCATTTGGCGATAGAAGAAGGTTAGCAGCAGGGTGCGAATATGAGAACCATCCACGTCAGCATCGGTCATGATAATAATGTGATGGTAACGGAGTTTTTCAATGTTGTATTCGTCTTTACCGATGCCGCAACCTAAAGCGGTAATCAGGGTGCCAACTTCCGCAGAGCTAATCATGCGGTCGAAACGTGCGCGTTCAACGTTTAGAATTTTACCCTTAAGTGGCAAAATTGCTTGCGTGCGACGGTCACGACCTTGTTTGGCTGAACCGCCCGCTGAATCACCCTCGACCAAGTAAAGTTCAGAAAGAGCAGGGTCTTTCTCTTGGCAGTCAGCCAGTTTGCCTGGTAAGCCGGCAATGTCTAACGCCCCTTTGCGACGCGTCATTTCACGGGCTTTACGTGCGGCGTCACGAGCGCGTGCAGCTTCAAAAATTTTGTTGAGAATCGCTTTGCGATCATTTGGGTTTTCGAGTAAATAGGTGGATAGCGCGTCACCCATCAGGCTTTCGACTACCGATTTAACCTCGCTCGAGACCAATTTTTCTTTGGTTTGCGACGAAAACTTAGGATCAGGTACTTTAACGGAAACAATCGCGGTTAAGCCTTCGCGTGTATCATCACCAGACAGCGCAATTTTAAATTTCTTTTCCAGGCCTTCTTGTTCAGCGGCTTGATTAATATGACGTGTCAGTGCAGAACGGAAGCCAGCTAAGTGAGCACCACCGTCTTTCTGTGGAATGTTGTTGGTAAAACAATAAACCGACTCGGTGTAAGCGTCAGTATATTGAAAAGCGACTTCAACACCGACACCTTCTTTTTCGCCACTAAAATAAAACAAGCCAGGATGAATGGGGCTTTTTTTACTGTTTAGATGTTCCACAAATGCCTTGATACCGCCTTCGTACTTAAATACATCGTGACGATTATCACGGTGGTCAATCAATTCGATATGAACACCAGAGTTTAAGAAAGAGAGTTCACGCAGACGTTTGAGCAGGATGTCGTAATTGAATTCAATGAAGGCAAAAATTTCATCAGAAGGCATAAAACGTAATTCAGTACCAGTTTTGTTGCTCTCGCCGATGGCTTTGAGCGGATAAACCGGCACACCCAAGGCGTACTCTTGCTGCCAAATTTTACCTTCTCGGTGAATGGTTAACCAGAGCTTAGAAGATAAGGCGTTGACCACCGAGACACCGACACCGTGTAAACCACCCGATACTTTATAAGAGTTATCATCGAACTTACCACCGGCATGCAGAATGGTCATAATAACTTCTGCGGCAGAAACGCCTTCTTCTTCGTGAATATCGACAGGAATACCACGACCATCGTCGTAAACCGAACAAGAACCGTCGGTATGTAGAGTAACCTTAACGTGCGAGGCATAACCCGCAAGCGCTTCGTCAATGGCGTTATCAACTACCTCGAATACCATGTGATGCAAGCCTGAGCCATCATCCGTATCACCGATATACATACCAGGGCGTTTGCGAACGGCGTCCAGGCCACGCAACACTTGAATGGATGAGGAATCGTAGGTCTTGTTGTCCGACATAATCACAGGTTTCCGAGCTTAAACTAAACCTCATGATTATAACACGTTAAACAGCTAAAAACTCGATTTGCAAGTTTTTAGACGCTTAGTGCGAAATCTATGGATGCTACAGAATCTACTCCTTCTTTAAAAGTCGATAATTTTGTTGTTTCTTCGTAGTTGGGTTGCGCGAAATCAAGCAAAGCGGTTTGCTTCCTGATATAATTACAAAAATATTTTTATAAAGCTTCAGGGTTAATAAGCGACTATGTCTAACCGTCCTTCTAGTTTGTCGAAAGAAGATTTACTGCGCTGTGGGCGTGGTGAGATGTTTGGAATCGGTAATCCACAACTACCATTACCCCCTATGTTGATGTTCGATCGCATTACACATATTTCGGAAGAAGGAGGGGAGTTCGGCAAAGGCGAAATTCGCGCTGAGCTAGATGTGACGCCTGACTTGTGGTTCTTTGATTGTCATTTTCAAGGCGATCCGGTCATGCCGGGTTGTTTAGGCTTGGATGCGATGTGGCAACTGATTGGCTTCTATCTCGGCTGGGCTGGTGGTGAAGGTCGTGGTCGTGCTTTGGGTTCAGGTGAAGTTAAGTTCTACGGTCAAGTTTTGCCGACAGCAAAAGTCGTTCGTTATCAAATTGATATGAAGCGTGTCATCAAGCGTAAACTTTTTATGGGTTTGGCTGATGCTAAATTATTTGTTGATGATCGTGAAATTTATTCAGCAACAGACCTAAAAGTAGGTTTGTTCCAGTCAACCGAGAACTTTTAAGGAGTTGCCATGCGTCGTGTTGTCATTACAGGTTTGGGTATTGTTAGTAGTTTAGGTAATGATGCGGCTAGCGTAGAGTCTCATCTGCGCGAAGGTAAAAGCGGCATTAAATTTCAGTCTGCCTACGCTGAACGTGGTTTCCGTACTAATGTTGAAGGTGCGATTAATGTCGATTTAGATCAAATCGACCGTAAACATCGTCGTTTTATGGGTGATGCAGCAGCCTACGCTTACTTGTCAATGCAACAAGCCATTGCGGATAGCGGTTTGACGCCTGAACAGGTTTCTAATCCTCGTACCGGCTTAATTGCTGGTTCAGGTGGTGCATCTAACCAAAACCTGATTGAAGCTAATGCCATCATGGCGGAAAAAGGCGTCAAGCGCATTGGCCCTTATATGGTACCACGTACTATGGGTTCGACTGTTTCTGCATGTTTAGCAACGCCTTTTGAAATTAAAGGCGTGAACTACTCTATTTCTTCTGCGTGTGCGACTTCTGCACACTGTATCGGTAATGCTTACGAACTGATTCAACTGGGTAAGCAAGACGTGGTATTCGCGGGTGGTGGTGAAGAGTTGCACTGGTCTCAAACCATGTTGTTTGATGCCATGGGTGCGCTATCTAGCAAATATAATGAGACGCCTGAAACAGCTTCGCGCGCTTATTCTGCCGATCGTGACGGTTTCGTTATTTCGGGCGGCGGCGGTATGGTGGTGGTCGAAGCTTTAGATCACGCCTTAGCACGCGGTGCTAAAATTTATGGCGAAATCGTCGGTTATGGCGCGACTTCGGATGGTTACGACATGGTTGCGCCCTCTGGTGAAGGTGCGATTCGTTGTATGCAAATGGCGATGTCAACGGTTGAGGGTTCAATCGATTACATCAATACGCACGGTACTTCAACGCCAGTGGGTGACAGTAAAGAAGCAGGTGGTATTAAAGCCGTATTCGGTGAGGCCATTCCTCGTATTAGCTCAACCAAGTCTATGTCTGGTCATTCATTGGGTGCAGCGGGCGTACATGAAATGATTTATTGCTTGCTCATGATGCAGGGTGACTTTATTGCGCCGTCAATTAATATTACTGAACTAGATGAAGCCGTAGCTGATATGCCGATTGTTCAACAACGTCAGGATAATGCGGGCTTGCAGCGCATCATGTCGAATAGCTTTGGCTTCGGTGGCACTAATGCAACCTTAGTGGTTCAACGCTATTAACCTGTTGCGCAGTTATCTTGCGTTGTTGCTTCGTTGCTCGAACATCGTCATGTAGTGATCTACACTCCTCGTTCTGTGCGCCTAGCGCCTTGCAATTTTAACTGCTCACGACGGTTGACTTCTGTTGCGCAATTATCCATAAATAAAAAAACCAGCATGTATCTGCTGGTTTTTTTGTATCTGCTGTTGGGTTATAGGTAGCCGTTGCTCTTCAATAAGGAAACTATCTCGCTATTACAACTGCGCAATTGTTTATCGTAGCGAATGGCTCTATCTTGCACTTGGTCAGCAACGGTCAGCAACCAAGTTTTGTTATTGTAAGTTCCCATGCTATAACCGGTAATGCCTTCATGATAAGCAAGATAAAGTTCACGCACTTGATTACCCTTAAGTCCAATACGACGGTTGGCATTATTGTTGTACCAACCAATAAAGTCGAGCGCATCTTTCATGTTGCTGCGATGTGCTTGATAGTTGCCGGTGCTTTTAACGTAATCTCCCCAGGTGCCGTCTAGCGCTTGAGCGTAACCAAAGGCGCTGGTATTTTTATTAGAAAAAATGGTATTGCTGGTTTTTGGGCTAGCGTCGGCAACAAATTTAGACTCTTGATAAATAAAGGCGAATTTAACGGCTACCGGAGTTCCCCATCGGCGTTGACTGTGTAAGGCGTCACGATACCAGACAGGGTTATCGCGAAAAATTTCGCACAAATTTTCACTAGCACCACGACGTAAAGGGTTGCTGGGCGTAATTTGTACGTTTTTTCCATAGCTAACTGAACTGGCTTTGTGTGGTGCAGAGCAACCATTCAGCAGCAACAGTCCAATACTGCAGCTGAGACAGCTAAGCCAGAAGCGAAGTTTGGGTTTCTTCACCATATCATTTCCTCCAATCCACGCTTTATATAACAAGCGGCAAACAGCCGGCTGATCAGTTGCTGACTGTTGCTTTTTTCGTGGAAAGGCTATGTGTTAATGGCTCGAATCCAACGTGGCTTGTCCTAATAAAGCTTGAACAAAACTTTCTGCATTAAAAGGGCGTAGATCTTCCGCTTTTTCACCAATACCAATATAACGGATGGGAAGACCTAGCTGTGAAGCTAAAGCAAAGATGATGCCACCTTTAGCTGTGCCATCGAGTTTGGTTAGAATGATGCCCGTTAATCCAACTGCAGCATGAAACTCTTTGGCCTGATTAATGGCATTTTGTCCGGTAGTGGCATCAATCACCAGCCAGACTTCATGGGGGGCTGATTCATCGAGTTTGTTCATTACACGGTGAATTTTCTTCAGCTCATTCATTAAATGACCTTGGGTATGCAAACGTCCTGCGGTATCGCCAATCATCACATCGACTTTACGTGCTTGTGCTGCCGATAAGGCATCATAAAGGACACTGGCGGGGTCGGCATCTTGTCCTTGTGCAATAACCGGAACCTGGTGGCGCTCACCCCATGTTTTAATTTGTTCAACGGCTGCCGCACGGAAAGTGTCTCCCGCGGCTAATAGCAGTTGTTTTTTCTGCTGTAAAAAATGATGAGAAAGTTTGGCAATGGTGGTGGTTTTACCAACGCCATTCACACCAACCATTAAAATAACGCGTGGTTTACCTTCTGGAATGGTTTCGGGGCGTTGCTGTGCCTGCACAAGCAGTTCGGTCATAATGGCGCCTAATGCTGTGTGCAGGTCTTCACCATCTTTCAGTTTGCGTTGTTGGAGTTGTTCGAGTAAATAATCGGTCGTGTCTAATCCCACGTCAGCGGATAACAGCAGTGTTTCGAGTTCGTCTCGTGTATCGGCATCGAGTTTTATTTTACCAGTGAGCAGGCTTTTGAGACCAGAACCCAGTTTTTCTCGCGTGCGGGCAAGTTGACTCCATAAGCGTGAAAGAAAGCCCTGCTTAGGAGCCTCGGTTGGAGCCTCGGTTGGAGCCTCGGTTGGAGCCTCGGTTGGAGCCTCGGTTGGAGCCT
>CAZFLX010000014.1:0-16059 GCA_964519885.1 uncultured Francisella sp. | reverse complement strand
CGGTTGGTGCCTCGGTTGGTGCTTCAGTCGGTACCTCAGCAACGAGGTTTTCAGCTGAGGCATTAGGGCTTGCTTGATGCTCTGAAGTAACAAAGGTTTCATTCACCCTTTGTTCAGGTGATGTTGCATCAACAAGGCTTGGAGATTCAGTCGGTGTTGGGGTTTCGTTTTTTTTACGTTTGAAAATTGACCACATATCATATACTCTAACAGGATTGTGTAATCATAAGTGTTCGTTTGCACTGACTCAAGGAGCTAAACGTGATAAGCCTGAAAAAAATGATTTCTTTATTGTGTGCCCTGGGATTAACGCCAGCCTTTGCTAATACGATTACCCAGTTTCAGTTAGATAACGGTTTACTGGTGATGGTTAAGGAGGATAAACGCGCACCAGTGGTTACCTCGCAAGTTTGGTATAAAGTGGGTGCCAGTTACGAACCTGACGGCGTCACGGGTGTTTCTCACATGCTAGAACACATGATGTTTAAAGGCACAAAAAACCTAAAACCGGGTGAATTGTCTAAAATTATTGCCCGTTTAGGTGGCAGTGAAAATGCCTTTACCAGTCAAGACTATACTGCTTATTTCCAAACGATTCATAAAGACCATTTAAAACGCATGTTCGAGTTAGAGTCTGAACGCATGCAATGGTTGCGTTTGGATGATGGCGAGTTTCAAAAAGAGCGCAAAGTTGTGCTAGAAGAGCGACGCATGCGCGTGGAAGATCAGCCTACCTCGCGTTTACACGAGCGGTTTGAAGCCGTGGCATATGATACCAATCCCTATCGTCGTCCGGTAATTGGATGGCAGCAGGACATCGAAAACTATCAATTAGCCGATTTGCAAGTTTGGTACGATCGTCATTACGCTCCCAATAATGCTGCACTCGTGGTCGTGGGTGACGTGGATGCACAGAGCGTGCGTGCCATGCTGAATGACACTTTGGCCAAGGTTCCAGCTCGACCATTAGACAATGCTAAAGCTGTTGCAGATTTAGCGCCGGTAGGTGAGAAACGATTGGTAATGACGGATGAACGAGCCAAAGTACCCAGTTTAATCATGGGCTTTGCCGTGCCTTCTTGGAATACATCGGCAGATAAGTCTCAAGCTTATGCGTTAGAAATGTTGGCTCAGGTGTTAGATGCGGGTAACAGTAGTCGGCTGAGTAAAGAGTTGGTTCGAGGGAGTCAACAACTCAGTCAAGCAGGGGCAGGTTATGATTTGTATGCTCGCTTACCGACACAGTTTGTGCTTTCAGCCGTTCCTGCCGAAGGCGTCAGTCTGGCGCAAGCAGAGGCAGCGCTACGTCAGTCGATTGCACGTATTGCTGAAAAAGGAGTCACGCAAGATGAGTTAAAACGCGTCTTGTCGCAAGTCGAAGCATCTGAAGTCTATCAACAAGATTCCTTATTCTTCCAAGGCATGAAACTCGGCCAAGCCTTTACCTTGGGTGTGCCAACAGCCGAAATTGATGCTTATTTAAATAGATTGGCGCAGGTAACACCTGAGCAAGTGCAACAAGCAGCAAAACAATGGTTGGTAACAGAGCGTATGACAGTGGCTTATTTGCAGCCAAAGATAACGACGCCTGTTGCTCAAGGAGGTAAGTAACAATGAAAGGTTTAATCGGATTGCTGGTGGTTGGTTGGCTGTTCGTTTTGCCCAGTCATGCGGCATTACAAATCGAGACATGGCAAACACCCAAGGGAGCGAAAGTCCTATATGCTTATGCACCGGAATTGCCGATGGTCGATATTCGTGTGGTGTTTGATGCGGGATCGGCACGAGATGGTGACAAGAAAGGCGTCGCTTATTTGACCAATCAATTAATTGGTCAAGGAGATTTACAACGTGACGAAGAAGCTTTTGCAGAGCAAAGCGAAGCCTTGGGTTTACAGTTTTCCACCCAAGCACTCAAAGATATGGCGATGGTTAATATCCGCAGTTTAAGTCGTGCCGATGTGCTGAAGCCTGCATTAGCCTTATCGTCAGCTGCGATCAGTCAACCTTTGTTTAGTGATCAGGTGTTAAAAAGAGAGAAAGCGCAATTATTAACCCGTTTGCAGGCAAAGCAACAATCGGCTTCAGCTTTGGCAAGGGATGCGTTTTGGCTGCAACTTTATGGTCAACATCCTTATGCCTATGCCAGTGAAGGGACAGTTGATTCGGTCAAAACAATTAGTCAAGCGGATTTGAAGGCATTTTATCGTCGTTTTTATACCGCAAGAAATGCAACCGTTGCTATTGTTGGACAAGTTGACAAAGTTACCGCTCAAGCCATAGCGATTCAGTTGGTTGATGGTTTGGCAGAAGGTCAAGCAGCACCCGCTTTAGCGAGTGTCAAAACGCCCACAGCAGGCATGAAAACGATCGACTATCCTTCTAGTCAAACCCAGATTTTGATGGGTCAATTGGGTGTAACGCGTTTAGATGCGGATTATGTACCTTTGTATGTGGCCAATCATATTTTAGGTGGTTCGGGTTTTGCCTCGCGTTTGATGGAAGAAGTGCGGGAAAAACGCGGTTTGGTGTATGGGGTATCGTCTGCATTGATTCCAATGCGTCAACAAGGTCCTTGGATGATTTCATTGCAAACGGCCACAAATAATGCACCTGAAGCTTTGTCGGTGGTTAAAACAACGCTGACTGGCTTATTAGCAGATATTTCTGAAACAGAGTTGCAGGAGCATAAAGATAATATTGTCGGTAGCTTCGCTTTAGAAACCGACAGTAATAAGGATATCGTCGGATTTTTAGCCATGATGGGTTTCTATCAATTACCGTTAAACTGGATGGAAGATTTTCCTAAGCAAGTGGCAGCATTAGATCGTCAGCAGTTAATGACCGTCGTTAAGCGTCACCTTCAGCCAGAAAACTGGACAGGGGTGTTGCTGGGTAAACCAGCCGATGCGAAAGCTGAAGCAACGACTTTACCTAATGCTCCCAAGCAAGGCCACCATTAGCATGAAATCTGCGCCCAAAAGCAAAACATCTTCTGTTGCGACACAGGGAAAAGTTAGGATTATTGCCGGACAATGGCGCGGACGAGTCTTGCCGGTGATTCAAGCCGATGGTCTGCGTCCCACGGGTGATCGTGTGCGTGAAACGCTATTTAACTGGTTGCAGTTTGAATGGGAAGGGGCGCGTTGGTTAGATGTGTTTGCCGGATCAGGTGCTTTGGCGTTTGAAGCCTTATCTCGTCAAGCAAGCCAAGTCGTGATGTTAGAGCGTCAGCCGCAAGCGGTGAAGCAATTGCAACAGAATAAGAGTTTGCTTAAAGCCGAAGGAGCGCAGATTATTCAGGCAGATTCTTTTCAATGGCTTGCTCAGCGTCAATCCGATTTTGCCCCTTTTGATGGAGTATTTTGTGATCCTCCATTTAATGATCAACGTGTAGAACAGCTGATTGATTTGTTGGTATCGAATCATTTTATTAAGCCAAATGGCTGGTTGTATCTCGAACAACCTAAGCAACGTGTGTTATCCTTGCCTCATTTTGAATCTTATCGTCAACAAACGACTGGAGCAGTGACTTTTGGTTTGTGGCGATTAACGTCCGATTTTGGGTGTGAGCGTGAATAAAGCGACAACAGCAGTCTATCCAGGAACTTTTGATCCGATTACCAATGGTCACATTGACATTATTGAACGCGGTGCTAAATTATTTGATCAAGTGGTGGTGGCCATTGCTGAAAACCCAGGTAAACACCCGTTATTTTCTTTACAGCAACGTCGTGAGCTGGCGGTGTTGGCATTAGCACATTTGCCTAATGTACGCATTGTTGCCTTTTCGGGCTTGCTGGTCGATTTGGTTCATGAAGTGGGTGCACAAGCAATTTTACGTGGTTTGCGTGCGGTTTCCGACTTTGAATATGAGTTTCAACTCGCTAGCATGAACCGCCGTTTAGACGCACGTGTTGAAACCGTCTTTCTCACACCTGCAGAGCATTATGCTTTTATCTCATCCAGTCTGGTGCGTGAAATTGCACGGCTGTCAGGTCCCGTTGCCGAGTTTGTGCCTGCGGCTGTTGCTTCGGCCTTAGCGGATAAATTTACACAACCTATTCAACAAGCTAAAGGATAATGAGCCATGGCAAATGTGCGCTACCTCTTGAGTCGAATATTGACCTTGTGGAAGCGCACTCGCTTGGTGGCCGATGTGCTGGCGCGTCGTCAATTAATGCGCTTGCTGTCTTCTCCCCATCTTCTTTCAGCAAATGAAAGCATTTCGGCTAAGCCACTTCTGCCCAAGTTAACTGATAAGCTGGTGGTATTGGCACCTCATTCTGACGATGAAAGTATTGGCTGTGGTGGCTTGCTGGCAAAGTTTGCTGCTCAGGCTTCGGTGGTTTGTTTAACCAATGGCGCTAAGGGTGATCCTAATTTACCTAGAGAGAAGTTGATTGACACACGTCAGCAAGAATTGCTGAGTGCGATGCGCTTAGCGGGTGTGACGCAAGTGAGCTTTTTAGGTATTGAAGATCAAACTTTGAGCGATGATCAGCGATATTTTGCAAGGCTTGATCTGAGTGAAGCGGATTGGGTTTTTTTGCCGAACTTTTTAGATCAGCATCCTGATCATAAAGGTGTGACCCACCAGTTACAAGCGCTATTAAAGACAAAAGGTTATCAAGCCAATCTAAAACTTGCCTTTTATGAAATTTGGGGAACTTTACCCGTCTGGAATGCCTATGTTGAATTGACGCCTGAATTGTGGCAACAAAAACAAGCCATGATTGATTGTTTTAAATCGCAAATTAAACACATTGATTATGCCAGTCGCATTCAAGGCTTGCATGTCTATCGTGGTATTGCCGTGGGCAAGGGAGCAGTAGAAGCCTATTTGGTTTTAGATGTGCAGGATTTCCTGGCGATTGTTTAGTTAGGTTAAGTTGTGTATGTGATGACTGAGTTGAATCTGATCGACTAGCACTTCGATTAAGCGCGTATCCTGCTGTGCCATTAGGTTAAATTCCACCAAAGCGTAGTAGAGTTGATACCAACTTAAGCGCAGTTGCGTTTCGATTGATAAGGTCAACATCAGGTCTGAACCTTCTCCCTTGATCAGGTCATCACGATGATGCGCTAATAAAACGGCTGCCTGATCAACCTCGGCATCACCAACATAGCAGGCGGGGTGATAAAAGAACACGGCGCCATCTAGTGTCTGCTTCGGCGGTGATAGGTAAAGATTACCATGAACTAAACAGGGAGTAGGTTGGTAATTCTCGAATAGCGCATCAAAGTCCTGTGCAAGCTGGCCTTCTAGGTTGTCGATGTGACGCTGGGCTAGACCCTTTTCTTTAGCTTTGCGTAATTGGGGTAATATACGTTGACTCCGGTAAAAACTGCCCCAGTCGCTTAGCCACTGATTAGATTGCAATAATCCATTGATATCGTTAGCGTGCGCCCAACCATAGGTATCTCGCTTTGGAGTTTGTTGATGTAAGCGATGTAACTCAGCTTTTATTTGTTGCATGGATGGACTGCTGGATAACAGCGCTTGCCAGCGACAAACTAGCCACGCAGTTTTGTTGGTTTTACCCTGTGCGATGATGTCTGCAGTAGAAACGCCTGCTTGCCTTAGCGCGTTGATATTTTCCACTTCACATTCAATCAGCGCTTGATGGCGCGCCAAGCAAGTTCTTGCCCAATACTGCCGACCGTCGGTGGTGGTCAGTTGCCAACTTTGGCTGACGATCGAGCTGGATAGCAGAGTGGCTGAACTGATCTCATTCAGTCCCGCCTGTTGAGCGATTTGGTGCCATTCAGAATAGTTCATGCTGAAGTTCGCGAAGTGGGTCTGGCTCTGAAGTCGCTGGAAGATTGTTTTGATCGAAAAACTCGTTGATGCCGCCCGATTGACCATCTGCTAAGAGTTCTCCGGTCGTTGCATCAATTCGTCTCACCACAATGGTTTCCGGTTTAGCATAAGCGACATCAGGCTTGTCTTTCAGCGCCAATCGCATAAAGTCCACCCATATCGGCAGGGCAGAAGAACCGCCTGACTCCTGTCTACCCATGCTCACAGGTTGGTCAAAGCCCATCCATACACCGGTGACGACGTCGGGATTAAAGCCAACAAACCAAGTGTCTTTAATGTCGTTGGTGGTGCCAGTTTTGCCAGCCAAGTCATTACGTTTTAGCACCATGGCACCATGCCCAGTTCCCATGCGCACCACGTCTTGCATCATGCTAGTGGTTAAGAAATGGGTTTCGGGTGAGATGACGCGTGGCGCAGCCCCGTCTGCACAATCAATTTCACAGAATTTGGGAGGTTGTGCCTCGTAAATTGCCTGATCCTTGCTGTCTAAGACACGTTGTACAAAATAGGGCTTAATCTGATAACCACCATTGGCAAACATGGCATAGTTGCCGGTGTGTTCTAACACGCTGGTACTGCTGGTTCCTAAAGCAATTGATAGGTTGCGAATGGTGGACATTTCTTTCGTATCTATGCCCACGCGTTGGGCAAAGTCCATAAAGTAGTCAACACCAATGTCCTGCATAATCCGAATCGAGACGAGGTTCAATGAGTGAACTAACGCCATGCGCATACGCGTGGGACCACCAAATTTTTTGGTGTAGTTTTCAGGGCGCCAATAATCTTCGCTGTATTCGTCATATTGACTGATGGGGGCATCGTTAATGATGGTGGCGGGGGTGTAGCCTTTATCAATGGCCGCAGCATATAGGAATGGTTTGAAACTTGAGCCGGGTTGGCGTCGGGCTTGCGTGGCTCGGTTGAAATGATTACGCGCCTCATCAAAACCGCCTGAAATGGCCAGTAAGGCTCCGGTTTTACTATCAATACTGACCAACGCCGCTTGAATACGTGGCGCTTGCGCTAGACGATAGTGTTTGTCGTTGAGGGGTTCAACATAAATCACATCACCCACTTGTAAGTAACTTTTACGATTGGGGGCTTTGAAATTGCGTGCCCATTCTGTTGCCTTAGTGTCTAGCGTGTGGGGCGTACCATCTTTTAATTTAATTTGGGCGATTTTGGTTTTATCATTCCAATCAGTGACCAGTGCCAGTTTGATTACATCGGGTTCAGATAAGTCTTTGGCAGAAACAGGCCATTGAGCTTGTTGACTGGCATCGAGGCTGGCGACTGGTCCACGATAGCCATGACGACGTTCATAAGCCAGTACCCCGGTATTCACAGCCGACTGGGCTTGTTTTTCTAATTCTGAATGGACGGTGGTGATGATTTTAAGTCCTTGCTCTAATACGCCTTCACCGTAGCGTTCCACAGCCCATAAACGCACCATTTCGGCTAGATGTTCAGCATCTACTTCCACTTGGGCGGTGTATAGTTTTGACTCTACAACTTTCGCTTGCGCCTCGGCACGTTCAGCCTCGGTTATGTAGCCTAATTCAGTCATACGACGCAGTACATAATCACGACGGTTTTTAGCCGCTTCAGCATTGGCAACAGGATTGAGTGTGGAAGGGGCTTTGGGAAGTCCTGCTAATAGGGCATATTCATCGACGGTTAATTGATCAATGGGGCGACCAAAATAGGTTTGTGCAGCTGCTGCAAATCCATAAGATCTTTGCCCTAAGAAAATTTTATTCATATACAAAGCGAGAATTTCTTCTTTCGTTAATTCGCTTTCAATGTTTAAGGATAAAACGATTTCATTGATTTTGCGCATGAAGGATTTTTCAGGCGTTAGAAAGAAGTTGCGCGCCACCTGCATGGTAATGGTGGAGCCGCCTTGACTTTTATGCCCTGTTTTCGCGAGTTCAACGGCAGCACGCAAAATGCCCTGATAATCTACACCAGGGTGTTCAAAAAAGCGGTCATCTTCTGAAGCGAGAATGGCTTGTACCATTTGAGGTGGAAATTGTTCATAACTAAGCGGGATACGTTTTTTTTCGCCATATTCGGCAATTAACTTTTCATCGCTGGTGTAAACTCTTAGGGGAACTTGCATTTGAATGTTTTTTAATTCAGCGACATTGGGCAAGGTTGGATAAACACTGGTCCAATAGGTGTAGGCAGCAAAAGCAATGAAACCGGCCAAAGTCAGAAAGGCAACTAGGATGATGCCCAGTAACATCTTTAACCAGCGTGACATGCCTTTTTTAACGGGCTTGGCAGTAATTGGGCGCTGGTGCGTCGAGTCATCTTCGTCATCTAAAGAGGCAGTGTGTGCAATCGGAAACTCATCGTCAAATAGACTGTGTTCTTTTTTAGCAGGGTTGTTGCGCGGATTTTTGTTGTTGGGGGGTAGCACACGTTCCATGGCGGTCTCGTTAACAATAAAGTAGGTATATTATGCCAGAAGAAGGATGCGACCATAACAAAAAACCCCGACAAGTCGGGGTTTTGATGGCAACAAACTCAAGCTACATTAGGCTTTCTTGTTTGAGTAGCGACCCGTTTTGATGTCGCTCCATAACATGAACAGTGTCATGCCAACGATGGTCGCAATCGCTGCTGCTGTACCAATGGTACCCACAATAACGGTAATGGTCGTCGGTAGCATGTCAAAATAAATTCCCAAAATTACAGCAAAGGGAATAACCACTGCAACCACCACGAAAGCTAAAAACTTCAGCAAGTTCATTTATTCATCTCCATGTGTATCTCATTATTTTCTGATCAAATATTACCCGATGCTCATGTGAATAACAAGGGTCAGTTATTGATTCAAAATAAGTTATTCTAAGTTTTGAATTTGTTCGCGCATCTGCTCGATGAGTACTTTAAGCGCTAAGCTTACTTGCGTAATGTCCATCGTACAGGCTTTAGCACCGAGGGTATTGGCTTCACGGTTCAACTCTTGCATTAAGAAGTCTAGACGACGACCGATAGGTTCGTTCTTTTTCAGAATGGTAAAAATTTCTTTAAGATGCGTTGATAAACGATCAATCTCTTCCGTCACATCGCTACGCTGTGCCAACAAAACAACTTCTTGTGACCAACGACCTTCATCCAATTCTCCAGCCAAATCGCGAACTCGAACACGCAGGCTATCAATGTGACGACGAATAATTTCAGGTGCCATGCGGTGAAGATTTTCAACCAGTTTCAACGCCGCTTCGGCGCGTTGGCGCATGATTTCAGCCAGTGCCGTACCTTCACGATCACGCGCCGCGTTGAGCGCATCAATGGCTTCATCACAGGCAGCAACAATCGCTTGTTCTAGTTCATCACCATCACCAGAACTGTTTTGTACGATACCCGGCCACGCAAGAATGCTCATCGGGTCAATCTCTGCAGTGCCTGGAACGGCTTTTTGAATCTGACCAAGTAAGCTTGCAACTTGTCCCAAACGATCTTTATCTAATAGCGCACTATCGGCATTAGGAAGCAACTGAAGTTTCAGTGTGGCTTCGACTTTACCACGACTCAGCTTTTCACGTAGACGCTCACGTACCATCATCTCCACGTGGCGCACTTCTTCGGGCATACGCACAAACACTTCTAAGAAACGATGATTGACTGATTTAATTTCCCAAACAAGGCCGCCATTAGGCAGTGTCTTACTGGCACGGGCAAAAGCCGTCATACTACGCATATTAATAATCCCTGAGTTGAACTTGTGAATTTAAAAGTTTAGAAAACCATTGTAACCAATTTTGACAGTTGGGGCTATAATTAACGCCATTAAATCTCAATTATTAGCGGTTCCTTATGACTTCAGCTTCAGCCTTTTCCCCCTCAACAACTGCCGATTCCAAATCAACTCGAGCCAGTTTGCGCAGTGCCAATCAACTCCGAGAAGTTTCTATTACGCCCAGTTTTACCATGCACGCCGAAGGTTCAGTTCTGATTTGTTTTGGTCACACTAAGGTGATTTGTACCGCATCAGTTGAGGACAAAGTGCCGCCTTTCTTAAGGGGTAAAGGGCAAGGGTGGGTTACCGCTGAATATGGTATGTTGCCACGTTCGACCTCGACACGCATGGATCGAGAAGCCGCTAGAGGAAAGCAACAAGGACGGACGCAAGAAATTCAACGCTTAATTGGGCGCTCTCTGCGTGCGGCAGTGGATTTAACTCTGCTAGGTGAGCGCACCATTACCATTGACTGCGATGTCATTCAGGCTGATGGCGGCACGCGAACCGCTGCCATTACCGGTGGGTTTGTTGCTCTGTCCTTAGCAATACAATCGCTTATTGTAACCGGTGCTTTGTCCACCAATCCGATTGTGCATCAAGTGGCTTCTGTGTCGGTAGGTATTGTCAATGGCGTGCCGGTGGTCGATTTAGACTATGCTGAAGATTCGACAGCGCAAACTGATATGAATGTGGTGATGGTGGATGATGGACGGTTTATTGAAGTGCAAGGCACGGCCGAAGATCAGCCTTACAGTTTGCAGGAGTTGCAGTCAATGTTGGCTTTGGCGCAACAAGGGATCAGTGAGCTGTTTGTCTGCCAGCGTCGGGTGTTAGAGCAGGGTAAGTTAGCATGAAGTGTGTGTTAGCTTCTGGTAATGCGAAAAAAGCGAAGGAATTGACCGCATTGTTAGCGCCAAAGGGTTGGCAAGTGGTGTTGCAAAGCGAACTGGGCGTGGTTCAGCCGGCTGAAGATGGCTTGACCTTTGTGGAAAATGCACTCATAAAAGCCAGAGCAGCGAGTGAACAAACCGGTTTGCCAGCCGTTGCCGACGATTCGGGGCTGGTGGTGCCAGGATTACAAGGCGCACCGGGAATCTATTCGGCTCGCTTTGCCGGTGAAGAAGCCAGTGATGCCGAGAATAACACCAAGCTGCTATCGATGATGTCCTCCTTGCTGGAGGAACAGCGTGACGCTTATTTTGTTAGCGTCATTGTGTTGTTGCGTCATGCTCAAGATCCATTGCCGATTATTGCGCAAGGTGTGTGGCATGGTCGCATTTTACACCAGGCAGTGGGCGAGGGTGGGTTTGGTTATGATCCCGTATTTTGGGTGCCGACTCATGGTTGTGCCAGTGCTCAGTTGCCTGCTGAGATTAAACAGAGCATCAGTCATCGAGGCTTGGCGATGAGCAGTTTGTTGGCGCAGCTGTCGTGATACCCAGGTTGGTGGTAGCGGATATTCCTTTGTCCGTGTATGTGCATTGGCCATGGTGTGTGCAGAAATGTCCTTACTGCGACTTTAATTCGCACGTTAAACGAGCCGATGATCAACAAACTTATGCGCAAGCCTTGTTAGCCGATTGGCAACAACAGTTGCCGTTAGTGCAAGGGCGTGCCATTCACAGCATTTTCTTTGGTGGCGGTACACCGTCGTTAGCACCACCCTCGGTGATTGCGGCGGTGATTGAGCACATTGAAAAAACAGCAGGCTTGTCAGCGAATTGTGAAATTACCCTAGAGGCAAATCCGGGTACCGTTGATGCGGCAAATTTTGCAGGTTATCGGACGGCAGGGGTGAATCGCTTGTCACTTGGCGTGCAAAGTTTTGATAGCCAGTTATTACAAAAAATTGGGCGTATTCACGATGGTGATCAAGCACGTAAAGCGATTGAGCTGGCGCGTCAATTGGGGTTCGATAATATCAATCTGGATTTGATGGTGGGTTTGCCGGGACAAACGGAAGCCACTGCGTTAGCGGATATTCAAGCAGCCTTGTCTTTTCAACCAGAACACTTGTCGCACTATCAATTAACGCTCGAACCCAATACACCATTTTTCGCCCGACCACCCAAAGACTTGCCTGATGAAGATACAGCAGATAGTCTACAAGCCTTATCACAACAGCGTTTGCAGGCGGCAGGTTTTAACCGTTATGAAGTTTCGGCTTGGAGTGCGAGGTCAGACAAAGCCAGTGAGCATAATCTGAATTATTGGCAATTTGGTGACTACATTGGGATCGGTGCTGGCGCACATGGTAAAGTCAGCTTTGCGGATGGGCGGATTCAACGACGGGAGCAGGCCAAAAGTCCGCAGCGTTATGTGGAAGAGGTCAAGGCTGAAAAGGGGGCATTAATTCGTGAAATTGAGCCATCATCCTTGCCGTTTGAATTTCTGATGAATGCTTTGCGATTGCGTGAAGGGGTTGAGCTGTCGTTTTGGCAGCAACGAACAGGTTTATCGCTAGATGTTTTAGCGCCTTTATGGCAACAACAGCAAGCACGCGGGCTAGTCGTTGATTGGCAGTCGGGACGTTTAACCAGTACGGAAATGGGCTATCGCTATTTGAATAGCTTATTGTCGGAGTGGTTGTGAGGCGCTGTTAGCCTAACATTGCTTTCGGTTCTACTTAAACGTAAAAAAGCCGGAGGTACAAAGACCGACCGGCAATGGGAGGAGATCGTTTAGAAATTTGAAAACGCGTTAGGCATTGCCCATCGAAGTTTGCAAATTTCCCATACTGTCTAGTTTAGGCAGTATGGTTTTGGTTTTATTGCAATGGGGTGGTGGCATTACCCGTTAGGTGTAAGGCTTCTTCCCAAGCTTGTTTGAGTTCATTCATAATTAAAATGGCGCTTTCTAAATATTCTGTACCGGCTTCATTAACGGCTTGTTGAATGCTAAAATCAACGTACTCGTAGAGTTCGGCAAAGTTGTAAGCGATAATGTTTTGATCTTTAAATACCAAACGATCACGCAGGGCATCGATTAGGGTTGTCATACGACCCAAATGGAAACCCTTGGCAACTAAATCACCCGATTCATGACAATCGCGTGCCGTGATGCCCTTTTCTACCGTGCGTTGCAAGAGAAGCAGAATGTAGGTTTGTGGATTTTCAGTTAATTCAGTTTCTAATTGGCGATTGTAAACATAGTCATTCAATAGTGATGCTGTTTGAGTCGTTAATGGTTCCATGATGTTGCGCCCCTTGCGTTATTCTTGAAAAGATTAAAGCAATTCCTGTGCCAAAAACTAAGTGTCTTGTTAAATTGGGTGGTAAAATAATGTCTAAATGGCCAAAAGAAGTGCAAGCACCCCTATGTGATTACATGAATCAACAGCAGGCGGATGCTTTGTTAAGTTTAGTAAAACGTCAAGGAGATCAAAAAGATGCGTTAAAAGCGCAGATGGTCGGAATTGATGCGGATGGTGTCAGGGTGATTGCTTACACCATGCATGGTGAAGAGCGATTGGTGGTGCCTTTTAGTCCAGCGCTAACCAATTATGAAGAAGCACAGGAGCGACTGTTGCAATTAGTCGCCCTGTGATTGTTGGTTAAAAGCTTACCCAGAATGATGGGGAAACTGTTCGGCTACTTGTGGCAGCATTTCGACAATCAATTTTGCCGCATTAGTTGCGGCAACCGGCAAAAATTGCTCAAAACTCATAGGTGATTCTTTGCCGGCAATATCGGATAAGGCGCGCACCACGACAAACGGCACGTCAAATCGATGGCAAACTTGAGCGATAGCGGCGGCTTCCATTTCAACGGCATCTAGATTGGGAAAACCTTCACGCACAACACGAATATGATCGTGATGGGTCATAAATTTGTCTCCCGATGCCACTTGACCACGATGCGCCTTGAGTTCTAGTTTCTCTAAGGCTTGGTGGGCAATATCTATCAAGGCTTGTGTGGCGGCAAAACTGCTAGGCATGCCTGGTACTTGTCCAAGGGTGTAACCGAAAGCCGTTACATCGACATCGTGATGGACAACATCCACAGACACAATAATATCGCCGACTTCTTGCGCACCATTAAAACCACCAGCAGAACCGGTATTGATAATGGCACTTGGCTTAAATTGATGGCAGAGCAGGCTAGTGGTTAAGGCGGCATTAACCTTGCCAATGCCCGACTGAGCTAGTACCACTTTAACATGATTGATATGACCAATATGAAACTCAACGCCAGCTATTTGTTGGGTTTTGCCGTCGGACATGGCCGCTTTAAAGGCTTCGACCTCTTCGGCCATAGCGCCAATAATTCCAATCATGATTAATTGCCTAGCGCTTTGAGTTTCTCTTCTGAAAGCTTGAGGTCTTCATTGCGATTCACGCCAATACCCGCATCCAAAATGCCTTTTGCAATGGCTTGAGCGTCTTCTAGCGAGTGCATGGTGCAAGTACCGCATTGATAAACGTTCAGTTCTGGAATATCTTCCATACGCTCAACTTTCAGGACGTCTTGCATGGCAGCCGTCCAGGCTTTACCAACGGTGACTTCATCGGGGCGACCGATTAAGCTCATGTAAAATCCGGTACGGCATCCCATGGGTGAAATATCAATTATCTCAACTCCTTCACCATTAAGATGATCACGCATAAAGCCAGCAAATAAATGCTCTAGCGTATGAATACCGCGTTCAGTCAAAATGTCGATATTGGGGCGGCAAAAACGCAAGTCATATACCGTAATGGCGTCACCGTGAGGACTGGTCATCGATTTAGCAAGACGCACGGCCGGCGCATTCATAATGGTATGATCAACGGTAAAGCTGTCGAGTAAAGGCATGAGTAACTCCTGAAGTTGGGGGTTGTCAACGTATTTGAATGAATCAAATTGTTCTTGTTTAACTTAAAAAAATAGCTTGTGAGATTAGGGATTTAACACCGATTGTGTTGTCATAATTAGCAGTCAGTTTAACATACTTATTAAGAAGGGTTCAAAAATCGAGCCTGTAAACAGTGCTACCTGTACGCTTTTTTGGTTTCTGGTGTTAGCTTGTTTAATCCGGTATTGAAAAAGCCATTGCGCTTCATCTGTCTCTCTGCAGAGACTAAGCCCCTCAGCTAAAGTTCAGGGGTATCGGTACTACCGTTTCAAAACTACTCGCCATGCTTCGCAAGGCTCTGACCAAGCAAGAACAATTTTTACTAACTGGCTAACTGCATCCGTAAACCCATAGCCTTAACTACCTTAAATACTGTCGTAAATCTAGGTTGTTTTCCCGTGCTTAACGCCTTGTACAGGCTTTCTCGACCTAATCCACTGGCATTGGCAATCTTAGCCATACCAACCGAACGAGCCGCAATAGCTAGGGCATCTATGAAAAAATCTGGATCATTTTCTTCTAAAGCGGCTTCGAGGTAAGACTTCACTTGTTCGGGTGTTTGCAAATAGTCTGCAGTGTCGTAGGGTGCAGAATTGTAGTTACTTAATGTTGTCATTTTAGCCATTCCTTAACCAGTGCAATATCGTTAATCTGTGTTTTTTTACTGCCTACAATCATGAGTAACACAATCTGTTCATTTTCATGAGTGTAGTAAACACGCCAGCCTTCACCGACATCAATTCGTAATTCCCATAGGTTTTCTGCAAGCTGTTTATGATCACCTGCGTTGCCTTGTGCTAATCGGTCTATACGAACTTGGATTCTACTGACTGCTTTGGCATCTCGAATCTTCGTTAAACGCTCATCAAAAGGAACTGAGCCATCTTCTAGTATGAGTTTTCTAATCTCCATTGGTTCAGTTTAGCAGTGTATCCATTTAGATACAAGTATTTTAAAGCCAGACAGACCAGATAAACCCTTAGCTTTCGTCCTGTCCGTCTGCTATTGGATCTGGGTTTGGGGTAATTAGTGCTTTTGGTTGCATGGTATAAATAGCTGTGGAAAAGTGCGACAAAGTCCCACAAGGTGAAAGCTTTGTTGTGGTTCGTTAATGCCAGCTATCAGAGCCAAATATGAAAAAAACCTTAATGCTTTCCTATTCGTTACCGCCTTATTATTTCAGACAATTACTTATGCTGACTTCGGTGACGGGTTGGTCGCCTTTAGTAAAGAAGATTTTCAAGCGGCATTCAAAGAATTGAAACCCTTAGCTAAGCAAGGTAACGCAAGCGCACAGACCTTTTTAGGGGATATGTTCGGCAGTGGTCTAGGAGTCGCTCAGGACTATGTAGAGGCGCATAAGTGGTTAAATATTGTAGGGGCTGATGGTAATGCTGATGCAATTAAGTATCGGAGTATTGTCGAAAACGTGATGACACCCCAACAAATAGCTAAAGCGCAAGAATTAGCCCGTGAGTGGATGAAGGCACATGCTCAGTAATAAAATTAAGACACTGCCAGCGGACAAGTTGGCTAGTGTGAACATTCAGCTATAAAAAAAGCCACAACTTTTCAGTTGCAGCTGATTTAATTTGGTGCGCGAGAAGAGACTCGAACTCTTACACCTTGCGGCGCTGGAACCTAAATC
>CAZFLX010000013.1:0-67602 GCA_964519885.1 uncultured Francisella sp. | reverse complement strand
ACGCTTACAAGAAATTCGTACGGGTATCGATGCCTTAGATGCACAAATTCAGCAATTGATTGCTGAACGAGCCAAGTTGGCGCAAGAAGTCGCCCACATAAAAACGCAAGGCGGTACGGTAGAAACGATTTTTTATCGTCCCGAACGTGAAGCGCAAGTATTGCGCGAGGTGATGAGTCGTAACCAAGGTCCATTGGCGGATGATGTGGTCGCGCGCTTGTTTCGTGAAATCATGTCGGCTTGTTTGGCGCTAGAGCAACCCGTTCGTGTGGCTTACTTAGGCCCAGAAGGGACTTTTTCGCAAGCAGCAACCATCAAACACTTTGGCCTGAGTGCGCAAACACTGGCCGTAGCGAGCATTGAAAATGTTTTCAAAGCGGTTGAAACAGGACGCACTGATTATGGCGTGGTACCTGTTGAAAACTCGACGGAAGGTGCGGTCAATATTACTCAAGATTTACTGCTAAAAACCAATTTACAGGTTTGTGGCGAGGTCAACTTGTCCATTCACCATGCCTTATTAGCCACACAAAGCGATTTGACTGCCATTAAAACTGTGGCAGCTCATGCTCAGGCATTAGCCCAATGTCGCGAGTGGTTAGCCAATAATTTACCTTGGGCAAAACAATTGCCAATGGAAAGTAATGCGGCTGCTGCCGTTTTCGCCAGTGAGCATGAAGATACCGCAGCCATTGCTTCTGAGCAAGCGAGTCACTTATACGACCTGCAAGTGTTGGTGAATGGTATCGAAGATCAGCCCGATAATACTACCCGTTTTTGGGTGATGGCGCGTCATGCCAGCGGTGTGAGTGGTTTAGATAAAACGGCGCTGATTTTCTCAACACCGAATCGTCCTGGGGCTTTGCATGAAGTGCTGGGGTATTTTGCCGAAAAAAGCATTAGTTTAGCTCGACTGACAGAGCGCCCATCGAAACAGACTAAGTGGAATTATGTGTTTTATGCTGATGTAGAAGGGCATTGTGAACAAGAACCACTTAAGTCGGTATTGGCACAGGTAGAGGCTAAGTGTAGCTTTTATAAATTACTGGGTTCTTTTCCCGTTGCGCCATATTAATGGCGCTCTCACATTATCTGGGATAGCGTTCGCCATCTTGAGGTAAACGATACTGATAGGGTTTGTTGTTAGACTCAGAAATCGATTGTTTAACTTGACTCACCTGATCCTTCAAACCTTGCTGTAATATGCGCAGTTCCTGAATTTCTTGTCTTAAACGAGACAATTGATCCAACACAGCTTTGTTATCTTGGGTTGAGGTAACAACCGTAGTTGGTTTAGTTTCTTGCAACTGATTGGTTACTTTGCTTAAACGCGTACTGAGTTTTTCATCCAGTTGGCTGGCTAAATTAATGGCTTGTTTTGTCTGTTCGTCATGAAATTTATGCGTATTCGATTCAAGGCTAGTTAATTGTTGCTGTAACAAATCCACTTGCGCAGTCAATTTCTGCCAGGAAGCTTCAGTTATCCCCGTTGTTGACTGAGTGGTTGTCAGGTTGGGTGTTTGGGGGATTTCGCTGATTAAAATCGGACCCGGTGCTGGAGCAGGAGTTGGTGTCATGGCTTGAGGCTGTGCATTAGCCTCTGACGAGGGTTGAGGATCAGAGACATTATGTGTTTCGCTAACAGGGCTAGGTGTTGTTATCACTTCTGGTTCGTTTGCACCGTCGGGTATTGCTGGGGCTTCATTATTGTTAGACGGAATGGTTGAAGCTTTGCTGGATTTAGGATTATTCAACTGATCTAAACTGCCTTGCATTTGCTCAATGGTGCTGGCAAGTTCATCAATTTTTAGCGTTAGCGTTTTACTAACCATGCTTTGGTGTTCATCTACATTTTCTAAAATGGTGTTCGACATGTTGGCTAATGCTGCACGGCTTTGTAGCATGACGCCAATGGTCGTGCCAAATCCAGCAATGGCAATTAAGCCACTAATCACAGTCAAGATAATGATATTTTTTTTGGTTGCGTTAACTTCTTGCACTGCTTGGCGGGTTGCATGACGCCATCCACTGGCGGCATCACTCAGCTCTTTAATGCTTTCTTGTTGTTCCTTAGCCAGTTCAATGTTTTTGCGCGCAGCCTCTTGAGCCATCTGTGTACTGTCTTGCAAAGCTCTGCTGGCAGACTCAATGACAGCTGCCCAAGTGTGTGAAGCGACTTGGGCTTCGTTAACCTGATCAAAATCAGCAACAGAGTTGGCTGTCGTTAAGGTGTCTGCATCTTGAACAGCCTCTGTTATTGACTGAGTCGTTTGCCGCTTTCCTACGGACGCGCTAGTTTCAGACCTAGGATTATCTAACAGATTATCTAAGTCATCTAGGTAATTATGTGTGGACAATGACTAACCCTCCTAGGTGATACCCATTAAAGACGCGCCAATTCTTCACGAATTTTGGCATTGCGCGAGCTGATATCATCCGTTTTTTCTGTTACCTGTTGTGCCTTGACGCGCCATTCATCTGCCGACCATCCCAAGGTTTGGGGAGAAGCCAGTTTGACGCCTAACGCAGATGAGAGCTGAACCAGCGTTTTTTGAGTGCTGTGTGATAGTTGATCAGCAAGCTGTTGTTGTTGATGAGTCACGGTATCCAACAACACATCTAATTGTGCAAGACTTTGTTGTGGTCCTTTTTGCTCGCCCATTTGGCGTAATTCAACCCAGTCTTGAAGCGCTTGGATGGCGTTTGCAACGACGGCTTGCAGATGTTCGGCAATCGGTAAACTTTGATCCACTGAAGCGTCTGAGGTTGCCGGCTGAACTTCAACAGGTGTATCGAGTGTTTCAGAAGATAGGGGTGTAACGTCTTCTTCTTGCTGAATCATATCACTGAGTACTTCTGCAGGATTTTCATCAGTTTCCATGTCCGCAAGATCGTCCATGCCCTCGAGTGATTCGAGCGTGTCTAACACTTGCATGGTTTCGTCATCCTCAGCAATTTCTAAAATTTCAGCTTCCGAAGTGTTGGCTAGGCTCATTTCTGGCAGTTCGTCAGCATCATCAGCTTGCGAAAAGGTTTCTAGAGACTCAGACAATTCTAATGCGTCATCATCAACACTATCTGGCGAAGAGGCTTCTAGAGCCATGTTGTCATCTGTATCCAGGGCATCGTCAATGTCGATACCTTCAAACATTTTGAGCATTTCTTCTGTTGCCAGCGCATCATGATCTAGGTTTTCGTTCGACATATTGATACTCCTTAAACATCTACCTTCGTTTATCGGCAGGCTTCACAATAAATACAGTTAATCCGAGTAGAATCATGCCAGCACCAACCAATAAAGCCAGTGTAATGGGTTCATCATTCAGTAGCGAACCCCATAATAAGGCTAAACTGGGAGCTAGTAGGGTAATAAAACTACTCATGGTGGCCGAAAAGACGGTCAACACCTGGTAATAAAGCAAAAAACCTGCCAAAGATCCCATGATGGCTAAATATGCGATAGAAATTTGTACATTTAGCGTTAATGTTTCAGGAATTTCAGCACCATTAAGCAGCCAAAATGCCAGTGTGATGGGGATGGCAACCAACAAACCGCCCATAACTGTGTCCAAAGGTGTTAGGGAATGATCTAGTCGTTTGACCAAGCTGGCACTTAAGGCATGAAAAAAAGTCGATGCCAACATGGCAACTAGGGCTAAGGTCATGTGTGCACCCAGTTGATGGCTAGGATCATGAAAGATAGTCCACAGTCCTGCGGTAGCGAATAGCACACCAAGCCAATGCACCCAAGTCAGGGATAGGCTTCTAAAAACAAGCCCCTCCAATAAAGCGGTGAATAAAGGTGCTAACCCAAAAATGAGGGCAATCCAGCTAGAGGGTAAGGTTTGAGCGGCATAATAAACCAGCGACATAGATAAGCCGATACCGACGGCACCGACTGATAAGTGGGTAGGAACGGCTTGTTTATAAAAAGGTAAGGGACGATTTTGATAAATAAACCATAAACCCAATATGAGCGCAGAAATGACCATGCGTAGTGTTAGGTTTAAGTATGGGTCTATGCCGCTACTGCTAAAGACAATCGCCAGTGGGGTCGTTGACCAGATAAACACAACACTGGCAAAGACAGCCCAATTGGTTGGGCTGATGGTAGATAGCATTTTTTAGTCTGCTCGAACGAAAAGGGCGCGTTGCTTGTCTTTAGTGACTTGACCAGCTGAAAAACACTCGCCCTGCATGGCGACGTATACGCCATGTGTGAGATGCTGTGCACAAGCTATGGCGTAACCCAAGTTGAAACTGGCATCACTGTGACCAAAAGCATGAGGACGCATGGCACCAGTCAGTACAATGGTTTTATCGGAAATCGCATGTTGTAGAAATTCAGCTGTTTCGCTCATGGTATCCGTGCCGTGTACGATAACAATGTTTTCTTCATTGGCACTACGACAAGCTTCGAGCAATTGCAATCGATCTGTTAAAGTGAGTTCTAGGCTATCTTTTTTGAGCAATGACACAAAACGGTGCAACGAAGTGATTCTGGCTTCTTGTAATAAATGAGGAATACAGGATTGTCTGAACACGAGAGAGCCATCAGTCAATTCATAATCCTTATCAAAGGTTCCACCCGTGCCAATAATCAGCATATTAAAACACTTGCTTAAAGGGTTTGATGATGACGTTAGCATAAACACCCGCTTCAACATAAGGGTCGGCCGCAGCCCATGTTTGGGCGCTGGCCAAATCGGCAAACTCTGCCACAATCAAACTGCCTGTGAATCCTGCTACAGAAGGGTCATCGTTATCAACCGCTGGAAAAGGACCTGCAATGATCAGTCGTCCTTCGTCACGCAGTTGTTGCAAGCGTGCCAGGTGTGCTGGGCGTGCTTGTTGACGTAGGCTGAGTGAATGCTCAATGTCGGTAGCCATAATTGCATATAACATTTTATTGTTTCTCCTGATGTTGGTCTTCTTCTGTTTCTGGTATGTATTCTTGATGAATTTTCATTAAATAAACGGATTGTGCAATGATGAATATCATGGTTAAGGCTAACAAACCGAATAGTTTGAAGTTAACCCAGGTGTCGGTATCAAAGGTATAAGCCACCCAAAGATTAACTGTGCCAACACTGATAAAAAATAATGCCCACACCCAACTCATACGTTGCCAAATCGTTAAGGGAAGATGTTCAAATGCGCCTTCCATCATACGTTGTAATAGGGGTTTGCTGCCAATATATAAACTACCAATAAACACAGCGGCGAATAGCCAGTTAACCACGGTAGGTTTCCATTTAATGAAATTATCATCTTGTAAGATTAAAGTTGCAGCACCCAACAGCACAATGAGCCCCGTACTGGCTAACAACATGCCGGGTATGCGCTTTTCAGTTAAGTAGACGTAGGCTGCTTGTAAAATCGAGGCGACAATCACCACTGCGGTAGCCACATAAATATCGTAAAACTTATAGGCAATGAAAAACAGCAGAATGGGGATAAAGTCGATAAAAGCTTTCACAGGTTAATCCAATTATTATCTTTGAAAAAGAGTCATTGTACGACAGCTAAACTTGCGGTTAAAGCTAACAGCAACAATGCGCTGGTTATTTTTGCTGACTGAGGTGTTCATAGCTCCATTCAATGATGGATTCTGCCAACAAATTTTGTGCTTTGTTTAAGGTCGCTACCACAGTGTTCAGTTCATTAGAGGGTGAACTAAGCGTTTGGCTAAAGCTCTTGGTGGTTAAGATTTTTTTGCTGTTAGCGTCCACCAGACGAGCGACTAAATGGATGACGACTTTTGGTTGCGGATGATCGTACTCAATTTGTAATGTACGTAGGTCCGAATCCAGTTCTACTTCGGCCATTAGGCGTTTATCGTCATTGCTGACGAAACTAAACAGATTGGCTTGTCGAAAACTATCTAATAAATGATTTCGGATGAGTAAAGGGGTGACTTCATTCCACTGAGCGCCCTTGTAAAGACTCAGCTGATTCTGCTCATTAGCGACTAACAAACGATTGGTCGTTAAGTAACCAGAAGCATTAGGCTTATTAATGCGTAAAGAGGTCGGTAAGCTGGTCAAATTGTACGATTTAGCCGTAGCAGCGGTTAATTGATAAGTCACTAAGGGTTCGGGGGTGGGGGCTAAGCTACAGCCCTGTAGGTTAATTAACCCGATAGTGATTAGGAGATAGTAGAGAGATTTCATGGTTGAAACTCCTGGGCTTTGCCGGAATTAAAGAGATAACTGGATGGATTTTGTTCGAGTTGTTGGCTGATTTGTCTAACCGATGCTAGTGTATTTTTAAGCTCGATGAGTGTCGGACCCAGCTCAGTCATACCGGTAATACTGGCATTAATATTATCTTGGTTATCGAGTATGGATTGATTAAGTTTGGCGAGTGTTTGTTCGGCAATTTTTAAGCTTTTTTCGGCTTGAATCAGTGTGGCGTTACCTTGTATGAGTGCTTGTTTACCTTGTTGATTAACCAGTTGTTGTGAGCTTTTCATCAGCTCTGTAGTGGCCGCAAGACTCTGGCTAACCTGCTCACTGGCTTTCACCAGGCGCTCCATCAGTAAATTTACATTTTGCTCTTGGTTCGCAACCATGGCAGTAGATTTTTCAATGTTGGTTAAGGTTTGTTTAAATGCATTGACATTATCTTGAGAAAGTAATTGGCGCGTTTGGAGCAACATTTCGTTAATGGTGGTAATCATGTCTTCACCATTGTTGAGGAGTTTGCTCAAAGGTGACGGGGAGGCGATAATCATCGGAATGTCATCGTCGTCACCGAGTAGTACGCTGTTGGCATTATGGCCACTGCTCAATCTTATCATCGATAGTCCTGTAATGCCGGAAGAAATTAAGCGCGCTTCCGTGTCACTTCTTACCGGCGCAGCATGGTCAACTCTTACTCGAGCAATGACTTTTTTTGCATCTTGTTCATCAAATCTCAGCGAAACCACCTCACCAATGCGGATACCGTTAAATTCAACAATACCCCCTTTGTTTAGTCCAGAAACCGCTTCGGCAAAGACAATATCATATAAGTCAAATTCTTTATCAGCACTGGTTTTGTTTAACCAGAGTGCAAAACCTATCCCTGCCGTAATAACCAGTAGGGTAAAGACACCAATTAATAGGTGATTTGCTCGAGTTTCCATTTAAGTTGCTTCTCCTAAATTCTGGGAATGCTTGGGTTGTGCGTTTTGAGCGGCTCTGCCTCTTGGACCGTGAAAATAGGCTTGAACCCAGTCATCGGGTGTGGATGACACCACTTGAATCTTATCGTTAATTAACACGCGCTGCTGACTTATCACGGCGATTCGATCACTGATGGTGTAAATGGTATCCAGATCATGGGTGACTAAAAATACCGTTAATCCCAGGGCGTTGCGAAGGGTAAGAATCAGTTGATCAAACTCGGCAGCACTAATGGGGTCAAGCCCAGCAGTAGGCTCATCCAAAAACAGGATGTTCGGATCTAATGCCAGTGCGCGACCTAAAGCGGCACGTTTAATCATGCCACCTGATAAATTGTTGGGGTATTTGTCGGCAGCATGGGCAGGTAGCCCAACCAATCCAAGTTTCATTAGGGCAACGCGGCGAGCTTGTTGTTGGCTTAGCCCACGATGTTCTATCAAGGGAAGGGCAATATTTTCGGCTACAGTTAATGAAGAAAAGAGCGCACCCTGTTGAAAAAGCACGCCCATTTGTTGTTCCAGTTGCGTTCGTTGTGTTGGCGGTAAACGAGCAAGTTCTTGTTCTGCAACGAGGATGCGACCATCTTGTGGTTGATTGAGTCCGACAATACTCCTGAGTAGCACTGATTTTCCTGTACCCGAGCCACCAACCACGCTCAGTATTTCACCAGGCATCACGTCTAGGTCTAGGTTGTGGTGAACCACTTGCGAACCGAATTGATTATGTAAGTGCCTAACCTGAATGATTGGCGTCACCATCCCATCTCCATGCAGACAATGGCAAAAATAGCATCGATAACAATCACCATAAAAATGGATTGAACGACGGATGAAGTGGTGTGTTCGCCAACAGACTGGGCACTTCCCGATACTTTAAATCCTTCTAAGCAACTAATCATAACGATAATAAAAGCAAAGAAAGGCGCCTTTGCCATGCCTACCCAAAAGTGATTAATGCCGATGTTTTGTTGCAACACCGATAAAAACATCGTAAATGAAATATCTAGCGTAGCTTGTGAAACCAGCATACCACCCAGAATTCCCGACATCATGGCCAGGAAAGTTAATAAGGGTAAAGCAATGAGCAGGGCTAATAAGCGTGGAATGACCAGTAATTCGACAGCATTCAGCCCTAGCACGCGGATAGCATCTATTTCCTCATGCGCACGCATGGAACCGATTTGTGCGGTAAAGGCGCTGGCCGTCCGACCCGCTACAATAATGGCTGCTAATAGGGGACCAAACTCTCGAAGAAAAGAAAAAGAAACCAGATGCACTGTATAAATATTGGCACCAAATTTAGTCAGCAGTGTTGCTCCTAAAAACGCCACCACAGCACCAATAAGAAATGTTAACAGTGCCACGATGGGTAAGGCATTGAATCCTGTTTGTTGCAGGTGAGCAACTAAAGACGTCATGCGCCAACGTTTTGGTTTGAGCACTATCTGCGCCACAGTGCTGAGCGTTAAACCTATAAAGGCTATCACTTCAAGACTATGTTTGCTGAGTTCACTCACTTGCTTACCAAGATTGGCTAACAGGTTGCTCAGGAAAGAAGTTTGATTGAGGGTTTGTTGGCTGTCAGATGTCTGGGCTACCGCCTCGACAACGGTCAGTAGAAGTTTTTTGCGTTCTGTTGGTAGGTCAGTGGAATTTGTATCACAGGCTGCTTTGACCGACTCGGCAGACAAATATTCGATAATTAACTGACAACCCGCGGTATCTAACTGGGTTAATGCAGAAAAATCAATATGCCAATGCTTTGTGGCTGATCGACTCACCAGTTGCTGAAGTAACGACTCGAGTTGCGTATAGTGAGTTAGTGTCCACTCACCAACCAATTTAACGCTAGGGTTAGATTCGTTTTCACGAAGGATGCTCGGTTGCATGAAGTTGGACACAGTCATGAGAAAGTTTAGTAAGCCTGCATGTATTCGTTATTAATGAAGCGATTGAGTTCGATAAATTGATCATTCATGCGTTTTACGGTGGTATGAATGGAACGAGTAATGGCGCGCATGACGTGATAAACCACATGAGGATTCGTTAGCAGTAGCTGTTCAAACGCATCGCGTTGAATAGTCATCAGTTCACAATTACCATGAGCGCGAAGTGTCAGGCTATGGGTGTTACCATCAATAAAACTCATTTCACCAGCCATGTCTCCGGGCTGTAAGGTATGCAGCACCATATAGTCGGGTAAGATTTTGTCTTTAGTCACATTGATTTTGCCGCTAACAATCACGTAGAGACTATCTGTTTTATCTCCTGCCTTGAATAGAATATCTTCATCGGCCAGTTGTTTGAACTCAACAATGCTGGATAGCACAGCACAATCATCCAAAGTTAGATCACGTCCAAGTGATGAGTTAAGGATTTTTTGACAGTCAATATTACTCATGAAGGTTTCTCTAGGTTTTATTTTAATGGGGTTAACAGTCTAATCATGATGTGTCGGTATATTTCTGTCAACTGAATTAAATCATTTACCCCGACATGCTCATCAATTTTATGAATACTTTCATTGAGAGGACCCAGCTCAATAACTTCTGCACCAGTAGGGGCAATAAAGCGACCATCAGAAATACCGCCACCGGTTGAATGGACAGGTGTTAAGCCAGTAACAGCCAAAATGGCTTGATCTGCGGCGGCTACCAGTGCCGATTGTTTCGTTAGCCAAGGCGTACCAGAGAGATTCCAGTTGAGATCGTAACTGAGCGATTGGCTATCGAGCAGTGCGTGTACGCGCTGTTTAATTGTGTCGGCTGTTTGCTCGGTTGAGAAACGAAAGTTAAAGTCGATAGTGATATCGGGCGGAATGACATTGCTCACCCCTAAACCACTGCGTATGTTGGAAATTTGAAAACTGGTTGCCGGAAAAGCATCATTGCCTTTGTCCCATTCAATTTGAGTGAGCTCTGCCAAAACCGGCATGGCTTTATGAATGGGATTGTCGGCGAGATGTGGATAGGCAATATGACCTTGCTTACCCTGAATGACTAATCGACCTGACAAAGAGCCACGACGACCAATTTTGATCATATCCCCAAGTTGCTGTTCTGCGGTCGGCTCGCCGAGCACACAGTAGTCGATTTGCTCACCGCGTGCCATGAGTGTTTCGACCACTTTAACTGTGCCATGAACGGCAGCACCTTCTTCATCTGAGGTGATGAGCACACCAATGCTGCCATCATGGTCAGGATGTTGCGCTAAAAACTCGCTGAGTGCCGTCATAAAAGCGGCAACGCCACCCTTCATATCAGCACTGCCACGACCATAGAGTTGCCCATCGACAATAGCGGGAAGGAAAGGATCGAAAGTCCATTTGTCTTTATTGCCTGGAGGAACCACATCGGTGTGACCGGCAAAAATAAACAGTGGCGCTTCTGTGCCTCTACGCGCCCACAGGTTAGTGACGTCTTTGAAAACGAGCGTTTCACAGAGAAAACCGAGCGCTTCAAGTTGCACTCTTAATAGGTCTTGGCAGCCTTTATCTTCAGGGGTGACTGAGTCTCTTGCCACCAATTCGCCTGTTAAAGAAACCGCAGGATGGCTATGCTGGCGAGCATCAGTATAAGTGTTTGTTGTAACGTCGGGGGTCATCATAAGAACAGGTTTCCTTCAACTATAATTTGCTTACCAACGTGTTTCACGATCGGGAGTAGCCGTGATATGGTGAATGGTCATATCAGCACCATCATATTCTTCTTCATCGCTTAAGCGAATGCCAACCACTAACTTTAGCAAACCATAGACTAAGTATCCACCGATAAATGCGATACTAATGCCTAATAATGTACCGATAATTTGTGAAATCAGCGATACACCACCCATGCCGCCTAGGCTTTCAAGTCCAAAAACGCCTGCTGCTAGTGCGCCAAAAGCCCCGCAAAGTCCATGTAGTGGCCATACACCAAGTACATCATCGATTTTCCATTTGTTTTGCGTTAAGGTAAACAAAGTGACGAACATAGCACCAGCCATGGCACCAATAGCGAGCGCACCAATCGGGTGGACAATATCGGAGCCCGCACAAATGGCTACTAAACCAGCAAGTGGTCCGTTATAAGCAAAGCCAGGGTCGTTTTTGCCAACGACCAATGCTGCTAAGGTGCCTCCAGCCATTGCCATGAGTGAGTTTAGAGCAACCAACCCGGTAATGGCTTCGAGTTTTTGAGCTGACATAACGTTAAAGCCAAACCAGCCAACAATTAAAATCCAAGATCCGAGTGCTAAAAAGGGAATATTCGAAGGGGGATGAGCTGATACTAGGCCTTCTTTAGTGTAGCGTCCGCGACGTGCGCCAAGATGTAATACAGCAGCGAGTGCAATCCAGCCACCCACGGCGTGAACGACGACAGAACCAGCGAAGTCGTGAAATTGCGCGCCAAAGGTGGTTGCTAACCAAGCCTGAATACCAAAATTACCATTCCAAGCAATCCCTTCAAACAGCGGATAGACGAAACCAACAATGGCGAAAGTAGCGGCTAATTGCGGGTTAAATTTGGCACGCTCGGCAATGCCGCCCGATACAATCGCTGGAATGGCAGCCGCGAATGTCATGAGAAAGAAAAATTTCACCAAGGCATAACCAGCGTCAACCGATAGCGCTTGATCATTCATCAAGAAGTGAGAACCATAAGCGAGCGTATAACCGATAAAAAAGTAGGCGAGTGTTGAAACGGCTAGATCGGCCAAGATTTTAACCAAAGCATTCACTTGGTTTTTTTGGCGAACCGTACCCACCTCTAAAAAGGCAAATCCCGCATGCATGGCCAGTACCATGACAGCGCCAATGAGTAAGAATAGGACGTCTTGAACGGGGAGCGTAGTGTTTTCCATATTTGTTACAAAGTTCTGTTATAGTTAGCAAAAAGATGATTAAAAAGTAACTGCCAATAAATGGTTATGGTTAAGGGGGTGGGCGTTGTTTAAAACAGTGGTATTGGCGCTTTTGTTCCTGCAAATAAGTGCCTGCTCGTGGGTTGAACGACAAGTAACGAATGTCGAACAGCGTATCAATAAAACGAAAAGCTGCGAACAGGTTTCTCAGCGCGAGGAGCCAGATTATGTTTCGACCAAACGCTATCGTTGTGTAGGGGAGAATTGTCACGATTACGGCTGTCGTCCATGATGGGTTTTACTGGTCAGGCTCTGAACCATGACATCGATGGATAACAATAAAATAACATCATCATCAGTTTCACCAACACTAATCAAACCTTGTACCAATCCTTGACCGATATTGCTGGGTGAGGGCATGATTTGCTCAGGAGTTAAATGCTGAATGTGACCCAACTGATCAACCATTAGGGCAAAACGAATAAAGTCATGCTCGATAATTAACAGCTGTGCTTGGGCGATATCAACGGATTTTCCTAGCCAGCGCACAGGCGATATGACCGGAATAACACGCTGTTGATGAGAAACAAAGCCGATAAAGGACGCATCTTCGCTTGGAATACCTTGGCGCATTAATGATAAATCTACTGCCTCAATAATGGCATCGACGGCTAGTCCATAATGTTGATCAGCAATACAAAAGGTAGCGATGCTGATAGACTTGTCATCGGTTGAGGTTTGTTTAGGTATTTGACGCGCTGTTGAAGATTTGTGTTGATTCAATTCATTAGCAGTAAGATGATCACCAATACGACTAAATAGCGCTGTATAAGTTGCTTTGCCATGGGTATTGGCTGGATACTCCCGATAACCTGAAGCCTGTGCGATGCCTACTGCATAACGACCATCTTGGCAGTCTACAATACCGTAACCCTGCTCTAGCACATCGCTTAGGTTAATGGGTAGCGGTTTTGACGGCTGGAAGCCAGGGTGGGTACTGGCAATAACGCTATGCTGTTCGTCAAAAAAGACGGAAAAGCTGTTAAATTGTTCATTGTTTGGCTGGGACTCTTCTAACATGCTCGTGAACTGAGGTAAGCTGTCAAAAATAAGCGCGATACCCCCCACGACTTGTTGGGCTTGCGTTGGATGCATCACCGCTGCTGCATAGATGTAGGTGGGTCGATCATCGTAAAGTGGTGTGGCGCTAAAGTCTGAAATCACATATTCACGACTGGATCTTAGTGCTAGGCTTTTGCTGACCCAAGATTCATTGATCGATTGGTCAATCCATTCTGTTAAGTGAGCTTGCGACACCGCGACGACCTTGCCTGATTTATCGTAAAGCATAATACCCGTGTAAACCGTGTAAAGTCGGTTAATATAAGCCAAGGTTGAATTCAGCTCTTGAACCATTTCAGCACTAATTGAGGGCTGAGCTAATGCTTCTCTAAAGCCTGCCGTGAGTGACCACCAACGACAATCGTTAGCGCGTTCGTATAGGTTGCGATCTTTGATGTTAACAGCCAAAGAGGCCAAGAAGCGGTTATTGGCGAGCGTGGCACCGATAACGGTTTGATACAGGTTCTCGATAGCATCGGCCAGTAATGCTTTGGTTTTAAGTCCAGTTTGGCTAATTTCCCACAATAAGGCTCGCGAAAACAAAGTTTCGCTTTGTCCAACATGTTGGTGCAAACTACCATTCCAAACGGAACGATTCAAATTCACTTGGATACGATCGGCTTGTGTTGGAATGCTCATTAATTCGGGCGAAAAAATATCCAATCCGCGCAGACTGTTGAGCTCAAGACTGGGTTGTTCGTTCCGTTCAAAAGCAAAGTCGATGGGAATCATGACGTGCCCTAACCAATTTTGTCCCGTGTAGCCTTGATAACCCTTGCCCACTCGACTGCTAACCAGATATTTACGGCCTGCTAAGCGCTGAATCTGCATGGCTTTAGTATGATGCGTTACTTGAGTGCCAATGGGGAGTTGTTGCTCATCACTGCTGGCAATCACTTTGCCTGATGTGTCGGTTAGGCTGATGATAGACCAATCACCATCATTCAGCTCTTTAAAAATGCGCTGACATTCATCTTGGAAGTTAAAACACAAACACAGTACACCTAAAACGTTTCCAGCGCTATCTTGAACTCGGTAAGCATAGATGTGTGCATTCGTTAATTCTGGCAGTAAGTCACACTTGCGGAATACTTCAACATAAGGTTCATGGGTAGTCAGTGCCTTATGGATGAATTCATCCTGACTTACCTCGACACCATTAGGATGAAGTCGAAATAAGACCTTTCCCAAGCTATCTAATAAGACAATGTCATGATAGACACTGTAGTTAGCACGATAAGATTCAAGGTGATTTTTTAATGTTGAAGTGGAAAAGTTTTCTGGTTGATTGAGAAAGTTAATAATTGTCTGATCTGTTGCTAAAAAACCAATATCAGCAGTCCGTTCAAACAGATTACGTTGCATCATATCGGTTGCAACACTGGCTTTCATCGATAATCTTTGATTAAGCTCCTGCCAATGTTCGTTACCAAGGTGGTTGACAAGGGACTCACTGAGTTTAAAAAACGACTCTCTGGTACTCCCCATTTCATTGCCTACACCGGAGAGCTGACCCAGTAAAGCGAGATTGTCCCATACTGCTTGGTAGCGTCCAATTGTTTCCCTTAGATCATCCACATCGGACATGTAACGAATAAGGTGAACAAGACGATCATCGAGTTTTAACCCTTTATATTCCATGAAAATCCTTTTTTGGTGCGATTTTTGTTTTATTTTGGTTCAGTTAAGGGTTTTATGTCTCGTTAAGCTCGAATTTAACATGGAGTTAGCAGTGAACATGCCAAAGTTAGACATTTTGCACGCTACTTATTGCTCTTTAGTGTTGGTTTCCTCAATAAAGTCTAAGGCTTGCTGCATCGACACTTCTCGATTGAAACCTGTTCTACCCTCTAGTTTGTTCAGTACTCCTTGTCGAGAGAGTTGATCTTGAGCATCTCCTAGAGCCAATAATAGCCATACTTTGGCACCACGACTTTGTAGTCGGTAAATTAAATCATCTAACACCATGGCTGAACTGAAATCAATGTAGGGTACTGAACGAAAATCGAGTAAATAAGCCATACCTTCTGTCTTTAGAACACGTCGAGATAGACCACGTGCAGCACCAAAGCTCATGGGGACATCTAGGTAGGCAATCACTAATTGATTCTGTGCTTTGTCTAGCAGTGTTTTTTCAGCTTCCGTAAACCAGATGCCAGGAAGCTCAACAGTATTGCGTCCCAAGTGTAGGGCATTGAGTTGTAATTGTGTCATGCGACCAAATAGAACGAAACTGGCCATGGCTAGTCCAACCACAACGGCACTGACCAAATCTAATAGAATAGCCGTTGCTAGAACAGCTAACATCATGCTTTTACCTGCTTTGGGAATGGCGCGCCAGCGTTTGAGGTAAGACCAGTCTATTTGATCTAAGCCGACTTTAATGAGTAGTCCGCCTAAAACCGCAAGTGGTACATGCGCAAAAAAATCTTGCACACTGAAGGCAAGCAGTCCAACCATGAGCGCATGCACAGCTGCTGCCCAGCTAGATCTAGAACCATAAGACATAGCAACTGTGGTGCGCATTGGAGCTCCCGTACTGGCCATACCGCCAAACAATCCGCTGGCCATATTACTCAAGCCTTGCCCCATCAGTTCTTTATTGGGGTCATGCGTTTGACGTGTCATTTTTTCAGTCACCACAGAGCCCAACAGAGAAACCAAACTAGCAACCACCGCTAAGGTAAAAGCCGTTTGTACCAGATAAGGTAATTGCCAAACTTCTAAAGATGGCAAATGCAAGCTAGGCATATGAAAACTTAATTCACCAATGACGCGAAAGTCACCCATCCACCATACGCCGTTCACTGCCAATAAGTGTTGATGAGATAACAGGCTGACGATGATGACTCCCATGACGAGCACCATGATTGGGGCAGGTAAATAGCGATTGAGGCGAGGGAAGTGCTTTGGCCAAATCAGCATAAATAAAATGGTCGCACAGCCTAGTATCAATTCAGGCCATGAGGGTGCTGAAAGCATACTGGGTAAAGCCATAATCACTTCTAAAGGGTAGACCCAGTTTTCACCGCCGAGGATAGCAGGAAGCTGTTCTAGTATGAGCATAATGCCAATGGCACTGAGTAGTCCAGAGATAACAGAGTGGGGCAGATACTCAATAAATCTTCCCCATTTTAACCAACCAAACAGCATTTGAATGGCGCCAGCCAATACCACCACGGCAAAGGTGAGCATAATGGCCGCTTCCGGATTGTTCGGAATGGCTTGTGTAAAGTGGGCAACTGACAAGGCTAAGAGTACGGAGACAGCACCTGTGGGACCAGAGTGTTGCCCTGCAGTACCACTCCAAAGGGCGGCAATGAATCCGGCAATGACTGCACTTAATACACCGGCTTCGGCTCCCAGTCCAGAAGCTACACCAAACGCCAAACCTAAAGGCAGAGCAATGAGTGCTGAAACAAAGGCACCAATCAATTGTTGAGAGTAGGACATGATTTAAGGATAGAGGCTTAGTTAAGAATAATAGTGTGTTTAGCTTAACCCTACTAGCACTAGCATTACAAGGCTGATACACTAAAGCCATAAATAAAAAAACAACACCGGGTTAACAGAGATTGATTTTTAATCTTCACGGTGGCCTATGCTCGAAAACAATGAGAGTTATGAGCGCTTTTTTGCGCTGTTTCAACAACAAGATCACATTCGCTTGTCGGGGTTTGATGATTTCATGCAACGACAGGGTGTGACGTTTAATCTTTACAAAAACAATCAGTTTGTAGAGCAGACATTTCCTTTCGATGCGATTCCGCGAATTATTCCAGCGGATGAATTTGCACGTCTGTCTAAGGGTTTAGCGCAGCGAGTTGCTGCGCTAAATGCCTTCTTGAATGATATTTACGGTGAGCAAAAAATCATACAAGCGGGGATTATTCCACCCGATTTTGTGTTTGGTAGTAAAGCTTATTTGCCCAGCTTTCACGGTTGTAAAGTCGCTAAAGATATTCGTACCCATATCAGTGGGTTGGATTTAGTGAAAGATTCGGCAACCAATGAATGGTTAATTTTAGAAGATAACCTTCGTGTGCCTTCAGGCGCGAGCTATCCGCTCAGCATTCGTCGCGCCTATCGTCAGTTGTTCCCGCAATTGTTTGAAAAAATGTCGATTATGCCAAGCGATCATTATGGTGAAAGCTTGTCTTCGATGTATGACTTTGTCAATCCTGGTGGTATTAGCGTTGTACTGAGTCCTGGTCGGTTTAATTCCGCTTTTTATGAGCATAGCTATTTAGCACGTATTAGCGGTGCACGATTAGTAACGAACGAAGACTTGTTTGTTGAAAACAAAGTACTTTATCTGAAAAGCTTTAATGGCAAGCGTGTTCGGGTGGGTGTGGTTTATCGCCGTTTAGATGATGACTTCTTAGACCCGTTGAGTTTCCGTGATGACAGTATGATTGGTGTACCCAATCTAATGAGTGTTTACCGTGCGGGTAATGTCGCGCTGCTCAATGCGGTGGGGAATGGCATTGCCGATGACAAAGGCATTTATTACTTTGTGCCTAAAATGATTGAGTACTATTTGGGCGAAACGCCACTTATGTCGAATGCACCGACCTTTTTACCTTGGTTTGAAGCCGATAAACGCTATGTAATGGAAAACTTGCATCGTTTAGTCATCAAAGACGTGGCGGAAGCGGGTGGTTATGGTGTGTTGTTTGGTGATAAGTTAAGTCAGCAACAATTGAGGGATTTAGCGGCACACATTAATGCCGAGCCGCGTCGCTTTATTGCCCAAGAACGTATCGAGTTTTATGACATTCCTACCTTCATTAATGGCAAAGTCGAACCGCGTAAATCGGATTTACGCATGTACATCGTACATGGTGAAGACATTAAAGTTTGGGCAGGCGGTTTAACTCGTTTTGCGCGTGAGGCGGGTAATTATTTGGTCAATTCATCGCAAGGCGGTGGTTTTAAAGATACTTGGGTTTTGGGAGCTTAATTATGGCAACGTCATTATATTTAAGTCCCCGCATGGCGGATGCCTTGTTGTGGTTAGGACGTTATCAACAAAGATTAGAAACCTTGGGTAAAGAAACGCTGGTTCAATTTGACGCCGTGATCGATAAAGACTTGAACTCAGGTCGTCAATTATTTGAAAAATTGGGTGTAAGCTTGTCTTATCGCTGCGCCACTGAATTTTTGCACCAAGCCTGTTATGCTGATCATAGTGCCAGTTTGTACTGGATTAGTGCCCAAGCACGTGAAAATGCCATTACCGTGCGTGACTTGTTATCCGATAGTCTGTTCGGTAGCGTTAATGGTGTGCATGCCGCTTTAAAAAAGCATCAAACGGATGATAACTTAGACGCTTATGAGCTAGAGCAACTGTTAAGTGAAATTGAGTATTTTTGGGGGCGTTTGAGTACACGTCTGGTAAAAAGTCGAGCGGCACAGTTTATTTTGTTGGGGCAAGCAATCGAAATGATAGACCTAAAGTTAAGACTCTACGGTGAAGTTGATACCCTGCTGGAAGATGCCAAACAGTTGAATTTGCTGGGCGCACAGTTGTCGGATCACTGGCAAGCGTTTCAACCCTTGAACTATTCCTTAGCACAAAACATGCAAACGCTCGCTGGGGTAAGTGCTCAAGTGATTCGCTATGCGATTTAACTCTCATTTTATTTTATGAACTTTCACTTCAGTTACCAGATGTCTATTCAGTTTTCTCAGGCGGTTAGTCAGCACCAGTACGCGTTGCGCCTGTTACCTCGATTGGCGAGCGGCGTTCGTATTCATCGGCAACAACTGAGCATTGCGGGTAAGCATGATCATGGAGAATTGTGTGATGGTTTTGCTAACCAACTGATTTATGGCAGCTATGCATCAGCGCACACGTATTTCGAGGTCAGCTATCAAGCAGTTGTTAGTCGAGATATGGTCTTTTCGAGCGACTTGCCTATTGACTGGTTTGTATCGTCTAGCCTGTTAACTAAGGCAGATGAAAAGCAGTTAGCCAGGTGGATAGAGGTTAATAGCCAACTTACCAAGTTTGAGCAAGCGATGCATATTATGCAACAGGTTTTTAGCCGTATGACTTATCTTAAAGGTTCAACGCAGGTTTGGCATGGGGTTGATCGGGTCTTGCAGCAACCGACAGGGGTGTGTCAGGATTATGCGCATGTCATGATTGCGTTATTACGTTTTATTGGCATACCGGCACGTTATGTCGCCGGCGTTGCACAGGGCGAAGGTGAAACGCATGCCTGGGTTGAAGCTTGGATTGATGGTTGGTGGCAAGGCTTTGATCCAACACATAATTGTATGGTTGGTTACCAAGATGCCTATATTCCCATTGCTGTGGGTCGAGATGCGGCCGATTGTCCACTGAATAGTGGGCAATTTATTGGTCAAGCAGAACAAACCTTATCGGTGCAGACACAATTAATTGCTGCATAGTCAATATTGAGAGAATAAAACGATGTTAGAAACTCTGTTGAGTATTGAGTTGCCTGTTGGTGAACATTATTACCTCAAACGTCACCGTTTTACCCCAACCGAAGGAGGGGCAGATAGTGGAAAGCGTATCAGTATTATTTCAGGTACACACGGCGATGAGTTGGAGGGCATTTATGTTATTACTTTATTGGCTGAATGGCTGAAGGCAAACCCTCAGCTTATCACCGGCACGATTGATTTATATCCTTCGTTAAATTCGTTAGGCATAGATTCGATTACCCGTACCGTGCCTTTTTATCAAACCGATTTGAATCGTATATTTCCAGGCGCGGCGAAAGATACCTTTCCCAATCAAATGGCGGCGGGTATTGTAGAAGCGATTGCGGGCAGTGATATTGCTATTGATATTCATGCCAGTAATATATTTTTGCGTGAGTTGCCACAGGTGCGCATTGCCAGTACTTATCAAGAGGCGTTAGTGCCTTTGGCCAAACAGCTGAATATGGACTTTATTTGGGTGCATGATGCCATTACCGTGTTGGAAGCAACACTAGCGCATAGCCTTAATCAATTGGGTACACATACGCTGGTGGTGGAATATGGGGTGGGAATGCGGCTAACACCCAGTTATGGCGAGCAACTGCTGAATGGTCTGTTCAATTTAATGGCAGAGCAGGGCATATTAGCCATTCCTCCACGTTCGGTACGCGTGCCTTGTTATTCCGATCAGGGCGAAGTCTATTATCTTAATTCCCCTGCAGCGGGATTATTTGTTCCCGCAATGGATCATTGTCAAATGGTGGTGAAAGATCAACTCATCGGCCATATTCATGATCCTTATGGTGTAGCTGATCCTGTGCCTTGTTACACACCTGGTTGTGGGATATTGTTTACCTTGCGTGAATATCCTATCGTATATGAAGGTTCTCTGCTGGCGCGCATTTTTGACGATAAAAAAGGGATTTGTGTATGATTCGAGAACCGCTAGTGCGTTTAGCCTCCCCCAGTCGTGATGATTTTCGAGTTGATGGATTTCGTTTTCAGCCGCAAGACAAACAAGATTCGCAAACATCGGTTGCCATCGTTGCGGGATTGAATGGACATGAGCTGGCGCAGATGCACGTTGCTGCTCAATTAGTGAATTTTTTGAAGGTTCGTCAAGAAGCGGATCCGAGTTTTATTACCGGTGATATTCTGGTGGTTCCTGCGGTGAATACCTTTGGCTTTAACATGGGCGAGCGTCATTGGCCATTAGACAAAACGGACATTAATGCCATGTTTCCGGGTTTTGATGCGGGTGAAACGACCCAACGAATCGCCCATCAATTATTCGAGCAGGTGAAAGGTTTTGAGTGGGGTGTCGAATTAGAAGACCGACGTGACCAATATGATTGTATGCCCTATGTGCGTATGATCAAGTCTGGTTTTGAAGATGCCCAAGCAGCGAAATACTTTGGCTTACAGTTTGCCCACTATCGTGATTTTGTACCCAGTGATGCAGGCAGTCTGCAATACAACTGGTCGGTTTGGGAAACCAAAAGCTATGGCCTGGTGTTTGGCAATAAACAGCAAATTCATCGCGAAAGTACGCATCAGTTACTGGATGCCTTGATTCGTTTTTTAGCGAAAATTGGGGCGATTCGCACGCAAATTTTTGCCGGTTATGATACGAATATCATTACGCAAGAAGCCATTACGCTGATTCCCGCTCAAAGGGCGGGGGTATTTGAGCCCCGACAAGTGGTTGGCAGTTTTGTGCAAAAAGGTGATTTATTGGGTAAGGTTTTTGATGCGTTGGATGGTTCATTGAAAGAGAAACTTTATGCCCCAGTTGATGGTTTAGTCACTTGTCACTATCACTACCCACTAATTTATCAAAACACCATTGCCTATCGCATGATTTCAATTGGATAAGCAAAATCAGTCCAAACAAAAAAACCTCTTGCTAGGAGCAAGAGGTTTTAGTTTTTCTAATAAATTTAATGGTTATTTAATAAATTTAGCTACAGCAGTGGCGACATCTTCATTGGCTAAATCAACAAAGAAGTGGTCGCCACCATCAATGGTGGTAATGGTCACATTTTTCTGACCTTTAATCGCTTCTAAGCGTTTGGGCAGTTCAGGAACCACGGTGTCTTCAGAACCGACAATAACCAGTGTTGGTTTTTTGATCGACTTAAGTACCGTTGGTGTGTCAAATTTCGGTTTAACGTCATAGTAATCGACAAAGGCTTCAGCTGTCACCTGTGCTTTCTCACAGTAGATAAAGTCGGTATCCTTCATCATCTCTTTGCCTTTACCCGCTTTGACCATATCTTTGGCGGTTTTCAGTACCGAATTTAAAGGTTTACCATATTTTTCTTGATACTCTTTACCAGATTGTTGCTCGCCGGTAGCAGGTGCTAACAAAACAACCTTGTTGATGCTGTCGCTATCTTTCTCACTGACATACCATGCAATTTGGTTACCGCCACGAGAGTGACCCATAACAGTGACTTTCTTAACACCTTGTTGTTTTAACCAGTCCATCCACACGCCCACTTCGGCAATCGCATCGGTATGTTTGTGAGTGTGAGGTGTTGCACAATCGTATTCACCTCGACGGTCACTCAGTCCCAGCGAGAGGTTCATTGACAAGCTGGTAATGCCTTCTTTGGCTAAATTATTTTGTAAATCGGCGTAGGTAGAGCGACCATTATGCGTGAGCGTACCGTGCAACAATAACACAACATTGTCACCATAACTTTTGCCGTCGGCATAGACCAAGTTCGCGTTTAAGGTTTTACCTTGATAGGTTTGTTTGACATCTTCAGCCGATGCAAGGCTAGAAACACTGAGTAGACTGGCGAATAGAATAGCAGATAGTTTTTTCATGGTCTTCTCTCTTTCTGTTGTGGATGTGGGTAATGAATACTACTTAAATTTAACGGCAAGCATCCATCATGTCAATCAAGACTATTCGAAATTGAAGAAAAGTTCTATTAATGGTTAAGGCAAGCATAGAAGATGAAAAAAGCCTCAGCATCTGCTGAGGCTTTTTTGAGACCTTAAGGAGTGTGTTAAGGATTAAGCAGCGGCAATAATATTAAAACCACCGTCTACATAAATAACGTGACCAGTAATACCGCTTGATAAGTCAGATGCCAGGAAAGCCGCCGTGTTGCCCACTTCTTCAATGGTGACATTTTTACCAGTAGGCGTCATCTCAGCGACATTGTCCAGCATGGTACGGAAGTCTTTGATGCCACTGGCAGCTAGGGTGCGAATGGGACCTGCAGAAATACTGTTCACACGAATGCCTTCTTTACCTAAATCGACCGCTAAGTAACGTGTAGTTGCTTCCAGAGCTGCTTTGGCAATACCCATGGTGTTGTAGTTAGGAACAGCGCGTACAGCACCTAAATAAGATAGGTTGATGATGCTGGCTTGACGACCTTTCATCAGCGGGTAAGCCGCTTTGGTTAAAGCGGTTAAGCTGTAAACACTCACTTCCATAGCGGTATGGAAACCCTCACGCGTACCGTTTTCGATCATTTTGCCATCAAGTTCATTTTTAGGTGCGTAAGCAATACTGTGTACTAAAATATCAAAACCATCCGCCCAAACGCTTTTTACACCTTCCATACAAGCGGCGATTTGCTCATCACTGGTGGCATCGAGTGGGAAAATCGCGGGAGAATTTAACTCAGCCGCAGCAGCTTCAACACGGCTTTTTAATTTGTCACTTTGGTAAGTCAAAATTACATCTGCACCTTGGGCGTGTAATTGTTTGGCAATACCCCAAGCAATCGAACGATCATTAGCAACACCAATAACCAAGGCGCGTTTGTTAGCTAGAAAACTCATGTGTAACTCCTAAAAAGATTGTAATGATTCGAGGGACGATTTAATTAACAGCTGGCATCAATGTTCGCTAATTCTTCTTTAATGCGTTTGGCTTGAGCCACCGCATTACCGATGTAGCTAGCAGGGCTGAGGTGACTTAAATAAGCCTTAGCTTCAGCCGGTAAGTCTTGTTTGGCAATGAACTCACGCATACCTTCGGCGTTCAGCTTGTTGCCACGTGTTAGCTCTTTCAGTTTTTCGTAAGGCTTCTCGATGCCATGACGACGCATCACAGTTTGCACGGCTTCAGCCAGAACTTCCCAGTTGTTATCTAAGTCGGCGGCAATCACCGCTTCATTAATTTCGAGCTTGCTGATGCCTTTAAGCGTTGCTTGATAAGCAATCATGCTGTGCGCAATACCAACACCTAGGTTCCGTAACACGGTTGAATCGGTTAAGTCACGCTGCCAGCGGGAAATGGGTAATTTCGCTGCTAAATGAGCCATCAGCGCATTCGCAATACCCAAATTGCCTTCTGAGTTTTCAAAGTCAATCGGGTTGACCTTATGTGGCATAGCCGACGAACCCACTTCGCCTGCAATGACTTTTTGCTTGAAGAAACCGTTGCTGATGTAAGACCAGATATCACGATCAAAATCGATCAAAATGGTATTGAAGCGCTCGATGGCTTGTAAGTATTCAGCAATATAATCGTGAGGTTCGATTTGTGTGGTGTAAGGATTGTAAACCAGACCTAATCCCGTAATGACTTTTTGTGATAAGGCCGTCCAATCAACGCTTGGGTAAGAAGCAAGGTGTGCATTGTAATTGGCCGTTGCACCATTGATTTTTCCCAGTAACGGAACTTTAGCCAGTTGCGCACGTTGACGGGCTAAACGATAAGTCAGTACTGCCCATTCTTTACCCATGGTGGTTGGGCTTGCGGGTTGACCGTGAGTACGTGCAAGCAAGGCAACATCGGCATAATCGAGTGTTTTTTGCGTCATGGCATCAATCACTTGTTGCATAGTCGGTAACAATACCGTCTCGCGTGCGTCTTTTAACATCAGTGCATAAGATAGGTTGTTGATGTCTTCGCTGGTGCACGCAAAATGCACAAATTCCATCACCTTGGCCAATTCAGCATTGCTTTGAATATGGTCCTTAATGGCATACTCAACGGCTTTAACGTCGTGGTTAGTGGTTTTTTCGTGTGTTTTGACCGCTTGTGCTAGGGTAATGTCAAAACCTGAAACCAGACGTTCTAAATGTGATTTCGCATCGGCTGAAAGGGCAGGAACTTCGCTAATTCCAGACTCTTCCGACAAAGCAATTAACCAAGCCACTTCCACTGCAGTACGGTATTTAATCAGTCCGTATTCACTGAAAATGGCTTTAAGCGGTGATAAGCGCGCGCCGTAACGACCGTCGATGGGAGAAATGGCGGTTAATTCAGAAAGTTCCATGCAATTAAATCCTGTGTAAAGACAAAAACTGTGTCATATTTTACCGCAAGTTGTGCTTTAACGCTTGTATGTTGAAGCTTTGCTTTATTATCAGGCTAACATAAAATAAACTGTTGGTTGTTGCAGCTTTAAAGCAACGCTTATGTTAACAATATCTGGAGCTGGTTAATGCGAATAAATTCATTCAGAACGCCTCGTTTAATCATCGTATCGCTGCTGGGTGTTTTGGTTTCTGTTCTGGCTGCGTGTAGCCCCCTAACCTTGGTGAATGCGATTGGTCAGGATGATGGTATCAGTCGGGTAGAAACTTACGCTTATGGTGATTTACCTCGTCAACAATTAGATGCCTACTTCCCAAAGAAAAGTAATGGTAAGCTGGTGTTTTTTATTTATGGCGGTAGCTGGATGTCGGGCGATAAGGCTGAGTATCGTTTTGTTGCCCGAAATTTAACGCGTCAGGGTTTTACCGTGGTCATCGCTGATTATCGGTTGTATCCCAAAGTTCGTTTTCCTGTGTTTGTTGAGGATTCTGCTCAGGCTTTAGCTTGGACATGGGGGCAGTTAGATCGTTGGTCTGTGCAAGACAATGGTGTGTTCGTGGTTGGTCATTCTGCTGGGGCGCATATTGCCAGTTTATTGGCGTTAGATACCCGCTTTTTAGCACAATATGATTTGAAGCCTGAACAGCTTGCAGGCGTAGTGGGCTTATCAACACCCGCAGATTTCGCTGCCACCTTAGGTGCTAAGTATCGCCCGATTTTTACTGATGAAGCGGGTTTACAGGCTGCACAGCCGATTCGTTATGTTTCTGCTAAAACGCCGCCCATATTGTTGATACATGGTTTAGATGATGGACTGGTTTATCCCAGTAACACGAAAAGTCTTGCCCAATTATTGCAGGCAGCAGGCGCTCCTGTAGAAGTTGAGTTTTATGCTGATATGGGTCACGTCGGCACAGTAACGCCTTTTATTGAATGGTTAGGTAATGAGTCAGTATTGCGACGTATGCTGAGTTTTTTTCGAGGAGACTCTTTGTCTGAGCACAATAAACATGCCGCTAACTAAAGGTTATCTGCCCATTTTAATCGACTGTTCGGCTTAACATAAGGTGAGCTTTATAGATGCTGTCTTTTATTACCCCTGAATTAGCAAAGCCCGTCGAGGCTTTCTTAACCTCGGCGGCGATTGGTTTGCTGATTGGCATGGAACGCGAGCGTTCAGCCAATTCGATTGCAGGTTTTCGTACTTTTTCACTGGTAGCCGTATTAGGGACTTTATTGACAATGCTGGCAGAACAGCAGGCGAGTGAATGGTTGATTGCTGTAGGATTGTTTGTGGTAGCCATGACAATGATTTCGGGTAGTTTTTTCAGTCAAGTTGCTGAAAAAAATCGAGGTTTCACCACAGAAGTTGCTTTGCTGATTACCTATGGGCTGGGTGTTGCTATTTGGTATGATTTGACGAGCTTGGCGGTGATGTTAGCCATCGCCACCACCATACTTTTGTATATGAAAGCGGAGCTAAAGCAACTGAGTGAGCGCATGACGCGCCGCGACACAGATTCCATTTTACAGTTTTCGGTGCTATTTCTGGTTATTTTACCGATTTTGCCTAATGAAAACATGGGACCGAATGGTGCCTTCAATCCACAACAGATATGGTGGATGGTGGTGTTGATTTCGGGTATGGCGTTGGCGGGTTATTTAGCCCTCAGAATTGTTGGTGCTAAATATGGTGCCGCTTTATTAGGCGTATTTGGTGGTCTGGCATCTTCAACAGCAACAACAATGATGTTTTCTCGTCATGCTGCTAGTGATGCGTGTTTAGTTTCCATGTCGGCGGTAGTGATTTTAATTGCTAATGTAATGGTAATGATTCGCTTAGGTATTATAGCCGTTGTGGTTGCGCCGAGTCTGTTGAACGATATTGCCTTTATTTTTATCTCGGGCATTATTCCTGGGTTGTTAATGATTGCCTACCGTTGGCGCAGTTTATCTCATGCGGGGGAGTTGCCTTTACCCCAAGTGACAAATCCTACTGAACTAAAAACAGCCTTGTCCTTTGGTTTACTTTACGCGGTAGTTTTGTTGACAGCAGGGTGGTTGCAGGATCAGGTTGGACAAGGTGGTCTGTTTGCGGTTGCTTTTGTTTCAGGCTTGACGGACGCTAATGCTAGTGCGCTTTCTACGCTTCGTTTGCTTGCGATTGATCGTGTTTCCTTAGATGACGCGGTGATTGCGGTGAGTTTGGCTTTGTTAGCGAATCTCGTGTTTAAAATTGGCTTAGTGCTGGGTATTGGTGGAAAATCATTAAGTCGTGATGCCTTGCCAGGTTTGTTGCTCATTGGTATCGGATTGAGTATGGCGTTGGTTGTGAATCAATTTTTGAACCTAAATTAAGGCTAGGTAATTTGGTGTCCTTTTAAAATCTGCCCGAGTCTGTGGTTTTTTGTTAAAATTAACCCTAATTTAATTATCGTCGATTCAGGAGCGCCTTGTTATGCTTACAGCCTATCGTCAACACACCGCCGAACGTGCCGCCGAAGGAGTGCCTCCTTTACCCTTAACTGCTGAACAAGTTGCTGAACTGGTTGAATTGTTGAAAAACCCTCCTGCTGGCGAAGCAGAGTTCTTGATGCATCTTTTGATCGATTGTGTCCCGCCTGGGGTTGACCAAGCTGCTTATGTCAAAGCGGCTTTCTTAGCCGATGTGGCTAAAGCCAAAGTGGCGTGTCCGTTAATGGATCGTGTGCGTGCGACTGAAATCTTGGGTACCATGATTGGTGGTTACAACGTCGCGCCTTTAATTGACTTACTCGATGATGCAGTGACTGCCGAAGCCGCTTATCAAGCGTTAAGCAAAACGCTGTTAATTTACGATGCTTACCACGATGTGACTGAAAAAGCGAAAACCAATGCTTGGGCGCAGAAACTGGTCGAGTCTTGGGCAAATGCCGATTGGTTCACCAGCAAGCCAGTTTTGCCCGAAAGTATTACTGTCACCGTGTTTAAAGTGGCTGGCGAAACCAATACCGATGACTTATCGCCTGCAACCGAAGCCTGGAGCCGTCCAGATATTCCTGTTCATGCCGTAGCCATGTTGCGTGATCGTGTGCCGAATCTACCTGCCGTTGTTGCTGAGTTAAAAGCAAAAGGTCATCCTGTTGCTTATGTCGGTGACGTGGTGGGTACGGGTTCGTCACGTAAGTCGGCGATGAACTCGGTGATGTGGTGGTTTGGCGATGACATTCCGCACGTGCCGAACAAGCGTCAAGGTGGCGTGGTGTTGGGTGGCAAAATTGCACCGATTTTCTTCAACACGGCCGAAGATTCAGGTAGCTTACCGATTGAATGCGATGTCACCCAAATGGAAACGGGCGATGTCATTACCATTTATCCGTTCAAAGGCGAAATTCATAAAAACGGTGCGGTGATTAGCACCTTTACACTGACCCCTGAAACCATGCCCGATGAAGTACGTGCGGGCGGTCGCGTGCCGTTGATTATTGGTCGAGCCTTAACAGAACGTGCGCGTCGTACCTTGGGTTTACCTGCGTCTGAGTTGTTCTTGCGTCAATCGATTCCAAACGATACGGGCAAGGGTTACACGCTGGCGCAAAAAATGGTCGGTAAAGCCTGCGGCTTAACGGGCGTGCGTGCCAATCAGTACTGCGAACCCCACATGACCACCGTTGGTTCGCAAGACACCACGGGCGCGATGACGCGTGATGAGTTGAAAGAGCTAGCCTGCTTGGGCTTCAGTGCCGACTTGGTGATGCAGTCTTTCTGTCATACTGCCGCTTACCCCAAACCTGTCGATGTGAAGTTACAGCACAGCTTGCCAGAGTTTATCACCAGTCGTGGTGGCGTGTCGCTGCGCCCAGGTGACGGGGTGATTCACTCGTGGTTAAACCGTTTGTTGTTGCCCGACACTGTTGGTACAGGCGGTGATTCGCATACCCGTTTCCCGATTGGTATTTCCTTCCCAGCAGGATCGGGCTTGGTGGCTTTTGCCGCGACTTTGGGCGTGATGCCATTGAACATGCCAGAGTCGGTGTTGGTGCGTTTCAAAGGCCAAATGCAGCCAGGTATTACCCTGCGTGATTTGGTGAATGCCATTCCTTACGTTGCCATTCAACGTGGTTTACTCACGCTCGATAAGAAAGGCAAGGTCAACGTTTTTAATGGTCGCATTTTAGAAATCGAAGGCTTACCCGACTTGAAAGTGGAGCAGGCGTTTGAATTGTCTGATGCTTCGGCCGAGCGTTCTGCCAATGGTTGTACTATTCAGTTAGGTGAAGCGTCGGTTGCCGAATACCTGCGCTCGAACATTACCCTAATGCGTTGGATGATTGCCAATGGTTACCAAGATGTGCGCACGCTAGAGCGTCGCATCGAAGGCATGGAAGCTTGGTTAGCGAACCCCAGTTTGCTCAAAGCCGATGCCGATGCGGAATACGCCGAAATCATCGAAATCGATTTGGCGACCATCACCGAACCCTTGGTGGCTTGCCCGAACGATCCTGACGATGTGCGTCCTTTGTCAGCGATTGCAGGTAACAAAATCGATGAAGTCTTTATTGGTTCTTGTATGACCAACATCGGACATTACCGTGCGGCGGGTAAGGTGTTAGATGGCATCGGTGGCTTGCCGACCACGCTCTGGATTGCGCCACCCACGAAAATGGATCAGCATCAGCTGATGGAAGAGGGCTACTATGGTATTTTCGGTCGTGCGGGTGCGCGTATGGAAATGCCAGGTTGTTCGCTGTGTATGGGTAACCAAGCGCGGGTGAAAGATGGTGCGCATGTTTTCTCGACCTCGACACGTAACTTCCCAAACCGTTTAGGTAAGGATGCGCAGGTTTACTTAGGATCGGCCGAGCTGTCGGCAGTGATTGCGAAACTCGGTCGCATTCCAGCGCCTGCTGAGTATTTGGAGTATGTCGGCAAGCTAGATACCATGGCAAAAGATGTGTATCGTTACTTACAGTTTGATCAACTGCCCGACTACCAAGTCGAGAGTGATAAACTAGAGAAAATCGGTGTGGTGGCTGTTTAACAAAATACCTCAATAATGATAAGCTTAGCTTAAGTTGATGACAGTGTTATGAGCAGCCATAGCTAACTAATTGTTCTACATTATGAAAAATGCCAGCTTTATGCTGGCTTTTTTTGTGACAAAATTTTGACATCCGCAATGTTTGTGGTGTATAAATGGCGAAGATAGGTTATTATCAATAGTAATAACAGGGTTTTAAAACCATAAAAAAGCGCATCTTGGGGGTAGGATGGATCCATTAGCACATTTGATCGGGACAAGTCCCGCGATGATGCAGGTGAAAGAGCTGATTCGTCAGGTAGCAGAAACGGATGCCACCGTATTGATTCTCGGTGAGTCCGGCACAGGTAAGGAAGTGGTTGCTCAATGTATTCATCTCTGTTCGTTGCGTAATGCTTATGCTTTTGTGCCGTTAAATTGTGGTGCTATTCCCGCTGAATTGTTAGAAAGCGAGTTATTCGGTCACGAAAAAGGCGCTTTTACCGGTGCCATCACCGCTCGCAAAGGGCGTTTTGAACTGGCTGAAGGTGGTTCGCTCTTTTTAGATGAGATTGGCGATATGCCTTTACCCATGCAGGTCAAGCTGCTACGCGTACTGCAAGAGCGTGTTTATGAACGGGTGGGCGGTAATAAAAGTTTCCAAGCTGATGTGCGCATTATTGCCGCTACCCATAGAGATCTGCCCATTCGTATTGATGAAGGTTCATTCCGTGAAGACCTTTACTATCGACTGAATGTTTTCCCGATTGAACTGCCTTCATTGCGTCAAAGAACTGAGGATGTGCCGCTACTACTCGATGCGAAACTACAGCAGTTAGCCACACAGGGACGTGAAGCACCCAAATTATCAACCGAAGTTTATGAAGCTTTAATGGCTTATGATTGGCCGGGTAATGTGCGTGAATTAGGTAATTTGGCTGAACGTTTGTCGATTTTGTTTGCCGGTAAATCGGTGGATGTTGAGCAGTTACCGGTGCAATATCGTCCGATAGAACCCATTACTGCAACCCTTAAAGAGGCTGAAGTGGTTGAAATGCCTAGTTTCGATGGCAGTTTAGATTTAAAACAATATTTGGTCGAAATGGAAAAACAAATTATTCAACGCGCCTTAATGCAGTCTGAAGGGGTAGTCAGTCAAGCCGCACGGTTATTACGTATGAATCGCACCACCTTAATTGAAAAAATGCGCAAACTTCGTATCCGTGGTGAGGATGACTAAGGTGAGTATGTCACCCGACGAACGTCAGCGGTTGCAGGAATTAGAAGAGGCCTTTGCGCTATTCAATGCAACATCTGAACAGTTAGCCCAGTCTTATCATGCTCTACAGCATCAAGTGGTTGAGTTAACACAAGAATTAGCCCAGGCGCGCAGTGAACGTTTATTGCAATTGGCTGAAAAAGAGCGTGTCGCTGATCGCTTGGCGCGATTGCTAACCCTATTACCTGCAGCCGTGCTGGTGTTAGACCAAATGGGCAAAATTACCGAGGTTAATGCCACGGCACAACAGTGGTTGTCTGTACCCTTGCAGGGGCAATATTGGCAACAAGTGTTAGCATCGGTTGGTGTGCGCAGTGAAGTTGCTGGAGATTGGCTATTGCCCGATCAACGTATTTTGAATGTGTCTGAAACGCCCTTAGATAAAGCGCTAGGCAAGATCGTCTTATTGATGGATGTGACTGAACAACGCACCCTAGCAAGTCAATTAAGTCAGCATCAACGCTTACGCAGTATGGGTGAGATGGCTGCTTCGTTAGCACATCAAATTCGCACCCCCTTGGCGGCTGCCTTGCTTTATGCTTCTCAATTATCTTTGCCAAATGTTAGTGAAGACAAGCGCGCACAAATGAGCGACAAAATACTGGCACGTTTGCGACATTTAGAGCATTTGGTAACGGATATGTTGCAGTATGCTAAGGGCGGGCAGAGTGGTAGCAGTCGAATTGAAGTTAATGATTGGTTACAACAAGTGATACAAGTTTGCGAAGCCTCTGTGCAGTCGAGCGGTAGTCAATTGAAGGTAGAGCAATGGTTGGCGGGACAAGCTGTCCAGGGCGATATTGATGCATTAATTACCGCAGTGCAGAGTTTAGTCGTCAACGCTATTGATGTGGTGAAAACTGGTGCGCAGATCAGCTTACGTGCTGAAACTCAAGATGATTGGATTAAAGTCTGTGTTGCTGATAGAGGGCCAGGTATTGAAGATGGTTTACACGAGAAAATTTTTGAACCCTTTTACACCAGTCGAGCGCAAGGAACGGGTTTAGGGTTAGCAGTGACGAGAGCCGTGGTACAAGCTCATCATGGGCGTGTGACCTTGAGCTCGCAATTAGGACAAGGGGCTGAGTTTTGTATTTGGTTGCCCAAATGGGAGGAGATGGCATGAGTTTGGGTCGAATTTTAGTGGTCGAAGACGACAGTGCCTTGCGTGAAGCCATTGTTGATACCTTGCAGTTGGGGGACTTTGAGGTATTGTCGGTCGATAACGGATTAAGTGCCTTAGCGGTGCTGGGCGAGGAAGAAATCAGTCTGGTTTTCAGTGACATTCGTATGGATGGGATGGACGGTTATGCGTTATTGCAACGCTTGCGTGCTTTAAAACCCCATTTGCCGGTGGTATTAATGACTGCTTACGGTACCATCGAACAAGCCGTATCCGCCATGAAAGATGGTGCGGTAGATTATATTGTTAAGCCGTTTGAAGCGAGTTTATTGCTGGAAAAAGCGCAACGCTATCTTAATGTTGATGCTTCAAGTGAAGATGATTTTGTCGCCGAAGATCCGCAAACACAGAAAATTAAGCGCTTGGCGCAGAAAGTCGCCGCCTCGGATGCCAGTGTCATGATTACCGGTGAAAGTGGCACGGGAAAAGAAGTCTTGGCGCGTTATTTGCACCAACAATCGGGACGAGCTCAAGGTCCTTTTATTGCCATTAACTGTGCCGCAATTCCAGAAACCATGTTGGAAGCAACGCTATTTGGTTATGAAAAAGGCGCCTTTACGGGTGCTGTAAAATCTATGCCGGGTAAATTCGAGCAGGCGCAAAAGGGGACGCTGTTTCTGGATGAAATTGGTGAGATGAACATCGAATTGCAAAGCAAACTGTTACGCGTATTGCAAGAGCGTGAGGTAGAGCGTTTAGGTAGTGACAAGCCGATTGCGCTTGATGTGCGTGTGCTTTCCGCCACCAATATTGATTTCGAGCAGGCAATCAAAGCCCATAAGTTTCGTGAAGACTTGTTTTACCGTTTGAATGTATTTCCATTACATTTGGCTCCCTTACGTGAAAGACCTTTAGATGTTATTCCTATTGCAGAAAGGCTGATTAAGCGCCACTATGCTGGAAGTCATTCCTTGCCTAGCTTAACCGATGAAGCCAAAGAACGCTTAATCACTTATGCTTGGCAAGGCAATATTCGAGAGTTAGATAATGTCGTACAGCGTGCCATGGTGCTTCAAGCGGGTGAATGGATTACCGTTGATGACATCTTATTGGATGCACGCACTTTATGGCAGGAGGTTAAAGAAAATGATGTTTCTACCGATGCAGAAGAAGAGACGGGTTCGACAGAACCGGTTGTCATGCAAGATTTGAAAGAGCAAGAAATTAAGTTAATTTTAACGACATTGAAGTTACAAGCCGGAAATCGGGCACGTACTGCAGAAGTATTACAAATGAGTCCGCGTACACTTAGGTACAAGCTCGCGAAATTACGAGATGCTGGTTACGATGTCGATTAACGGCACAAAGTTTGCTTATTTGTTGCAAGTGAATGAGAGGGCGACAAGATGAGTGCGATAGACACACAGCGTTTGTTGATGGAAATGCGTGCCGTAGCACAGCAAGCGCAACTTGGTGGCAATAACGGTATTCAACCCGCACAAGACATTGCAGGCAATGAAAGCCTGGCAGATGCTTCGGGTGCCAGTACCGATTTTGCCAGTTTAATGCGTAAGGCCATTGAAGGTGTTAATGATCAAAAGCAACTGGCCAGTAAGATGGAAGATCAGTTAGAAATGGGTGATCCAAATGTCGAATTGTCTGAAGTGATGATTCAAGCGCAGAAGGCTTCATTGGCGTTTCAAGCCATGAGTCAGGTGCGTAATAAACTGGTCGAAGCCTATAAAGACGTGATGAGTATGCCTATTTGACGATTTTTTTGTGGCTAATGCGGCAAAGCTTGCCGCTTTCCTGCCTAAACTTGATACAATCAGTCTCGATCATGCGAATTTATACAGCGCGATAAAAACATACTAGAGAATTATGGCTGAACTTCAACCCACTGCCAATGCAGCAACAGCGCCGACAGGCGCATCGGTGCTCTACCAAAACTTGAGCGCCATGCCAGTAATTAAACAGGTCAGTTTAATTATTGCCTTGGCGGCAACGATTGCTATTGGTGTAGCGCTAGTACTCTGGTCTCAAGCGCCCAGCTACGCGTTACTTTTTGGCGGGCTGGATACCAGACAAGCGGCAGATATTGTTAAAGCCCTAGAAGCACAGCAAATCCCTTATCAATACGACACCAACTCGGGCAGTTTAACGGTTCCGGCAGCTCGTGTTCATGAATTAAGACTCAAATTAGCGGCAGAGGGTCTACCTAAATCTGCAGAAACGGGTTATCAAATTCTTGATAAAGATCAAGGGTTTGGTGTTAGTCAGTTCAAAGAAAATATTCAATACATCCGTGCGTTAGAAGGTGAGTTGGCGCAATCTATCGCTGCCATTGCCGCCGTAAAGTCTGCACGAGTTCATTTAGCTATTCCTAAACGTACTGTTTTTGTGCGTAAAGAACAAGAAACCACCGCTTCGGTGGTGGTGAATTTACATGGTAGCCTTTCAGAAGCACAAGTTAATGCCATCATGCATTTAGTCGCTTCGAGTGTGCCGAATATGAAAGCGGCTAGTGTTTCAGTGGTTGATCAAAGTGGTAATCTGTTGTCGCAGCAAACGCCTAACCTAGGCATGAACATGAGTTTGAAACAGCTTGAATACACGCGAAACATTGAGCAAACACTCGCTGCACGCATTCAAGACCTACTTTCGCCTTTGGTCGGTAGCAAAGGGGTTAGGGCGCAAGTGACTGCCGAAGTAGATTTCACTGTCCAAGAGCAAACGCGTGAAAACTTTAATCCTGATCCTGAGGCAGTACGCAGTTCACAAGAAATTCGTGAGCGCAACAAGGCTGTTGGTCCCGAAGGCATTCCTGGCGCCTTAACCAATCAACCCCCTCAGGCAGGTATTGCGCCTGAACAAGATTATCCAGGGAAGGATAAAAATGGTGGCTTGGCGAAAGACTTACAAAGTGAGAAAATCACTCGAAACTATGAAATTGATCGCACCATTACCCATTTGCAATCTCAGGTGGGCAGCTTAAAGCGTCTCTCGGTCGCCGTGGTTGTTGATGACCGTGTTAAGGCCAATGAAGAAGGGGCTTTGCAGCGCACCCCATTAACCGATGAGGAGTTGGCACGTTTCAAAAATCTGGTGCGTGATGCCGTGGGTGTTGATGAAGCACGGGGCGATAACATCAGCTTGGTGAATATTTCTTTCCAAAATGAAGCGGAAGAAGATGTGAGTTTACCCATTTGGCAGCAAGCTTGGTTTTGGGATTTGATTAAACAAGTTGCTGGTGGCCTGGCTGTATTGCTGATCATTTTTGGTGTTTTACGTCCTTTGCTGCGTGATTTGACGGGTGTCAAAGTGAAAGAGAAACAGGCAGAAGCCTTGCCGGATGAAGATGAGGAAGAAGCCGCACAATTCGCTTTAAAGCAGCAGGAGCAAAATGCTAAATTGGCTGGGGGAGATGCAGCTATTGCAGGAACTTTGAATGCGCTGGATGAACAGCAACAAGAACAGCTGTCCGAGTTAGAAAAAGAAGATATCGATTTAGTGGCTAATATTCGTACACAAATCGAGTCGGACCCTAAAGTGGCGGCTAAAGTGTTACGAGAGTGGATGGCGGAAAAGGGATAGAAAGCACAAATGGCAGTACAACTTGATGATGACATCAGCGGTGTTGATCTTTCAGAATTGAATTCAACGCAGCGCGTTGCAGTTCTGATGATGGCATTGGGTAAAGAAAGTGCTTCTAAGTTGTTGCAACAACTCAATCCACGTGAAATTCAGGCCATTGGTAGTGCCATGACCAGCTTGCCACACGTGAACCGTCAGCAAGTCGATGCCATTTTAAAACTTTATGCACGTGAGTTTGGTAAAGATGCTTTGGGGGTCGATCCGACCAGTTATGCTCAAGGTCTGTTGATGGATGCGCTGGGTGGTAATAGTAGCCATGTATTAGATGTGTCCATGTTGTCGGATCAGTTGAAAGGGCTGGAAACACTCAAGTGGATGCACCCGGGCGCTGTTGCTAATATGCTAAAAAATGAACATCCCCAAGTGATGGCCATTGTTTTGTCCTATTTTGATCCCGATCAAGCTGCGATTGTGTTACAAGGTATTCCAGAACGTTTTCGATCAGAAGTGATTTATCGTATTGCTACCTTGAACACCATTCAACCTCAAGCACTATTTGACCTTAATTCAATTTTCGAAAATCAAGCTTCTGACTCCAGTGGTGGGAAAATGGCAACCATTGGTGGCGTTAAGCGTGCAGCCGAAATTCTTAACTTGGTTGGCGGTGGCAGTGATGGCAAAATTCTGGATGAAATTGCCATTGAACACACGGATATTTCTCAAGCCATTCAAGATAATATGTTTACCTTTGACAACATTATTGATATTGACGGTCGTGGTATTCAAACGGTGCTGGCAGAAATTCCAGCCGATGTGTTGTTATTGGCATTGAAAGGGGCAGAGAAGAAAATGCAGTCGCACTTTTTGGACAATATGTCTAAACGTCAGGCGGCCATTTTGCAAGATGATTTAGCCACTTCAGGCCCCGTCAAACTGAGTGATGTGGAAGGTGCACAGCGTCAAATTATCACCACGGTTCGTCGATTGGCCAATGAAGGTAAACTGCTCATGCCAGGCGGCGGTGAAGACATGGTAGGTTAATTCAGTCATGTCTGATGCGCAATTTCGAGCCGACAATGGCACTCAGTCAGCGGTAAAAATCACTCCTTTAATTCGGGCGAACCAGCTCGCTTCACAAAGTGAGACTTGGACTGCACCAGACTTGCAAGCAGCCATGCTGCAAGAATCTCGACGGGCCTTTGAGACGGCATTAGCCAGTGCCAAAGCTGAGGTGGCTGAAGCCCTGGCGGTGATTAAAGAAGCTGAGCTAAAAGCAGCACGTGAAGCAGGTTTTGCAGAAGGTCGAGCTGCTGGTTATGAAAAAGGTTATGAGCAAGGATATGCTGAGGCTCGAGCTGTTGCCGAAGCAGAAGCTTCGGCTGAGCAACAAGTTTTTGAACAGGTGAAAGCGGATTGGGTTAGTGAAACACAGCAAAAAACAGAATTGCTGTTAAAGGGTGTTACTCAGTCCTTATCTGAAGTTGAAGACAGTTTGCTGCAAGATATGCTATGGCTGACCACTCAATTAGCGCAACGGGTTGCCATGGATGCCTTGAGTCTTCAGCCTGAAAGAGTGCAAGTTTTGGTTGAACGGGTGATAGGTCAGTTACCGCAGATTGTTTACCCCTTGCACATTAAAGTGCACCCTGATGATGTCGCTCGATTAGATCCTGTTTTGCTCTCTCGTGACGGTCGTGTAGAGTTGCATGCTGATCATGACTTAGCTGAAGGCGAGTGCGTCATTAAATCTGGTCACAGTGAGTTGTGCTTTTCCTGGAAGACACAAACTGAAAAACTGCTTGAATTGGCGATTCATGAACTATTCAATTCTGACGTTGCGCTAGCATCTGATTTGTCATGAACGCGTTACACACAGAGCAACGTCTAAAGCGCTGGCATCAACAACTCCATCAAATTGTTTCGCACCTTCCCGAGGAGCTCCCTTTACCAGTTTCAGGTCGTCTGACTCGTATGGTCGGTCTAACCTTGGAAGCAGAAGGATTGTTTGCCTCTTTAGGGTCTCGTTGTCGCATTACTCAAGGTCGTCAGCAGAGTGAGGCCGAGGTAGTGGGATTCCATCGAGACAAGCTATATTTAATGCCGGTTGCTGAAATTCAAGGGTTAGCACCCAATGCACGGGTGACGCCCATGCAGCATGAAGCGCAAGTTGAAGTGGGATTTGAGTTGTTAGGGCGTGTGGTCGACGGATCGGGTCAGCCATTAGACTCTAAACCCTTGCCTAACTTGATTCATTCCGTACCACTTCATGGGCGGCGTATCAATCCGTTGAATCGCGACCCGATTGCTTTTTCCCTAGATGTGGGTGTGCGAGCGATTAATAGTTTATTAACCGTGGGTCGTGGCCAGCGTTTGGGTTTATTCGCTGGAACGGGGGTGGGTAAATCGATATTGTTGGGCATGATGGCCAAATACACCAAAGCCGATGTGGTCGTCGTGGGTTTAGTAGGTGAACGTGGACGTGAAGTTAACGAGTTTATTCGTCAAATTTTAGGAGAAGAAGGCTTGGCACGCTCTGTGGTGGTTGCTGCCCCGGCCGATGATCCTCCTTTACGACGTCTGCATGGTGCGCTTAGAGCAACAGCCATTGCGGAGTTCTTTCGTGATCAGGGTTTGAATGTATTGTTGCTGATGGACTCTTTAACCCGATACGCGCAAGCACAGCGTGAAATTGCCTTAGCGGTGGGTGAGCCGCCAGCGAGTAAGGGTTATCCACCGTCGGTTTTCGCCCGTATTCCTCAATTGATTGAGCGGGCTGGTAATGGTGAGCCAGGTAAGGGCTCTATTACTGCTTTTTACACAGTATTAACCGAAGGTGATGACCAAAATGATCCGGTTGCCGACGCAGCAAGGGGCGTATTGGATGGTCACTTTGTGCTATCGCGTCGCATTTCTGAGTCAGGACGTTATCCAGCGATTGATATTGAAGCGTCTATCAGTCGTGTGATGAAAGAGGTGGTTTCTAATGAGCAAATGGATTTAGCATTGAGAATTAAACGTATTATGGCGCTTTATCAACAAAATCAAGATTTAATTAATGTCGGTGCTTACACGCGCGGCACCAATCCACAAATTGATGAAGCCATTACTTTACAACCTGCCTTACAACAATTTTTATCGCAAAAGCCTCATGAGTCGGTTGCCATGGAACAAAGTCTGATGGACATGATCCAAGTGTTTAAGCGTTAAGCGGTTGCGAATCATTTAAATGACTGAACAACTTGAGTTGGTATTACAGTTGCGCCAACAAGCTTTAGATAAAGCTAGTCAGCGTATGCAGCAGGTTGAGCAGCAATTACAGCTCTTAAAACAGCAGGCCACAGCCCTTGAAGACTATGCGCTGGATTATCAAAAACAATTGGCTTCAGAGGGTTTGATTGGCATTCAGCAGCGACAACTATTGGTAGCGTATCTAAGCCAGGTGCAAACGGCAGTTATCGGTCAATATGAAAAAATTAGTCAGGCAGAGCAGCAACTGGTTGATGCTAAGAAAGTTTGGATGGAAGCGCATTTGCAAGCGAAAGCCATCGAAAAATTAATTGACGAACGTAAAAAACTGCAACAACAAGCGATAGAAAAACGAGAACAACAAGCTTCAGATGCATTGAATCAAGTTAAGTTTGCAGCGCAGCAGAGAGAACACTAAAACTTGGCGCATTAATTGCTTTGAGTTGGGCAAGGTAATGTTTTTTTGTTGAGGCGCATCATGATTCCAGCCAATATTTCTCCGGTGATTAGTGCTAATCCCAGTAGTTCTGGGGTTTTGTTGCCATTCTTGGAACCCACATCGGTAGAAGTTGCCGAATTTGATCAATTGATGGGAGATTTTAATCTTCCAGCATCCATGACAGCTATGTCTTCTCCGTCATTAACCTTAACCCAATTTGAGTCTAACGCGTTACCTGAAACATCACCTGCTCAGCCATCTCCAGAAAGTTTATTGTCCACATTAGAAGAGTCTTCGTTGTTAGCGTTCAAAACAGCTAATATTGAAGCACCAACACCACAAAACCTTGTCAATAATCAGATTTCTAGCAATATTGTGGCAACTTCAACGAAGGATGCTAGCCTTAATGACCCGATGTTAAGCCCTTCTGCAAAGAATTCAACTGCTCCTATTGGGATGGATCAGTCAAACAGCATTACGACAGAACAAGAAATGGTTGAATCGGACTTAGTAAATACTTCACAATTAATGACTAATCAATTAGTTAGTAGCATAACTAAAAGTGATCACGTGGTTGCTTTGTCGGAAGATGCCTCAGCTTCGATTGCAGTTAACGGCATGAATAAGTCGTCGTCTAACTTGTCGGTAGCGGGAGTGGCAGTTGATTCCCAGATATCCAATGCAAGCATTCCTGCCACCGAGCGCGATAATGCGGTTAGGGCTAATTTGTTATCGACAGAAAAGTTAGCACCTTCACTTTCAAACCCAGCATCATCTGCTGTTGTAGCACAAACAACATCTAATGGTGTCGTTCAACCATTAGCCTTAAACGAGCAACAGAATAGATCCAATGCGTTACTAGGTTACTCGGTTGACGAATCACAGCGGAATTTAACTGCTAATGGTCAACAACAGCTCATTGATTCGAAAGTGTCAAATGCTGTTTCTGGTGGTATGAATAATATGGCTTTTTTAGCTAGGTCAACTTTATCAGCGACTTCTTCTGTCGTGAATAATAATCAAGTAGTGGTATCTCAACCTAATTCCCTCGTGTCTGAAAATACCGGTTTACCTGCTTCTGGAAGCTCATTATTGCCACCCGTAGCGACACCCGTAGCGACATCCGTAGCGACATCCGTAGCGACACCTGTAGCGACACCTGTAGCGACACCCGTAGCGACACCTGTAGCGACACCTGTAGTGGCATCACAACAGTTGACAAACACAGAGTTATCGCAACAAACCGGCGCATTGGTTAAATCACTGCAGTTGGACAGTGTTACGCCACTATTAGGGGATAGTAAAGCGGTCGTTTTTGCTAGTACGCCTGTAATGAGTTTAGCTAAAAATATGACTTATCAAGCGACGTCAGGCAACAGCGATGCGCAGTCACCGTCGAGTCAAGTGCTCAATACCGTGGCTTCTGCGATGACGATGAGTTTAGACCGGCATTCAGATGGCGCTATGTCAGAACGTCAGCAACAACAATCATCCGATGCTGAAATGCTGACGCTGCTTATGGATGAGGCCTCGTTGTCGGAAGAGACAATTCAAGATGTTGATGGGTTTTCATTGACATCTCCTTTGAGTATGAATCAACCTTCAGCACCCGCTATCTTGGCAACGCCACTGAGCCTGCGTCAACCTCAATGGACGCAAGATATGGCTCAACGTGTACAAGTCATGGTAAATCAGTCAATGGATGAACTGGAAGTGAGAATCGATCCATTGGATTTAGGGCCGATGAAAATCAGTTTACGACTTGATGAACAACGTAAAGCGCATATTTCGTTATCGGCTCAACACGGCTTGACGCGCGATATGTTAGAAAATGCACTACCTAGATTGAAAGAACTTTTAGCGGCAGAGGGTATTGAGTTAGCATCCGCTCAGGTCGATTCGGGTTATCAAGAAAGTTCTCAACAGCAGCAACAGGCGGATTCAAGTTATTCGGGCGCTTCAGACTTGACTGAAGATGCCGCTAACCATTTAGTTACCATGAATGTGGCGCGATCAAGCGATAATTTGGTCGATCAATATGCCTAACGTAAACAATGCATTAATCAGTAAAGATCATAGGGTAGGATTCCACATGAATAATAAGCAACACTTGGGTTTGATTGGCTTGGTGCTTTTTCCAAGTATTAGCTGGGCGGTTGACCTTGGCGCAGTGATGATCGGTTCGGGAGTAGGTTTTGCGTTACTCACGTTAGTCATTATCTTTTTGTTACTCAAGCCAAGTGCTAAAAACGCTGGCGGGGTTGTTTCGGCTGATCTTGATGCCCTGGCTGCTCAAATTGATGAACAGGTGCCAACAGATTTGAAACATCTCAAGATTACTCAAGGTGCTGATAGTCTTTTGGTTGATAAATTAAATAGCTTAATTGATGCGATTAACTATGCTTTTGAAATGGAAAAGCTCAAAGCGCATCAACTACTTGAAGAAGTTAACAGATTACAGCAGCAATCCTATGAATCTTTTGAAGACACTCACACATCGAGTAATCAGCAAAAATTGTTTAGCCAAGCTGAGGAAACCCTAAAAAATATTCAAGCTTCTGCGCAAACGCTCAAAAACCATCTTGACGATGTGAGTGGTCAATCTTCCCAGACCACGCGATTGGTGGAAAATGTTGTTTCAGGTATTGAAACCTTGAATGATGAAGTGGTTCATGCAGCAAGTGTGATTCGTCAGCTAGAAAAAGACAGCGAAAATATTGGCACCGTACTGGTATTGATTAGAGATATTGCCGAGCAAACCAATTTGCTTGCCTTAAATGCTGCCATCGAAGCCGCTCGTGCGGGCGAGCATGGACGAGGCTTTGCCGTGGTGGCTGATGAAGTGCGTATTTTGGCACAAAAAACACAACAAGCAACCAAAGAGATTCAGTCTATTATTGAAGAGTTGCAGCAACAAGCACGTACAGCGGTTAAGGTTATGCACAATAGTCGTGATCGCGTCGAGACAACACAACATAATGCATCGGAAGCAACTGATATGTTGGTCAAAATATCGCACAGTCTTGACCTACTTACAGCATCTCAAGATGAGTTGTCGGGTTGTTTGGTTCAACAAGAACGTTTGTTTAAGCAGGCATAATATTGGTTTATTGCGTATAATCTACAAATAATTTAGTAGAGAAGAAATAAAATGAAAGCAATCATAGGTACGGTAGTCGTTATTGGCTGTCTTTTAGGGGGGTACTTGCCCCACGGCAGTATCGGCATCTTGATTCAACCGTTAGAAGTCCTAATCATTATGGGGGCAACCATTGGTGCTTGGGTGATTGCCACACCGGGTTGGGCTATTAAGAAGGGCTTATCTGGAGCGCTGGGTCTGATTAAGCCGTCGCCTTTTGATAAAGAGGCCTTTCAACAGCTTTTGGGGTTAATGTTTAAAGTTTTCAACAAGGCGCGACGTGAAGGGTTAATGTCGATTGAAGCAGATGTGGAAGATCCGCATGCTTCTGCCTTATTTAATGAATTTCCAAAAGTTATTGCCGATCACCATGTGAGTGATTTTATTGCCGATTACTTACGTATGATGATTTCTGGTGCGACCAACCCTTATCAAATGGAAGACTTGATCAACGTCGAAATGGAAGCTCACCATCATGAGGGTCACGTTCCTGCCGCTGCGATTGCAGAAGCTGCTCAAGCTCTGCCGGCGATGGGTATTGTGGCAGCTGTACTAGGGATTATTGTAACCATGTCTTACTTGGATGCTGGTCCGTTGGAAATCGCGCATCACATGTCTGTAGCATTGGTTGGAACCTTTTTGGGTATTTTGGCGGCTTATGGGTTTGTCAACCCAATTGCTGGCGCTATGAATGCAAAATTAGACCAAGAGTCTGCCTATTATGTCACCATTAAAACCTGTATTCTGGCAAACTTGAACGGTTATGCGCCTCCTGTGGCGGTAGAGTTTGGTCGTAAATCTATTCCATCGGAATTTCGACCCTCTTTTAAGGAATTGGATGAGTATTTGCAATCCATTAAATAAACCATCTACAAACGGTTAATAAAGGCATAGATTGTGCTTATAGACTGCTAAAGTCGATTAAGCAGCAATATTGGGAAATAAGAAAATGGCCGACGGCGGTGAACAATCCATTATCATTAAGCGCATTAAAAAGTGCCCCCATGGTGCTCATGGTGGTGCTTGGAAGATTGCTTTTGCCGACTTAATGACTGCAACCATGGCATTCTTTTTAATGCTATGGGTGTTGGGTGGTACCAACGATGAAGAGAAAAAAGAAATTGCCGCTTTCTTCAGAGATCCTTCAGTGATTGAAGCGAGCCCAGATATTTTGATTCCTTCGCAAGAAAAGGCAGGTCAAACCAATTCATTGATTGATATGGGCGGCATGATGGATGCACCCAAATCAACAGAAGGGGAATCTCCAGAAGACAAAGCTAAAGAGCAAACCAAACTGGAAGAGCTTAAAACCAAGCTAGAAGAAAAAATAGATTCCAATGCCGAACTGTCGAAATTCAAAGAGCAACTTCAAATTGATGTCACGCCCAGCGGACTTAGGGTGCAGGTGTTAGATGATCGGAAACGGCCTATGTTCGATTCTGGTGTTGATATTCCCAAGGATTATGCCGCGACCATTTTAAAAGAAATGGGATCTATTCTTAAATCGGCAGATAATAAAATCAGCATAGCTGGACATACAGATTCATTGAAGTATAAAGGCGTGGATGATTACACTAACTGGGAACTTTCAGCCGATAGAGCCAATGCAGCAAGGCGTGAATTAATTAATGGCGGCGTTAATGCTAATAAGGTCGCTCAGGTAGTTGGTTTGTCCGATACTATTCCCTATGACAAAGAAAACCCCTATAATCCACGTAATCGTCGCATCAGTATTATTGTGTTAACCAAAGAAGCTGAGCGAAATTTGCAGAGCTTGGCCGATGCCAAAACGCCTGCAAGCATGAATGAATTAGCAAATGATATTAAACAACAATAAGTCACACCAGGAGTAAACCATGTCGGCAAAACCAGCAGCCGTTGAAGAAGTCAGTGAAGAAGCCCCGAAAAAAAGCGGAAACATGCTCATGATAGTGCTGATCGTGCTGGTGGTCGTGTTAATTGCCGCTGTGGGTTTCTTAGCATTTATGATGATGAATCAAAACCATGGCGATAAACCGGCTGAGCATGCTGAGGTGCCTGCTGCGGAACCTTATAAGCCAGAAGATAAAGCTAAAGCTTATTCACCGAGCTTTAAGCAGTTTCCTCCACCTGCTCCTGGTGCCGTCGCACAATATTTTGATTTAGAGCAAATGGTAGTTGGCTTTAAAGGCGAAGGTAAAGCCAAACATCTTGCTGTTAAGGTTAAAATGAAGACAGCTTACCCAGAAGTGGTGACAGAATTAACCAATATTAAGCCGATTCTGATTAATAACATTTCGGCAGCATTACGTAAAAAAACCTATACCGAGATGAGCGCAGATGATGCACAGGAGCTCTTAGCTGAAGAAATCTTAAAAATTTCACGTGCGGCGCTCGAAGAAGAAAAGGTTTATCCTGATTTGCTTGACAAGGTGTTGATCGAACGATTTGTGATGCAGTGATGTCTGCATAAGAGGTAAACACAATGCTGGGAGTGATGGGACCGAAGGAAGACATTCTTGATCAGGATGAAATCGATGCGCTACTGAAAGGTATGGGTGGCGGAGACATTGAAACTGAAACAGATGATTCTGGTAAACAGGCTGGCATAAAAGCTTTCGACTTTACCAATCAAGAACGTATTGTTCGCGGTCGCTTCCCGGCATTAGATGTCATCACAGAGCGTTTCTCTCGTTGTTTTCAACGCACCGTCGTCGATATGGTGCAGTCGAGCATTGAAGTGGTTGCTGGTGAAGTTAAAATCATCAAAATGAATGAGTATCTGCGCAACTTGTTCTTCCCAACCAGTCTCAATATCATCAAAATTGATGCATTAGGCGGCGTTGCGCTCATCACCATCGACTCTAAATTGATATTCAGTGTGATTGAACTTTATTATGGCGGTAATGGTCAAATTCACTTCAAAATCGAAGGTCGTGAATATACCACGGTCGAAATGGGCTTGATTCGCAATTTAGTTTCAGAATGTATTCGATGTTTAACTGCTTCATGGGAACCCGTTATTCCCATCGAAATTGAAGTGTTACACAGCGAAATGAATCCTAAGTTTGCTTCGATTGTTGACCCCATCGAAATGGTGGTTATTTCCCCCGTATATGTGCGTTTTGAGAATCAAGAAGGGCGTATTGACATTGTCATGCCTTATTCTATGCTAGAGCCGATTCGTGATGTCCTTGAAGAGGGCATGCGCTCGTTACAAGGCGAGGGTGATAAAAAGTGGAATAAAACCCTTAGGGATGAAGCAAAAGATATCCCTGTTAACTTAACAGCCGAACTAGCACAAGTGAATATGACGGTTGAAGATATGTTGGCGATGCAGGTGGGTGATGTTATCCCAATTGAAATGCCCAGTTTAATACCGGTTAAAGCAGAAAGTATTGTCATTGGTCATGGTCGTTTGGGTGATTTTGAAGGTAAAAAAGCTGTGCAGATGATGAACTTTACCAAGCACCCAGCTTATCGTGATCGTGAAATTCCATTGGAGTGGTAAATGAGTGAAATTGAAGAAGATCCTTGGGCAGCAGCCTTAGCGGAACAAGCCGAATCATCGCCAGCTGCAGATGAAGAAGATCCCTGGGCAGCGGCGTTAAATGAGCAAGCGGAAGCCGAAGCAAAACCAAGCTCGGATAATTCTGGCATGTCATCGACTTATTTGGATAAAAAAGACAAGGTCGATTTAGATGTTGTCATGGATGTACCGGTAACGCTGGCATTAGAAATCGGTCGAGCATCTGTTACCATCCGAAATTTGTTGTCTTATACTCAAGGGTCTGTCATTGAATTGGAGCGTCTGGCAGGTGAGCCGCTTGATGTGCTGGTGAATGGTACGCTGATTGCACATGGCGAGGTGGTCGTGGTGAATGATAAGTTTGGTGTTCGGTTAACCGATGTGGTGAGTCCGATTGAGCGCATTAAAAAATTGCGATAGGGTGTTTTTGTGCCATTGTTAACCTCATTGCTCATCTTGCTCATCATGAGTCCCTTATCGGTTTGGGCGAATGAGGTGAGTGAAAAGTCTGTTTCTGTGAGTTCAGGTTTTGGTAGCATGCTAGGTCAAATGATGGCTGTGCTTTTGTTGGTCATCATTTTGTTGCTTGCTATTGCTTGGGTATTGAAGCGTGCCGGCGTTGCGCAAGGCGCACTCAATGGCCAGTTAGCCGTTATTGGTGCAGTTTCTGTTGGGCAACGAGAAAAAGTGGTATTAATTCAAGCTGGTCAAGAGCAATTATTGGTTGGTGTTACCGCTAATGAAATCAGTCTGTTACATCTGCTTTCTGAACCCATTGTGATTGATGCCAACGCATCATCATCTTCAACCTTCAATCTGGGTGAGAGTTTTGCACAAAAGCTTAATCAAGCGATGAGCCGACGCCAATCTAAGGATGCAACATGAAGAAGCTCTGGATGTTTCTTCCACTGGGCTTGGTTTTCTTGTTGCCATTGACTGTGCTTGCTGAACCTGGCATCCCAGCCTTTTCAGTGCAGACCAATGCGGATGGTCAACAGGAATATTCGCTAACCGTTCAAATTCTGATTTTGATGACCGGTTTAACCCTGTTGCCGGCGGCTTTGATGACCATGACCTCATTCATGCGTATCGTCATCGTGCTGTCGATTCTGAGACAGGCACTGGGTACCATGCAAACCCCTTCTAACCAAGTGCTGATTGGTATGGCCTTATTTATGACGCTGTTCATCATGGCGCCTGTTTTTGACAAGATCAATGAAAACGCAATACAACCTTATCTCAGCGAACAAATCAATTTGATGCAAGCGGTAGAAGTGGGTTCGGGGCCTATGCGTCAGTTCATGATGCAACAAACGCGTGAAGATGATTTGGCTATGTTCGCAGAAATGGCCAACGTTAAGTTAGATGATCCAGAAAGTGTGCCCTTTCGTGTACTCATTCCATCTTTTGTTACCAGTGAATTAAAAACGGCATTTCAAATTGGCTTTCTGCTTTTTATTCCCTTTTTAATCATCGATTTGGTGGTTTCTTCATTACTGATGTCGATGGGGATGATGATGCTTTCTCCCATGATTATCTCAATGCCATTTAAGCTAATGCTGTTTGTACTCATCGATGGTTGGGCGCTTATTATGGGTACATTGGCAAACAGCTTTGTTGTCCCTGGTGGTGTGTAGATGGTGTTACGATGACCTCGGAAACGGTACTGACGATTGGACAGAAAATGATGGAAGTGGTGGTGATGTTGTCGGTACCACTGCTTATTCCTACCTTGGTGATTGGGCTTTTAGTCGGTATGTTTCAAGCGGCCACGCAAATTAACGAAATGACGTTAAGTTTCATTCCCAAGCTGGTGATTATTGTCTTAGTGTTGATCTTTTTTGGTCCTTGGCTACTAAGTTTATTGGTTGACTTTTCTCGTGAACTGATTCAGTCGATTCCTGAATATATTGGTTAATTCCAATGGAAAGCGCTAAAAATTTCTCTTTGTTCATTTTTAGACTTTCCCAATGTGTTTTTTGGCTGGTGGAAGGGTTTCTTATTAATCAGTTACCGTTAATTTTATTAAACCCTTCCCCCAAACCCCCATCCCAATAGGTTTTTGAGATGCTTTGATGGAAACTAATTTTACCTATGAAGCCTTTCTGCAATGGTGGGGTAGTTTCTTCTGGCCATTGGTGCGTATTGGTGCCCTGATGTTTATCATGCCGGTACTTTCGGCAAAAACCTTGCCCATGCGTTTTAAGGTGATTATTACTCTGATGCTGACAGCGGCTATTGCGCCGGGCGTAAAACTTGCAGAGCCGATTGATCCCTTTACCAATGCTGGGTTATGGATGGCGATTGAGCAAGCGGGTATTGGTTTAGCGATGGGATTAGTTTTTGTAGTTGTTTTTCAAGCATTTGTGTTAGCCGGGCAAATGGTTGCCAACGCCATGGGTTTGGGGTTTGCTTCCATGGTCGATCCGGGTACAGGGATGAACTCTCCCGTTATTGGTCAATTGTATACTATCTTAATTTCATTGTTATTTGTTTCTTTGAACGGTCATTTAATGGTGGTACAAATGCTGGCAGATAGTTTTGTACAAATGCCATTAAACGGTCATTTTCTTTCTATATTGAGTATTAAAGCACTGGTTGACTGGGGAAGTAATTTGTTTGCTTGGGCGATGATTATTGCCTTGCCCGCGGTCACCGCTTTGCTGTTAGCCAATATGGCATTAGGGTTAATCAGTCGTGCAGCGCCGACCTTAAATGTATTTTCAATTGGTTTTGTTATCACCATTATTGGTGGTTTGTTGTTGCTTTGGTGGTTAATGCCACAAGTGGTTGTCCAATTCCAGTGGTTTATGAACCAATCTTTTGACTTTGTTCATCAGTTTAAGTTGAGCGAATGACATGGCTGAAAACGCAGACGGTCAAGAAAAAAGTGAAGAACCTACGTCCAAGAAATTGGACGATGCGCGAAAAAAGGGACAGGTAGCGCGTTCTAAAGAATTAGCCACCATGCTGATCATGATAATTGCTTCATTGTGGTTGATGTGGCTTGGTCCACAGATGATGGTCGATTTTGAACGTATGATGATTATGGGCTTCAGTTTAGAGCGCGATCATGCTTTCGATATGAAACGTGCTTCAGACATTATCTTCGCTCAGTTTGAAGCCGCCATGTGGTTAGTGATGCCTTTTATTCTGGGCATGATGGTGATGGCTGTGGTAGCGAATATTTTAGTGGGTGGCTGGTTGTTTAGTACCGAAGTCATGGCGCCTAAGTTTTCTAAATTAAACCCCATTGCCGGTATTAAGCGCATGTTTTCATTACATGCTTTGGTTGAATTAATTAAAGCTTTGCTTAAGTTTTTCTTCATGAGCCTGCTGGCTATTTTGTTTATCTATTCAACCTTACGTGAAGTCTATCATCTCGGTTTAATTGAGGTGGAACCCGGTCTGGCTAGTGCGGGTGATATTTTAGCCATGGCTTTAGTGGTGATGTCGCTAGGATTAATTGTGATTGCCGCAATTGATGTCCCCTACATGATTTGGAAGCATAACGAAGATATGAAAATGACCTTGCAAGAGGTTAAAGATGAGTTCAAGCAAACTGAAGGTAATCCTGAAATTAAGGGTCGTATCCGCCGTATGCAGCAAGAAATGGCCATGAGGCGCATGATGCAAGATGTTCCCACCGCAGATGTGATCATCACTAACCCTGAACATTATGCGGTGGCGCTAAAGTATGATGGCGATAAAATGAATGCCCCTATTGTTTTAGCTTTGGGTATGGATTTTATGGCAGCACAAATCAGAAGTATCGCCACGCAAAATAACATTGAAATTGTGCGTTCACCCGCTTTGGCTCGTGCGCTTTACTATAATGCCGAGGTGGGTCAAATCATACCACGTCAATTATTTACCGCTGTAGCACAAATTTTGGCAATGGTTTTTCAATTAAAAGCACGTAAGATTAAAGAATTGCCCAGTTTTGATGACGTGATCGTTCCAAGCGAATTAAAACAATCGCCTTAAATTTTAGTTATCTTCCCCGACAACGCATGTTATAAGCAATAAAACCTACTATAATGTGAGACAATTTTAATTCTTGGATTGGTTAGGCATAGACTTAATGGATTGGCGTCAACTCGCACAGCAACTACAAACAGCCATGCCCAAAGGGCTAGGGACACCTTTGTTGGTCATTGCGCTTCTCGCGATGATGATTCTGCCATTGCCCGCTTTAATGCTGGATATGTTGTTTACCTTCAATATTGCTCTGTCTTTGATGATTTTAATGGTCACGGTTTATGCTAAAAAGCCGTTAGATTTTGCGGTTTTTCCGACCATTTTGCTGGTGGCTACGCTATTACGTTTAGCATTAAATATTGCCTCTACCCGTATCATTTTGATGGAAGGACACAATGGCGGTGCTGCTGCCGGGCACGTTATTGAGGCCTTTGGTGATTTTGTTATTGGTGGTAATTTTGCCGTCGGTTTGGTGGTGTTCGCCATTCTCATTGTTATCAACTTTGTCGTCGTTACCAAAGGGGCTGGTCGTGTAGCCGAAGTTAGTGCTCGCTTTGCTTTGGATTCAATGCCCGGTAAACAAATGGCCATTGATGCCGATTTAAATGCAGGCTTGATTAATCAAGAACAAGCGCAAACACGTCGTCGTGAAGTGGCGGCGGAATCCGAATTCTATGGTTCAATGGATGGTGCGAGTAAGTTCGTGCGTGGTGATGCCATTGCCGGCATCATTATTTTGTTCATCAACATTATTGGCGGCTTCATTATTGGTATGGCACAGCATGGCTTGCCTTTTGGTGAGTCAGTGCAGATTTACACTCTATTAACCATTGGTGATGGTTTAGTGGCGCAAATTCCGGCATTGTTGCTTTCAGTCGCAGCTGCCTTAATGGTGACCCGTTCGGGCGATGATCGTGAAATTTCGGAGCAAATGAGCGATCAATTATTAACCAACCCCAAACCCCTTATTTTATCGGCCGGCGTGTTATTTTTAATGGGCATTATTCCCGGTATGCCGAACGTGGCTTTTTTAAGTCTAGCAGCGATTACCGGTGCAGGGGCTTGGTTTTTGGTTAATAAACAGAAGCAGTCGGCGCAAGCTGCCAGCTTGCCAACTGAAACCATGGATGAATCGGTTGGTAAACCACCAGATTTGGGCTGGGATGACGTACAACAAGTGGATACACTCGGGTTAGAAATTGGGTATCGCCTCATTCCCATGGTAGATACTGCTCAAGATGGGCAATTGTTAGAGCGCATTAAGGGTGTGCGACGTAAATTGTCGCAAGAATTGGGTTTTTTGATACCATCGGTGCATATTCGTGATAACCTGGAGCTGTCGCCCAATCAATATCGTATTAGCATGATGGGAGTAACACTGGGAACGGGTGAAGTTTACCATGACCGAGATTTGGCGATTAATTCAGGACAAGTTTACGGTCAATTGAACGGTATTGCCACTAAAGATCCCACTTTTGGGCTAGATGCGGTGTGGATTAGTAAGCAAGATCGTGATCAGGCACAAACCCTGGGTTATACGGTGGTTGATTCAGGTACGGTTATCGCTACCCATCTTAGCCAGATATTGCAAGACAATGCTGATGAGTTGTTGGGACTTGAAGAAGTGCAACAAATCCTCAATCGTGTCAAACAAAATGCTGAAAAATTGGTTGAAGAAGCCACTAAAGATGTGCCTTTAGCTTTGTTGGTTCAGTTACTGCAGAATTTATTACGCGAGCGTATTCCGGTAAGGGATATGCGCACCATTTTGGAAGCTTTGTTAGAGCGTATTGGTCAAACCAAGGATTTAGCGCAATTGACGGTGCATGTGCGAACGGCACTAGGTAAGTTTATCCTTCAAAATATCCCTGGCGTGGGTGATGTCGTCGAGGTGATGACGCTCGATCCTAACTTGGAACAAGTATTGCTGAAGTCGATGCAAGGAGCGCCAGAAGGCCAGTTAGCCATTGAACCCAGTTTAGCCGAACGTGTCAGTCAGCGTTTGAATGAACAGGTACAACAACGCGAAATGGTGGGTAAGCCTTCTATTTTATTGGTGAATCCGTTTGTGCGCGCGCCTTTAGCAAGGTTATTCCGTTATTCAATTCCCAGTTTGGTGGTGTTATCTTATAGTGAAATTCCCGAAAGTAGACAAATTAATGTTTTCGCTTCGATTGGTTAAGGTGGATTAGATGCGTATTAAGCGTTTTGTCGCCAGTAACATGCGACAAGCTATGAATATGGTGAAGGAAGAGTTGGGTGACCAAGCTGTCATTATGTCGACACGTCAATTAGATGACAGTGTCGAGGTTACAGCGGGTATCGATGCTGACTTAGTCGCTGCATCATCAACGTCTAGCACTCATGCTCACACGGCATTTGCTGCGAGTCAAATGCGAGAACCCTTAATCAGCTCGGCTTCTTCTAACAGTAGTTTTCGTACTCAAGCTTCATCACAACCCTCATCACAACCCGACTTAGCCAATATGCATCAAGAGTTGAAGCAGATGCGTGCTTTATTAGAACAACAGTTATCCGGTTTTGCCTGGCAACAGACGAGTGTACAGCATCCTGATAAGGTGACTTTGTTAAAGCGATTATCTGCTATGGGTGTTGGTTGGGACCTTTGCCAAGCCTTAGTAGAGCAGTTGGTGATGTCGGGAGATGTTGAGGCAGATTGGCGACAGATTCAAGCCAGTTTATTGCACAATATGCCGGCAATGGCTGATGGATTGCTAGATCAGGGTGGGGTGATTGCCTTAGTCGGTCCAACAGGGGTTGGAAAAACCACCACCATTGCTAAATTGGCCGCGCGCTTCGCCCTGCGTTATGGTACGGCTGAGTGTGCCATGGTTACCTTAGATACCTATAAAATTGGTGCACAAGAACAATTAAAAATATTTGCCGATTTGATTGGTGTGCCGCTTTATACGGCTAGTACGCCAACGGAGTTTTTCCGCTTATTAGATAAGTTATCACAAAGACGTTTGGTGTTGGTAGATACGGCGGGATTGAGTCAGCGTGATGCGCGGTTACATGATTATTTGGCTCAAAGTTTAGATGATGGCACAGGGGAGATTAAACCTTTACTGGTGCTGTCAGCGGCCACCCAGTTAAGTGTGATGCAAGAAATTATGTTGGCCTTTGGTAAGTTAAAACCCATTGGTTGTATTTTAACTAAATTAGATGAAGCAACCTTATTAGGACCTGCGGTGACGCTACTGGCGCAAAATCGGTTAGCTTTGGCTTATTGTACTAACGGTCAGCGTGTGCCAGAAGATTTGATGCCGATTACGGCACGGGATTTGCTTGATCAAGCTATTGCAATGGGACGTTCACGAGAAGCAACGGCTTTAGATGGCGTTCACTATGGATTGGGTCGGGAGATAACGGATGTTTGAAGATCAGGCGGCAGGGCTAAGATCCACAGGGCAACAGCGTCCTGTTAGAACCATTGCCATTACCGGTGGTAAAGGTGGTGTGGGTAAAACCAGTGTATCGGTAAATTTAGGGGTTGCCTTATCTAAAATGGGCGAACGTGTCTGCTTGCTCGATGCCGACATGAGTATGGCTAACGTCGATGTGCTATTGGGTTTAAGAGCGCCTTACAACTTATCTCATGTGTTAGACGGTACGCACGGGCTTAAAGAAGTGATGATTGAAGGGCCTGGTGGCATGAAGATTATTCCGGGGTCTTCGGGGGTCAGGCGCATGGCAAATCTTTCTAGTATCGAGAATGCGGGATTAATTCAGGCTTTTTCTGAACTGGCTGATGATATTGATGTGTTATTGATTGATACTGCGGCTGGTATTTCGGAAAGCGTGTTAAGTTTCTGCCGTGCGGCAATGGAAGTGCTGGTGGTGGTGTGTGATGAACCGGCTTCGATTACCGATGCCTATGCGTTGATTAAGGTGCTTAATCGAGAATATGGGGTGTCAAAAGTACGAATTGTGGCTAATATGGCGCAATCTCCTAGCCATGCTATGGCGCTATTTGATAAGATTGCTAATGTGTGTGAACGTTTTCTCGATGTACAAGTCAGTTATGCTGGTCCGGTACCTTTTGATCCGAGTTTACGTATGGCGATTCAACAGCAAACTTCCGTTGTTTTATCTAAGCCGTTTAGTCCTTCGGGTAAGGCATTATCCATGTTAGCGCGTGAAGTGATGCGTTGGCCTGTACCCATGGGACCCAGTGGTTATTTACAGTTTTTTGTCGAACGATTAGTACAGTCAGGTATCCGATAAGTTATGACGCCCGTTAAAGCCTATGCACGTATGCAAAAGCAACAAACTTCTCTGAGCGAGCAAATAGAAGCTCACACAGATTTAGTCAAGCGTATTGCTTATCATCTTAAGGGGCGTTTGCCTTCGAGTGTGCAAGTGGACGACTTGGTGCAATCAGGCATGATTGGGTTGATTGAAGCCGTACAAAAGTACGATGCTAGTCAAGGTGCGAGTTTTGAAACCTACGCAGGTATTCGTATCCGTGGTGCTATGTTGGATGAAATTCGTAAAGGTGATTGGACACCCAGATCGGTGCATCGTAAGTCTCGTGAAGTGTCTGAGGCAATCCGATCAATCGAAGCGACGACAGGACGAGAAGCGAAAGATGAGGAAGTTGCTAAGTTAATGGGCGTTTCCATGACGGAATATCATCAAATTTTGCAAGACTCGGTAACCACGCAAGTATTATCTATCGATATGCCAGACCATGATGAGTTATCTGAAGACCAGTTGAGTTTGAATAATGCTTCGGATATGGCTGAACCCATGCAAGAGTTAATGCAATCTCAATTTCAAGGTCAGTTAGCCGAGGCGATCGCCAGCTTGCCAGAGCGTGAACAATTGGTAATGTCTTTATATTATGACGAAGAGTTAAATTTGAAAGAGATTGGTGAAGTGTTGAATGTCAGTGAATCGCGCGTTTGCCAGATTCACGGTCAAGCTTTGTTGCGTATCCGTTCGCGCTTAAAAGAATGGGCTGAATAGTCGAAATTAAGAGGAGTAATCATCCACCATGGCCATCAATCGTGATATGCGTATTTTAGTTGTTGATGATTTTTCAACCATGCGTCGCATTGTCAAAAACTTATTAAAAGAATTGGGTTTCAGTAACTTTACTGAAGCAGAAGATGGCGTGCAGGCATGGGATGCCGTTGAAGCAGCGGGCGGATTTGATTTTATTGTCTCAGACTGGAATATGCCGAATATGACGGGTATTGATTTTCTGCGAAAAGTCCGCGCCGATGCCCGATTTAAAGACACGCCTTTTTTGCTCATCACTGCCGAAGCTAAACGCAGTCAGATTTTTGAAGCAGCCGAAGCTGGTGTTAATGGATACATTGTTAAACCATTCACAGCAGCGACGCTCAATGAAAAAATTCAGAAAATTTTTGAGCGTATTGGCTAGTTAAACAAACACAATTGCCCGCCTATGAGCGGGTTTTTTTATATTCTTGGGAGAGAAAAAATGACAGCAGGCCAGCATATTGATGAAATCAGTGAACGCATTCATTATGTTATATCCACCAAGGAAGCTGCGGTTCAGCAAACTTTAATGTTAACCGAGGCTTCTTTATCAACCTTGGATAATCTAAAAATTGTACTGCAAATGCAAACTAACTTAACGCCTGATCATGAAGCGCATTCAGAGCTTGTGCATCAAGTGACCCAAGCCATTGAAACAGTGCAAAATCGATTAACAGAAATGTTGATGGTACAAAGCTACCAAGATATTACCGGTCAAGTATTGCAACAGGTATTAGTCGATTTGCAACGAATTGATCGAGACGCTCAACTTAATGCTGCCACTGCCGATAAGCCTGCTAGTGCTGGTTTTGGTCCAGCCGTTTTGGCGCAAGAAAAACAAGACCGAGCCAAAGGGCAACAAGATGTTGATGACTTGCTTGCCGAAATGGGTTTGTAATTGGTACGAAGTTTGCTTGTAGTAATTACATTCCCTATACTATAGGCAAGCCATGACGGCTTGACCATGCAACAGGAGTCACGTCGTGGACGAGGAAATTTTACAAGACTTTTTGGTAGAAGCTGGCGAGCTTTACGAAAACCTTAACGAACAGCTGGTAGAGCTAGAACGTGATCCGCAAAATGCAGATTTATTGAACGCTATTTTTCGTGGTTTTCACACCATTAAAGGTGGGGCTGGTTTTATTGGTGTGACGCCATTAGTTGAATTGTGTCATAGAGCTGAAAATCTTTTCGATAAAATTCGTAATGGCGAGCGTGAATATTCAGGCAATAATGTCGATGTGGTGTTGCAGGCTTACGATGTCATTGGTCGTATGATCCAAGCACTTCAAGCTGGTGAACGCGAGCTTGAAGCTGCGGAGCCCAGTTTATTAGCAGAGTTGGACGCTGCGGTTAAAGGCGAGACCAGTTCATCCTTGGCAGTTGAAGTAACAGAACCGGTTGCTGCTGCACCCGCGATCAAATTGGCGCTGCCAGAGGGTGTTGATCCGGACGGTGAAATTTCCGACGAAGAATTTGAGGCACTACTCAATCAACGAGATATGTTGTCTATGGCTGCTCAAGAAAAAATAGCCACTGAAGCGCCATCCTCTCCATTTGTTGCCGGTTTAGACCCTGATGGTGAAATTACCGATGAAGAGTTCGAGGCAATGTTGGCCAGCTTGCAATCAGGTAAGTCTGTTGAAGAAGCTGCGATTGAAGCTGCGATTGAAGCTGCAAAAGCTGTTGGCGTGATATCGGATCAACCCTTAAACATTCAAACGACTCCCCAAAAACCAGTTGTTGAGGCGCCGGTTGAAAAACCAGCCCCAGCTGCGCCGTCTGCCGCTAAAGCACCAATGAAAAATGGCTCGGTCGCAAAAGGCGGTGAAGAGGCTGAATCAACGGTGCGTGTGGATACCAAACGTCTCGATGAAATCATGAATTTGGTTGGTGAATTGGTATTGGTACGTAACCGCTTGCTGAATTTACGTACCTTATTGCAGAACGAAGAAGTTTCTGCGGTGGTTGCCAATTTAGATCATGTCACCATGGATTTGCAAGCGTCGGTAATGAAAACACGCATGCAGCCGGTCAAAAAAGTCTTCAGCCGTTTTCCACGTGTGGTTAGAGATTTAGCGCGAAAACTGGGCAAAGAGATTGAGTTAGAGTTGGAAGGCGAAGATACCGATTTGGATAAAAACTTAGTTGAGGCGCTGGCTGATCCTTTGGTACATTTGGTTCGTAATGCGGTTGACCATGGTGTAGAAGATCCGGTAACGCGTGAAAATCAAGGTAAGCCACGTGTTGGCAAGCTCATTTTGTCTGCGCAGCAAGAGGGTGATCATATCTTGCTGACCATTACCGATGATGGTAAAGGTATGGATGCTGATGTGCTTCGTCAAAAAGCCATTGAAAAGGGGCTGATTGATGAAATGACGGCAGCACAAATGGATGATAAAGCCGCATTTGAATTGGTATTGTTACCAGGCTTTTCTACCAAAACCGAAATTTCCGATGTTTCGGGTCGTGGTGTCGGCATGGACGTGGTTAAGAGTACCATCAATAAACTCAATGGCGGTATTGAAATCCACTCGGTGATGGGTGAGGGAACCATTTTCAATATTCGTGTACCCTTAACCCTAGCTATTTTACCTACCTTAATGGTCGGTGTCGGTGATTATAATTATGCGATTCCGTTAACAGCGGTGCAGGAAATATTTGATTACGATCCGACACAAAGCAACCGCATTGATGGTCGCATGATGGTGCGTCTGCGCTCACGCAGCATTCCGCTCTATTTTATGCGCGAGTGGTTATCACCGGCAACCAGTTATGAGCCTTTAGATCACGCAAAAGTGGTGATTGTCAACATTGGTACCTCGGTTGTGGGATTAATTGTCGACCATGTACGTGGACAAGAAGAGGTGGTGATTAAGCCTTTGGGCGCTAAACTGCAAGGGGTGCAGGGTTATGCTGGTGCCACCATTACTGGTGATGGACGCATTGCTTTGATTTTAGATCTTCCTGGCATGATGAATAGGTTCTGAAGATATGATTGATACAGATATGACATTTATCAATAGCGACGATCAAGAGTACTCGGGTAGTTATGTTCGTTGTGTGTTGTTTCGGCTAGATAGCGAAAGCTATGGTGTGAATGTACAAAACGTGCGCGAGGTACTCAGGGTTGGTGAAATTCGCCCCGTTCCGGGTTGTCCGCACGATGTATTAGGGGTGATTAATGTTCGCGGCGTGATTGTATCTGTGCTGGATACACGCCAGTACTTTAAGTTGCCTTCTGCAAATAACACCGACTTATCGCGTATCATTATTGTTGAGCAACAGGGGCAGGCTCTGGGTTTGTTGGTCGATGAAGTGAAAGAAGTGCGAGATATTCAAGAAGCTGGCATTGATGCGATTGGTACTGTCGGTGATGATTCGAGTAATCGCATGATTCAAGGTGTCAGCCACTCCAGTGATGAAGGTGTGATTATCATCATCGATTCGATGAAATTTTTTGGCTCGACTGTTGGTGGTCACATGATGGCTACCGCTCAAGCCGATGATGATCTGTTTTAAGTGGAGCGCTCTGGAGGAGATTTTCCGGTCAGGCTATAGGCAAACACCAATACTTGCGCTACTGCGGCAAAGAGTTCGCGTGGTATGGGCTGGTTGAGTTCTAAATTTGATAAGGCTTGATTCAATTGCGCATCCTGATGAATGGGTATTTCGGCGGTTTTGGCAAGTGCTATAATTTTATCGGCAATAGCTCCTTTGCCTTTTGCCACCACTCTAGGAAGATCATCCTGTTTATAAACTAAGGCAACCGCCGAACTCACTTCGGCTGAATCAGCAGGCTGATTCGGCTTAGGCGTTTTATCCATGACAGTCCACCAGGGATTGTTGCCATAAGGGTTTTTCGGTTCTCGGTTCAGGTTTTCCTTGCACAATAATCAGACTTTCCACGTTCAATCCTTGTTCTAAAAGAGCGTCTCTGAGTTTTGGGGCTTGGGTTTGTAACAATTCTGTTAAGGTTTCGGTGCTTCCCCACAATTGTACTCTTAAATTTAAGTTGTTATCCATTTGAATCCGACTGGTAAAATCACCTTCCGGAAGATTTAGTTGGACAAAAATTTTCCAATGTTGCTCGGCTTCGGGTTGGTTCGTTTTGGGTAAGTCAATTTCTAGGGTAAAGTTATTCAGCGATTGCTGATAAGCCAAGGGCATTTCTTGAAGCCATACCGCATTGCCAGTATTGTGATGGAGCGCTTGGAGTTGTTGTGTGAGTTCTGAACGATTGAGTAATTGCTGTGCCAGTTGCTTTTCATCAGCACTGGCGTTGGGTGATTGCACCAGGGATAACAGTGCTTGTTTCCATTCACTGGTTGTCTGCTTGGCGAATTTGTCGTTAAATGCTTGCATGGCTTGTTGAACTTTTTCGGCCGTTAGTGGCTGCTGTTGTACATTTAACGCTTGATTGAATAGCGTTTGCCAAGCTGGATTTAGTGGCTTTTGTGTTTGAGTGGCTTGTTGAAGTTGTTCGTTGAGTTGCGTAAGTAACGATTGAAAAGCCGTTTGATTGGGAAGACTTTGTTTCAGTGCGGCCAGTAAGTCCTTGGTCATATTCGGTAAACCGGCTGTCCATTCTGGAAGTTTGCTCTGTGCTGTTTGACTTGTTAAGTTTAACGGGGTGCTGAGCGCATTTTGGCTGGGAGTTACACTGCTGGAAAGAGGGGCTGGCTGTTGTAGCGTGTTGGCAGTCGTTTGGGGTGAATTGCTCGGTAAGGGTGTTGGTAAAATTTTAAGTTGTAGTTGTCCGTTCACCAAGCTGGGTTGAGCGCTCAGGGTTTGTCCGACAGTGAGTGGAAAGGTGGTTTGTGTAGCCAGTTGACGACCCGCTAATAAAATGGTGGCTTGATTACCTTCACTGGCAATGACTTTTATCGATAAGGGTTGAGCGTTTTGAAATAAAGAGTCGGGAAGTTTCGGCGTGCGAATGAGTTTGATCACTTGCGCGTCGGGTGGTGATAATGGCATCATAATGAGTATTCCCTAACCAGCATTAAGTGGGCAGTTTACCAAAAACATAGAGTGGCGTCTGTCCATTCGTTTATCAGAAGTGTTAAAACTATGTCATTACAACAAGAATTTGATTTTACCAAGGCTGATTTTGATCGCGTCAGGCGCATTGTTTACGATCACGCTGGTATTTCTTTGGCGGATAGTAAACAAAACCTCATTTACAATCGCTTGTCTCGTCGCTTGCGTAGCTTAAACTTTCATGATTTTAATCATTATTTAAGTTATGTTGAAGGTGATGGCCATGATCAGGAGTTTACGCATTTAATTAATGCGGTAACGACTAATCTGACCTTTTTCTTTCGAGAAGTACATCATTTTGATTATTTATCAGAACAGTTGTTTCCGAGTTTACTTAAGCGCAATGCGGCCAAGAAACAGGTGCGTATTTGGTCGGCAGGTTGTTCGACTGGTGAAGAGCCTTACTCTATTGCCATTGTGGCGAAAGAGTGTTTTCCAAAAGATTGGGACGTTCAAATTCATGCTAGTGACTTGGATACCAATGTGATTAATACCGCGAAAGCGGGTGTTTATCAAAGTGAGTCGTTAAAAGATGTGACCTCTGCTCGGGTTAAGCGCTGGTTTCTGAAAGGAACTGGGCAAAATGAAGGTATGGTACGTGTTAAACCTGAACTTCAGGATATCATTCACTTTCAGCAAGTTAATTTGATGCGGGAATGGCCTTGGAAAGAGTCATTCGATATTATTTTCTGTCGCAATGTGGTGATTTATTTTGATAAACCAACGCAACAAAAGCTGTTTATGCGTTACCATGGTTTGTTGTCCGATCAAGGGCATTTGTTTATTGGTCATTCAGAGTCTTTGTATAAGGTGAGTGAGCAATTTAAGTTATTGGGTAAAACCATTTACCAGAAAATTTAATGCTGTCTGTGATAGGGTGCAAGTTAGTTAGGGGTTGATGATGTCTGTTAATAAAATTAAAGTACTGATCGTAGATGATTCAGCCTTGGTTAGGCGAATGCTTTCAGAAATGTTGGGCAGCGATTCGCAAATTGAGGTAGTTGGAACGGCAGAGGATCCTTTCGATGCGCGGGAAAAAATTAAACAACTCAATCCCGATGTGATCACCTTAGATATTGAAATGCCAAAAATGGATGGCGTGACCTTTTTGCGTAACCTGATGCGATTGCATCCATTACCTGTGGTGATGGTTTCATCTTTAACCGAGAAGGGAGCCGATGTCACCTTGGCGGCTTTGGAATTAGGTGCGATCGATTTTGTCACTAAGCCCAAAGTGAATGTGGGTGGCTCCTTAAACGATTATCGACAAGAAATTGTTGAGAAAATTAAAATGGCGGCTAAGGTACCCATGTCGCGCGTTGAGCGTAAAACCTTAAGCGCAGCAAGTCCGAAACCGATGGTTGCTTCTGTGAAGCCGTCGGCGACAGCTGCTATTCCGGCAAAGCTCTCTGCTGATGCCATTTTGAGTCACAATGCGGTGGCAAAAGAAAAATCTCGACAACGCATTATTGCCATTGGTGCTTCAACGGGCGGAACCGAAGCCATTCGAGAGGTGCTAACCGCCTTGCCAGAAACCATGCCACCGATTGTGATTACCCAGCATATTCCTGCGGCGTTTAGTGCGCCATTTGCCAAACGTATGGATAGTATGGCGGCGTTATCGGTACACGAGGCGGAAGATGGTCAACTGATTTTGCCTGGACACGTGTATATCGCGCCAGGCAGCCATCATTTGTTAATTGAATCGGTTGGTGGCAAGTTAATTTGTCGTTTGCATGATGGCCCCCCGGTGAATCGCCATAAACCTTCGGTAGATGTGATGTTCCGTTCTGTTGCTCAAGTTTGTGGCAGTAACGCGGTGGGTGTGTTGCTAACCGGTATGGGCGATGATGGTGCACGTGGCTTGAAAGAATTACAACAAGCGAGTGCTAAAACCATCGCTCAAGATGAAAAAACCAGTGTCGTTTGGGGGATGCCTGGCGAGGCAATAAAATTAGGAGCTGCTGATTTGGTGCTGCCTTTATCCGATGTGGCATCTAAATTGCTTGCATTAAGTAAGTAAATTGACGCTAAAGTTTTGGCCATAGCTCACGCTAACTCAATAGTGTTGGCAATTAGGTAGAGAGCGGTTAAGCCTGTGTTCGGAGAATGTGGTTATGCATAAGAAAAGTAGTTTAGCGATTGGCTGGACATTAAGTTTGGTCGTGGCTCTTGTGGTTGCCCTTTTGGGGCAATGGTGGGTGGGTGTTGCCTTGGTACTGTCGGCAGTGGTGTGGACGGGATTGTTGCTTGCTATGACAACGGCTGTCAATACTTCGGTTGGAGTATCTAAACCGGTAGTTAGTGCATTACACCGTGCTAATTCTGGCGCGATCGAAGCTCAGGCTTCGGGCGAGGTGGTGCAGGTCATGATGTCAGACATTGATGCGGTTATCGACCAAGAAGTTCAAATTGTGCGCGGTGAGTTGGTGCAAGTGAAGGATTTGATTGCCGAAGCGGTTGAAACCCTGAACAACAGCTTTACCAATCTTAACGAAGCGTCGCAACGTGAAGGTGAGTTGGTGATGGGGTTGATGGCCAATATGGGTGGTGGCAATGGCAATATGACCATTGAAAAGTTCACTCAAGAAACCCGCGATATCATGCATTACTTAATTGAATTGATCATGAGCGTTAGTCGCCGTAGTCGTGAAACGGTTTTAAAAATTGATGACATGGTGAGTCAAATCAATGCCATTTTTACGCTGTTAGAAGACGTGAAAACCATTGCTGATCAAACCAATTTACTGGCGCTTAATGCGGCGATTGAAGCAGCTCGTGCCGGAGAGTCGGGTCGTGGCTTTGCCGTGGTTGCCGACGAGGTGCGTAAACTGTCGCTGAATTCCAATAAACTGAATGAACAGATTCGTAAAAAAGCAGAACAAGCTCGTTTAACGGTTGACGAAGTTCGTGATATCGTTGGCGATTCTGCACACAAGGATATGCGTGAGGCGGAAGATTCTAAAGCGCGTGCCGATCGCATGATGGAAGCCTTAAACAGTATGAATGCTTCGATTACCGAGCGGTTAGGGGATGTGTCTGGCATTATTAGTGACATTGAGTTCAATGTATCTAATGCCATTCGTTCACTGCAGTTTGAAGATATTACCCGTCAGTTGGTGGATCAGGTACAAAACCATCTAGATAATTTACATAGTATGGCGAATACCACCAATTTAGCGACCATTGATATGATGCAGACTCCGGTTACTTCTTCGCAGGATTACGCACAACGTATGGAAGAATTACGTCGTAAAATTCATGAAGAGCGTGATCGAATTGAAGCCACTCGTATGGCACGGGTTAGATCTTCGAGTTTAGAAGCGGGCGACGTGGATTTGTTCTAAATGAAGTCAGGCTGTTAACGCGTCGCGATGCTATTAAAGCAGGGAGTATTTCCCTGCTTTTTTATTTAGTCGATATAACTTATTAGCTAGTTGAATGGCTTGTCGTCTGCTTGGTGATCTTGTCGATCTTCAGCACGAATACTGGCCAAACAATGTTCTGCAGCGCGTAAATAACTGCCGCGCTTAAACAGCAGTTGCCAGCGCGAACCGCCGACCTGCTTCCATAAAAAGGCGGCACGAATACCTGCTAACAGTACAGCGCGAATGCGATTGGCGACGGCTGGTTGCGACAAGAAACCGTGCGAGCCTCGTACCATGATTTTAGGATGCATTTGTGAAACGACATCGGTGTAAATCAGCGCAATGCCAGCGAGGGTATTGTCGTGCAGTAAACCAAAGTGTTTGCGTTGACTTTCGGGTACCGATAGCTTCTTAAATAGACGCTCAACCAATTCTGGCTGTTTGCTTAATTTGTTTTCAAGGGCAATCATACCTATCACGTATTGGGTGAGTTGCATGTTGCGTTGTTCATTGGGTGCTTGCGAGCCGTTCATTTGTGTTTTTAAGGTGCGCATACCCAGGGTTAGTCCCGCAAAGCCACCAAAAACTGCTTCAGTGGTTTCGGGGTTTTCAACAAATAAACTATTCAATGTCGCTGTTAGGGCATCGGTATCCGATTTTCCCTGAGTGGCGAGCTGATGTACCAGGGCTGCGGCTTGATAGATGCCAGCAAAGGCGAGCATACGGTCTTGATCTTGATAACTCATAGGCTTAATTCATAGCTTCCGTAATGATGGCGCCACCGAGGCAGACATCACCATCGTAAAGAACGACGGATTGACCTGGTGTGATAGCGCGTTGGGGTTGTTCAAAAGTAAGCTCGATGCGTTGACCTTCTGCATAGGTTAGCTGACAGGCTTGAGCGGGTTGTCGATAACGAATTTTAGCCGTTAACGACTGATGAAGTTTTGGAGCTTGATCACACCAGTCTAGTTGTGTTGCCACGAGTCGACTTTTCAGCATGGCAGGGTGATTATGACCTTGCACAACAATCAGGCGATTAAGCGCCATGTCTTTGTCGGCAACAAACCAAGCATCATCTTCATGACCATGACCACCACCTATGCCTAATCCTTTACGCTGTCCCAGGGTATAAAAAGCCAATCCACTATGCTTGCCAACGATTTTTCCCTCGGGTGTGACCATCTCGCCAGCTTGTTGTTGGTCGAGGTAGCTTTGTAAAAAGTCTTTGAATTTACGCTCACCAATAAAGCAGATACCGGTACTGTCTTTCTTATTATGCGTAATAAACCCTTGCTGTTCGGCAATGGCACGGACTGCTGGTTTTTCTAACTCACCGACTGGGAACAGCGCATGCGCTAATTGTCTTTGCTTGAGCGTATATAAGAAATAACTTTGATCTTTGTTTTTGTCTAGCCCGGTCAGTAATTGAAAATGACCATCGTGGAAGCCGATGCGCGCATAATGACCCGTAGCAATACCGTCAGCACCTAAGGCAAGGGCTTCGTCTAAAAAGGTTTTAAATTTGATTTCTTTGTTACACAAAATATCAGGATTAGGGGTACGACCAGCTTGGTATTCGGCTAAAAAATGAGCAAATACGCCTTCCCAATAATGTTGAGAGAAGTTGCGAATGTGTAAGGGAATATCCAGTTTGTCGCAGACCTGCTGGGCATCAAGCATGTCTTGTTTGGCTGGGCAGTAGTCTTCTGTATCGTCGCCCTCCCAGTTTTTCATAAACAGGCCTTCGATTTGATAGCCTTGTTGTTGCAATAGGTAGGCGGCAACAGAAGAGTCAACGCCTCCCGACATGCCAACCATAATTTTTGCGCCAGGACGTAACTGGCTAAAAGGGGTATTTGTATTCATGTGGGATATTCTAACAAATTCGCTTGCTGACGGGGCGTGGGCTTTAGGCTTATAATGAACCAATTTTTTACGAATAACAGAGGCACTTATGGCTTCCACCTGGATCAAAATGGAGTTAGTGCCTCTTCCAACGGCTAACTATCCTGAATTATTGGTTTATTGGAATCCTGATTCGGGACAAATGTTGGGCGATCAGGTTGAGTTATTGCATGACTTGGTGACTTTAGCATTAACGAATGGGTTAAGTGGTGCGGAATTGTCAGATCCTTATCGCAAACCGAGTGAGTTGGCGATGATTTTAAGTCAGTTTTATATTGTGATTCCCGAACCAGTGGCAGAAGTCCCCCATTTTGTTTCGGCTTCTCAGTTGGTTCAATAACCTAAATTGGGTTTAGTAATGATTAATGTCGAGTTTACGTTGTGTTTAAGTGATGGCACGCTGGTGGATAAAACCGAAGCGGGTGAAGTGATGGCGTTTGAACCGGGTGACGGACAATGGTTTCCAGCACTGGAAAAGTGCGTTTTGTCTGTTCCAATGGGTGAAACCATGCAGTTTTTATTATCACCCGAGCAGGCTTTTGGTTATCCAGACCCGAATCAGGTGCATTGGTTAGATAGAGCTGATTTAGGCGAGATTGAACCCATCATGAATGACATTGTTGAGTTTAATTTACCCAATGGCGATGCGGTTGCGGCGCGAGTGTTAGCGGTCGAATCGGATCGGGTGCAATGCGATTTTAGTCATCCGTTGGCGGGACAGGAATTAATTTTAGAAGTGAAGCGGGTAGATTGATTTTAGTTACAGGCTGAACGAAGGGGAACTTTTTTTGTGCTGACTGGCTGAGCTGGTTCGGTCTGCATAAAATAACCATGCTTCAGCTTCCAAGAAGCTTTATTTTGAATTTGCGAACAATTTTTATCGTTAGGTGTCATCATGAATTTACATGAATATCAAGCTAAAGAGCTATTAAGAAATGCGGGCGTTCCCGTCGCCAATGGCGTGTTGTTATACGATGCCATTGGTGTGCATGAAGAAATTTTAGAAGTGCTGGGTGATGCGCCTTGGGTGGTGAAAGCTCAGGTACATTCGGGTGCTCGCGGGAAAGCGGGCGGTGTGAAGCTGGTGCATACGGTCGATGAGGCACGCAGTGAAACGGAGCGTTTGCTTGGCTCTCAATTAGTGACCATTCAGACTGGACCAGCAGGCTTGCCTGTCACCTCGGTACTGATTGAGTCTGGCTGTGCCATTGCACAAGAGTTTTATTTAAGCTTAACGCTCGACCGCGCGCGTAAGGGTTTTGCTTTTGTCGGCTCTGCCGATGGTGGTATGGACATTGAAGAAGTGGCCGAACATCATCCAGAGCGTGTAATTAGTGTATTTGTACCTTTTGGTGCTGGCTTACAGCCGTTTGTCGCGCGGACGTTAGCCTTTGGCATGAAGTTGTCGCCTGAGCAAATGAAAGGCTTTGCCGACTTAGTTAAACGCCTGTACGAGATGGCGCACAGCTGTGATGCCTTGATGCTCGAAATCAACCCCTTAGTGTGGACGAAAGACGGTCAGTGGTTGGCCTTAGATTGCAAAATTCAAATTGATGACAATGCACTTTACCGTCAAAAAGCCTTAGCCGATGAACGCGATTGGGCGCAAGAAGATGCGCGTGAAGTCGAGGCAGCACAATGGGCATTGAACTACATCGCGTTAGATGGCGACATTGGTTGTATGGTGAATGGCGCTGGCTTGGCGATGGCAACCATGGACTTGATTCAACTTCACGGCGGCAAGCCTGCCAACTTTTTAGATGTCGGTGGTGGCACCACGCCTGAGCGTGTGGCAGCAGCCTTTAAGCTGATTTTATCTTCATCGGAAGTCAAAGCCATTTTGGTCAATATTTTTGGCGGTATTGTGCGCTGTGACTTAATTGCCGATGGTATTTTACAGGCAGTGAAAGAGGTCGGCTTGACCTTGCCTGTGGTGGTGCGTTTAGAAGGCACTAATGCCGATAAAGGTCGCGAAATGTTGGCCGCTTCTGGCTTAAATATTGTGGCAGAAAATGATTTGGAAACCGCCACCAAAACAGCGGTTCGCTTGGCGGGAGGTG
>CAZFLX010000012.1:0-70655 GCA_964519885.1 uncultured Francisella sp. | reverse complement strand
GTTGACCATAGGGGAAAGAAATGCTTTTTTTATTAAACACGGAAAACTGCCTTTTGCAATGTCGAAAAATTCGGGATGAAAAAAAAGCCCATCATTGCTGACAGGCTTTTTCTTGGCGTAATGTTTACTTACGCAGGCCTAAACGAGCAATTAACGCTTTATAACGCTCATGATCTTTACGATTCAGATAGTCTAATAGCTTACGACGTTGGCTAACTAAACGCAACAGACCACGACGTGAATGGTGATCTTTTTTGTGCGCTTTAAAGTGTTCAGTTAATTGAACGATACGTGTGGTCATCAAAGCAACTTGTACTTCAGGTGAACCAGTATCATTTGCAACGGTGCCATGTTCAGCAATAATCGCCGCAGTTTGTTCTTTAGATAAAGACATGTCAAACTCCTAGGATCGGTTTATACAAAAAGCTCCCCCACAACCGATAGCAGGGGATGTAACATTATAACTCAGTTTAATTCTTAATCCAATGGGAAAATGCTATCGAAGCAACGATGCCAAATGACAGCGCACCCTACCAAGCTAGCCCGTTATGAGCTGGCAAAATGGCTAGGCGCAAGGCGCACAGAACGAGGAGTGTAGATAACTACATGACGAAGTTCGAGCACCGAAGCAACGACGCCAGATGACAGCGCAATAGGGCTAGTGGCGACCGTTACCGTAGAAATAGTGATTCAAGTTCGCAATATCATCTCCCATGTGGCGAATAATATAATCTAAACTGACAATCGCATTTTCGAGCAAATTCACCGCAATAATCGGGTGTTCGATTTTAAGACGCTGGTACATAGGACGCATGAGCACCAACATTTGGACATTTTTAGAATCAGCTTTCATGCGCACATTGCGAGGTTTGCGGTCAAAAAAGGACATTTCACCAACCAGTGTGCCTTCTTTGAGACTAGCAACTTTAATTTCCTCGCCTTCCTCTTCACGATACAAACCTGACTTACCATTAACGACGAAATAAAGTGCATCACCGACTTCACCGATCTCAGCAATCACTTGCTCTTTTTTAAAGCTGATATCCTGCAAGTATTCACGTAAGGTCGCCACTTCTTGACGGGTTAGGGTTTCGCAAATCAAATTTTTGCGAAAATAGTCAATCATTTCTTCGGTGGTCATATTCATGGTCTGATTTCTCTTAGTTCACTGATTTTTATTTCAACGATAGCAAAAGACGGTGACAAATACAATCACGCCTCTTTTGGATCTTTAGGAATGCATCCAACGCTCTAACATTAATCCCTGATAAGGCGTTGCTTTGACCAAAGCAAAAAACTCGCCAGATTCATTGTAACAACGCAAAGGATCGGTCGTTTCGACTGGAGCCGCCAAATCGTTAACCGATATTTTCTGTCCTTGCGATAAACGTTGCAACACCTCATCCGTTACCGTGATGGCGTCAAAATGCATTAATGCTGTTTCAACCGGTAACAAATAACTGGCAAGTGATTGGTTTAATACCGACTGCCAATCACACCAAGCAAACTGACTTTTTCGCCCCTCACTGATTGGATCAAAACCCGCCACACCAATACGACGCAGTGCCGTTAAGTGCGCACCACAGCCCAAAACTACGCCAATATCTTCAGCCAGTACGCGAATATAAGTGCCTTTAGAACACCATACTTGCAATTGCAGACTGTTTTCAGTCCAACTCAGTAAATCAATGGCATAAAAATGAATGTCTCTAGCCTCTCGTTCGACCACAATCCCTTCTCGTGCCAACTCGTACAAGGGACGACCCTGCTGTTTTAAAGCTGAATACATCGGCGGTGTTTGCGAAAAAGCCCCACGAAAACGCGACAGTACTGACTCAATTAGTGCAGCAGAAAGTGCTGGTACTGATGATTGAGCAATCACTTCACCTTCCGCATCGCCCGTCGTTGTCACCTCGCCTAATTTCAGCGTTGCAACATAGCGTTTGTGCGCATCGAGTAAATAAGGTAAGGCTTTAGTCCCTTGACCTAACCCAATCGGTAACAGCCCCGTTGCCATAGGATCCAGCGTACCGCTATGCCCTGCTTTACTGGCATTAAGCATGTAACGCACTTTTTGCAAAGCACCATTAGAGCTAATACCACTGGGTTTATCCAGTAATAAAATTCCGTCAACTTGTGCCATCAATTAGCCTTGTGTTGTCGGTGCTTCATCATCACCCACTTCTTTGGAAATATCAGCGGCACGTTTGAGCAAGGCATCTACTTTCTGTGCTTCGGCTTCTACCGAATCAAAGTAGAAGCGCAGCTGTGGGGTTAGACGTAACATCATGCGTTTGCCCAACTCACTACGAAAAAAACCCGCAGCTTGATTCAACACTTTCATAATATCGGTCGCTTCTTCTTGCGACTTACCCAGCACACCCACATAGACACTGGCAATCGATAAGTCTGGCGACAAGCGCACATCCACAGGCGTAACCCAAGTTAGGCGTTGGTCTTTAGCTTCAAAGCGCAAAAGTTGCGCTAATTCACGCAAAATCTGTTGTTCGATACGACGCGCACGAGAAAATTCTTTAGCCATTTATTCAATCCATTCTTTAACTTTTCAGCAAAAGAAAAGGGATGCGGACAGCATTAACTTAATACCGACCACACCCCTTAACTCATATTAAGCGGAAATTACAGGGTACGTTTAACCTGTACGCGCTCATAAACTTCGATTTGATCGCCAGGGCGCACATCGTTGTAGTTTTTCACACCAACACCACACTCAAAGCCTTGACGCACTTCGGCGGCATCATCTTTGAAGCGGCGTAGCGATTCAAGTTCACCTTCGTAGATAACCACGTTATCACGCAACACACGAATCGGATTATTACGCTTAATCAAGCCATCGATAACCATACAGCCGGCGATGGCGCCAAACTTCGGTGAACGGAAGACATCACGTACTTCCGCAATACCAATGATTTCTTCCTTGAATTCAGGCTCCAGTTTACCCAACATGGCGCTTTTCACTTCATCAACCACTTCATAGATGATGCTGTGGTAATGCAAGTCTACACCTTCCTGCTCGATACGACGTTTCGCACTGGCATCAGCACGCACGTTGAAACCGAACATAATGGCATTGGCCGAAATGGCTAAATCCACGTCTGACTCGGTAATACCACCTACGCCAGAGAAAATCACCTTAACTTTGACTTCATCGGTTGAAAGTTTTTCTAAAGAGCCAATTAAGGCTTCAACCGAACCTTGAACGTCAGCTTTGATGACCAAGTTCACCACTTTTACGTCACCTTCGGTCATGCCTTTAAACATGTCTTCCAGTTTGGCTTTTTGCTGAGCTGCTTCTTTCAAGTTTTTGGCACGATTTTGACGGAACATCGCCACTTCACGTGCCTTACGCTCATCAGGAACCACCGACAATTCATCACCTGCATTAGGTACGCCCGACAAGCCCAAGACTTCGGCAGGAATACCAGGACCTGCATCATCCATAGTACGACCATTTTCGTTGACCAATGCACGAACACGACCATATTCCATACCACACACCACGATATCGCCTTTGCGCAAGGTACCCTGCTGTACCAATACCGTCGCAACAGGACCACGACCTTTATCTAAACGCGATTCGAGAACTGAACCATGCGCTGGTGCATCACGCACTGCTTGCAACTCTAATACTTCAGACTGAATCAAAATCGCATCGAGCAAGCCGTCTAAGTTTAAGCCTTGTTTAGCTGAAACCTTAACGAACTGAACGTCGCCGCCCCACTCTTCAGCAACCACGTCATAGCCTGACAATTCCTGCATTACACGATCTGGGTTGGCTTCGGGTTTATCAATCTTGTTCACCGCTACCACAATAGCCACGTTGGCCGCTTTAGCATGCTGAATCGCTTCCACGGTTTGTGGCATAACGCCATCGTCCGCAGCCACCACCAGCACGACAATATCAGTAACCTTAGCACCACGCGCACGCATGGCGGTAAAGGCTTGGTGACCAGGGGTATCGATGAAGGTAATACCGCCATGACCAGTTTCAACGTGGTAAGCACCAATATGCTGGGTAATACCACCTGCTTCACCATGCGCCACTTTGGCACGACGAATCGCATCAAGCAGTGATGTTTTACCATGGTCAACGTGACCCATGATGGTGACAACAGGAGAACGGGTAACCAAATCACCTTCGCCTGCACTAGCCAATAAGGCTTCTTCAATGGCGTTTTCATTGATGATTTTAGGTGTATGCCCCATTTCTTCCACCACCAACACCGCTGTTTCTTGGTCGATGGTTTGGTTAATGGTTACCATGCTACCCAGACTCACCATCATGAACTTAATCACTTCTGATGCTTTAACCGACATTTTATCGGCTAATTCCGCTACCGTAATGGTTTCGCCAATGGCCACTTCACGAATAATCGGGGCAGCAGGTTTTTTGAAACCATGCTGGTTATCGTCCATTGGCTTTTTACCGCCTTTGTGTGGCGCCTTTTTAGCGCCACGACTAAAGCGATCTTCATTCTGATTCGCTTTGGGAGATGACTTATTGGCTTGTTTCAAAGCACCGCCATGCTTCACCATTTTTTTCTTATCGCCTGGCTCAACTACTTCCTTAACCGGTGCTGTTTCAACAATAATTTGCTTACTGCCAATCACTTCAACTTTTGGTTCTGGTTCGCGTTTCACAGCCTTAGCTTCAGCCGATTTTTCTTTCACTGTTTGAGCAGGCTGCTCAATTTTAGCGGGTGCTTTTTCAACAACTGGGGTTGGTGCCAGAGTGGGTGCGGGCGTTGGCTTTTCCGTGACTTCAGGAGTAGGCGCTACGACAGCTTCAACTTCTTTCTTAACATAGGTGCGTTTTTTCTTAACTTCCACATCGACTGTGCGCGCCGGACCACGATTACCACTTGTATTGGTAGAAACATTAACGGTTTGCACAGTTTTACGCGTTAAAGTAACTTTCGTCGGAGAAGACTCCTCGGCATGACCGTGTTTTCGCTGCAAATAGGTTAATAATGCTTTCTTTTCTTCTTCGGTAACCACGTCATTCAAACGCTTTTTACCCACACCCGCTGCAACAAACTGATCCACCAACTGTTCAACAGAACGGTTTAAACTTTGAGCAAATTGTACAACTGTCATATCGGCCATAGTCTGACCTCCTTATCTCTTCAAGCAAACCAAGGCGCACGCGCCGCCATAATCAAAGCAGATGCTTTGCTTTCGGACATTGGTAATAATTCTAATAATTCATCGACGCCTAACTCCGCCAACAACTCTTGCGAAGTCACGCCATTTTCAGCCAGTGTTTGTGCCATTTCCTCGTTCATACCCTCAAGGGCTAACAAGTCTGCGTCTGGCTGCACCGTCTCTTTGCGTTCTTCTAATTCAATGGCTTTAGTGAGCAAATAATCCTTAGCACGCTCACGCAATACGTTGACCAGCTCTTCATCAAATCCTTCAATTTCAAGCATTTCAGCTACTGGCACATAAGCCACTTCTTCAACAGTGGTAAAACCTTCCATCACTAATACTTGTGCCAGGTCTTCATCAACACCCAAGGCATTCACAAACAAGTTAATTTGCGTAGCCGACTCAGCATAAGCTTTGGCTTCCATCTCGCTTTGCGTCATGACATTGAGTTCCCAGCCGGTCAACTCACTTGCCAAACGCACGTTTTGACCACGAATACCAATCGCTTTTGCTAAGCCATCATCTGGCACAGCTAAGTCCATGCTGTGCAAATCTTCATCCATGGCAATTTTAACGATTTCAGCAGGTGCCATCGCATTAATCACGCATTGCACCGGATCTTCATTCCATAACACCACGTCGATACGCTCGCCACCCAATTCGTTGGTAATGGCTTGAACGCGCGCACCACGCATACCGATACAAGCACCAATCGGATCGATGCGTTTATCGTTTGCACGCACACCCACTTTAGCGCGAATACCTGGATCACGTGCCGCACCCATGATATCAATCATTTCGTCGCCTACTTCAGGCACTTCAATTTTAAATAACTCAATGAGCATCTCTGGCACTGTACGCGACATGAATAACTGTGGCCCTCGTGGCATGAATTTCACTTCGCGTAATAAACCACGCACACGCTCACCCATGCGGAAATTGTCATTAGGCAACTGATCTTGCTTCATCAATACCGCTTCAACGTTTTCACCTAGGTCTAGGTATAACATACCTTTGTCCATGCGCTTAACCACACCGGTAATGAGTTTACCCTGACGGCTTGAATACTCTTCAACCACCTTAGCGCGTTCCACTTCACGTAATTTTTGCAAAATAACCTGTTTAGCGGTTTGCGCACCAATACGACCAAAATCGATCGATTCCATCGGCTGCTCTACAAAATCACCCGGCTGCGCACCGGTATCAATCTTTTGTGCATCTTCCAGCAACATTTGGATTGAACCGTCGATCATATCATCGTCAGTCGCCACCACTTCCCAACAACGGAAAGTTTCATATTCACCCGTTTTGCGATCAATGGCGACACGCACTTCACAAGCATCATCATGACGCTTACGGGTTGCCATTGCTAAGGCTTCTTCAATCGCCTGAAAAATCGCTTCTTTTGGTACGCGCTTTTCGTTTGCAATACCTTCAACAACCAGCAAAACTTCTTTGCTCACGTTACTCGCCCTCAATCATCAAATCGAACAATTAGTGATGCTTTATCCACATCACTCCAAGGAAACACTAATAGCTGACCTGTTTCGTCTTCTAATGTCAGCTTTGCGTCAGCATGTTGACGCAAAAAACCGGTAAAATTACGCTTCTTCCCTTTACCCTGAGAATGAATGCGAATGCGAATTTCCGCATTAATATAGTCTGCAAGCTGATCGTAACTAAAAAAAGAACGCTCTAATCCAGGCGAGGAAACCTCTAATCGGTAAGGAACATCAATCGGATCTTCCACATCCATTAAGGCGCTGACCTGATGAGAAACACGAGCACAATCATCGACGGTGATGCCGCTAGCACGATCAATATAAATACGTAATGTTGCCGAGCGCTCGTGGCGCGCCAACTCAATACCCCATAGGTCGTAATTCAGCCCCGTCACCACAGGACGTAATAGTTGATCGAGTTTCTCGAGTAAAGTCACTTGCTTCTCCAGTAAATGAAAAAACCCCGTTAGACGGGGTTTTATATTATTGGCTTATATTAACCAGTTTTATAGCATGTGTCAATAAGCACAACATCTAGCAACAACCTTAACGTTTAAGCACGGTCATAGCTTTTAACAAATTAAAGGCTTCATAAAGTTCGTAGTCTTTCGTCACTAAAGACTCTTCCTCTTTATTCTTGGCTTCATCATTTGTTTTACTATCCGATTTTTCTTTCGCAGCTTCTTTAGCCGATTTCTCATCTTTATCCTTAGGATTACTCAAATGACGATTCAAATCAGCTTCTTTGACGCGCTCTAGGGCTTTATCCATCAAATCAACCTTAACCTGCTCAATCTTCACGTCTGGCACAATGCCTTCTGCCTGAATCGAACGACCATTGGGCGTAAAATAACGTGCTGTAGTCAGTTTTATGGCAGCGCCATTATTTAACGGAATGACACTTTGCACCGAACCTTTACCAAAACTGGTACGTCCTGCAATCACCGCGCGACCATTGTCTTGCAGCGCACCCGCGACAATTTCAGAAGCCGAGGCTGAACCTTCGTTGATCAACACCACAACCGGAACACCATTTAATACATCACCACGCGAGGCACTAAAGCGCATCTCAGAATCCTTTACGCGCCCTTCAGTGTAAACAATCAGACCTTTTTCTAACAAAGCATCAGAAACTTCAACCGCTGCATTCAACACACCGCCAGGATTGTTACGCAAATCCAGTACCAAGCCTTTCAAGGGAGCCGCATTTTCTTTGGTTAGCTTCTCAATCGCTTCAACCATTTGCGTCCCTGTTTTAACTTGGAATTGACTAATACGAACGTAACCATAATTCGGCGCAAGTAGTCGCTGTTTAACACTATTTACTTTAATGACGGCTCTGGTCAATTTAATAATGATTGGCTTATCTTCCGATTTTCTCATGATCGTTAGCTGAACATCGGTTCCGACTTTACCACGCAGTTTTTCGACAGCCTGTTGCAGACTTAACCCTTTAACAGGGGTATCATCAATTCGCACAACCAAATCACCAGCCTTAACACCTGCCTTAAAAGCCGGGGTATCATCGATTGGGGCAACGACTTTGACAAATCCGTCTTCCATGCCCACTTCCATACCCACACCACCAAACTCTCCCTTGGTGCTTTCTTCCATATCCTTAAACGAATCTGGCTTAAGATAAGCTGAGTGGGGATCAAGATTCGACAACATGCCATCAATGGCATTTTCTAACAGCGCTTTGTCATCAACTGTTTCAACGTAATCCTTACCAATTCGCTCAAAGACTTCAGCAAATGCACGCAACTCATTCAAAGGCAAGCCATTGGGTGTCGTTTCAGCAGTTTTGTTTTTATCTGCCAACACACTAGCAGAACCTGCTATGACTACACCAACACTAAACCCTAATGCGATCCATAAACTTTTCTTAGTTGCCATTGAATTTCTCTTGCCTGAATATCGGTTCATAAATATTCGCAATCATAACCCATCTGGACAGTGAAGAGGACATGACCGTCGCAAAAAAAGTGCTTTTTTCGTGCTATCGGTTAAAGCCAACCTAAAGTGGTTTCGGTACATATAGCTTTATGCTAATATTAGGCAATAAAAATATACAACATTGACTGCTGCATTGTTATGCAACTGAAGTATTAGAGGTTTATTCATGAGTGGTTTTATAGATGCCGTTCCCTTTGACGGTAGGGAAGATAACATATTAAAAGCAGCCACAGCACTTAAAGCTATGGCTCATCCATTAAGATTGAAAATTTTGTGTGTGATTGGTAACGAAGAAGTGCCAGTTATGGACATCGTAGAACAAGTGGGTACAACCCAAAGCAACGTCTCTCAACACATTGATATTTTAAGAGAAAAAGGCATCATTATTTCCCGACGTGAAGGAAGTAAAATTTTATGTCGCATTAAGGATGCTGAGTTACTCAGGTTAATGGACACCATGCAGCAAACCTTTTGTCATATTGATTAACCAACATGACTCATTTGCGATCACTCTCAGGTTCAGTTGCGATTTGTGTTTTTTTATCGTTAACTGCCTGTGCTACCGACACCAATAAAGCATCATCCACACCCTCAACGAATTTAGCTCCCAGTCCGCAAGCCACCCCGATTACATCAAATAACCCTACGACAAGCCAACCAACGTTTGAAGTGTGGTTATCTGAGTTTCTTGCTGAAGCCAAACAACAAGGGGTTAGTGAAACCACCCTAAAATCAGCACTCCCCTATTTAAGACTGAATGCCAAGGTACTGGAGTTAGATCAGCAACAGCCCGAATTTACCCAAACTTTTTGGACTTACATCGACAAAAGACTTTCCGAAGTTCGGGTTCAAGCAGGCAAGTTGCAAGCCTTCCGTTTTCAAACCTTTTTACAAAAAGTGGAACAGGAACAAGGCCTTCCTGCAGAAATTTTGGTTGCTTTTTGGGGACTAGAAACCAACTATGGTACCTACCTTGGCAACTTTAACACCCTAGAAGCCCTAACAACACTGGCTTATGATCCACGTCGTAGCAGCTTTTTTCGCAAAGAACTTTTAGCTGCTATCAAAATTATTGACCAGGGTCACATCAATGCCAGTGAAATGAAAGGCTCTTGGGCGGGTGCCATTGGTCAAATGCAATTTATGCCTAGCGTTTTTCTCAAACATGCTACCGATGCTGATGGTGATCAAAAAGCCAATTTATGGAAAAGTACCGAAGACGCCCTAACGTCAGCCGCCATCTACTTAAAACGTTCTGGATGGCAGTCTGGTCAGCCTTGGTTACAAGAAATTCAACTACCAGCTGTTTTTGACTATGCCTTAGCAGACGGAAAACAAGAGTTTAAACGTGACGAACTCAACAAATTGGGTATTAAACCGATTGCCAATCAACCCTGGCAAGGCACTGCGGAGGATAGAGTTCAATTACTGCTACCCGCTGGCTACGAAGGACCCGCATTTGTTATCTGGCCCAATTTTAAGGTGATTAAACGTTGGAATAACTCTAATAATTATGCCTTATCCGTGGGCTTATTGGCAGCGAAACTAGCGGGTAAACCGGGTCTGCAAGCTAAGCAACCCGCCAACATTAAACCTTGGCCGAAAAGCTTTATCGCTCAACTTCAACAAACATTGACCGATAAAGGCTATGATACCGGAGGCGTTGACGGCTGGTTTGGTAGTAAAAGCACACAAGCTTTACGCCAGTTTCAAAAGGCAAACAACTTACCTGCCGACGGCTATCCTAATCACGCGACCTTGCAATTGTTACAATTAGCGCCCTAGACCACTTTACGCCGTCCGTGCGCTGGAGATGAAAACCTATGTTCAATGCACCGGATATTCGGATTAAACAAATCATTCATGCACTACCCGATGCGATCGTGGTGGCTGATGCACAAGGTCTCATTAAGTTCATCAATCCCGCTGCAGAGAAAATCTTAACAACAAGTCTTGAACAAGTGTTGGATCAACGACTTTCTGATGTGATTTGTTTGGTTGATGAAACAAACGATGAAGCCATACCCTGCTTGGGCGTTAAGGCTATGACGAGCGGAGAGCCCGCAAATGCCGGCAGTAATGCACTATTAATCGGTCAAGATGGTCTCACTGAATTACCGGTTGAAGTGATGGCAACGCCATTACTGGCATCTGGAATCGTCAATGGCGTATTACTAACCATTCATGATGTGCGCTTAGCCAGATTTTCACGTAAGCAACTCTCTTGGAATGCCAGCCACGACTTGTTAACGGGGCTTTTTAATCGATTCGAATTTGATCAACACTGCCGTCAACTGATCTTAACGGCAAAACGAGATCACAGTCAGCATGCTTTGTTACTGGTTGATATTGATCATTTTAAACAGCTTAATGAACTCGCAGGCAACTGTTTTGGGGATGAACTGTTAATTCAGTTAGCACAGCTACTCAAAAGTTTGCTGAGAGCCACCGATCATTTATCACGCAACCATACGGATCAGTTTTTGATTCTGTTATCTCACTGTCAAATTGAACGCGCCCAACAAATCGCCGATCATTTACGTCAACACATTGAACAAATGCATTTAGACATTGAACAAGGCAATTGGCCAGTAACAGCCAGTATTGGTATCACGGCCATTCATACTGAAAGTCCTGAAAGTATTATCGAACTCTTACATCAAGTTGAGAGTGCAACCTATCAAGCCAAAAAAGCAGGGCGTAATACCGTTGCTGTTTTCAATCAAACGAACTACCAAGCGTTTAATCGTGAACTGATTGCCTTAAATGCCGCCTTGCATAATAATGAATTTCAGCTTTACTATCAAACCATAGAATCGACACAAGGATTAGCCCCAGTTGGTGAGATTTTACTCCGTTACCAAAACGAATACGGACAAATAAAAGAACCTGCTAGCTTTTTGCCCCTATTTGAAAAAAGTGGCTTAATCACCCAACTCGATTTATGGGTGGTACAGCAACTATTGGAACAATTACTTGATAATCCAGCACTGTTAAACGCTTTTTCTCGTATTCATGTAAACCTTTCGGCTTATTCTTTCTCTAGTCAGGCGTTTTGTGATGCACTCGAAGCACTACTGATTAACTATTCTCTACCCCCACAAATCCTTTGCTTTGAGGTCAGCGAGAACTCTATTCTGAACAATTTGTCCCACACCGAACAGGTCATGAAACGACTTGCTCAGTTGGGTTGTGTCTTTGCTGTTGATGACTTGGATGCTAATTTGACCGCTTTTGAGCGTTTATCTAAGCTTCCTATCAGCATTGCTAAAATTGAAGGAAAACTGATTAATTCCTTAACCACATCCGACTATGCCGAGACGCTTGTTCGTGCGATTCAGTCTTTATGTTTGAAATCTAACCTGCAAACCATTGCCCAACAAGTTGAAAAATTTGAAGTTTACGAATGGTTGCAACAACATGGCATTGACTATGTGCAGGGATTTGTTCTGCATCCACCCAGACCATTAGCCGAGTTGCTTGAATGAATGATCTGCTTTCAGCACAGCCAATTTAGAAAATAATTTTTTAGAAGGTTGAATATTCAGCTAGCAAGCCTTATTATGATCTTATAACCTTTGTGTTACACCTTTGGGGGCGTACTGGCTTCGACGGGGATAGTAAGGCTAAAGGGGCATGTCGAGGGTGTCGAGTACCTCGTAAATCCATTTGACAAAATATAGTCGCAAACGACGAAAACTTCGCTCTAGCCGCTTAAGGCTGAGTCCTTGGCATTCGCTCGCTGATGGGCGGGTCAACCAAGGTAATGCACATCAGACCGCCATTGTGATGCCTAGAAGCAATGGTTAAACTTTTTAGGCTGTGTTGCTACTTTCCCTGTCTGTTGGGTTTAGTGGCAACAAGAACAATAAACAGACTACACATGTAGAACCGATAGTTAAGCGTTTCCGGACGGGGGTTCAACTCCCCCCGCTTCCACAACTAACAAAAATCAAGCCGTTTTTTACGGTTTTTTATTGTCTTAAAATAATAAAAATCAACAGTTTACAGTTTTATAGCGTTTTTTTGCAGTATCATAAAGTACCTTTACAGCCCGAAAAAGTGGGGGCATAATTGGGGGCATAAAGGCTATACCCCCACGTTTTAGACCATTTTTAGTACATCATGCCCCCACATACAGCACAAGACACCAAACGCATGATCACTTAATTTAATAGCTTAATGCTAGTTTTGAGCGGTATGGGTATAATAGATTAAATTATACAGGAGCATAAACGTGGATAAGACAAGAGGGCACCTCTAATTACCCGAAATTTTGCTCAGTTTTCATAGAAACCGCACTTTTTAACGAAAAACACGATGTCTTTTCGTCATTGGTTTATGATTTCTGATCGTTTTGGCAATCTTTGGACGCAGTAATCCCTGCTACTTATCCAAATGCCCTAAATCCACTTTTCTGCAGAAAGATGAAACGTTTTAGATTGTACACAGTCGCCATCATCGTCATGACAAAATTGGCTCGTTGTTGTCCAATCACTCGGATGCATTTTCCGCCCATTTGTTCCATGGCGCCAAATACGTGTTCAACACGTGAGCGTGTTTTAGCAATGGTTTTGTTTCGTTTTTCTAGCTGTTTACCCATGGGTTTGCCTTTGGCTTTTTTGTGCTGTACCCGAGGATTGAGTCCTTTGTCGGTGAGCATCTTCTCTTTTGATTGACTCGCATAACCCTTATCGGCAAAGAAATCTCGATTTGTGTTGTTCATATCAATGAGATTGTCCAACTGCTGAATGTCGTGCTCCTTCGCTGTGCTCAGGTCAATGGCTCGTATGACTTTACAACGCACATCAACATTAACTCCCATTTTGTAACCAAAGTAGTGCTTGCCATGTTTGCTCGTCCAGCTAGCATCAATGTCTTTTTGTGCGCGCTTATGTGCTGGCCATTCTATAGGCATGGCTTTTTGCTCGGCAATCTCTTTTTCTTTACTGCTGATGCGTTGCTTGGGTACGGGAACAAGGGTTGCATCCACAATTTGACCTTTGCGGGCACTGTAACCACTGAGTCTTATCTGGCGCTCAACCGCTTCAAACAGTGCCTTTGCCGTCTTTTCACCAATTCGCTCTTCAAATACCCAGATGGTGTTAGCGTCGGGAATATTGGGTGAATGGGTTAATTTGGTAAAACGTTGAAAACTCATGCGGTCATTGAGCATGAACTCCATTTGATCATTGGATAGATTGTTCAAGCGTTTAAGAATGATGACACGTAGCATAATCTCTGTTGGGTATGGCGGTCTGCCACCCTTTTCGGATCGTTTGCGCGGGGCGGTTTTGTCCACAACCTCAACGAGAGGTTTGAAATCGATTAGTTCATCTAAAGCTAATAATGGGTCTTTTTGATCTATTCGTTTGGCTCTATGTTCATGGGCAAAAAGGTCAAATAAGTTCATAGGCGACTTCCACAAAAATCTGTTGGTATTTTAACAGCTTTTAAGACTAGAGGTTTTTAGAGGTGCCCAATAGCATTTATTTAATCGCTAACAGCTGCAATATTTGAAAAAAACCAAGCCGTTTCAAAACGGCTTTTTTTATTTTCACCCTTATCATTATGATCAAGGGCAATCAGTCCATGCATTGTTAATTCTACATTTAATAGTTACGGTGGAACCAAGCGTCAGTGCTGAACTGCTTGGCTTAGTGGAAGAATTATAATAAAGAATTCCCGTACCGTCTTTTGCCGTAATTCTGACTCCGCTACTAATCGTTCCACCAATAAATATTGTATTTTCACCAGAACCCAATAATATTAGTGAATCACTGACATTTCCATAAATTCGAATTTGATCATTACCTGCCCCCATATCAATAGAGTCATCGGTACGGGATGAATATAAATCGACGCTACCCTCAATTTCAAGCTGATCATTACCAGATCCTGTACTAATTGACTCAAAAACTCCTTCCTCAAAACGAATAATGTCGTTTCCAGAACCAGTTATCAAGATGTTTTCATCAGAATCATTAGACATACTCCCTTTGACTAAAAGTATATTATCGCCGCCTTTCATGTCTAAATCTTTCTTGATATCACCTTCAATAACTACCTTGTTTTTGTCATCTGGTATTTTATCTTTTTTAGAATCATAATCACCTTTAATGTTGTAAGCATCAATTTCAAATTCAGTATCTGTAGGTTTACTCGGATCAAATCCTGTCGACTCGTTGGTTACATCGCACGCACCTGTTTGTCTCAATAACGAAACCAACTGCATGTCACCGATCCACACCAGCATATCATCGAAAATAACACTGTTGCCGTCCGTCATCGCTGTACCCGTTCTCAGGATTGAATCATCATTACAGTTTTCTCTTTCTCGTTCATTAACCGAAGCACAACCACCATCATTACTAAAAGCTTTTGTCATACCTGAATTGGTTTGAGGTCCATTTTTACCGGTGGATAACACTGCAAATGCAGCGAAATCTGTAATGTTTGGCCCTGCTGTCGGCAATGGAACCGTTAAATCGTATATGGATACTTTACCCGTAGCTTCTCTCATCGTTGTGCTGTAGCAAATTGTAGGAGGTGTTGCATCTGGCAGAACAAATTTTGGGCTAATAACGTACTTAAATCGTTCACCCCAAGCATCTCCATTGCCACCCATTCCTAGGGTTACGTGAGGCAAAAACCCCCTGTTACTTGAACAACCACCAGAGATCGAATCTTCCATACCATCGGCACCAACATCAGGACAGGGCAAACGCCTAAATTGTGTGTAATAACTGGTCAATCCTTGTTGAATTTCTAACAATTGCTGCTCGGTTGATTTGTATTTTGACACATCAGAAGAGGATGTCATTAATTTAACACCACCCATAATGAGTAGCCCTACCACCACCAATGCGATACTCGCCTCGATTAAGGTAAATCCCTTTTGGCGACTCGATTTACTTAACATTTTTTCTCGCTCAACTGACTAGCCATAAACTTAAATTCCATAAAGCATGGACACTAGATACTACCCATAAATTGGGACAATAAACCCAAAAAACGCCTAATGCAGTGGCGGGTATTAACCACCATAAAAACACATCTGCACCATAACCAATGTGTGAAAGGCTAAAAGCACCCGCCATCAGTAATATGGAAAAAACGTAAGTCTGCTGTGGTGTAGCCTTTTTTTTAAAGCGATAATTTATAAAGCCTTGCTGTAACCATCGATTAAACACCAATGTTTCTATAACAGGCATCACAATTATCATTACCAAAAACAGCCAAAAATCTGTTAGCTGCAACTTAAAGCCATTTGAAGCAGCGATCTTAGCTCCTAGTAAACCGATAGAAATAAGTATGAGCCAACGAGCAAAACAAGCTAAAATGCTTATTGTCAAAGTCATGTCATTCCTTGGTTAAGGACTTAAAAAACAAACCGAAAACAGCAAACAACAATAACAATAACAAGCCAATATCATTACCAGTGTGTGCGACACTACAGCCTCCACCGGAATTACTTGATCCGGATGAACCAGACCCTCCTCCAGAAGAAGACGAACCCCCTGATCCTGTTGAGCCTGTTGATCCTGACGTAGCACCCGAACACGCTCCCGACTTCTTGAGCAGACCAATCAGTTGAATATCGCTAACCCAAACCACCGTATCATCGAAAGTAACACTATTGCCATCAACTCTCTGAGTTCCATATCTCAACACAGAATCATCATCACAATTTTCTTGCTCCAAGGTGTTCAAACCACTGCATCCACCATTATTGGTAAAAGCACCTGTCATACCCGAGTTCGATTGACGACCATTTTTACCTGTGGATAATAAGGCAAAGGCTGAAAATTCAGCCAGTTTTTGTGGTGTTGCTTGCAAGTCATTAATCACGATCGCATCTGTTGCTGGGGAAATTGTTCTGGGCGTTGTATCAGTACAAATAGCCGGAGGTGTCGTTACAGCGGTAAATTTAGGACTGACAACATACTTAAACCTCTCCCCCCAGGCATCACCACTACCACCTAAACCCAGAGTAACATGGGGTAGAAATCCTCTTAAAGTTCCACCTGTTACACAACTAGACTCCTCAATACCATCTACACCAGTATCAGGACAAGGTAAACGACCAAATTGTATGTAATAATTAATTAAGACTTCTTTAACTTCAGCCATTTGGTTTTGAGTTTCTTTATACTTAGCGGTATCTGTTGAACCAGACAATAAATTCATGCCGCCTGCTAACAACAAACCAACTATTGTCAACACGACAGCCATTTCTACCAAGGTAAATCCGCGAATGTTAGTATGGTTTTTCATTGTCATATTCTCTTTACGCGGCATATTTAATTACATTTGCTCGCTGTTGGGCAAATATGTGTCGACCATCCATAAGTTGAAAACCATGTTGGTGGCGTATTGCAATAATCATCTTTTCTGGCTTGTTCACACACTTTCTTTTTCAAGACAGAATCTAATTCTGTTTTGGTAATGGCAATAATCTGATCATTGAACAAGTCATTTTCTCTTTGCTTACGAGAGACAAACGCTGTACCAGAAGTAAATGACTCTATATGATCATCCCATTGCAAATTTGCGGCCTCGGTTCTCACTCTTTGTTGTTGTTTAGCTTGGTTGTTAATTTGACCCGACAAAGGTGAGTTGGCGGCAATAATCACGGCCACCACCGCATTACCATCTAAGGTCATGGTAGGTGTCAAATCAAGTGGATTAGTCGTAGCGGTATTACTGTTTCTATATAAATCGTCAATCGCATACCACAACGAATATCCACCATTTTTCTCTGCCGGAGCGAAAAAGAAAAATTCATTGATGTTAGTTGTGCTCGAATCATCTTTCTTAATAGAAGGCAGACGCCCTATTGCATTACTGCTAGACCAAGCGCAGCTTCCGCTTGATGAACCACTATTGGCATTCGTAAGCGGATTCATATCGGGACATAAAAAGAAACCTGGGCTTTTGTTGTCACCATAAAGTTCAGGAATACTTTCTGTAAAACTTAACAGGTTTTCTTTAGCCGTTACCAGACTTTCAACCACTTTCTCATTATTCTGCCTCTTTAGCTTTTGACCCAAATCGCCCAAAAATTGATAAGCCAAAGCACTACTGATGGCAATTAATGCCAACATCATCATCAGTAAGGCGGCGCCTTGTTGACGCTGAACACTAGGGTTTTTCATAAGGCTCTAATACCTTGTCTTGGTCAATCCAATATACCTGACCTAAAGCCAGTCGTCGATTACCAGAGGGAGTTTTAAGCGGTAAAACGCCCAGCCGAACTTGGCTTGGGTCTATTGATATACCGTAAAGTCTTTGCTTCCTTTCAATCAACTGGCCGTTAATCCAGATACTATACCCTTGTTCGGTTTTAAGCAAGGCTTCAAAAATCAGCTTGCGCTGCAGTGTTGGTGCATCCGTTGATTGACTCACTGCCGCCTGTGGGTTTTTCGCTTGCCAGCGTTCAGTGTCAATCTGTGCTCGTTGTTGTGGTGTGGTCAGTAATCTTTCTAAGGATTCAGCTTGAACATTCCATGACAAGATAATTACGGATAAAGCAAGGGTAATAAATCTGTTCATCACGGCTTGCCGCCATTATTTTTAGGTAAATCGTACACCAGTAGCAGTAATTGGCATTTGACCAAAATATTGCCCCTATCCCAATGAAAGTGAAGCTCTGAGGGTGTTGCCAAATTGGATTCACTCACTGAAAGATTAGAAAGTTGGCAGTTTTTAATCAGCGTATTGGGGTTAACCTGCGCTTTCATATCCTGCATAAAAGCCAACCAATCGCCCTCGTGCTGAAACTCCCCTTCAAAGTCCAAAGTTTCCTGTTTAAACAGTTTATGCATGGGAGTTAACACACTGAATTCATTCGCCGCTAAAGGCGTGCGTGCGGTAAAATTCAAACTCACACGGCGTATATCGTGCTGTTTAACCAGCAGCATCAGTTGATCAATCCAGGTAATACGAGATTGATCCGCCAACTGACCTGCTTGGTAGGCCTGTTGAAAACGAGCATAGTAACTATTCACTAAGCCGACTTTTTGTTGCAGCTGGTTAACTTGGTTGTAGAGCAAGTCGGCTTGTTTCAACAACTGCTGATGTTGTTGCAGTTGTTGCTGATTGTTCTCTTCAACCCATTCATATATGACATAAGTGATGAGTGCTGTGGCAATCAAAAAAGCCGCCGGAAGCGTTAAAGGACGGTATAAATAGCCAAGCTTATTCATATCCGACCTGTAGGGTTACTTCAAATGGAATGTAGAGTTGTTCTTTTTTGGCGCTCTCTTCTAAGCTAAATTTTAATGCTTGCGATGAATCGACACTAAAAGGCACTTTGGTCACATTGGCCGCAATAAAACGCTTAGGTGCCACTTGAGCAAAATCAGCAATCAAGCGATTTACCTGCTCTATTTTTTCCGCTAAAGACGAAGAAGGTGTCACTTCAATCACTAATGACAGTAACACCCGTTTGAAACGTCCATCCTGAGTAGCCTTAGTTGTGTTTTTCGGCGCATTAGTAGCTTGCACACTATCCGCTTCTATCACCACATCGAATAATGTTACACTCGGGTGACGACTTAGTACCTGTGATATAGGCACCAACATCGCTTCAATCGTCTGTTGCTGTTGCATCTGCTTAATGGCATCTTGCGCATCCATTGCGCCTTTAATGTCACTTAAACTGAACTCGCTTAAAATCGGAATGTCGTTATAGGTCATGTATCGTGTAATGTAAGATTGTTGCGCTTGAGAAACCTGACTTAAGCGCAGATTAGCTTGCTCTCTTTCGTGCTGTTGTGTCATAAACGTCATGACATAACCCAACAAAAACACCACGCCTATGAACCACAGCACCCATACCGCTAAGCTGGCTTGCCGTATCGCCTGCACTTGCTTGACCAAATGAGGTTGATAATCGGACTTTAAACCAAAGCTTGAAAGGGTTCTGACCAGTAACCGCTGATAGAGTTGATCCAAAGTTAAATCGGCAATCATCGATTGCAGGTCGGTAAAGTGTTTGACAGGACTGGTTTTGGCAAAAACGCTATTTTGAAAGGCTGTACTGGCCTGAAGACTGTCTTCTCTATCTTGACCAAGAAAGAAAATGGCTAAAGTAGACTGGGGATCGAGCATTTTTTGCGTTTTAGCAAACTTATCCAATAAATTCACTTCTTGAATGAGTAGCCGCATTTGTTCGTCTGGCTCTTTCGCATCGATATGAATTTGACGATTGGTCCTAATATGTCCTTTAACAATGAGCAATTGACGAAAGTCTTGGGCTGCAACGCGAACCAATAATACTTGAGTTTGTTGATTAAACTGCTGCTGCAAACTACGTTGGTTAAACCAAGTTTTCATTAACAAAGCTTTGAGTAACGACATGCTGGAATGAAAAGATTCCACCATCACTTCTGCATCTTCTAACCAATTAATGAGTTTTTGAATGATGTCGTCTTCATTAAAGCCACTTAACCAGATGTCGCCAGAAACCGTTTGCCATGGCAATTTAGGAGATTGAGTATATAAAAAACGTGAAAAATCGGTAGCAGGAAAACGCTTGTGCACTTGTCTTTCTGCATAGGCTTTCATTTCCCACGGAAATAAATTCGGGTGACGGTCAACGTAGAGTTCTTCTTCTTGTAAATCTAGAATAACCTTAACACGCTTTACTTGATACCGGTTTAACCAATGCAGTAACGCTGTTTGACTGTGCGGCACTTCGTCCATAGAAATTAATAAATGTTGTTTAAGATGCGCACACATAATCACATCTTGTGTTAACACCAGGATAAACTCAGTCATTAACGAATACTGCCGATAATGTCATAAACGGGTCCTAGCGTGGCCATCATCACCCAACCGACCAATACCGCTAAAATCAACGTTATGATGGGTTCAATGGCGGGTTCTACTTTATCAATCAGTTCTTTGGCTTCACGATCGTAGAAGTAGCTAATATTACGCAAGGACTCATCCATGCGTCCGGTCGTTTCACCCACCTTAATCAACTTCAAAATAAGTGGCGGAAAAATATTTACAGCACTAAAACTATTCACAATACTATGACCGTCCATAATATGACTTTCCACTTCGGTTAAACGCGCATACAAATAGTCATTACCGACAACCTTACCCGCCATGTGAATAATCTGCTGTAAAGAAACACCTGCTGCATACATAATCGCCATGGTGCTGGTCATACGGGCTATCTTTAATTTGAATAGGATGGAGCCAATCAACGGCATACCAAGTACCCAACGATGCACACGCAAACGAAAGGCTGCTGAACGATAGAGCAACAACTTAATTCCCACGAATATAGCCACTAACATCAGTGCTGTGATGTGCCAATAATCGACAAAATAATTCGACACAGCAATCAGCGATAAGGTGAGCATGCCTAACTCTTGCCCCATACCCTGAATAAATTTAACCAGTTCGGGAACTAAAAACAGCATTAAAAAGGTGATGACCATAATGACAACGGAAAACACAATCGCTGGATAGATCATAATTTTTTTCGCTTTGGATTCCAGCTCATCTTGCCAACGCATGTTCATGCCCAAATCGTGCAAGATCATTTCTAATTGACCTGTTTTTTCGCCAATGGCCACCAGGCTGATATAAACCTCATCAAAATCATCGGGATAACGCGATAAAGCTTCAGCAAAGGTGGCGCCGTTTAACATGGCGTCATACAAGCCGGCTAATAGGTCACGAAAATAACCACGTGGAAATGAGGCTTGCATGTCATTCAAAATATCCAACAAAGGCACACCAGAGCGCAACAGCTGCTCAATTTGGAAGGTCATGGTAATAATGTCTTTATTGCTAACACGTTTGCGTTGCAAGAAAGCAAAAGTGTCTTGTTGCGCTTTTAACGACAATAATTCGATGCCCATTTGAGCAACTTGTCGCTCGGCATCAGGCAAGTTCATGGCGATTAGGTGTCCCTTAACCCGCTCTTCTGCCGCATTAATACCTACATACAAATACTTTTGCATAAGGCCTACACAAACTCTGTTAAATCGATCACACGCGCCAGCTCTTCCAAACTGGTGGTACCATCAAACACCAAGCGAAAGCCCATGCTGGCCATCGACTGAAAACCTTTAACATAAGCACGTTCCACAAAGGGTTTGCCGGATATACCTTGCAACACCATTTCATCTAGCTCTCTGTCAAAGCGCAACACTTCTACTACCGAAACTCGTCCCTTGTAGCCAGTATTGGCACAACGTTGACAGCCCGATGCTTTGTGTAACGATAAGGGTTGATTGACATCATGCCCCATTAATTGCTTCTCAAAATCACTGGCGTCATAAGGTGTTTTGCAATGCGTACAGAGCTTTCTGACCAAGCGCTGAGCCAAAATACCAATAATGTTGCCCGATAAAATCGATTTTTCTACCCCAATATCCAACAATCGCGGAATGGCACCAAACACCGAGTTAGCATGAAGCGTGGCATAAACTTGGTGACCGGTCATAGCGGCACGAATGGCCATGGTGGCAGTATCTTCATCGCGAATCTCACCAACTAAAATCACATCGGGGTCTTGGCGCATTAAAGATCGAATACCTGTGGAAAAGGTCAAGCCTATGTCATCATTAATATTGGTTTGCCGAATCATCGCCATCGGATATTCAACCGGATCTTCCAAGGTCATGATGTTGATGCCCACTTCATTCAATTGATTCAAAATAGAATAGAGTGTGGTGGTTTTACCTGAACCGGTTGGGCCTGTTACCAAAAATATACCAATCGGTTTAGCCATCATATACTGAATTTCTTGCAGCACATCGGGCTGAAGACCCAACTGCTTCAGCGGTACAATGCCCTTTTCACGATCCAAAATACGCAACACAATATTTTCACCATGCAAGGTCGGCTGAGCGGATGCCCTAAAATCGATACGACGACCGGCAACCGTTAGATTAATACGACCATCTTGTGGTAAACGGGTTTCTGAAATATTCATTTCAGCAATAATCTTTAACCTGACCAGCAAGGCTGGCCAAAAACTGCGGTGCAATAAACGAATTTGTTTTAACACACCATCGATACGATAGCGCAAACGAATAAAAAACTCTTCTGGCTCAAAGTGAATATCGGAAGCATTTTGCTTCACTGCATCGGTCAGCAAGCTATTGGCTAAACGTACCACGGGATGCGAGTATTCATCAGACTGCGTCAGCGCCATCACATTGATTTCACCGGTTTCAAGCTCTTTCAAAATGCCATCAATCGACAGTTCATAACCATAATAATGATCAATGACCTCTAAAATCTCTTTTTCAGAAGCGACAAAGAACTCGAGACGCACCTCCCTGTGTTGAATATGTCGACGCAATCGATCAATGGTGATAATGTCTTCTGGATTGGTCAGGGCGACTTTTAATAACTGTGATTCCGCATCATAAACCACAGGCATAACCTTGTTAGCGCGTGCAAAGGGCTCTTGAATAAAACTAAGCGCCTGAGGATCGGGCAAAATCCCCACCAAACTAATGGTATGAAAACCAACCGATTGACCAACAGTATCTCGCAAGGAATCTTGAGAGAGAAACCCCATGTATTCCAGAATTTCGCCTAACTTTCGTCCAGACTTGCGCTGTTCTACCAGGGCAATTTTTAACTCATCTTCGCTAATTAAGCCTTGATGAATCAGTAATTCACCAAAACGCATCGGTGGTTGGGCTTTAACTTGTTCTTCACTCATCGCTTAAGGCTCTGATGTAAATAAAGGAAGTAGAAAGTCTAAACGTTGTTGAATCATCTGTTTATCGTCGTCAGTCAACCTGTTTTTACCTAAAATGAGCGCTGTTTGATAATGTTCCAGCGCCAAACGATGTTTACCCAGATGATCATAACTCACCGCTAAATTCAGTCGATATTCGGGCTGATCGGCCTTAGCGTTAACCGCTTCAAAAAAAGCCGATTGCGCTTCTGACCATCTTTGTTGTTGAGCCAAAGCCAACCCCATACGAAAATTCGCCTCGGCTCCCGTTGCACCCTGCTGTTGTGTGGTGGAGGATAATTGCGTTACTGACAAAGACGATGGCGATCCCAAAATACCTTGAGTGGCCAGTTTAACATCCAAGTCCTTCGGATAAAGTGTTAGCAGAGCTTCTGCCAATTCACGCACCCTATTGGGATCAGCCTGAGTCACTTGATAAATCGCTAACATACCCAGCAAAGCATCACGTTGCTTGGGTTGTTTTTCCAGCACCTGTCGGTAAAGCTGTTCCGAAGCTTGCCAATCGCCTCGCTCATAAGCCTGATAAGCCATCAACAAGATTTCTGCAGTAGGTTGAGATTGTGACAAATGCACTTCGCTGCCTAACGCAGCTTGTTTGGGCTGTTTTCGCGTGGTATCAAGCGGTTTGGCAAAGTCCGTTGTTTCAACCTTGAGTTGCGTGACCGGTTTACTCGACGCTGTTACTTTTGCAACACTCACCACGGAATCAGCTTGCTCTGTTCCGGCAATTGGCGCCGGATTAGGCAAGGCTTCTTGAGTACTGACCAAGGCTGGAGTGTTCAGAGGAAGCGGTTCCGCTGGCTGGTTCGTTGCAGGGTTAACCACGGGCTTTTCAGGCAAATCAGTGAGACTTTGATTTTTGTAGCGAGATAACTGCTGCAAGTGTTCTTGTTGTTGACTTTCCCAAATCGTTAGCGTCGCATAAGCCAATCCCCCAAGGGCAAGCACTACGCCACCGGCTACCAACAAAGATTTCTGCGCTTGTGGCGATCTGGCTTGCAATAAAACGGGAGACACAGTTTCAACAGCAGCTTGGGTTGCATCGGATTTTTGTCCTAAATTGGGCTTCATGCGTCGCGCAAACGCCAAAAATCGCTGTGCGGCTTGAGGCGATTTTTCTACCTGAACCGAACTAATAGAGGACAAAATCGACTCAGCGGCTAACCCAGCAGAAGGAGTCGTTTCGGATAAGTCAACGGATGAGGTGGCAGGAACAGGCTGTTGCTCAATCTTGGTGACATCAACCACAGGTTCATTGGGCAACTCGGCAGCCATAGATGTGAATGACGACCTTCGCGCTTCATTAAGGGTTATGTCCACTGTATCTGGCTGCTGCGGTTGATGGCTAACTGAAAACGCATCGTCAACCTGCGGTTTCTCAGTTTGCTTAACATTGGCTGACAAGCTTAATTTGTCTTCGAAGACTTCAGTCGCTTGTGCCCCGTCATCCACAATTCCAGTCACGCTGTTAGTCGGTGCTGGAGTCGGTAAAATCAGATCCAAAGTTAAGGGCGGTAAGCAGGGCTGGGGTTTTTCTGCCACGAAGGTGGGTTCAGCAACCACTGTTTCAGGCTTATCAACCAGAGGTGATAAGGTTGGTGATGGCTTTGCATTTAGCTGCCAATCTAAACCTGGAGGTGGCGCTATGTCTAACTGACTGAGCAAAGCTTCCATCGGTTCAGGACTATCAGCCGCGACAGCATTTGGTAACTTATCTTGTAACGAAAGTGCCGATTCCACACCCCTTGCGTTGCTCATCGGCTCGTTTCGCTGAGCAGGTGAATTTGTCTCGATCGATCGCGTATTTTTTTGCTTTAGGGCTTCCAGTAGGATACTCACCATTCACTCCAACATTACTGCTGCAAGGCTTGAGGTGAGGTGTTTCTTTGCAAGAAATCACGATAAGGGGAAAAGTCGCCATTTTCAATATCGGGATGTTTCACCAAGGTGGGACGAAGGAAAATAACCAGCTCTGTTTTACGTTTCTGCGTATTTTTTTGTCCAAACAAATAACCTAAAGTTGGCTGAGTCACCAGTCCTGGCACACCGGTATCCTCACCAATTCCCTCATCTTGAATCAGCCCACCCAAAATAGCCACCTGACCATCATTTAGTTTCAGCACCGACTCCATTTCTCGCTCTTGTATTTCAGGTACTAAACTCACCACTGGGGTCGTGAGCGTTGTTTTCTTAAACTCGGGATTAGGGTCTTCCACATAACGAACTAAATTTGAAATAGTGGGACGTACCACTAAGGTAATTTGATCATGTTGGTCAATTGAAGGCAACACGCTCATGACCAATCCAACAGGGACGGTATTCGGCGTTGTTGAAAAAACAGCTGGAGTGCTAACGCCATTGGTGGTGGTGCCGGGAGTAACAGTTGTGGTGAAATAAACCAAATTTTTGACTACTTTTAATAGTGTTGGCTGGTTATTTACCCCCACAATCTTGGGGCTTGATAAGACTTGAGAGCTACCAAAACGCTGGAGTAAACTTACAGCTGAACCGAGTGACCAATCCTTATTGATGGATGATCCCGTTAGTGTAGTTAAACCAGCTCTTTGAGCAATGTCTCCACTAGATGAGTAATTTTGATTCATTGAGAAGGTTCCATCACCCGACAAAAAACTCCAATTCACTCCTGCTTGGTTTTCATCATTCAGGGCCACTTCAACAATCGTCGCCTCAATCATCACCTGTTTGCGTGAACCATTCATGAGGCTATCAATGTATTTCTTCACTTCAGCATGAGATTTACGGGTGGTATAAACGGCAATAAAACCCGCTTCACGAGCTAAAGAAACATAGTTGGAAACCGATTCTCCCACTGGGTATGTAGTGGCTGGTGTGGTAAGATTATTCAAAGGCTGTTCTGGGAGGGGAAGCACACTGGGAACAGGCAATTCACCTGCTGCTGTTGCTGCTGCTGTTGCTGATGCTGTCGCGCCTGCAGCGGCATTAGCGGCCTTCGCTGGCGGTGTTTGACCTTCTAAAACAGGCTGTCCTAACTCGGGATAATGTGAGCGCAAAATGCGCATCACGCCATCACCCAAAGTTTTCCACACCTCGTTCTTCGTTCGGTTCAAAATGGCAACATTAGAACCGGCTTGTAAAGACGTAGCGGGTTGGGGTTGATTACTAGGTGTGCCTAAAGTGACCGCAGCGGTGGTTTGATTTCCGGCTCCTACCGCATTCGCCAACAGAATAGAAGAAGAACTGAATCTATCTAGATTCACATAGTCAATCGGATAATTTACCCAATAGGGTGTATCTGCCTGAACAGTGAGCGATTTACCATTCAAGGTTGCGCGAATATTGGCATTTTCATTCAGTCGCTCAATGATGACGGGCAAGGGCTGATCAATTAAATTCAGCGTTACCTGACCATAGACATCGTCCATAATGTTAAGCTCTAAACGTGCATCACGCGCTAATTTAAACAACACATCACGAATAGGAGCCTGAATCACCGATAAACTGTATAAGGTTTCAACCGCCGCTAGATTCGGCTTGGGTAAATAAGGCGCATTGGTTTTTAGCGCCGGAATGGGCACGGCTTCTGCACTCTGAGTCACGGGCGAAACACGCAGATGTTCTTTCGAAGGATTGTCGATCGGTTTCATGTCTGGCGACCCGCAGCCACCTAACAAAAGCATCGACACACAGATTAGTCCACTGATTTTAAAACCATTCATGGTTGTTCTACCAAGACTAACGACTTTTTCATCGACTCGACAACTTGTTTAAAGCTGACCATTTCAGGGCGGTATCCTTTATTTCCCTCGTTCAAGATTCTTAATGCTTGCTTAGCCAGCTCCTTAGAATCGTAAACACCATAAATCACCGCAATGCGTGGACGGTCCACTGCAGCGGAATAATCATAATAGAAAGCCGGTGCTTTCGGAAGACGTTCAATGATACGTGACGATTCCACCACAAAGGACTCACGCAATCGCCAAGGACTCGACATGAGTTGAATCGTAACCTTATCCTCACTTGCTAACTGATTAAACCATACCAGCTGCCGTTGATGAATCTCGCGCCATTGTGCATCTGACCTGCCAGATGCCATCCATTGCCTATCAGTATCAGTTAAGGATGGTGTGCCGGGACGATCACTTTTTTCCTCCTGTGCAACCGAGTCAGCAACAGGCATCGGATTAGCCTCAACCTTTTCCTTTTCAGCCATTTCGACAGAAGGTTGATCTTGTTGTGTTGGCACTTGTTGCGATAAGGCTTGTGCTGCACTGCCGGCGGTTGTGGATGACGATTGTGCACTCTTGTCAGAATCATTTTGTACGTCCATGGTGGTATAAAACACCACCACCAATCCAAGCAGTAACAGCATTAAACCCATCAAGCCAAAAGGCATGAACTTAAGGGTTTTTATGCGCTGCCAACCCTGAATTGATTGAGTTGACGCAGGCACCTCTGGTGCTAAAGGTGTGGTCGCTTCCTGATTGGAAGATTCGACATGATCCACTGTTAGCTGATGGGTTTGCTCAGCAAAGGCTGCCATCAGTGCTTGGTCGGCCAATCGATTGACGGCACGCGCATAGCCTTGGCTTTTGCGGAAAATGGCATCAACCACCTCATCACTAAAAAAATACTGCCCTTGATAACCTGCTTGCTGTAAACGAAAGCTTAGATATTCCGCTAACTCATCGCGACTAAAGGGTTGAATGTGGATTTGAAACACCACGCGATCTTTAACTTGGCGCAGTTCGGGTGAATTGAGCATGCGATCCAATTCGGGTTGACCAAACAACAAGACTTGTACCAACTTCACATCATCGACTTGCATATTGGACAACAAACGCAATTCTTCAATGGTTTCAGCAAACATGGTTTGCGCTTCATCAATCAATAATAAAAAACGTTTACCTTGTTGATGCAAGTGCAAACAGTAGCTACGAATGGCTTGCATTAACTCAACTTTTCCCGCTTCTGCAGACGGATGCAAACCCGCTTCTTGTGCAATTAAGCGCAGCATATCTAACGCGGAAACATTGGGAGTAAAAATACTGATAATGGAAAAACATTGAGAAAAACGATTGGACAAAACACGGGCAAGCGTGGTTTTACCAATACCCACTTCGCCAATAACGGTAATGATGCCCTCACCTCGTTCAATACCATACAACAGAGCATCCAACATTTCCTGGCGATGAGCGCCAGCAAAAAACACACGCTCATCTGGCGTGATTTTGAACGGCAACGAATTGAAACCAAAAAACTGTTGATACATGGAACTATCTGTAAGGTTTTATAACGAATATTGCATCATTCTAACAAGCAATACCCCTAAACACCACCAAAATAAAGTGCTTAAAAAGTAAGCATCTTTATTAATGGCGGAAAAACAACCTCTTTAACCGCCTTTACCCAAGAAATCCACAAAGTTATCCACAGAAGGTGTGAACAAAACTGACTGGTAAAAAATCAATATCTTAGAGAATATAAAACACCATTAACCAACACTATTTATATATTTTTCAATAAGTTAAATTTAACAAATAACAAACACCCAACCAATTCATCACTGATGATTGCCGGCAAGATGTCAAGCACCCTAATGCAAAAAATTTACTTATGCACATCACAATATTTACCCATGATGCATATCTAGTGAGGGTGTTTTACGTTAAAATTTACAAAATCAACAGGCTAGCTTAGGACAGACTTAATGGCAAAAATTCTGGGTATCGGTAATGCGGTGATAGATCATCTGGTGTTTATGGATCACTATCCGCAAGAAAACAGCGAATCTCGTTGTTTAGCCATGACCGAACAACTCGGCGGCAATGCTGTCAATAGTTTGAGCGTATTGGCTCAGATGGGACATCAAACCGATTGGATGGGAAGTTACACCAAAGACCTAATGGGGCAAAAACTGTTAAATTTGATGACTCAACAAGGCATTAACTTTGAGCCTGCGCAATATATTCGTCAAGGCAAAACGCCCGTTTCTAGCGTATGGATTGCACAAGCTTCCGCTTCTCGCACCATCAATCATTTTCGGGACTTACCCGAACTGAGTTTTGAACATTTTGCGCGTACCGAGTTTGAATCCTACGACTGGCTGCATTTTGAAGCACGCAACACCGAAGCCTTAGTCGGCATGTTTAACCTTGCCAAATGTTTTCTCAAGCATCAACCCATCTCGTTAGAGGTCGAAAAAGAGCGTCCCTTATTAGATCAACTCATCCCACAAGCCAATGTGCTCTTCTTCTCGCAGCAGTACGCCACACTCAAAGGCTTCAATAAAGCAGATGAGTTTTTGAAAGCCATGCATCAGCAAACGCCCCATGCTCAGCTATTCTGCGGCTGGGGAAGCCAAGGCGCTTATGCCTTATCGGTACAAGGTGAATTATTTTTTGAAGCTGCAACCCCCGATTTAGCGGTTATTGACACCCTAGGTGCTGGTGATACCTTTAATGCAGGTATTATTGATGCGTTGGTTCGTGGACACAGCACGCAAGAAGCCTTGACCCTAGCAACTCGACTGGCCGAAAAGAAAATTCAACAAAAGGGACTGACTAAGCTGTTTAGTAATGACAATCGTATTCGCTTGGGGCAGCTAGAAAAACTGAATGCCTATAAAGGCAATGTCGTTAAACCCGAATCACTCAACTATTCCGTCATTGTATTGAAGTATAAAGAGTCGGCTAAGGCTTATGTGAATAATTGCCCGCACGCCAATGTACCGCTAGACAGCATGTACAAGGTCGAAATTGACCCACGTGCTCTGACGCTCAAATGTTCCGTTCACGACGCCTACTTTAATGTCTCTGATGGATTGTGCGTGGCTGGACCTTGTCATAATCAATCTCTCAAAGCCGTACCCATTGTCATTGACGAACAGGGCAATATTTTCTTAGCTTAAACAGATAATCGTTGCTGTAGCGCGGTGTAAAGCACCACGCCGGTAGCGACGGACACATTCAAACTTTGAACCGTACCCAGCATGGGAATAATCACCAGACGATCGCACTGCTTTTGCGTTAAAGCTCGGATACCTGTATCTTCCGACCCCATAATAATGGCGACAGCTCCCTTCCAATCGGCGTCAAACACCGATACAGCCCCTTCAGCCAGTGCCAAACCACTTAACCAAATACCCCGTGCTTTAAGCATATCTAAGGTTCTTGAGAGATTATTCACTTGAAACAATGGCAAGGCTTCAGCGGCACCGCAAGCCACTTTGCTCACCGTGGGTGTTAAGCCCACCGCATGATGCTTGGGAATAATCACCGCATCGACACCAGCGGCATCGGCAGAGCGCAAACAAGCACCCAAATTGTGCGGATCTTGCACCCCATCTAGCACCAAGAGTAACGGATTAGGCTTGGTTAAGGCATCCAAAAAGTCGGTCAATTCAGCATCGGATGGCAGAGTTTGCTCTTTCATCCAAGCAATCACGCCCTGATGATGACGATCTTGCTTATCTAATGCCGATTTAGAAACGTATTCAATGCGGATGCCCAGCGACTGAGCCAGTTCAGCTAGCTTAGTTCCACGCTGATCTTCCCTACCCTGCAACAGCCATAATTTCAGCACAAACTCGGGATGCTTGATGAGTGCGGCCTCAGCAGCGTGCCAGCCTGGATGCGCTTGTCCAACACTCATGATTAAGCGTCTTTACGACGTTTTTTAACGTAGCGACGGCGTTTCTTTTTCGGTTTTTCATCATTGCTGACTTCAACCGTTTCACCTTCCTGCAAAATGTCTTTAATCATTTGCATCGAATCGACCTGTACTTCCATTTGCGCAGCTGTTGGTTTCGGAGCAGGGCGACGTTTTTTCGCACCACGATCTTGCATGGCGCGTTCTGGTGCTTTTTCAACACCTGGCAACGAAAAGTCTACTTTGCGTTCATCTAAATTCACTTTGGCAACTTGTACCGCAATGCGATCACCTAAACGGTATGACTTACCCGTGCGCTCGCCCATCATGATATGTTTAGAAGCATCATAGTGGAAATACTCATTGCCCAGCTCAGTCACATGAACCATGCCTTCAACGAATAAGTGATCGAGTTGGACAAACAACCCAAAACTAGCAACCGACGTTACCGCCCCGATGAAGGTATCGCCAACAAAGTGCGATAAATACTCACATTTTAACCAGTTAGTAGCATCACGCACGGCTTCATCGGCACGACGCTCAGTGGTTGAACATTGCTGACCCAACTGCTCTAATGCCGCCTCTGTCCAAGGCCAATCGGCTTTTTTACCTTTAGCAATTAAATGCTTCAGGCCACGATGCACCATTAAATCTGGGTACCGACGAATCGGTGAAGTAAAGTGCAAATAATGCTCATAAGCCAAACCAAAGTGACCGCCCTCTTTCGGACTGTAGGTCGCTTGCGCCATCGAGCGCAGCAACACCGTCTCAATCAATTCTTTACTCGGATGCTCTTGAATCGAATTGATTAAACGCGTGTAATCCATTGCTGTTGGCGTCTCGCCACCACCACACAACTGCAAGCGGAAATCTGCTAAAAACTTGTGCAAGTCAGCGAGTTTTTCTTCAGGTGGGGCTTCGTGCAAACGATAGAGAGTCGGCAGTTTAGCTTTCGACAAATGCTTGGCGACTGACTCATTCGCTAACAACATACATTCTTCAATCACCTTGTGCGCATCATTACGTTGCAAGGGTTCAATACGGTCAATTTTACGATCTTCATCGAACACAATTTTCGTTTCAACCGAATCAAAATCAATTGCGCCACGGGCATCGCGCAAGGCTCGCAAAGCATGATACAACTCATACAGCTGGTCTAACTGTTTCACCAGCGGTTTATGCGTTTCACGCACCGCTTCATCTTTATCCACGACGATTTTAGCCACCGTGTTGTAGGTCAAACGCGCATGGGAATGCATCACACCGTTGTAGAAACGGCTACGACGCACACTACCATCCGCATTCAGCGACAGGTCTGCCACCATACAAAGACGATCTACGTGCGGATTCAAAGAACACAATTCATTCGATAGCTTTTCTGGCAACATCGGAATCACGCGTTGCGGGAAATACACTGAATTACCGCGCTTAATGGCTTCTTCATCTAACGCAGAGTTGGGTTTGACATAATGCGCCACGTCGGCAATAGCGACAATTAAGCGCCAGCTACCATCAGGACGTTTGGTGGCGTAAACCGCATCATCGAAATCTTTAGAATCGTCACCATCAATGGTGACTAAAGGCAAATGACGTATGTCTTCGCGCCCTTCTAAATCAGATTCAATTACCGTATCGGGCAAAGCGGCAACTTCTGCCAACAAAGCCTCAGACCATTCATTGGGCAAATTGTAAGCATGAATGGCAGCATCAATTTCTAAACCGGGATCGTGCACTTCACCCAAAATTTGTTTAATGTGTCCGACCGCACTGGAACGAGGTGTTGGCGGATGAATAATTTCCGCAATGACCAGCTGACCCTCACGCGCACCCAGCATGGCATCAATCGGAATCAACACGTCTTGCGTAATGCGTTTGTTTTCAGAGCGCACATAAGCCAGTCCATGCTCAAAAAACAGCTTACCGACCACTTGCTGATGCGCACGCTCAACCACTTCCACAATAGCGGCAATTTGGCGACCGCGATGGTCAACATCAATCACGTGACCTAAAACGATGTCACCATGCATGACGCGTTGCATTTCACGGAAAGGTAAAAATAAGTCTTCACCACCCGCTTCGGGTACTAAAAAACCAAAACCATCGGGATGCGCATGAATGCGACCTTTGATTAAGTCCATGCGCTGCACCACCCCAAAAGCCCCTTTGCGGTTTTGCAGCAATTGACCATCGCGTACCATGGCTTTCAAGCGACGACGCACACCCTCTTGGCGTTCTTCATCATCAACCACGCCTAATGCTTGCTGAATTTCATCGGTAAACATCGGCTTACCTGCCGCTTCTAGCATCGACAAAATATATTCACGGCTCGGCACGGGATTATCATACTTTTCGGCTTCACGCGCAAAAGCAGGATCTTGCGATAAATGCGTATCGATATCTGCACCTGGAGTAGGTTGAACAATTGGAGTGGTTTCAGTTGGATTTTCTGACATGGACAATGCGACTTTAGATGGTTTTTTCATAAGATGACATTATAACGACTTGTGCAAGCACAAACATAGTGAATCGGTTAAAATTTATTCAAACCGTCATTATTAAAGGAAAAAAGCATGCGCTCTGATGTAAATATCGTCATTGGATTGGGTGAGTTGGGTAAAACCTTTGCCAGTGGACTACTCATGTTAGGCTCCCCAGTCGTTCCTGTGCTGCGTCAGCACGACTTAGCAGAAATGGCAAAGACCTACCCCACGCCTAATAGTGTCTGGGTTTGTGTGGCAGAAAAAGATCTACCCAGCTTATTGGCCAGTATGCCGAAGACTTGGCAAGACAAATTGGTTCTTATTCAAAACGAGCTACTCCCTGCTGATTGGCAACAGCACGGATTAATGAATCCGACGATCATTTCTGTGTGGTTCGAGAAAAAAGCGGGCAAAACGCATCAAGTGGTTTTACCTTCGGTGGTTTATGGACCTTTAGCAGAATTGGTTGTGAAGGTTTATAGCAAATTAGGGCTACCCGCGCGTACCCTTGCCAATGAAAGTGAGCTGCTGTACGAATTGGTATTGAAAAACCTCTATATTCAAACCAGCAATATTGCAGGCTTAGCGGTGGGCGGCACAACCAGTGAACTTGTCGAACAACACGCGCATTTGATGAATGCGGTGGCCAGCGATGTTATTGCCTTGCAAGAAGCCTTAACCCAAACCAAATTCGATCATTTACAGTTAATGGAATCACTCAAAGCCGCTTTTTATGGTGACCCTAATCATGGTTGCATGGGACGTAGCGCCCCTGCACGACTGGCGCGCGCACTGATGCTCGCCGAACGACATCAGTTAGATTTACCTAGCATTCGTACCATCAAATCAGCCTAATAAAAAAGCCCCTATTAAGGGGCTAATCTAAAAAAAGGTTACAATGCCTTCAAATGATCAATACGAATCTTCGCGGGCGGATGACTGTCATGATAAACCGAATGCCAAGGATGCGGCGTGAGCGTGCTGGCATTATCACGATACATAGCCAACAAAGCACTGATGAGTGCCGAAGCTGAGGCATGTTGAGCCGCAAAAGCGTCGGCTTCAAATTCATGCTGACGGCTTTTGATTGCCATAATCGGACCAATCCAAAAGAAAAAACTTGGTACAACGGTGAGAAATAACAGTAATGCCATCGCGGGAGTTTGCGTGGTTAATCCCAGACCCGTATAGAATTCAGGCAATTGCACCAACCAGCCTAATAGCGCCAACCCCGCTAAACTCATTAAAGCACCTTCGATTAAACGCTGTTTAATGTGTCCATGCTTAAAATGACCCAGCTCATGCGCTAATACCGCTTCCACTTCATCGACAGTCAACTTTTCGAGCAAGGTATCGTAAAACACGATGCGCTTGTTTTTACCAAACCCCGTGAAGTAAGCATTACCATGACCAGAACGAGAAGAGCCGTCCATGACAAAAATACCGTCACTATCAAAGCCTGTTTTCTTTAATAAAGCTTCAATGCGTGTTTTCATTTCGCCTTCAGCTAATGGGGTAAACTTGTTAAAAATGGGCGCAATCCAAATCGGGTAAGCCCACACCAATAACAGGTTAAATGCCATCCAACCTGCCCAGGCGTAAAGCCACCAAAAGTCATCTATCCAAGCATTCATGACAGCGACCATACCCCAGAGCAACGGCACACCGATAACGAGCATCAGTAACCACTGTTTCAAGGTATCCTTAGCAAACATCGCCGGCGACATTTTGTTAAAACCAAACTGGGTTTCGGTGACAAAAGTGCTATACACAGAAAATGGCAAATGTAACACCGCCAACAAGGCAAACACGCTCATGATAAAGGCAACATCTAAAGCCGTTCCCGATAACCACTCAGATGCCAGACATGCATCATAAATCAGTTGAAAACCACCACCAATCGACAAAATTAGCAGTAGCGCGACATCAAACAGCAACACGCAACGCCCCATCGACAACTTAGCGGCACTGTAATCGGCAGCTTTTTGATGAGCTTCCAGAGACACAACTGACGCAAAATCAACAGGGACGGCATCACGGTTAGCTGTAATATGTCGCTGATGCGCCAAACTCAACCACCATTCAATCGCCACATAAGCCGTGATACTGACTAGAAATAATACGGTGATCCAGTTCATTCCGCTTCATCTCCCTGCATTAATTGCATTGGGCGCGCCAACTCATCAACCAAGCCCGCAATGCTGAACACACGTATTTTTTCGACAAACTTCTGTCCTTGTAAATAAACCTGCACCACAGGCAAACTGAACACACCGCGTTGTGCGCAGGTATCCACTTCATCATTACAGTTGATATAAATGGTTTGCATGCTGGGATAGGCTTTTTGCACCGCCTCGAATAAATGCGGTTTAATGTCGCCACACACTCGACAAGTCGGGGCGCCAAATAAAACTAAAACGGCATCGTGAGTTTGGATGATTTCTGTAAGGTTGGTAGACATGATTTCATTTCCAAAATATAAAAAGGCAACCGAGGTTGCCTTAAATGGTGGGTTCGATAGACTTATTATAGCCCAAACTCTTGTTTGACTTGCTTAACCCACTGCTCAATGCGATTGGTGGTGAGTTCTGCCTGCTGGTCTTCGTCAATACCCAGACCAACAAACTGCTTACCGTCTTTCGTCAATGCTTTAGATTCATCAAACTCATAACCAGCTGTCGACCAATAACCCACTGCTTTTGCACCATTCGCCACAGCCACATCATGCATTAAACCCATCGCATCGAGGAAATATTCTGAATAGTCGTGCTGATCGCCCAAACCAAAGCAAGCGATGGTTTTACCACTAAAGTCTACTGCTTGAAATTGTGGCCAGAAATCTTCCCAGTGACTTTGCAATTCGCCGTAGTACCAGGTGGGTTGACCTAAAATAATGTGCGTATAAGGCGCGAAATCCGCAGGCTTAGCAGTGGCTATGTCATGAAGCGTGACTTCTCCACCCAAGGCATCGGCAATTTGTTGTGCTACACGTTCTGTATTTCCGGTATCCGTACCATAAAACAAGCCAATACGCATATAATGTTACCTCAATTCGTTAAGTTTTTTGGTCTTTTGCAATGGCATCATTTTAACTCATTAGCATTCACTTATGACAGATACTCGCTTAAAAATTGATTGCACGCAATGTCAGCACTATTACGTCACCTGGGATGTGAATCGTCCGCATGGTTGTCGATTTTTTAGCTTTAAATCACCTTATAGCCCAGCATTAGCGGTATTTGAATCGAGTGGCAAACCCTGCGAAGGGTTTGAGCAGAAGCAATTTAACAGAGAGTCTAAAAAAATCGCACAAGCCAAGAAAGAAGAAAATAAAGGCTGGATAGCTTAGGTGTTTTTGGTGTATTTTTGCGCTGCTAAATGTTGTTGCTGTACCTGATATTGCTGCCTTTGTATCCACTCAGCTTGGCGTTTGAATGCCTCTTCAAGTCGCTGCACTAAAGACATCAACGAAGCCCCCTTCTGCTGAGCCTGCTCAGAAGCCTGCTCAGGCATTTGGGCAACATACTGCTCAACACGTGCCTGCCAATCTCCCAATTGCTTGGTAACATCGTCTTGCTCGTGCAGCTGTAAGGCCAACAAGAAGTGTTCGCCTTCAGCTAATAAATTCAACAAATAAGTGTCCACTAAAATTAGTTATCCTCTTTGTTAGTGTTAAATGTACTAGCCAAAGAAGCGCCTAAGGAATTCATACGACTCATCGCTTCGTTTGCAGCAGTGAATTGTCTAGAATAACGCTCAACTAACAATTGATAACGCTCATCCAACTTTTTTAATTGATCAGCAACTTTAGTTTGATTCTGCGTAATTGAAGTCAAACCAGCACCCAACAGACCTTCTTTACTGTCTAAAAAACTATTAATCTTTAAGTTTAACTGTGACGCATAACCGCGATTAAAGTCTAGGGTACCTCTATCTCCAATTGCCGAACCAGCGACACTGAACTCTAAACCAAGGGGAGAGCCCGGAAGCAAGCTTTGAATCTTGACATTTTGTCCAACTCCCGCAAAAACAAAATTTCTACCACTAGCATCTCTCAAACTTCCCAACACATCAGCACCCGCAGTACTCCCTGCTGCGCCGCTGCCTGTATCTAGGCCCAAGGTTGTCGCCATGCTGCTAGCAACAGAATTAAAATTGATACTCATGGCAGAACCATAATCACGCGTGGTCATTTGAAAACGATTGTTGTCGCTATCAAAAGTGACATTCACCGCATAGCCTTTGCCTTTAATGGCGGAGTCGTTGTTAATCGCAGCTTGCAACATACCCGCCACTTCGGTACGACTAAAGCTTCCCTGAGCCAGGGTTAGTGTGGAAGAAGCCGTACCGTTAAGCGTTAAGGAAAAACTGTTATTGCTAGCATCGATGACCATCGGATCAGTCGCTAAACCTGCCGCCGTAGCGCCCAAATAAGTTGCCTGTTTAGCCGCCTGAACAACATCTAGACTATATTTTCCAACCACCGTTTTATCGGTTGCACCAATGAAAGCAACCTGTGGGTCGGAAGCTGTTGCAACAGCCGCAAACATTTTACTGACAGCAGTTGGGTCTGCAGTCAATGCAGCATTGAAACGTGATTCATCGAACTTTATGGTGCCGTCGCGATTACTCACCACCCCTGCATCAGCCAGCGACTGAATACCTCCAGTGTTAGAACGAAAATTAAGCATTTCACGCAATTGAGAGCGCGCACTTCTTAAAGCCGAATCACCCGCTAAAGCCCCTTTGGTCGGATCCTGATCATCCTTGCTGTAAGAGCCCAAGTTGGCCATAATACCAACCATAGCATTATAGTCCTCAACCATGGACTGAACCTTATCCTTCAAATCGGTTGTGTTAGCACCAATTGTGATGGTCTTTGCGACTCCCGCTTCAGCTTTATTCAAATTAAGTGTCAGACCTTCAATAGCGCCTTCTACAACATTTGTTGATGAGTTTAAATTAAGACCATTAATCGTTAAATTAGCATCTTGTGCGGCAACGGTGGTGGTTAAATTTACCGAAGCCAAACGCGACAATCCGGTGGTGTCGGTATTGTTACCATCCGAATCCGTTACATTCACACTAATCGCATTCGCCACACCTGTTTGTTGAGACGACATTAACAAGCGGTAACCGCTCCCATCATTGACGATGCTGGCATTGACCGGTAAGCCTGCGGAATTAATAGAATCCCTGAGTGATGACAAACTATTATTGGTTGCACCGATAGTAATGTCTTTAGACACACCGCCGACAGTAATACTAAAGGTGCCTTCACCAACGGGGGAAGTTTGTGACGCATAAGCACCCGAGGCAACACTTTGTGCCTGCGCCAATTGATTCACCACCACATTATAGGTGGCTGGCGTTGGCTTACCGTTAATAGTTGCCGATATGGCACTCGCATCAGAACTGTTGGCTGAAACCTTGGTGAAAGTTGCTGCAGAACCTAAATCAGCTAATCCAATTTGTAAACCACGAAAGGCTTGTTGCAACAAATCCATACCTGCTTGTTTATTGGCATATTTAGTTTGCTGTGCTTCATAACCGGCTTTACGCGCTGCAATATCAGACGTAGCGAGCGCTGTTGCCAATGCATTGACATCAAATGTACCCTTATTAAAGACACTTAAAATGCTCGAACCTATTGCACTTGTAGACATGTTTATTCTCCCCTTAATCGGTTGTGTTTTTTATTTTACTATGTCATTTGTTACAAATATCGGCATTTGTCTTAAAAACTTTAATCAAAAGACTTTGATGACCTCTTAAATCGATAAAAAATAAAATTTTTAAGCCCGCCAAAATGAAAAAAACCGCCCATACAGGGCGGAAAACACACAAGGTAAACTCTTATATTGAACAATTACTGTCGATAGCGCTCAATTTCTTCTTTACTCATTTTTCTAAAATTTTCGGGCATGTCATCCCATGCTTGCTTAAGACTTCTGATCAAACCCGTTACTTCGTCCAGCAAAGCGGGGTCATTGTGTCTACTGGCTTTAAAAACCTGTTGTGAGGCATAGCCATAAACCGCATAGAGATTTTGGGCAACATCACCCCCTCTGTCTAAATCCAATGTCTGTTGTAGGTGGGAAATAATGCTGATAATACTGTTAACTACGCGAGACTTTTTCTCGAACTCTTTTCTCAACATGAAACCTTTAGCTTGAGCTATGCGATCTAGCACACCGTCGTAAAGCATTTGCACCAGTCTATGAGGTGTTGCGCTTTCGATACCTGTAGTAACGCTCGTTTGTGCATACTGTTGTAAAAAACGCTGACGAATCATGGCATTCATACTCATTTCCAATTTGCTAATGTTTAACTAGTGTTAATTCTCGGCTGACTAACTTTTAGTCAGCCGTATGCTTAATGAGTTACTGTAACAACTGCAGAATTTGTTGACTATTTTGATTGCTTTGCGAAAGCATCGCTTGACCCGCTTGTTGCAATACTTGGGTACGAGCAAGATTTGCTGCTTCAACCGCATAATTCGTATCCTGAATGGCGCTGCGCGATACTTTCGTATTGGCTGCAACGGTTTGCAGGTTAGTAATGGTGTAGTCTAGTCGATTCATAATCGCACCCCATTTAGCACGAGTTGTTTGCACGGTAGATAAGAATTGATCTAATTTCGCCACAGCTGCAGAAGCTGCTGTAACTGATTTTAAATTAGCACCTTGTAAACTTGAAGACATTGTCGATAATGATGCAGCACCACTAACCACCAACTCACCCGATCCAATACGGTTTGCACCGCCACTTTCCCAACCTACCTGGAAAGCCACTTTACTCATCGAAGAACCTTTGAATACAGATATTCCGTTGAATTTGGTCGCACTAGCGATACGCCCAACTTCTTTAGCAAGAGCCTGAAACTCTTCATTCATGTCCATACGCTGTGCAGAAGTATAGGTTCCGTTTTGAGATTGCAAACCCAATTCACGCATACGTTGCATCATGTCTGTGACTTGTTCCATGGTTGCGTCCATGGTTTGCATCATATTCATACCGTCGTTAGCATTACGTACAGCCATATCTATACCGCGAATCTGTTTGGTCATGTTAGTCACAACAGACATACCTGCCGCATCATCTTTTGATGAGTTAATACGAAGACCAGATGTCAAACGATCCATCGTGATTTGTTGGTTACGTGACGTGATATCTAATAAACGAACTGCGTTGTTAGAACCGATATTTGTGTTAATTACCATTGCCATGATGAGGCTCCTTGTGTGTTTACTTTATAACCTTGTTAAGTTGTTGCGGCAGTGTTTCCCACCGTCATAATGGTTAACGGCACTAGTCAGGTTATCTTTAGTTTTTTTTAGAATTTTTTGCAGACTGTTATTGTGCGATTAAAAACCGAACACAGCAGGGAGACAAACGAACGAAAAGACCTCAAAAGAGCAATAAGCAGGTATTATTGGAGAGATTAAAACAAAAAAGGCACAAAGCGCGATTGCTTGTGCCTAAATCTAATCGGACAACTCAAGTGTTAAGCCTCTTTGTCCAATATCATACCTATGGATTTTGCTGAATTAGGTTCGGTTGATGATCGTTCTAAAAATTCTTTCAATTTTTGCGAGGTTCTGAGCACCTCTTCATCAGGAATCTGGCGCACCACCTCGTTTGTTGAAACATCATAAATTGAAAAAACAAGACGACCAGACTGCTCATCCGACTTGAAACGAACACCAAACTTAGCCACTTCCAATTGTTGATTTAAGGTGTCAACCAATCGCTCGGCTTCAGCATCCTCAATTTTCTGTTTATTGGTTGTGGATGTATCAACAGGCGACTTAATCAATGCCTTATTTTCCGCCCCTGAGTTTGAAATCAACCCAGGCTGTTGAAAACCTTCTGGCAGAGATTGCCGTTTAGATAAATCAGCCACTGACGACCCCATGGTTGAAGATATGCCTTGCATATTTTCACCTCCCTTGAACCAATTAAACCCATATTCAGCTAACGCTTTTAACGATAGCTGATTATGGGTTAAAACTAAGCATTGTAGTTAATTTACTTCAATTAACGCAACAATGACAACACGTTTTGCGAGTTTTGATTACTTTGTGACAGCATTGCCTTACCCGCTTGTTGTAGTACCTGAGTACGAGCAAGGTTCGCCGCTTCAACCGCGTAGTTAGTATCCTGAATGGCACTACGAGATACTTTGGTATTCGCCGCAACCGTATTCAAGTTTGTGATGGTATAGTCTAAACGGTTCATAATAGCACCCCATTTAGCACGCGAAGTCTGAACGGTCGACAAAAATTTATCTAATTTTGCGACCGCAGCAGAAGCTTTAGTCACTGACTTTAAGTTCATCCCCTGCAAACTAGAAGACATTTTTGATAATGAAGTAGCTCCATTCATCTTAATTTCGCCAGAACCAATTCGATTTGCTCCACCACTTTCCCAACCTACTTGGAAAGCAATTTTACCAGTAGAAGAACCTTTAAACACAGAAATACCATTAAACTTGGTAGTACTAGCAATCCGACCAATCTCTTTAGCAAGAGCCTGAAACTCTTCGTTCATATCACTCCGTTGCGCTGATGTATAGGTTCCGTTTTGTGACTGTAAGCCTAAATCGCGCATACGTTGCATCATATCAGTGACCTGCTCCATGGTAGCATCCATGGTTTGCATCATGTTCATACCATCATTAGCGTTACGAACAGCCATATCTGTACCGCGAATTTGAGTAGTCATTTTTGTAGCGATGGATAAACCTGCGGCGTCATCTTTAGATGAATTAATACGCACACCAGACGTTAAACGATCCATTGTTGTTTGTTGACTACGAGACGTGATATCCAGTAAACGCACTGCATTGTTCGCGCCCGTATTTGTGTTGACGACCATAGCCATGGTGTATCTCCTTAAGTTGCCTGTGAGTAAAACTCTTGTTCATACAGGTTGTCGGCAAGGATTGCCATAGCTTTAGTCTTTTGTTGAATTTTTTTGAAAAAAAACTATTTCGTCTCAGCTAGAAAGCGCTTGTAACACTTCATGCATCAGTGCACCATCATTAACTTCATGAATTTCAATGAACTGTTGAAAATCTTGCATCGATTGATGATTATTCAATGCTTTAAGATAGTGCCAATAATCCCACAATGCTGCCACATCATTCGGACGACGCTGCAAGTAATAAATAAATGCATTGCCGGCAAGTTCTGACAAGCCAATATTCTGTGCCAGTATGGCCAAAATATAAAGGTAGTAGTCATCGTAATCCGATAATGCCTCTACAGATTGAAGTGTTGCTTCAATATCACCTTTTCTCATGGCGTTAGTCAGTCGTAATTGTAAAGCTGAGAAAACAAGGCGTGGATGAGTCACTCGATCAATAGCTTCTTCGCTGGCTTGCCAATTTTCACGCATGCTTTGCTCATGCGCCGATAAATAATAAGCTAACTGTTCAAACTCTTCACCCTCAAGCTCTGCAACATAGGAAGCCAAATCAGATACACGGTCAATATCTTTGGCTGAAATGGCGTTGGTAGTAAACTTCCACAAACTAGCCAGTTGTTTTTCTTTGCTCATCATGCCGCCTTTAAAAGAGGGCACCTTATTTTGTAACAAATCAATAAATGCAGCAGCACATCGATCAAACAATACTTGTTCTTTGTGGGTAAGTTGGGGTTGTTGACAACGCTCAAACCAGACATGACAGCGTCCGGGTTGATTCTCTGCTAACCAATAGTCCACTAAGCCTTCGGTAAGCTTACATTCACACTCTTGAATGCGCCATTTGGCTCTTAAAAGCATACCATCTAATACATTAGACAACCCCTTAGCAGATTTCGAGATAGCACTAAAATACTGAGATAAAACCTTCAGTAACTCATCCCCTTCAGGTTTTTGCTTTTCTAAAGGTGCTAATATCGCTACATAATCAACAAAACCATATTCAAACAGCAAAAACAAATCTTCGCCTAAAACAGACTCTAATCTAGTGCGTGCTTTAATAATTTTATTCAGTTGTTTGTGGTTAATGCTGTCAGGAATATGACAATCATCAATAAACAATAATCCTTGACTGGCATATTTGACTGCTTGGATCAATTTCTTCCTAAATAATCGAATGGATGGCAACAATACTTGCGAATAGAGTTCTTGAATTTCAGGATTGGTTAAGCTTGCTAATTGACGCGCCTGTTGACGTTGACCGACGTCTATCTTGTTCGCAACATCAGGTAAGTCGCTAATCGGACGATGAACAATATTGGGGATACGCGTAGCGTAAGGGTTGACATTAATAACTGACAAACTTGGTTTAATGAGCTTCATAAAATGAACTTGTTTACCCATAGCTTGACTGGCCGAGAGCATATGCACGTTTGTTTCCACATCTATATCAGCATAAGTGCTAACTAAATGACCACCATAACGAATGTAACGACCTATTTGACTTTCAATGCTTGAAGATTCGTGACTTTCACCTTGCGGGCTATAGCACATATCAACACCACTAAGGTAAATGGTATCTGCCCCCATATAGCCCGCAATATGAAGCGCTGCATTCATGACTGTAGGGCCAACCGCATCGGCATTGATAGCTTCATCAGCTAATTTATCACCAAAAGGAAAACGCTTATTCATGTATACAATGGGGCCAGACCATTGACTAAGCACGTTAGGCGCTAAATGATGAGAAGTAATTAGGACACTCTTGTCATGAAATTGAAATAGCTCACGGCAGTAGTCCAACATTTGTGGCTTTCCATCCACACCAACAAAATAATCTGGTGTTATACCTTCTTTGTGTAAGCGACCTGCGATACGAATAGCCGCCATGACAATAACATCCTCGCGATGTGCTTTAAGCCAGTCAAAAATAAGCGGCAAAGAAGGTGCACCACCCAAAAGCACGAAGGTTTTACCTTTGTAAAAATTTTTCAAACGTTGCACGGGTACTAACAGCTCAAAAGCATCCTTAAACCAAGGATCCATATAATGTCTGGCAGCACCAACGTGAGAATGCACTTCTAAATCTAAAAATTGCTGCTGAAATTTTTCAAATAGCGCCTCGTACTCAGGCGTTGGCTTTTCTACTACTGCTAAAGACTTAACTATTCGATATTGAGTGCGAACAATAAAATCTGAATAGCCTCCTAATTCAGCGAGCTGATCTAGCTCCATAGAGGAGTCAACGATTTGTACCGTAGGCAATTCCATGCTAACTTTTGCATCCGTGACGAGTTTATGCTGCTTTATGGTTAATAACCTATCTGAAGACAACTGATCAATAGCGTTTAGCACTTCAGGTAATTCGATAAATAGATATTTACTTCCCGTATCAGAGAAATTGGCCTCAACATAAGCTGGCAACAATCCTGAATCAGTACCAATAACAATGTAAAGAACGTGTGGATCAGCTAAAAAACCTTGCAAGTATTGCTTAAACACAGCATCAGCTGGCAGTCTTGAAAAGGCATCATTATAGGCAGGCAAATATTTATCGCCATAAGCATTCTCTTTCCACTCTAACACGGTCAATCCTTTATCAATCTACCAAACATATAAATTCAAGCAAAAAAAATGCCAACACTAATCTTTAACAACGAAACTCCATTGCATAGGGCTTGCAAAATCAATGTCTTGCGATGCAACCCTACCTAAAACTTGGTCAAGATATTTAGGTTCCAGACCCAAACCAGGACGCACGCTACGGACATTCTCTTTGGTGAATAACTCACCCTTTTTAATCGCCTTGGTAACGTATAAGGATCTGTAACAATTAGCTTTGTCTGTGTTGGCATAGGAAACCGTCCCCATGGCTTTTCTAACAATATAACAAGTATCGACCAAGGCTTTGAATTCATTTGGCTCTAGTGAAAATCCAGCATCAGGTCCCCCATCTGCTCGAGAAAGCGTGATATGTTTTTCAATAACCTTAACACCTAAAGCACTAGCTGCTATAGCCACCGTGTTATCGAGCGTGTGATCAGAAATACCTATTGGTACATCGAAACGCTGTTTCATATCGATTATCGTATTAAGATTGTAATCTTCAGGATTTGCAGGGTACTGGCTAACACAATGCAATAAAGTAACCTGCTTATTTCCCGTTGCATAAACAGCATCCAAAGCCTCTTGGATCTGCTCTACATTAATTACGCCGGTAGAAATGATTAACGGTTTACCTGTTGCAGCTGCCTTGCGAATTAAGGGTAAATCCATCGCTTCAAAAGAGGCGATTTTGTAAATAGGGCAATTGAGTGTTTCCAAGAAATCAATGGCTGTTTCGTCGAATGGAGAACTAAATGCCGAAAGACTTAAAGATCGTGCGTAATCAAACAATTCCTGATGCCACTCCCAAGGAGTCATCGCCCATTGGTATAAATCGTAAAGGCGTTTTCCATCCCACAAACCACCCTGCAACATAAATTCTGGGCGATCGGAATCTAAGGTAATGGTTTCTGCAGTATAAGTTTGAAGCTTTACTGCATCTGCACCGGCTTGTTTCGCGGCTAAGATAAGAGCTTTAGCGCGAGATAAATCCCCATTGTGATTTCCGGAAAGTTCAGCGATGATCATGGTAACCTCTCTATCAAAACACAAGAAATTTATAGCTATAAAAATCTATTTTTTTATAACATCATTAACCCTGCATTCCATAAAGCAAACATTTTTTACATAAGTGATCATCAGGAAAATCATTTTTTTTATGCATACCGCGAACAGCTTCAAACTCATTTGAATTATATAAATTCATAAAATCATGATCCAACAATGAACCAAAATTAATTTCATTAAAATAATCTTTGCAACACAAACCTAAACTGCCATCGCTATTTACATATAAATCTGTAAATGGTAGTGGACACTTATTAACAACATCAAAACCCTTGCTTAAAACCTGCATTTTAGGGGTGTAACTTAATTTATAAACAAAAATATTATCAACATACAAAAAAAGGTCACCCAGAATTTCAGAAAAGACATTTTCTAATGATTTTTGATCAACATCTAAAACAGAAGAAATAAGAACCTTAACATTATTAAATTTATCTCTCTTTAAGCGTAAAAAATTTTTTAAATTTTCAACAACCAAATTAAAGTCATCAAATTTATGAGTTTTTTTATAACCTTCAGAATCAATAGCATTAATAGAAAATTTAACACTATCAATCCCAGCTTCTAAGACATCGTTAGCAATCCTTTCATTTAATAAAACACCATTAGTACTAAAATAAACGTAGGGAATCAAAAAACGATTCTTGCATTCATAAATTATTTTTGATAAATCATTATTTAACAATGGCTCACCTTTTGCAGACAAACCCAACTCTTTAATGTCTACGTATTTTGAAATATTTTTCATAACGTGTACAAAATCGATTAAATTAGTTTTATGTTTAACTGTTCGCGAATCAGGGTTAGAACAAAAACTGCATTTATGATTACAAACAGTGCAAATATCAAAATTCAACTTTAAACTTAACTTACTCAAAAGAAACCCCATAACGCATTAATGTTAAAAAATTCTATTGTTTATAATAAATTTATGCAAAAAAAACAAATCTTCATAATCGCATGAAAAACCCTTATCTTCAAGATAAGATAAAAAATAATTCAAATCAAAGTAATGAATTGATTTATTTCTATTTTTATCAGAAACATAAGAAACATAAAATTTATCATATAAACTCAACGAACATTCAACAGATTCAACAATAATATCATAAACAATATTTGAATTTTCAGCTAAAAAAAACGAATTTAACAAAATAAAATCATCTCTCTGTTCTTTGTATTTATCAGAATTCCACCATTCGTGAAAACTCAGAGCTCTACTCAACGATGGATTTGTACCATTATTATCTCCCACTGGTGAATTTTCAAATGAACGAAACCAGAAAAGTGAAGATATCACCTTTGTTTTACCTAAAAAACTCATAATCATTTGATACTGCAACTCACCCAACGCAAAAACTGGGAACTCTCTACGCGTCATTACCTCAACAACTGATTTCCACTCATTTAAACGTGTAAGCGAATAAATTATTGTAGCTTTATAGTCTGACAAATGATAACGCATACGTTCTAAAGGATCATCATGATGTATAAAGTAATTCTCATGGTTCTCGTATACTAATCTGTATCTAAGATCTTCATCATTAAATCTAAAGCCGATAGATGATCCAATACACGCAACTAAATTACTGTCATTATCTAACTCAATAACAGAATCACGCAAACCAGATGGCAAATAAAATTCATCATCCCCAATTAATCCAACAAACTCTGTTTTAACATAATCTATAGATTTTCTCAATCTAGAATAAAAACAGGAGCAATAATGAATATACTTAATATTTGATCCAAACCCTTCAAGGAGACTTTCAGAAATTGGACTTTCTGTACCATCCAATACAATCAATTTAACAGGATAATTAGACCAATATTTCATAGATCTTAATGCATACTTTTGACGATTAAAAGTGGGCATAACTAGAGTTATTCTAGTCATAAATTCTTTAGACATAAAATCACCATTATTTTTTAAAACTATCTAATTTTTTTTAAATACCCGTCAGGTGCAACGGTAATTAATAGTTTATTTTGAATGGATTTATCAATTTCAAACTCTGAATGTGTATTCAAGTATTCCCAAACCGCCGTTTTAGGATTATCCTTAGGTCCCCATGGGCGATCTAAAAACAAATCCTTAGGAACATCTTCAACAAATGTATCAAAAACAACACAATAGCTCCCTTTACTTGTTAATGGTGCATAAGCATTCAATTCAGCCAATACGTGCTCATGTGTGTGATTACTATCTAAACACACAAGAACTTTATTATAATTTTTAGCTATCTCATGTACTTGTTGAATAATTGATTCATCAATACTAGACCCCTGAATCATTTCAATTCTTGAAGCCATTGGATGTGCTTCTATTAATTCACGATTATATTGACGAATATCAATATCAATTCCTAATACTTTACGTTGAGAAATCCTAGGATTAATTGTTGTACCTGATTCAATCGCATCACACATATCTAACAAAGCAAGCATTGAGGAGCTAAATACTATCGATCCACCATGAGCAATTCCAGTCTCAATAATCAAATCTGGTTTAACTGACCAAATAATTTCCTGCAATGCTATCATATCCTGTGGATATTGAATAATAGGACGACCTAGGAAATCAAAGTTATATACATACTTTTCAGCCATCGACCTAACAAGCCAATCGACTGATAGAGATTGAAACGCAGAATTTGTAGCATAAGAATCAACCCGTTCTTGTCTTTCTTTGTTAAACACATCTATTTGATTCATATAATTAACCCTCATATTTCAAAATTAGTTAATACATCTTTTGGTGTAAAATTAAACTCTTTCTTGCATCGATCAATATTGATAGAGGGATGAATAATTGATTTTTTTGTAGTATCAAATTCAAAACTTGCACGAGTAATCTGTGTAATTTTTTCAATCCATTCTCGATGTGTCACGTTGACACCACTTGCCACGTTATAAATTTTCTCCCTACCTCTGGTAGCTATATTTAGCAATAAACTGACCACATCTTCTAATTTAATGTAATCTTTTGCAGAATTTATCCCCGATTGCAATACGATGTGCCCATTTCTGGCCTCATTAATTAAACTAGGAATAAAATTGGTTGACGCTAGATCATGGCTACCACCGATGACATTAGAGAGACGTGCAACCTTTACATTTTTACCACTACACAGACAGAGAGATTCGCCCATCAGTTTTGATAAATTATATAAATCCGATGAATCGTTAGGGTTTACCGTCAAATTATCGTCCTCAGAAACACGACTATTATCCAACCCTTGATATACTCGCGTAGATGACAAATATACAAATGATTCAAAATTAGCTCGTTCAAGCAGAGATCTTAGGTAACAAATATGTGCATCAATGGTTTCAAAAGGTTTACTTCTAAAATCTGCAGTGATACCAATGGCATAAATGACATGTCCTAATGATTTTTCATAAACCGATATATCATTTCGTTGTGGCAAAAAAACATCTTGATCTACAGAGGAAAGATGCTTAGTTAAAGCATTGCCAATATAACCGCTTGAACCAAATATCGTAAACACTTACGATCTCTCTCTTATTTTTCGCAACGGATTACCAGCATATACGGTGTAAGCATTTAACTCGCCTTTTACAACACTTCCTGCTGCAATTACACATCCTTTGCGCAAAATAGCACCATCTAGAATGACACAATTAGCACCAATCCATACATCCTCTTCAATCAAGACCCCCCCCTTACTGGGTAAAAAACCTTGCTCTTGAATCGATTTATGCCTGTCTTGATAGGCGTGATTTACAGGCGCTAACGTACAATTGGCAGCAATTGCCGTCATATCACCGATAGTAATACCATTTCCTGTATAAAGTACACAACCAGAGTTAATCACAACTTGCTTACCTATCATCAAATCTCCACTACCACCTGCAGGCTTGATCTTTACAAAGCTATCTATCACAGATTTCTCACCAATAATAATTCGTGTACCACGAATAGAATCCTCGATATCTGCTAACTCCGAAACCTTGGCTGTTGGATGAATCTCAATCATATAAACACCACCAAGCTTGGCACAGCTACTACAAAAAGCCCGCCCCATTCTCGAATATAAGCAAGTTGTGTCATGACTTCTTCTTTGATATTCCAAGGCAAAATTAACACATAGTTTGGCTTATCTACTTTCATTTTCTCTTCATCCACAATCGGAATATGACTGGCTGGCATATACTTTCCTTGTTTAGCTGGATTCTTATCCACGATATACGGCAATAAATCAGGCTTCACGCCCGCAAAATTCAAAAGCGTGTTACCCTTTGCCGCGGCACCATAGCCAACGACCTTCTCACCTGATTGTTTGGCTTGAATCAAAAATAACAATACATCATTTTTGACTTGTTCTGCTTTGTATTGAAAATCCTGATAAAAAGAAAGCCTATTTATCCCCGCTTTTTGCTCTATGTCTAACATTTCCACAACTCGATGATGCACAGATTGACTTCCTGTATCTACTCGCTGGGCATAAACACGCAAACTACCACCGTGTGTTGGTAAAGTTTCAACATCAAAAACACTTAACCCATTTCTTTCAAAAATTTGTTTTACTGTGGTAATAGACAAATAAGAAAAATGTTCGTGATATACGGTATCAAACTGATTCAGTTTAACCATATTGAGCAAGTGTGGAAACTCAAAAGTTGCAACACCTTGCGGTTTCAACAATGTGGCAAAACCAGCAACAAAATCATTAATAAATGGTACATGTGCCAAAACATTATTGGCTACCATGACATCAGCTTGTTTACCTTGTTGAAGTAACTGCTGCGCTAAAGAAACATCAAAAAACGCTTCAACAATCTCTATTCCCTTTTCACGCGCAGCAATAGCTGTACTTTTTGTTGGCTCGACACCATAACAAGGAATGCCATTTGCTTTGACATACTGAAGCAGATAACCATCGTTGGCGGCAACCTCAACCAAACAACTCTGTGCGCTTAACCCAAAACGCTTAATCATCATTTCAGCATAGTGTTTGGCATGTGCTAACCAAGAAGATGAAAAAGAACTAAAATAAGAATAGTCTTCTGTAAACAAAGCCTCACTGCCTGCGTAGTCTTCTGTCTGCACCAAATGACAAGAATCACAGACCATTAACCGTAACGGATAGGTTGTTTCAGGCAACTTTAACGCATTGGCTCTTAAATAAGCATTAGACGGTGGCGCATTTCCCAAATCCAAAAACGGTGTGGTTAAGGCTTGTCCGCAATGGCGACAGTTCATAAAACAAGTCCTGTAAAGGTTTCGTTAATCATTGGGTGTTGTTGATCCCTGGTTGATAGGTCACTAATCGGTAATAACCATTCAATAGCAAGTCGCGGGTCTTGGGAATTTAATCCTGCTTCCGCGCTTTGAGAATAGGCTTGCGAATGGCAATACAGCAATTCAACATCATCGGTTAATGTTTGAAAACCATGTGCAAATCCTTCAGGAATGAGTAATGTTTTAAGGTTTTCTGCTGACAGAATTTCAGCGTGCCACTGTAAAAAAGTAGGTGAATCTTGGCGCAAATCTATTGCCACATCCCATACCTCACCTTTAAGACAACTGACAAGTTTCATTTCTGCATGTGGAGAGTGCTGAAAATGTAACCCTCTCACCGTACCTTGCTTGGCTGTAAAAGTATGGTTCATCTGAGCAATGGGTTTTGTCCATCCTGCCTGTGCCAATTCATCAGCACAAAATAAACGGGTTAAGAAACCTCGATGATCACCTAACACTAGTCTAGTAATCACTTTCAAATCAGCCAACGGCGTTGATTGGATGGTAAAGCGGTTCATGATGTAAACTCTTGAATCTCTAACAAGCAATGTGCCTGCATATTACTACCATTTAACCATGCTTTATGCCAATTGACAATTTTTTCTAGTGCTTGCTCTAATGACAATACAGGTTGCCAGTCTAAGCGAGCTTTCGCCTTAGAAATATCGAGCTTTAGGTAACCAGCCTCGTGTGGTTGAGCATGAGTATCGAGCTGCCAATTCGCACCTTGCCAGTGAGTTACCATCTTATCTAAAATCCATGAAACAGGTTTTGCATCTTCATCTTTTGGACCAAAATTCCAACCTTCCGCGTAAGTGGATGGCGCGTCATATAGGGCTTGAGCTAGCACCAAATAGCCCGAAAGTGGTTCTAAAACATGCTGCCAAGGGCGTGTTGAACTAGGATTGCGAATGACAACTGGTTGATTTTTCGCAAAGGCACGTAAGATATCGGGAATCAGACGATCATCTGCCCAATCACCACCACCGATAACATTACCAGCACGTGCTGAAGCCAAGCCAATGCCTTGTTCAGCTAAAAATGAACGACGATATGCAGAGGTCACTAACTCAGCACAACCTTTAGAGCTAGAGTACGGGTCATAGCCACCCATTGGCTCATCTTCCCGGTAACCCCATACCCATTCTCTGTTTTCATAACACTTATCAGTGGTCACAGAAACAATAGCTTTAAGGTTCTGACAATACCTTGCAGAATCTAATACCTTAACAGTTCCCATGACATTAACATCATAGGTTTCAATAGGTTCACGATAAGATAAACGTACTAATGGCTGTGCTGCCATGTGAATGAGAATATCAGGATTGAAATTGGTCATACTGGTTTTAAGTTGCTCAAGGTTTCGAATATCACCGGTTTCTGATTCCATGGCATCGCCAACATTTGCGACTTCGAATAAGTTTGGTGTTGTTGGCGGTGTTAGGGCGTAACCTTTTACAACAGCCCCCATTTGCTGCAACCAAAGCGCAAGCCAGCTGCCTTTAAAGCCTGTATGACCTGTTAAGAAAACACGCTTACCTTGCCAAAATGATACATTAACCATAAAACGTCATTCCCAAGACTTCCAAGGTGCTTTACCTGATTGCCATAGATCTTCGAGGTAAAGCTTGTCACGCAATGTATCCATAGGTTGCCAGAACCCATCATATTTAAATGCCATTAATTGACCGTCTTCAGCAAGACTCATGAGCGGGTACTGCTCCCACGTAGTGTTATCATCTGCGATACGATCAATTACCTTGGGAGAAAGTACAAAGAAACCACCATTGATAACAGCTCCATCGCCTTTTGGCTTTTCTTTAAAGTTAATTACCTGATCGTTTCGGATATCTAAAGCGCCAAAGCGCCCAGGTGGATAAGTAGCAGTAAGAGTTGCTTGTTTACCGTGAGATTTGTGAAAAGCAATCGTTTCTGCAATGTTGACGTCGGAAACGCCATCACCGTAAGTAAAACAAAAGGCTTCTTCATCTTTTAAATATTGCGCTACGCGTTTTAAGCGGCCACCCGTCATTGAGCTTTCACCTGTATCAACAAGCGTAACTTTCCAAGGCTCAGCGTGTTCAGCGTGTACTTCCATTTTGTTGTTTTTAATATCAAATGTAATGTCAGATTGATGTAAAAAATAGTTGGCAAAATACTCCTTAATCACATAACCTTTATAACCACAACAAATAATAAAGTCGTTAACACCATGTGCCGAATACATTTTCATGATATGCCACAAGATAGGTTTGCCACCAATTTCAATCATAGGCTTAGGTTTTAAATGTGTTTCTTCACTAATACGCGTACCTAAACCACCAGCTAAAATAACTGCTTTCATTAATTTTTTCCAATATAATATTTTAAAATATTTAAAATAAAAATTACAATACAAAACCATCATCAACAATTATATTTTGACCATTAACAAACTTGCTATCATCAGATAGCAAATAAATTAATGAGCCCACTACATCCTCAGGGTTGAGCATTCCTTTGCTCAAACATTCATTGGCGTAGTGTTTTAGAAAGGATTCAGGTTGTCCGTCTAAAATACCGCCAAGCGTTAATGTGTTAACCCGAATATTTTTGCCTTTAAGGTAGGCTGCCATGTACTGCGTTAAGTGATTTAAGCCTGCCTTAATCACCACATATTCTGGCGGTGTTGTCATTTTTGTGCCTTCGTATATATGAAAACGTGGTGCGACCAAGCCATAAATAGATGAAATATTGATAATATTTCCGTGACCTTGCTCTATAAAAAATTTTGCAAAGTACTTAGAAACATTAAAGTAACCACCGACATGCAAGCCTACATTTTCATTGAAGTCCTCGTATTCAACATCAAAAAAATGACGACCGTAGTTTTTATTGCGCGGGTATGCATTGTTTACCAGCGCATCGATTTTTCCGTATTTTTGTTTTAAGACGACAATTTTTGTCTCTATTGATTCTTTTTTGGTTATATCTAATTCAATGACACAAATATTTTTTTGAAGCTTTGTGTCTATGCTTGCTTTGGCTTGCTCACCTTTTTCTAAGCTAATATCCGCGATAATGGCAATGCCGCCTTTTTCGGCAATCTCTTTAACAAACGCTTTGCCAACCAGACCTGCGCCGCCTGTGACTACAACAACTTGTTTATTTAACATGGTTTTTTCTCATTAAAAATTCAACAAACTCAAAATCGACAGTGGCATCAATATCAATCGAACGCTCCTCCGGCATAACGTACAAACCCGTTGTATCGGAAAACAAACTTGGCTGATTTAATAAAGCTTCTCGTGTCCAAATGTATATTGAAGCGTTCATATCATAGCTTTTTGGGGCATCTTGTCGTCTAACCACATTACCTTCAAGTGTTTTTGATAAGGCTACTTTACCACTACCATCCAGCTCAACCAAATTAAAATACGGGCTTCTTCTGCTTGGCATCGCGGTAATTAGATTGCTGTTATTATCTCGCTTAAATTGGTTAAACGACGCGACAATATCTGTTACATTACGTAAAGGTGATGTCGCATCCAGATCAACATGGTAATTATAAGTTTTATTATAGTAAGCTTCACTTTTCAGAAAGGCATCGCGAATCACTTCTAATTTTCCGGCTGTATCGGATGCCAACACAGCATCGCGTTTAAAAAACACTTCCGCACCAAAGGTTTCAGATACTCTTGCAATATCGTCAGAATCGGTGCTGATGACGACGTGGTCAAACAAGCCGCTTTGCAAGGCTTGCTCAATGGTATAGCAAATTAACGGCTTGCCATTAATTAGCTTAATGTTTTTATTTTTAACGCCTTTTGAACCACCCCTGGCGCATATCGTACAAAGTACATCACTCACTGGTTTTGTTCCTGAATCATTTTAATTGTTCGCATGACTTTTGATCCTTGGACTAAATCACAAATGTAATTTTTATCGGAACTAAACAAAATTTCACGGTGCATCGCCTGAAACATATGATTTCGTTCCAGCGTTTCAAATTCGAAAACCTCTTGCGTATTATCTAAATTGGTTTTTATTAATTGGTTTTTAATTAAATCCGCTTCCAATGTAAAGCCATTGGTATTGATCCGAATTTGACGATAAGCAGACTTGCTAAAATAATCCATAACAAGATTAACAATAGCCTGCTGATCGGTTTTGCCGACTAACGAAACCACGTCATCGCTGTCAATTTCTAAATCAGAGACTTTTGCTTGATAACTTTTTACCTCCAGCAGATTTCCTAACAACCAAACTATATAATCTAGTTCGTGACTTAAATCAAGCAATACACCACCGCCTTCGGCTTTTTTGGCACTGTAGGAATCTCGATAATTAATATTGGTTCTCCAGCTTGGCAAATAAGAACCGCAAGCGATATTCGCATTTAAAACTTGTTGACCTTTAAGCAACAATTTCACCTTCTGCAAAACTGGGTGAAAGCGCAAAACATAGCCTACATAAACTTCATTACGAAATGTTGGCAATTCATACCATTTTTCAAACAAAGGTTTTTCAGAAAATATTTTTTTATTTTCTAAACGCTCATTAAGCCAACAAAGTTGCTCGTAGTGTTTTTTTGTTTCCGATGCGATTAGCAAATAATCGTAACTATTAATATCGACTACATCTTCTAACGATTTAAATGTTATTCTGTTACTAATATATTGCTTTGTTACAAGATGAACATCTTCGAGTTCAGCGAAGTCAAATAGCACCTCATCATGTCGTCGCCCGATAGAACCGTAACCGATAATTAACACTCTCATCGAAACACCCCACTATACTCTCTAATGGCCTGTTCATACTCATTCATACGCCCGATATCTAACCAATATTCATGAATTGGAAAAGATATAGTGCTATTTTTTTTCGCAATAAGATTTTCAAATAAAGTAGGCATATCAAAATATTCATTATGCGGGATGTGTTCTAGTGTTTCAGGACTAAGCATGTAAATTCCGGCACTCACAAAAAACTTGTGTATGGGCTTTTCTTCAATCGATTGTATTTGATTACCCTCGACTTTGACTACGCCATAAGGTACCTGGAAGTCGTATTCACGCACGCACATGGTGGCGGTTGCTTGGTGAATTTGATGATAGTCTAACAGGCTTTCAAAGTTGACATTCGTAAGTAAGTCACCATTCATGACAAAAAAAGGTTCACTAGGCCTGGTGGTTAATAAGCTTAACGCACCTGCCGTTCCCATTCGGTCTTGCTCTAATACATATTCAATCTTTACCCCAAATTTTGAACCGTTGCCAAAGTGTTGTTGAATCATTTCCGCTTTGTAATTGACGCACATTATGATATCGACAAAACCGTAATCGGCAAAGCGTGAAACGATGGTTTCAAGTATCGGCTTGTCACCGACTTTAAGCATAGGCTTGGGAGTTTCTTTGGTTAAGGGATATAAACGTGTACCCAAGCCACCGACCATCAATACTACCTTATTCGGCTTGACTTCTGGTTTGAGCAGTTCTTCAAATTCTTTAAGTCCGACCACTCGATTTTCGGCATCTACCAGGGGAATTTTGTGAATTTTAGCATTAACAGCTTTGTTAATAATTTCTTGGCTTGATTCGTAAAGATACCCAACGGTTGGCGTTTTATAAATTAACGACTCGATAGAGTCTTCAAGGTTCAACCCCTTCAATAAACCACGCCGAATATCACCATCGGTAATGGTGCCGAGTAGTTTTTGATCGCCATCTACAACCAATAGAATTTGTAACGCTGTTTGATCTAACAGGGTTAACGCCTGTCGAATACTGATGGTTGGCGAAACCAGTGTTTTATTATAGTTAATCATAGGTGTTGTCTACATTTGAAAATGGATGTCATAAAAAGTTTTTTTCAACTTACTGGTATCAATCGGCTGTTTCAATATCGGGATTATTTTTTGACTTGCTTGGCCATCACCATAAGGGTTAACGGTTGAAGCTAATGAGACTTTGAAAGCGTCTGACACAACAGTTGCTAAAGCCTGTTTAATGGCTTCTTGCGTAGGTTCACAATCAACAATACTGCTAGCTTTCAAGCGACCTTTTTGACGGTCGCCGATATTAATGGTCGCTTTTTTAAAACTTGGCACTTCTGCGATACCGCTGGAACTGTTGCCGACTACTACATCAACGTATTGTAATGCACTTAAATAACGAAGTTGTCCTAATGATGGAAAGCAAGCGGCTTTATGTTTGTTCTGGGCTACATAATTATCTATCATTTGATTAATGACTCGCCCATCGGTATCACTATTGGCTTTGGTAAAGATGATGTGAGTATTATCAAGGGAATCTATCGCGTCTAGTAAAGCTTGAAATTGTTCTGTAGCACTTGCATTTTCAAGTGTCACCGGATGAAATGTCACCAGCAGATTGCGTTCATTCAGCTTAAAGTCAATCGACGCTTCAAACTCTTCTCGACTTAGCAACGTTAAGCGTTGAATGTTTTCAATACCTATACCACCCACGTTAAACACGCGATCAGGTGACTCACCTAACTGTATAACGCGTTTTCGATATTCTTCAGCCGCCGTAAAATGCCAATAAGCCATTTTTGTGATACTGTGGCGTATTGCTTCATCAAACGCACCTTCGGTACTTTCCCCACCGTGCAAGTGAGCAATCGGGATTCGTGCAATCATCGCCACTGATGCCGCTGAAAATATTTCGTAACGATCTCCAAGTAACACAACCACATCTGGTTGTAGGTCTTCATAAGCTTCAGCAAACGAGATTTGTGCTAACCCCATCGATTTTGAAATACCGATTGCTGTATCTGAGGACAAGAGCATTTCGATTTTTTTATCAATCCTGAATTCTTTTTCGACTTCTTTATAGGTTAAGCCAAACTCTGGCGAAAGATGCATTCCAGTAACGATAATTTGTAGTTTTAAATCAATATCTTGCTCTATTCCCTTCATCAACCAATACAGTTGACCGTATTCAGCACGTGTACCGGTAACGACGCAGATTTTCTTCATATCAAATCATCTTCCACGTAATCTTTTTGCGCAACTTGTCCAATAACCTCTTTCCATCTCATAGGAGAAATTCCCGAACCAGGTCGCTTGACGGTAAGATTTTGCTCACTGAATACTTCCCCCTTTTTAATGCCGGTAAGTGCGACTAGGCTTTTTCTAGCGACTTGCATGTTTTTTTGTTCGCTAGCGCTTGGGCGTTTGATGCCGTCCCCGAGTGCGATTTCTATATTGCGAATCGCTTTCACCATCGCTTTAAGTTCTTCGGGTTCTAAGCTAGCTTTGTGATCCGGACCAGGCAGGTTTTTATCGAGCGTAAAGTGTTTTTCAATAATGCTTGCACCGAGCGCAACGGCGGCGGTTGGTACTTCAATGCCCGGCGTGTGATCGGAATAGCCGACTTTGACTTTAAACGCTTGGGCGATAGTTTGCATCGCGGTTAGGTTCACGTCTAGCATGTGGGTTGGGTAGTCAGTGGTTGCGTGCAAAATAGTGATTTTGTTTTTTTCTGTACCCGATTCTGTTAATAAGTCTAGCGCGGCTTCGATATCCGCTAGAGTCGCCATGCCTGTTGAAAGCACAATTTCTTTATTGTAAGCACCGACCATCTTTAAATAGGGATAGTTAGTGATTTCACCTGATGGGACTTTAAAGCGCTCGACTCCTAGCCCGTTTAAAAAATGAATGCTTTGCAGGTCAAACGGCGTAGACATAAATTCGATTTGGTTTTTGTGACAATGTGCTAGCAGTTCGTGATGATCGTCTTCGCTGAGTTCTAGGCGTTTGAGCATATCAAACTGGCTTTCTTGTTTGCCTGTGTTAGCGGTTTGATATTCAGCTTGTTTTGCGGCTTTTGTTACTAGCGTTGCGGCTTTAAATGTTTGAAACTTAACCGCATCCACACCACAATCTTTAGCGACATCAACGAGTTTTTTTGCTAATTCAAGTGAGCCATTATGGTTGACGCCAACTTCGGCAATAATAAAAACGCTCATTTAACTAATGATCCTGCTTTGATAAATGATTGTGGTGGAATGGTAATGCTTTGTTTGGTTGTGGCTTGACTACCGATAAAGCTTTGTTCACCAACAATAACCCCGCCGTTAATGATTGCACCAGTTGAAATATGACAATGGTCTTCAATAATCGCATCGTGTTCGATTAGTGCTTTGCTGTTGATAATGCAGTTTTTACCGACTTGGGCGGCGGTGTTTATTAAGGCATAATGCATGACTATTGTTCCAACTCCGATTTTGGCATGTTTTGAAACATACGCAAGTGGCGAAACCAAGCTTGGTTGATTGAAATCCAATGCTTTAAGTTGGTTAAAAAGTTTCATTTTAAGTTCAGCTGAGTGAATTTGCCCGATAGTGACAAGCGCATAATCGTATTGTTTTTTTAACTCAGCCAAGTCATCATCACAGCCAATAACTGGATAGCCTAATACTTCTTTTACACCAGAATCTTTTCGGTCGATAATCCCCACAATCTGCCATTCACCAATTTGTTCAATAACATCAATACAGGCTTTACAATGTCCACCGGCACCGATAAGTAAAATTGAATTCATAATCTAACACTACTTGGGATATTGACCAAACGGTCGGCAAGCCACTGGGCGTTGATTTGAGGCATACTGAAACAGTGTTTGAACATGGGGAGCTGGTTAAGCAGTGTCCAAACCGGTCGGCATAATACGCCTTGTGCGTTAGCGTATTCTAAAAAGGCTTGTTGTTCATCTGTATCATTGAGTAATATTGCATTGAGCCAGTAATTAGATTGAGCGTTATTCGGTTCGGAAATAAATGTTATCTTATTTTGTTTGCACCAAGCCTGGTAGAGTGCGGCGGTTTGTCGTTTGTTTTCGATAAAGCCTTCTAACTTATCTAATTGGGCACAAAGCAATGCAGCGTTTAAGTTGGGCATACGGTAGTTATAGCCGATTTGGTCGTGGTTAAATTCCCACTTGTGCGGAACTTTGGCGGTAGTGGTAATGTGTTTTGCACGTTTGGCTAGGTGTTCGTCATTGGTAAGGATTGCACCTCCTCCGCCTGCGGTAATTATTTTGTTTCCGTTAAAACTAATGGCGGCGAGTTTGCCGAAGTTACCGGTGTGTTGGTTTTTATAGAAGCTACCTAATGATTCTGCGGCATCTTCAACGAGGGGTATCTGCCATTGCTTGCATATGGCTTGAATTTTATCGACTTCACAAGGGTGACCAAAAGTGTGCATTGGCACACAGGCGGCAATGCGTTTATTTGTTTTTTTGTTGATGCATTGGTTGTTTTGTATTTCTGCGTATTGGTTTAAAAACGCTTCGAGCGATTCAGGCGATAAACCGAGAGTGTTTCTATCGACATCGACAAAAACCGGTTCTGCACCGCAGTAGCTAATCGCATTACAGGTTGCGATAAAGCTGAGGGCTTGAGTGATGACTTCTGTTTCACGCTCGACACCGGCTAATAATAAGGTTATGTGCAAGGCTGAGGTACCATTTACGGTAGCGATGGCAAAGCTTACGCCAGTATAGGCGGCGAGCTTTTGTTCAAACTGGTCAACATATTTTCCAACACTAGACACAAACGTAGAATCGATACAGTCCATTACGAGGGCTTTTTCATGCTGATCAAAACGCGGTTCGTGCAGGGACAGAAAATCTGTTGTTTGATAGTGTTGTTGGATAAAGCCCGTAAGTTGTTTGAGTTCTGTGCGCATATTTCACCTTGCCTACATTTTGCCGTCTAGGTATTTGCCTGTTTCTTTATGGTCGAAGTCGGGAATCATTTGATGAAAGAGTTCGACGATTTGTTGTTTGTTCCATTGTTTGCGTGCTTTCATTTTGGCAATGGTGTGTTCAAAGTTTTGCAGTTTGTTTGTATTGTAAATCGGTTGATTTTTAATCACACCAAGGTTGGTAAATCTTTGCATGTCCAGGGTTTCTTGATCGGTAAAAAACTCTTCAAAGTCTTTTTCGCCGGTGGTGTCGCTGGCGGTAAATAAACACGGCCACTTGCCTTGTTCAGGCAAGGTTTTGGCTAGTTCACGCGCTTCGTCTTCGGTGGCACACAAATGTGGCTCAAAGCCGAGGTTTATGAGATAACGCACGGCAATATCGGCAAAGGTTATTAAGTGCAAGTCTTCGCTGAGTTTTGGGAAGAAAATATCGCGGTTTTCGCCAAGCAAACAGGACATTAAACAAAGCTCCCCGGATTCTTGTGGCGTAACAAAGTAACGTTTGATGTCATTAGGTGCAACGATGGGTTGACGTTTTTGAATGCGTTGGTTAAAGCTATGCAGTAATGATCCGTCTGAAAAGGCGACGTTAGCAAATCGAGCTGTTGAAATTTCAATCGTTTCACTGCGACGCATGAGAAACATTTCCATAATGCGTTTGCTCGCACCCATCATATTGACAGGGTTAGTTGCTTTATCTGTCGAAACACAGAAATATTTTTTATTGCCTTTGGCAATAGACTGTTCGATGGTTTTGTCGGTATTAATAATATTGACGTCAATCATACGCATTAAGGTATAAGGGTCTTTTTCACTGCGTACATGTTTAAGAGCGGAAAGGTTTAAAACATAATCATAGAATCCATCATTCTGAATGAATGCATCGTATTCGATAGAACCAATATCCAGAGCAAAGGTTTGGAAGTCACCGTTAATATAGCCAAACGAACTACGAATATCTCGCACCAATTCAACAAGATTACTTTCACTAATATCAACCACATGCAGTTTTTTGGGATTACGCTTAAAAATTTCCTTGACTACTGCTTGACCGATAGAGCCTGCTCCGCCAAGAACCAGAAAGGATGAGGCACTTACGATACATTTTAACTGTGTATCGTGTACATTTATCTCATGGTTAAATAGTGATCTGGCTCTACCAATTAAGTTAAGTGTATTCACGTTATCATCAAACCTTTATAAGTATACTATTTTTTAAATTTCACTTTATTTAATTTAAATAAATTTTCTACATTTCATGTTAGAATAAATTCTGTGAAAAATCATACGTTGGAATACCCATATTTTTTCTTGGTGACGCATCAAAGCACTCTACCCCATGAGCTATAGCAACTGATAATGCTTGATTAATACCCTCTTTACGCCTATCTACCATTTCTGCTAAGACTTCCTCGGTACCAAAATCGAATTTAACAGGGTAGTAGGACTCTAAAAAGTGCATGTTTTTTTGGTTTTTACCATAATCATTGTCCACACCAATAAAAATAATTTTTTTAAATCCCATATAAATTGCAAAGTAAATCATAGTGCTAATAACACTTCGTCCACTGGGCAACCCATAGTTATAAGGATCAATCACTTTCTCCTGTAACTGATAAACAGTTGGATAAAAAATAGCATTTATCTGATCGAAATCACATTCTTTAAGCCTGGGCGGTACAAGTTTCATACTGCTCAAATTATTAATTTCATCGCGCCAATACTCTGGAGCCACTGTATCCAACATAAAATAATAATCTGGTTCGAACCCTTCGAGCTTACAGATACCATTTGCTCCCATAGTTACAAAATTACTAATTTTTCTTGGGTCAGTACTTTTTAAGCTAGGGCCGTTACCAATAATAAAAACCGTTTGTCCTTCATGCATATTTTTAAGCTGTTTTAACCTTTTTTTATCATATATATTACCTATATATTCAGAGCTTAAATAAGATCCATTAGGTACACTTAAAATATCTACCTCCACCCCCATTTCTTTAAGGATGCAATGCTGCACATCTGCACCAGAAAGACTACCAAGCAAAATAAACCTACAAGCACTCGTACTCACTTGGTTAAGTGGTCTGACTGAAATACCATTTATATAATCTACCTCTGCATATGAACTAATATAGTACCCTCTATGAAAGCCTAATATGGCCATATTTTTCATAAGGTATTGACAGTAAGAGGATGTACCAAAGATCGCAAAGGGCTCATCACTTGGGTAGCGTACTACTTCCTGAAGCAACCAAGCTTTGATTATTTTTTTAGATTTTTCATATACCCCTTCAGTCATACAAGCTCTCCCCATTAAATTTTGCTATTAATTTAATCTAAAAAATCTAATAAAGAAGCATTATAGCTTGTTTTCATTGGATGATTAAATAATTTGTTTTTTAGATATTTTCTATTTGATGCATAAATATCATGATTTAAATTACCTACAATTTTCAAAAAAAGTGAAATTTGACAAGGACTAAATAGCTTTTCGCCCGGCGTAAATTCATCGAAAGGGTATGTCCAACCATCTTTATTGTCTGCATACTGCTGAAAGTCATAACAATAAAACACGATGGGCTTATCGAGCAACAAATAATCGAAATAAACAGATGAATAGTCTGTGAGCAGAAGATCACTATAGGTTAACAAAGGGTAAATATCTTGCTTTGAAGGGTATAACTTGACGCGCTTTATATTGAGATCACTTACGATTTTTTGATAATGCGCCTCAACAAATGGATGCAGTTTAAGCACCATCAAGCAATCGATTTTAGCTAAGTCTTGGTCAAGATTCTTCCAATCAAGCGGGATAGTTTTCATCCCAGGCGCGTCGATACCCACATCATACTCGCGATGGGTTGGCATATAGATGAGAATTTTTTGCGACTTAGCGCGGCCAGCCTGAACCCAAGCAAAAATGGTTTTATCTGTCAGCAGGTATTCATCCTTCACTAGGCCAGGTTGCAATAGATCATTTCGGGGATAACCTGTATTGACGATCTGACGATGCTCAAACAGCAAGGCAAGGCTAGTTTTTGAAACATAGTCTGATGTTGATAACAACAAATCATAAGTCATGTTTTTTTGTGTGCTTAGTTTTTTCAACGGGATACCATGCCACATTTGTAAGGTTTTTTGCTGTTTACCAAAGCTATCAAAATATTCTGTATGGTTAGCCTGATCTTGGATAATCCATTTGGCTTTAGCAATCATAAATAAACTTTGCCAGCTTCCTAACCAACTTACCTGGTAGCCGCTTTCCTGAAATGCGCGGTAAGCTTCTTGATTATCTGTAACCAACGTAACCTGTTTATTGTGTTCAGCAGCGTAAAGATAAAATGCCTTAACATTACCACCAACAAAGGATTTGGCTAAAAAAACAAAACAGTTCGGATTGCGTCCCATTCGATCATAAACACGACTTAACCCATACAATACCCACAATTTGATCTTTTGATGCCAGGCTTCGCGAATTTGGTTTTTTATTTGAACTTCAGTTAAAAACTGATATTGATAATTTTTGATGTCAACTTTTATTAATTTTGAGCAATCTACAACAGATTTTAACTCATTATAGATACTAGTGAAGTGATTAGGCGACAGAATTAAAACAAAATCATAATCTAACAAACCTAACTGTTGCTTAGAGTAAAGGTTCTCGCCGATTTTATAGTTATCTAGATAGCCTATAATCTGAATATCAGAATCATCTTCTAACAACGCATTGGCAAGTGCACGAGAGGTAGGAGTAAAAGGCGCAATTAAAACGCGCTTGCCTTTTAGCATCATTGCAACAGTCCTTTTGCACCCTGTTCAGCTAAAAACTGATCCAATGCGATTTTAAGCTGCGTTGTTGAAACATCTTGTGTTCGTGCCAAATAAACCACGTCACATTCAGATTTTAAAAAATCAAACTTACCTTGCCAATCATCACCCATCGCAAGAACATCCACGTTAAATTTTGCAATATCCTGCGCTTTCTGATCCCAGTTTTGCTCAGGTATGACCAAGTCAACACACTGAATATTTGCGACAATTTCAGCACGCTGATCATAAGGAATAAGAGTTTTCTTACCCTTTAATGCATTAAAGTCATCGGTTGAAACGGCAACAATAAGACGATCCCCCAGCGCAGCTAAACGTTGTAACAAACGAAGATGTCCAATATGAAACATATCGAATGTTCCGTATGTAATAACGGTTTTCATTAATAACTACCTAGAATTTTTTCTGACTTATTAATAGCTTTCCATTTTTCTATTGGAAATAAAAATTTACAACGAGAAAACCTCTTTAAATTAAATTTTTCACGATTTAGCTTCATACCAATGAACAATATTGACTTATCTACTTTTACAACAATTCTATCTTTTTCTGGTTCAAAATCGTATCCATGCAGTAAATGTAAGTCTATTACTGAAGTATTGAAATAAGCTACTTCTACTCTTACACAATCAATATTAAGCTTATTGAAGGCAAAATTATAAAAATAGAGCGGCACTATTCCACCGATACCTCGTGCAGAGCTTTCTGCAATATAAAATCCAAAATAACAAGATTTATCTACAATTGAATACTGAGAAAAACTAATTAGTCCTACCGGCTTATTTTGATACTCTATAATCCAATGATAATAATCAGGTCTATTGTAGCAAGAAGACACCCATTCCTTCTGAATATTTATATCATCATCAATATCACTAAGCATAAATTTAGATAATGACTCATCTAATCGCCAATTTAGTATCATTTGTGCATCTGATAATAAAACCTCCCTAAAGGACAACATTTTTATCACCCCTTTTTAAATCTGTGACCAACAGTTACTGCACCAATGATTATTTTTGCAGGTACCATGTGTCTAGGTAGATTTTCATTCAAGTATTGTAAAAACTCAACTTTATTAAATTTTTTTTCATTAATGACGTTAACCAATAATTCCACATGTTGTCCAGTGATGGGGTTATTTTTGGAAACAACTTTTACCAATTCAACCCCTGTAAATTCTAAAGCAATCTGCTCAATTTGGGATGCCATGAACTTCAAACCACCTACATTAATAACTTCCGTGGTTCTTCCGATAATTTTAATATAATCGCCTTGTTCTTCAACCATATCTTTTGTGTTATACCATCCTTCCTCATCAAAAGGATTTGGTGCATTTAAATAGCCAAGCATTCGTGAATTTGACCGTATGTAAAGTACTTGATTTTTAACCTTAGTTTCAACGCCTTCTCCTCCTACCTTCATGAAAAGACTATCACGTGCTAATGACTTGATTCTTAAAATACCTAATTCAGACATACCAAATGTTTGACGAAAATCGACACTTGGTAATGCTTTACAAAGTGCATTTAATGTGGGTTGATCCATTCGCTCTGTACCATAAGTAATAATTGACAAACACTCAGGCACATCATCTGGAATCCTTCCACTCATTAACATCATACGTAAAAAGGTCGGTGTTGTTGGTAATACTTCAATATGGTACTTTTTACATAATGATAGAATATTTGATACGCTTCTATCTTTTGTTGAAATAATTGTTCCTTGGTTAAATAGAGTATGAAACAATGTATTCAAGCCACCTATATGATCAAACAATAAAAAACTTAGTGTAGATAGTGTTGGTCTAGGCGTTTCGAAACGTTTTAAAAAAATAGTAAAATCATGCAATATCGCTTTAGGGTTTCCAGTAGTACCTGTTGAAAACAATACAAGTCCCGGATGATGAACTTCCCTTAGTTTATCAAGTAATATATTTTTTTGTTGATGATCTCTTCTGATGATCATCTTATCTTTAATAACTACATCAACTAAAGCAGCTTCAAAAAAGTACTCATGTTGCACATGGCTTTCCATAGTTAATGGTACTATTACAACATTTTTATCAATTAATTTAATTAACGTGACTATGCTCTGTATTTCAAAATCACCAATTATTGCAACAACATCACCTTCCTCTATTGTAGATAAATCAATATTTATTTTTTTTTCTAATTCATCAAAATAAATTGATTTATCATCCTGTATTAAGAAAGGACGATCTATATCTGTCCATCGTTCTAATAATTGTTGAAACAAACTCATCTTATCAGACTCCACCGATATGAAATACTTCGCCACTAAGTGAAGAAGATCTTTTGTCTAGTAGTAACTCAACTAAATCGCAAACATCTTTATCTTTAAAATTCTTTTTTATAACTTGCTGACTAATTACATCTTCAATTTTGTTTTTTGGTACACCTTTTATTAAATCCGTCTCAATTGGTCCCGGTGCAATACAATTTACACTTATGTTGAAATCAGCTACTTCTCTAGCAAAACTTTTGGTAAATGCCTCTACACCTGCTTTAGAAGCAACATAGACAGACTCTCCCTTTAAGCCCAATGAGACAGCAATTGTAGAGAAGTTAATAATTACTCCTGATCCATTCCGGATCAACAATGGTGTAAATAATTGGCATGAGTAAATAGTACCTATTAAATTTGTGTTAATGATTCTAGAAACGGTTGAACTGGGTGTAGTCAGTGCTAAATTCATTGATGCAATACCCGCGGCATTAATCAAACCTTGAACTGGAATTTTCATTTTTTTAATATGCTTAACCACACTTGAAAGCTGTTCAAAACTACTAATATCCGCAGCTAATGACGGAAAATTTAAATTTTCAACATTTCTTGCAATACCAAATACAGGAATTTTATTTGCAATTAATCTTTCACAAATTGCCAAACCTAGACCCCTACTTGCACCTGTAACCAAAATCACTTTGAATTTCTCATTTGCTCTAAAAAAGTTGCAGTTAATGATTTAACTGATCTAAACATGCTCATAGATCTTGACATGGCAGCATCTGATGTCCAATCAAAATCAAATTCATATTCTTGCGCTAAATCTTCTAACTCTAAACACAATGAAACGAGTTTCATAGAATCAAGCAAGCCTTCATCACCAATCAACGGAGCATTTTCCATTTCTTGATAATTTTTATTTTTGATATATTTTGAAACTATATCTAAAACTTTTTTAGATATAATTTTTTCTAACTCTATATTTACATTTGACATTAGAATATCCTTTCAGTTAACTTGTAGGTAGTTTACAACTCGTTCACATCCACTCCCATCGCAAACTTCTGATGATAGTTGACTCAATCTTGGCATCCATTCTACTGCGCTATTCAATAAATACTCCAGATCTTTCGGTTGTTTAATCATTTTTACAATACCATTTTGTTCTAGTTTTTCCGCTACTTGCTGTTGGTTGAATGCTATCGCAATCTGAATGGTTGGTAAACCCAAACAACAACGCTCCCATGACGTTCCGCCTGCGGCACCGATAGCTAGGTCTGCATTCGTCATCAGCTCTGCCATGTTTGATACATTAGTTAAGACTTGTGTAGAGAAAGGCATGCGAAGTGATTGATCTTTAATGCTTTTTGTATGTGACGCACTAGCACCCATAACAACAACAATTTTCAAATCATGCAAGCTGTCCATATTTGCAAGCTGATCAAGAATTTCACCAGTCACATTATCGCTGTCTGCGCCTCCCAGCGTTATCAATAGTTGCTTTAGCTCTGTCTTATGCCGACGAGCTAAACTTAATTGACGCCATTGCAAAAACTCTTCACGCAGCAAAGCAAATTTTGAACCAATTAGCAATTGGCACTGTTCCGGCAACATATTATCGTAATCAGAAGCAATTGCACCATAATTTGGATTCAGTAGCAAATCAGCAATGTGATGTCGATCAGCCAAATCATCAATCACCATTAACCTTCGGTAACAATCCTTCAGAGCAGATTGCCAATCACGATCAATTGCATAATGATCAACAATCAACCAATCGGGTTTTATCTGTTGCAAAACATGACGACACTGCAGTGCATCCATTTCTTGAGTTGCACCTAACCAGTGGGCATGCTTAATGTTTGATCCTGAATAGTCATTGTGGTTTGCGAACTGATTAATTTCGAGTGTGAATACCTCAAAACCATTACTGGTTAACGTCTCCACGAAATGTCCTTCATGCAATCTACATATGAATGTAACTAAACTTCCCATTTTTTTTAGGGCTTGCGCTAGTGTCAAACAGCGCATGATATGTCCTGTTCCAATATACACAGATGCATCTGCACGTATTACAACACGCATTGAGTTAGGTCTCTGCTTTTCTTCTAAACAGCATTAGTTCAGAATGAAAGCCATCTACTGTTTTGAAACCAAATGGAACAACATTAACATCAATCAAGCTGTATGAAGGAAGCATTCGCTTATAATCTTCTGATAGGATTGCTTTTTCTACTCCATAACGCTTAACATCTCGCGTAGCTTTTCCTTCTCTCATATTTCTAAGCAGTATCCATTCTGTATTGAGCCGATCAACATGGTGTAAATAATTTTCTACAATTATTGGCTCCATTTCTTGAAAAGAAATAAAATTAATAAAAAGGTCTATCTTTCCTTTTAATTTCTCAATCTTCCATGATGGGAGTATAGTTATCTTTTTCAGTTTATCAATTTCAATTTCTTCAACACTTAGAACTTCTCCGCTTGATATATCTTCCGATCCAACAATTTTTTCCAAATAATACTTTGAAAAGCATATTGTTGGCGGTATATCAATATCAATATATCTTGTGAAAGGCATCAACTGATTAATAATTTCACCCAAGGTTCCAAAGCCACCACCTATTTCAAGCACATTATTGATTGTTGAAAAATCTAAATAGTTTTTTAAAAAACTCAAACCCAACAGATAATTTAACGCTGACCGACTATAAAATTTATTTTCAATTTCAAAATGTTCTTTCGGATTACCAAATTTACTTTCAGAAAATGTAGTTAATTTAGGATTTTTATTGCAAACGTATTCTGCAGCAGATAAAACTCTATAATCTGCCAATGCAGCACTATACCCACTCAAAAAATTTTCTAAATATTTTTTTTGTTTTTCTGTATTTTGATTGTCATCAATTAAATTTTTGAGGTTATTATATAAAGCTTCTGACAAGGCATTACCCGGAAATCCATAGGTAGGCACAAAAAACCATAAAGACGCTGGCAATCGACGAAAGTCTTCAATACCATCCTTCACTAAATACGATAACAGAACTTTAGATGCTTCTTGCCAGAAATGCCCAGGCTGATACAACCTATCTTGTAAAGCCATTACGCTCATCAGTTGCTGACAATCATCAATTGGGCATGGAGCCGATAAATCACTCATTTAGCTACCTAAATATTCATTGTTTGTTTTTTTCAAACATGTTGTATGAATCCACCTCAAACCCCACCAAGCCTTTGGCTTCTTTACTAAACTCAACACCCATGAGGTGGATGGATTGTTGGTGTGCTTGATATTTTTGCGCGTAGTTGCGTGCTTTTAATTGTGCCATCGCCTTGCCTTCGGGAACTGTTTCCACCACTTTAAATTCGATAATGTAAATTTGATTATTGAATAGCACCGTCATATCGATGCGACCACGGTTGGTGACATCTTCTAAACGAATCTCTAGTCCAATACTGGCAAAGTAGCTGTAAAACACACTGGCGTAGTAGCCTTCAAACTGGGCAATCGGGTTATTGCGGT